>DASRDZ010000001.1:0-46301 GCA_035652335.1 Candidatus Dormiibacterota bacterium
GATGGCGATCGCCTTGCGCCCGAAGGCCTCGCGGATGGCGTCGACGGTGGCCTCGTAGGAGACGTTCTCCTTGTCCATCTTGTTGACCACGATCAGCGCGGGCAGGCCGGCCGCGGTGATGCGCTCCCAGGCGAGCTCGGCGCCCACCGGAACCTCGGTGCCCGGCGACCCGGCCGACACCACCAGGATGGCGGCGTCGGCGGCGGCCAGCGCCTGCGACACCTCACCGCCGAAGTCCTGGAAGCCCGGCGTGTCGATGAGGTTGACACGCACGCCGTTCCAGTCGCAGTGCGCCAGCGCGGAGGAGATGGAGATCGAGCGCTTCTGCTCCTCGGGCTCGTGGTCGAGGATCGACGTGCCCTGGTCGGTGGAGCCGAGGCGCTGGGTGGCGCCCGCGGTGTGGAGGAGCGCCTCGCAGAGCGACGTCTTGCCGTCGTGGCTGTGTCCGAGGACGGCGACGCAGCGGATGCGATCTGGTGTGGGCATCAGACTCTTCTCCAACTCCACCCGGCACCCGGCAGGACCGGAGGACCGAGGCAATCCGGGCAGCCAATGGTAGCGGCTATCTTGCAGCCCTTCCCATGCCCCTCCGTCCCCCTCTCCTCGCCGTGCTGGCGGGCGCCGGCGCGGCCCTGGTCGCGTGCGGTGACAGCACCCCGCCGGCTCGTTGCACCCCCGCCCCGTCCGCGACACCGGCGATCGCCGTGGCCGGACCGCTGACGGCGCGGACCGACGCCGGAACCGTTCCCGCCGGCGGCACCGTCAAGGTCAGCGTCGACGCCGTGGGTCCGCTGGCGTTCACCGCGCCCTGCGACGCGCCCCTGCAGCTCATCGTCATTGACAGCGCCGACCTCCACGTCGACGCCCTGGCGCCACCCGCGCCGAAGGGCACCCCCTGCGGCCCGGTGGTCCTCCCCGCGGGCCGGACGGCGCACTACGAGCTCCTCTGGACCTCCGACGAGACGCTGCCGCCGGGCCGATACTCCCTGGTGGCGACGCTCGGCGACCAGCCGCCGCTGACCCTGCAGGTGAGGCTGGGCCCGGGACCGATCACCTGCGGCGGCTGACGGCCTCCGGCTTGTCGGCCACGACCAGGAGGGAGTGGGAGAGCCCGGTGGCGCGGTACCGGGTCCATCCGTCGTACGCCGCGCGCAGCTGCAGACCGGCGCGGGCGAGGAGCTGCTCGACGCCGTCGAGCGGGGTGAAGGCGCCGGTGGTCTGCTGCACGGCGACGCCGTCGTCGAGCACGGCGATCTCGCGAAGCACGTAGGTGTGCGCCTCGTCGTCGTAGGCGGCGTCGGTGAGCAGCAGGTGGCGGCGGTCGGCGAGGATGGAGAAGGGGACGAAGTCCCAGGCGCTCAGGCGCCCGGGCGGCTGGTCGGGGCGGACGCGCAGCTCGGCGATGAGCACACCGCCGGGGCGGAGCGCGGCGGCGAGGCGGCGCAGCACCTGCGACTGCTGCGAGCGGCGGAAGGCCTCGAGCACGTAGTAGATGAGCAGGACGGCGTCGTGGCGCTCGTGGTCGTCGAGGGTGCGCAGGTCGGCCCTGCGGAAGGTTGCGCGGTGCTGCAGGTGTGCGTCGCGGACGAGGCTGCGCGCGTGGCGGAGCGCGGCGTCGCCGACGTCGATGCCGCTCACGGTGTAGCCGAGCCGGGCCAGGCGCACGGCGTAGAGCCCGGGACCGCAGGCGGCGTCGAGGACGTCGGCGGGTGCGGCCGGGAGCAGCTTGAGCAGCCGGCGGACGTGGCGCTCGACGACGTGCAGGCGCCGCGAGGCGCCGTCGTGGGACTGGTCGAGGTGCTCGCGGAGGACGCGCCGGGAGACCTCAGGGTCACCCCAGTCGAGCTCGAAGCGGCGGTCGAAGGGGATCGGCCAGTCGGGCAGCGCGGTGGGGCGCAGGCGCCGGGTGTGACGCGGAGCGGGATCGGGGCGCGGTGGCATGCGGCGGGCAGCTTAACGCGGCCGCCCGCCTCCCCCGGGCACAATGGCCGCCCGTGACCCATGCCCTCACCACCTTCGTCCAGAACCACGGCATCCTCGCGGTCCTGCTGCTGATGGCGGTGGAGAGCTGCGGGGTCCCCTTCCCGTCCGAGGTGATCATGCCCTTCGCAGGCTTCATGGCCTCGCAGGGACACATCTCCCTGGCCGGAGCGATCGTCGCGGGCGCGGCGGGCAACCTGGTCGGATCGCTGGTCGCCTACGGGCTGGCGGCGATCTGGGGTGAGCCCCTGCTGCTGGGGCCGGGGCGCTACATCGGCATCCGCCGCAACCACGTGGAGCTGGCCGACCGCTGGTTCCGCCGCCACGGGCTGACGGCGGTGCTGGTCGGGCGCGTGCTTCCCGTGGTGCGCACCTACGTGTCGTTCCCGGCGGGGCTTGCGCGCGTCGACCTGCTGCGCTTCTCGCTGCTGACGTTCCTCGGCGCCCTGCCCTGGTGCGCCGCGCTCGCCGCCGGCGGCTATGCGATTGGTGCCAACTACGACAAGATCTCGGGACCCATCGAGGTGGCCGCGATCGTGCTGGCGGTGGTGGTGCTGCTGCTGGTGGTGGGCTGGTTCGTGCGCGGGCGGCGGCGCGCGGCGGCTTAGAGCGGGCGGACCAGGGGGAGCAGGCGCGGGTCGGGCTGACCCAGGTGGACGCAGGGCCAGCCGACCAGGTCGGGCTGGCGCCCATAGAGCACGACGACGACACCATCCCGCGGTGGCCCGCTGCGCAGCCCTTCGTCGACGTACCAGCCCGCAGCGCCGCCGGGGCCCAACGCCGCGGACGGCACGACGAGGCAGCTCAGCCCCGGATTGCGCCTGCGCAGACGGCGGGCGGCGGCCTGGCACGCGGCGTACGTGTCGAGGCCACCCGTGGCCGTGCGCGCAGGGAGGACCGGGCGCGCCGCGGCGTCGAGCTGCTCGTCGAGGATGTCGACGGCCCACAGCGCGCGCCGGATTCCCTGCAGGTCGACCTCCTCGACGATGGCCTCGTGCCGCAGGAACTCGGCCCAGGCACCATGCGGCGTGTCGGCGAAGTAGCTTGCCGGCCCTTCACCCTCACCGTGCCAGCGTGCAGGCGGCTGCTCCGCGGACTCCCAGAGCAGCGGGTAGCGCGGGTCGACGTGGCGATAGGCGATCACGTGGCGTGCGAGCTGTTCAGCGCCTCGGCGAGGCGAAGAACGCGCAGCGGACCGTCGGCGTCGGGGTCCCACTCGCCACGGAGGAGGTCGGCGGGCGCGCGGCCGTCGAGCTGCGGGCGGGCGCGGCCGAACCAGCGGCGGACGCCGAAGTCGTTGTACCCGGCGGCGAGGTGGGAGACGAGCACGGCGACGTGGTGCACCCGGGCGGCGACGGCGTCCGGCGTGGCCCGTTCCCCGGTGACGTAGCGTCGCAGGCTGCTCGGGGAGATGCCGGCGAGCTGGGCCACCAGGTCGGCGCCGAGCACCTCGACGAGGGCGCTGGCCTCGGTGTCCGGCGCGGGCGAGGCGAGCAGCTCGTCGTAGAGCCGGTCGAGCAGGTGGGCCAGCCGCTCCGGATCGTCGGTGGCATCGAGCTCCAGCGCGGCGGTGCGACCGATGCCCCTGCTCTGCAGGTGGCGGACGGGGCCGAGGATGGTCTGGCGATCGAGCCGTGCGATGGGCACGCCTTCGGGCAGCAGGCCCATGGCCTCGGCCAGCCCGAGCAGCCGGGCGGCGCGCATGCCCAGCGCGGGGCGGTCATACGGAGGCGCAGCGGACAGGATTTGGAGCAATGTCACTTTCCCAAATCCTACCCGATAGCGATCCGGCCGGCAAGAGCCGCGATCAGGCCAGGGGGATGACCTCCACCACCGCGCCCTTCTCCACCCTCTCCCCCTCGGCGGGCAGGGCGATGAGGCAATCGGCGAGCACCAGCGAGCGCATGATCCCCGAGCCCTGCGGCCCGGTGAGGCTCACCCCGGGAAGGTCGTCGCCCCTGCGGTGCGCGTGGAGGATGCCGCGGTGGAAGGTCTCCAGCCCCTCCGGCTTCTCCATCACCTCCAGCGCGCGGGCGGCGGTGTGGCGGCGGTGCAGCTCGGTGGCGCCCTGGAGCTGCAGGACCGCGGGGCGGGCGAAGAGCTCGAAGGTGACCTGCGAGCTGACCGGGTTGCCGGGCAGGCCGATGAACGGCACGTTGTTGACAACCCCGACCGCAAGTGGCTTGCCGGGCCGCATCGCGACGCGCCAGAAGCCCATGCGGCCCATGGCGTCGACGACGTCGCGCACGTGGTCGTGGTCGCCCATGCTGACGCCGGCGCTGCTGACGATGAGATCGCAGCGCGACGCCTCGGTGAAGGCGCGGGTGAGGTCGGCGACCGCGTCGCGTGCGATGCCGATGCGCACCGGGTCGCCGCCGGCCTCGCGCACGGCGGCGGCGATGGCGACGGCGTTGCTGTCGACGATCTGCCCTGGGCCCGGCTCGCGGTCGGGCTCGACCAGCTCGTCGCCGGTCGAGACGACGGCGACCCGCGGGCGGCGGCGCACCTCCAGCCAGGCGTTGCCCAGCGCGGCGCAGGCGGCCAGGTCGGCGGGGCGCAGGCGGCGGCCGGCGTCGAGGATGGCGTCGCCGGGGTTCATGTCCTCGCCCGCGCGGCGGATGTTCGTGCCGGACCTGACCTCAACCTGGATGCGCACCCGCTCGCGCCCGGAGTCGGTGTCCTCGTAGCGGACCACGGCGTCGGCGCCCTCGGGGACGGGGGCGCCGGTCATGATCCGCATCGCGGTGCCGCTGCGCAGCCGGCGGCCGGGCGCCATGCCGGCGCGCGACTCGCCGGCGACGTCGAGGACCACCGGCGACTCGACGCTCGCGCCGCGGGTGTCGTGGTGGCGCACTGCGTAGCCGTCCATGCCGGAGTTGTCGAAGGGCGGCAGGGTGCGGCGGCTCACCACCGTCTCGGCGAGCACCCGGCCCAGCGCCTCGGAGAGCGCCACCCGCTCGGTGCGCAGCGGCGTGATCGACTCGAGGATGCGCTGCTGCGCCTGGGCGACGGTGAGCATCCCGGCGCCGACGCTCACTGCGCGGCGCCGCCGGTGAGCGACGCTGTGAGGACACGCGTCGACTCGGGGTCGCCGGGCCGGGCGCCCGGGACGTCGACCCCGTAGCGCAGCCGGGTCGCCGCGTACACCGTGCGCATCGCGGGGACGGGCACGCCGAGCGACTCCCCGCGCCGCACCACGTCGCCGAGCAGCACCTCCAGCTCGCTGTCGCGCCCCTGGGCGAGGTCGCGGAAGAGCGACGATCGACCCTCCGGATCGGTGCTGGCGATGCCCTGCGCGATGAAATCGACAACCTCGGCAGAAACGTCGACACCCTCGGCGACGGCGACCGCGCGGACCTCCTCGCAGAGGGTGCGGAAGGTCGCCATCATCTCGGGCAGCTCGCGGAACTCGCCGACGGTGCGCGCTGTTAGCGCGGTGACGCCGCTCAGCGGGGCGAGCAGGCAGAGCTTCTCCCAGCAGACGCGGCGACCGTCGCCGTCGGCCGCGGAGAGGAGGCCGGCCGCGTTCCAGCGCGCGGCGAGGTCATCGCCCCGGGCCGCGAGGGCGGCCTGCCCGGGGTCGAGCGGGCCGAAGCGGTAGAGGCGCGGCCCGCCCAGCACCCGGATCGCGCCCGGCGCCTCGACGTGGCTGAAGATGTAGACGCTCCCCACCAGCACGCGCCCCGGGTCCAGCGCGGCGAGCGGGCCGGCGAGGTGCGACACGCCGTTCTGCACCGCCAGCACCAGGGAATCGCCGCTGCAGCGCTCCAGGTAGGCGGGGAGCTCCGCCACCAGCGAGGACAGGTCGCGCTGCTTGACCGCGAGCACCACGACATCGGCGGCCGGAGCGTCGTCGAGCCTCGCGTGCACGGGCATGCGCGCCGGCGGCACGTCGGCGCGCTGCGGGTCGATCAGGCGGAGGCCGTCACGGGCGATCGCCTCGCCGTGGGCCCCGCGCGCCACCACGGTGACGTCGAGGCCGCCCAGCGCCAGGACGGCCGCGAGGTACCCACCGACCCCGCCGGGACCGACGACGCAGCAGTCCGTCATGGCTGTGGAGCATAGTCAGTCGCCCGATGGAACCGCGCCGTGCGACCGCAAACGGGGTTGACTTCGCCTACCTCTCGGCGGGTCCCGAGGACGGGCCGCTGGCGCTCTGCCTGCACGGCTTTCCCGACCACGCGCCCAGCTTCACGCCGATGCTCGACGCGCTCGCGAGCGCGGGGTTCCACGCCGTTGCGCCGTGGATGCGCGGCTACCACCCGACCGCGCCGGCCCCGGACGGCCGCTACCAGTCGGCGGTGCTGGCGCTCGACGCACTGGCGCTCATCGAGGCGCTGAGTGCCGACGGCTGCGCCGCTCTCGTCGGCCACGATTGGGGCGCGCTCGCGGCGTGTGGCGCTGCCATCCTGCAGCCGTCGCGAGTGCGGGCGATGGTGGCCATGGCGCTCCCCCATCCCGCCGTGCTGGCGGCCACCCTGATCGGCGACTGGGAGCAGCGCAAGCGCTCCTGGTACATGTGGTTCTTCCTGCAGGACGTGCTGCCCGGGCTCGTCGTCCCCGCCGGCGACCACGCCTTCATCGACCGCCTCTGGCGCGACTGGTCACCCGGCTTCGCGCCCGACCCGGCGCGGATGGCCGCGCTCAAGCAGACGCTGTCAGCGCCCGGCGTGCTCGACGCCGCGCTCGGCTACTACCGCCAGACGCTCGACTTCGCCCGCCAGGCCGACGACCTCATCGCCGCGCAGACCGAGGTGCAGGGCGGCAGCATCGCCGTGCCGGCGCTGTTCCTCATGGGCGCCGACGACGGGTGCTTCGCGCCCGACCGCGAGCGCGCCAGCCTGGCGCACTGCACGGGCGAGGCGCGCGTCGAGATCCTCGACGGGGTCGGGCACTTCCTCCACGTGGAGGACCCGGATCGGGTGAACGGGCTGGTGCTGGACTGGCTGGTGCAGGAAGGAGGAGCCCGGCCGCACCGCGCGCGGCCGGGCTCGCAGGCTACGCGCGGATCAGACGGTCAAGAGGGTTCCGATTCCGACGTATGACCCGGAGGTGATCGTCGCGGGAGGCGTCTGGTTCGGAATGAGCAGGGCATTCGCCACGACGGGACTGGCCGCGATCTGGTCCAGATAGACACACTGCTTGACGATGATGAGCACCGGTCCGACCCGGGCGTAGACGAAGACGCAGGTGACGACGAAGGGCCCTGAGATCGTGCAGTTCCCACTGGCGTTGAAGGTTCCGGTGCCGACCCCGCCAGCGACGTTCTCAGCGATCGAGCTGGCGTTGAAGTTGGCGGTGGCGTTGAGAACGCCGAGGCACTGCGAGGTCGCCGAGACACCGGTGAGGTTCAGTGATCCGGTGAAGTTCTGGTTCTGCACTGGAACAGGCGGGAAAGTGAAGCCGGGAAAGAGGTTGACGTTTCCCGTCACAACCGCGGTCGCCACCCCCGCGGCCTGAGCCTGGGTTCCAGTCATGGCAATGGCCGCAACAGCGGGCAGGAGGATCGCGATGCGACGAATTCGATTGAACATGTGTTCCCTTCCTTTGAGTTGACGAACGAACCGCCAGGACTCGGGTGAGGGAACCCGGCACCGCCCGCGCCACACCGCGGCGGACTCTTCCTCGGCAACGACCTCCCCGGAGGTGTTTCACCTACTTGAATGACGGGGAGGGCGAGGGAAACCTTCGATCAGGTTGACGCGGTCGACGGGAGAGCCGAGGCCGGAAGAAGTGCGGCGTCGCGCCGCTAGCTCATGTCCACCCAGGGCGACTGCTCGCCCTCGGAGCCCTCTTCCTCGGAGCCGCGCTGGCGGTAGCGCTCGGCGACCATCTTGTAGGCGACGTTCTTGGGCAGGCCCAGCTTGACCAGGGACTTGACCTCGTCGGCCATGACCTTGTCGCGCGCCGTCTCGATGGCGGCGATGACGTCGTCGATATGGACAGGGGCTCGCTTCACCATGTGCAGGCGCCAGTCTACCACTGGACTGTCGATCCCAATCCTGGGCGGGACCACGGCACCGGCGGCGGGCGCGGCACGCGGCGGGGCGCCGGGCGTCCCGCATACTTGGAGGTCGATGGCCTACCTCCCCAACACGGACGCCGAACGGCGTTCGATGCTCGATGCCGTCGGGGCCGAACGCATCGAGGACCTCTTCTCCTCCGTCCCTGCACAGCTCCTCGACCCGCGACTCGACCTCCCCCCGGCCCTCTCCGAACAGGAGCTGGTCGCCGACCTGGAGCGGCTCGCCGCCCGCAACCGACCGCTCAGCGCCTGGGAGTCGTTCCTCGGTGCCGGGGTGTACCGGCGCTTCGTGCCGGCGATCGTCCGGGCGACGATCAGCCGGCCCGAGTTCTACACCGCGTACACCCCCTACCAGGCGGAGGCGTCGCAGGGCACGCTGCAGACCATCTTCGAGTTCCAGACGATGATCTGCGCGCTGACCGGCATGGACGTGGCCAACGCCTCGCTGTACGACGGCGCCACCGCCGCCGCCGAGGCGCTGATGCTGGCGGTGACGCACACCGGGCGCCGGCGCGTCGCGGTGAGCAGCGCGATCCACCCGGAGGCGCTCCGCGTCATCGCGACCTACGCGGAGGGGCGCGGGGTGGCGGTCGACGTGATCGCGCAGCGCGACGGCGTCACGCCGCTCGACGCCATCGAGCAGACGCTGACCGCGGAGCACGCCGGGCTGATCGTCAGCCAGCCGGCGTTCTTCGGGACCCTGGAGGACCTGGCCCCACTCGCCGACAGGGCCCACGCCGTCGGCGCGCTGGCGGTGGCGTCCGTCGACCCCATCGCCTGCAGCGTCCTGGTGCCGCCGGGCGAGGCCGGCTTCGACGTCGCCGTCGGCGAGGGACAGCCGCTCGGCATCCCCGCCTCCTTCGGCGGCCCCTACGTCGGCTTCATGGCGGTGCGCGAGGCGCTGGTCCGCCGCCTGCCGGGACGCCTCGTCGGCATGACCGCCGACCATCGCGGCCGGCGCGCCTACACGCTCACCCTGCAGGCGCGCGAGCAGCACATCCGCCGCGAGAAGGCGACCAGCAACATCTGCACCAACCACGCCCTGATGGCGCTGGCGGCGACGATCTACATGGCGCGCATGGGAGCCGGCGGCATGCGCGCGGTCGCGGAGGTGAGCGCGCAACGCGCCCATGCGCTGGCGGACCGACTCGCCGCGCTGCCCGGGTTCAGCGTCGCCTTCGACGCGCCGTTCCTCTGGGAGTTCACCCTGCGATTGCCCTGCGACGCAAGCCAGCTGGTCGCCGCGATGCGCAGGCGCGGCATCGTCGCCGGGCTGCCCCTCGGTGGCATCGACCCGTCGCTCAGCGACGCGCTGCTGGTGTGCTGCACCGAGATGACCTCGCCCGCGGCCATCGACCACTACCTCGACGCCGCCCGTGAGCTGGCGAAGCGCCCGCAGGAGGTGACGGCATGAGCGACGTCACCGCTCCGACGCCCGCGTGGGCCGGCGAGGAGCCACTGCTCTTCGAGCTGAGCACCGACTACAGCGGCGGCCCACGCACCGTCGCCGCCGGCGTCGACGCCAAGCCGCTCGACGCGCTGCTCCCCAGGCACGCGCTGCGCAGCGCACCACCGGCGGTTCCCAGCGTGCCGGAACCGGTGCTGGCACGCCACGTCGGCCGCCTGGCGCGGCGCAACCACCATCTGCACCACGGCATCTACCCGCTGGGCAGCTGCACCATGAAGTACAACCCCGTCGTCGACGAGCAGCTCGCCGGCCTCGACGGTTTCGCCTCGCTGCATCCCTACCAGCCCGACGAGGACTCCCAGGGCGCGCTCGAGCTGATGTGGGAGCTGGAGCGCATGCTCTGCAGCGTCACCGGGATGGCGCGCATGTCGCTGCAGCCCGCGGCCGGCGCGCACGGCGAGTGGACGGGGCTGCGCATGATCCAGGCCTACCACGCCGCCAAGGGCGACACCCACCGCACCCGGGTGCTCATCCCCGACAGCGCGCACGGCACCAATCCCGCCTCCGCCGCGCTGACCGGCATGGAGGTGGTGACGGTGAGGAGCAACCACGACGGCACCGTCGACGTCGAGGACTTCAGGGCCCATCTCGACTCCTCGGTCGCCGCGGTGATGCTGACCAACCCCAACACCCTGGGCGTCTTCGAGAAGGACATCCTGGAGATCGCGCGCGCCGCGCACGACGCGGGCGCCCTGCTGTACTACGACGGCGCCAACCTCAACGCCCTGGTCGGTGTCGCCCGCCCCGGCGACATGGGGTTCGACGTCGTCCACCTCAACCTGCACAAGACGTTCTCCACGCCGCACGGAGGCGGCGGTCCCGGCAGCGGGCCCGTCGGGGTCGCCGAGTCGCTGGTCGACTTCCTGCCCGTGCCGACCGTGGAGAAGCGCGACGGCGCCTTCCTCCTGGACCACGACCGCCCGCGCTCCATCGGCAAGGTGCGCTCGTTCTACGGCAACTTCGGGATGCTGCTGCGCGCCTACGCCTACATCCGCGCTTACGGCGACACCCTCCCCCAGGTGGCCCGCGACGCGGTGCTCAACGCGCGCTACCTGCAGAGGCGCCTCGCCGATCTCTTCCCGATGGCGGTGGACACGCCCTGCCTCCACGAGTTCGTCGCCACCACGCGCGGCGGCCGCGTCGAGGGGCTGCGCGCCATGGACGTGGCCAAGCGGCTGCTCGACTATGGCGTGTACGCGCCGACCGTGTACTTCCCCACCACTGTCGCCGAGGCGCTGATGTTCGAGCCCACCGAGACGGAGTCGAAGCAGAGCCTCGACCAGCTCGCCGAGATCTGCACCGCCATCGTCGAGGAGGCGTCGCGCGACCTTGCCTTCGTCCAGGCGGCGCCGCACAATGCGCCGGTCGAGCGCGTCGACGAGGTGGCCGCGGCGCGCAGGCCCCATCTGCGCTGGAGGCCGGAATGAGCGAGGACCTCGCCGCGCTGCGCACCGAGCTGCACGCGCTGCTCTACGAGCGCAGCTTCCGATTCGGCGACTTCGTGCTGCGCAGCGGACGGCGCAGTGACTTCTACTTCGACGGCAAGCAGGTCACCCTCGACGGGCGCGGCCTCTACCTCGTGTCCCGCCTCATCCTGCAGCGCGTCCACGAGCTTCCCGGCGTCACCGCCGTGGGTGGGATGACGCTCGGCGCCGACCCCATCTGCTCGGGCGTCGCCGCGCTCAGCGGCATGGAGGACGAGGCGCCGCTGCAGGCCTTCATCGTCCGCAAGGAGGCGAAGGACCACGGCACCGGCAAGGGGGTGGAGGGTCCGCCGCTGCAGCCGGGGCAGAGGGTGGTGCTCGTCGAGGACACCATCACCACCGGCGGCGCACTGCTCCAGGCCTACGACCGCGTCCTGGAGACCGGAGCGGTCCCCGTCGAGGGCATCGTCATCGTCGACCGCGAGGAGGGCGGGCGCGAGGCCTGCGCCGCCCGCGGCCTGCCGCTGTTCCCGCTCTTCCGGCGAAGCGAGTTCCCCACCCCCGCCCGCGCCTAGAGCGGGCGGCCCGCGCCTCCACGGCGGCGGCGACGACCGCGCATCAGCGCGGGGACGAACGGCAGCGCCACAGCGGACGAGGCGATCGAGTAGCCGAGGCCTGCGTCGCTCGACGCGGGGGCCGGCACGCCGCTGCCGCCGAACGGCGTCACCACCACCTGCAGCGGTGCGATCACGTTGCGGCCATATTCGAGGGAAACGTTGGTGGCCGCCGACATGGGCACGCTGTAGCGCGTCTGCTGGGCGTCGATCTCGTCCACCGTCAGCGGCGAGAAGGCGTTGTCGGTGTCGGAGGTGACGAAGAAGTGGAGCCCGCTCTGCCCGATGGCGCCTGCGAACGGCGTCTTCTTCCACTGCGGGTCGGCTGGATTGGTGTCGGAGGGGTTGCAGACCAGGTCGGGGTACTGCAGCGTCGACGGAGCGCCCTGGGAGATCCAGTAGTTGACGTAGCCCTGCTGCACCCGCGGGTCGGTGGACGCCTCCTTGGGCCAGGGCCGCGGCGGGGGGCCGTCCCCGGTGCCGTCGTCGAAGCAGGCGTCGTCACGGTAGTAGGGCACCACGGCCGGCTCGGTGGCGGCGGTGGCGCCCTTCAGCTCGGCGACGTAGACCAGGCCGCCGTGGGGTCCGGCGATCTCCTCGGGGTTGTCGATCGCCGAGCAGATGTCGAAGGTGGGGTCGCAGGTGTTGAAGTAGGCCTTCTGGCCGGTCACCGGCAGCTGGTCGACCTCGCCGACGCTGCTGTCGGGCACGCCGTCGACGGGCACGCCCTGCGGGTTCTTCTGGTTGTAGTAGGTGTCGACGGCGCCGAGGCGGTAGTCCCACGAGGTGTACAGCCCGTCCGGCGGGATCGGGTGGACGCGCACGTGGTAGTGGAAGACGTCGCTGTCGCGGTAGTAGATCTCCGTCTTGGTGACGTTGGTGCCGGAGTCGGCGCCCCACACCTCGCGGATGGCGCGCACCGGGCCGACCTTCCAGCCCAGCAGCGCGGCGTTGGCCTCCCAGTTGACCTGCTCGTCCTCGAAGCCGACCAGCGACACCGAGGAGTCCGGCGACTGCTGGAAGGCACGGCCCTTCCAGCGGGAGATCAGGTTGGGACCGTACTGTCCGGCCGTCCCCGGCGCGGTGACGTTGAACTGCCGGATCATCCAGCGCCCGCTTGCGTAGAGGCGGTAGGTAGGCGTGGTCACCGTCATGCCGTCGCGCGGGACGCGGTCGATCGAGGAGCGCGGCAGCCCGTCGGGAGTGGTGATGCCGCCGTCGTTGTTCGGTGAGGTGCGGCAGACCGTGCCCGGGATGTTGGGGCCGTAGCCCGTGTTCGAGGTGCCGATCTTCTCGGGGTCGTCCGGGGCGAAGGTGTAGCGGTCGATCCACTCGTCGGCGTTGGCGTCGCGCGTCATCTGCACGTAGCCGTTGCCGGCGTTGAAGGACGAGCCGCCGGGGCGGAGGAAGAGGTAGACGTAGCCGATGCTGCCGTCGTCGGGATTGACGATGGTGATGGTCTGCCCGCCGGGCGAGGTGTGCTTCGGCTGCGGTGTCCCGTCGGGCGCGGCGTAGCCCGCGTCGCCGGCCATCATGGCGATCTCGTCGTCGTCGTTGAGGTTCCGCACCGGGTCCGGCGTCGCCTGGGTGTAGTCGTCGGGCGCCACGCCGGGCGCGGTGGTCGGCGTGACCGCGCCGTCGGCGATGGCGGCGGCCAGGTCGGCGGGCGACTGCTGGTAGGTGGCGTCGCACTGGCCGAAGACCTTCTTCCAGGCCTCCTCGCCGGTGCTGTGGGCGGTGGGGTTCCAGGCGTAGGTGAGCTCCTGGTCGGTGCCGGAGTACACCGAGAAGGAGGAATGCCCGTTGGCCAGGAAGTACGGGTAGCGCTGGTCGACCTGCACGGGGACCTCGCGCCAGCCCTTGGCCGGGTCCCACCGGAAGGCGGTGATCTGGTCGGGGTCGACCCCGGTGCGGCTGTCGGGAGGAACGGTGAGGATGCCGTTGTGCGCGCTGCGCACCCCGTCGCCGCCGGTCGACTTGCTGGCGCCGGAGGGGTAGGCGGCGGCTACGCCGGTCGCCGAGGAGCGGCTCCACTGCGGGATCTGCGAGCCCGTGATCACGACCGGCTCGGAGGCGCGGGCGCTGACGATGGGGCCCGGCGTGGGAGGGGCGGCGTGCACCACCGACGGGACGGCGTCGAGGAGGCTGCCGGCGAGGACGGTGGCCGCGGCCGCGGCGAGGAGGGCTCTGCGCATCGAGATTTCAACGGCAGGGACCCCCAGTCCTTGCGCACTGACGCGAGCGGTGCGCCTGTGGCGATTGGATGGCGGCGGCCGGGCGACCTGTGTGGCCCGGAAAAGAGCTGTGAAGGTCCATCAGTTCTGCGCGAATTTGGCCCAAACGCGGGGCCCCCCTGGTCGACAATCCAGCCCTGGCAGAGGTTTGCGGCGGGCTTGGGGGCAGGACAGATGACGACGACACCACGCGGCATGACCCGCGGGATGGCCGTGCTCACCGTGGCGGCGGGCACCCTGGCGGCCGTGCTGGCCGCCGCCAGCGGGCTGATGGGCGGCCAGGCCGCGGGCGTGACCATCAGCGGCTCGATGGACGGCCGTCTCTACCTGGTGCCGTGGGATTCGCTGCATGCGGGGTACGACCTCGCCCTGCCGTCGGCGGGCCATGCCGCCGCGACGGTCAGCGTCTCCGGAGCGCGGGTCGACCTCGTCGCCACCTGCGCCAAGGGCGGGTCGGCGACGGTGAGCGTCGTGATGCCGGCGGCGACGTACACCGTCGGCGCCGGCGACACCTCCTGGCACCCCGCCGATTCCGCGGCGTGGCAGGGCAGCGCCGCGCTTCACGACCTCTGCGACCACTGGGGCGGCTGGTCGCAGTCCGGCGCCACCTTCACGGCCAGCGTCACGCCGAGCGACCCGAGCCAGGCCGTCTCGGTCCGCTTCCACTACGGCCTGGACACCTCAGGCGCCTGGAGCTCGGCGGCCGTCGTGCCCGCCGCGCGCCCGAAGTCGACGCCCGCTCCCACGCCGGCGCCGAAGCCGACCCCCAAGCCCACCCCGCTCCCCACGCCCGTGCCGACGCCGGTGCCCACGCCGGTGCCGACCCCTGATCCCACACCCGTGCCGACCCCGGCACCGGGCACCACGAGCGGCGGGCTGGTGCCCACGCCTGCGCCCACGGCCGCGCCCACCCCGGCGCCCACCGGGGACCCCGGTTCGACCCAGGGCGGAACGCCACCCGCGGGCGGCGGCTCCGGCAGCGACGGCGGCTCGGGAACCCCCGGGTCGACCTCCGGCGGCGGCACGCCGTCGGGCGGCGGCTCGGGCAGCGAGGGCGGGTCGAGCGGCAGCCCCGGCTCCAGCGGCTCCGGCTCAGCGGCCGGGCCCGCCGGTGGCGGCTCGTCGCAGGGAACCGCGGGCGGCGTGTTCACCCCGGGCCTCGGCTCAGCGCCCGTCGCCCTGGTGCCCGCGTCCCTGGGGACGCCCACCGTGACCACCGTGCCCGCGGCCAACCCGACGGGCGCCGTCCTGGGCACCTCGGTCAGCGCCACGTCGGCGCCCGCTCCCGGGCAGCTCAGCACCGCCATCACGTCGCTGCGCAACCCCATCGCCGGGTTGGTCGACGCCGTGTCCCCGGTGGGCGCGATCGCCACGCCGGCGGCGGTGCTGATCCTCGGCCTGGCGCTCCTCTTCGCCCGGTCGCGCCGGCAGCGCAGGGCCGGCTGAGCCGGACACCCCGCGCGGTGCCACACTTGGCGCCGCGATGGGTGAGGATCCCGGCCCCCGACGCACTCCGGGCGGCGCGCTGCCGCCCCGCCTGGCACGACCGCGCCGCCCGGAGAGCAACGGCTACACGACGCGCCCCCGGCAGCCGCTGAGCCTCCGCGCTTGGGAGAGCCTCGACGCCGAGGACGAGGAGCGGCTGCAGGCCGAGCGCACCGCCTTCCGCCGCGTCGCCGAGGTCGTCCGCGACGTCGAGGTGCGCAGCTCGGGGCGACCCTCGAGGGCGGTGGTCCTCGGAGTGCTGCTCGTCGCCGCCGTGGTGGTGCTGGCGGTGGTGGTGTACCGGATGGCCCCGCCGTAGCGAGGCCATCCGGTCGCTCCCTGCCCCCCGTGGACCGGCGGGATCCTGCCCCTGCCGCCCTGCCCCGCCGCGGCATCTCCGGTCACCGACCACGATGCGGTCGCACCCCGTCCCGGGACAAGCAACCGGCGCAAAGACCTGTGAGACGTTTGCAGCGCTGTACAGGCGATGCCCGGAGACGGTAAAGGCCGGCCTCTCAATCCGCCACAGGAACGCCATACCCGCCGGCAGCGGTCGTGTAGCCTCGGCGCCATGCCCCTCTTCCGCCGCGCCCCGAAGCCGGCGCAGCCGTCGCTCCAGTTCACCGTCGGGGTGCGCGACGACCGCGTCGTGGTCGGCGGGGCCGAGGCCGGCATCGTCCAGCTCGACGAGCTGCGCGACTACGTCGGTGCGGTCACCGGCCACGCGGGACCGAAGCCCGACGGGCGCGACCCCGTGGCGGTGCTCAACGCCAAGATGGACTACGCCGAGCTGGTCAACGACGCCTGCGCGGTGGTCGCCCTGGCCTTCGAGGAGCTGAGCGGGCACGGCGTCGTCCCCGCCGCCGAGGTGCCCGACGCGCCCGAGCTGCCGCCGGTTCCGCAGCAGGCCAGCACCTACGACTTCATCCAGGCCACCTACGCCCGGGCCCAGGGCCGGATGGCCTACCTCGAAGCGGCGGACGCGGTGCTCGCCCGCCATGGCGTGGCCGTGCTGCCCCCGCTGCCGCCCGAGGAGGACCAGCTCCTCCGCATGTCGAGGCCCTGAGCCGGCTCAGGCGTAGCGGCGGCTGTCGACCCCCTGGTCGTCCCAGGCGACGCGCTGGCTCGGCGTTGGGGTGGGCTGGGCCCCGGGCTGCTCGGCGGCGAAGCCGTGCAGCAGCTCCTGGATCGTGTGCCCGGCCGTCCCCGCCAGCGCCTTCCCGGCGAACTGGGCGAGCGTGTCGGCCCCGTCCACGTGCAGGCGCGGCCAGGTGGCCCGGTTGGACACCTGCAGCTCGGTGCCGGACGCGGTGGTGACCGCCTCGCGGAAGCCGTCCGCGAGCACCATCCTGGCCACGGCGGGATCCCAGTCGCCGTACGGGTAGGCGAAGTCGAGGACGGGGTGGCCGAGCAGCTCCTGGAGCGCCTGGTGGCTGACGGTGATCTGGGCCTGGGCCACGGCCGGCGGGATGCGCGCCAGGTCGAGGTGGTTGACCGTGTGGCAGCCGATCACCATCCCCGCCGCCTCGACCTCGTGGATCTGGGCCGCGGTCATGTAGGCGGGGCGGTTGACGAACCCGCTGACCACGAAGTCGGTGGCCACGAAGCCGTAGCGCTGCAGCACGGGGGTGGCCCGGCTGGCGAAGTCGCCGTAGCCGTCGTCGAAGGTGAGGATCACGGGGCGCGAGGGCAGCCGCCTGCCGGTCTGCAGCGCCGCCATCGCCTCGGCCAGGGTGATGGGGTGCACCCCCGCGTAGTGGAGGAAGGCCATCTGCTGGGCGAAGTTGGCGGGGGTCACCGAGAGGTGGAAGCCGAGCTGGTCGCTGGGGACGGGGTTCACCCGGATCCAGTGGTAGGTGAGGATGGGCACCGAGATGGCCGCGCCGGTCAGGCGGAGGTCGACCGCCGGCTCCGCGGCCGCGGTCGGCGGCAGCTCGCTCGGGGTCTGGTCAGGGGCGGGCTCGGGGAGCACGCCCGTGGCCGGGCTCGGCGAGGAGGGCGCCTGAGCGGCACGGGAGTCGGCCGGCCGCGGAGGCGCGGCTGGCGCGAACTCCACCAGGCCCGCCGCGACCGGGAGCGCGAGCACGAGCAGGATCGCCGAGGTTGAGGCGGCGCGACGCCACAGAGCTGCGAGAGGGGGACGCCGGCCGCGCCGGGGGTCCATGGCCGCATTCTACCCAGCCCCCGCCGCAGTGCCGGACAAGCCGTGCCGAAGACTTGCTTAAGGGAGCGCATTGGACTAATCATTAGCAACTACGTCTATCGAAATCGCGCGTGAGCGCCGCAGCTACAACTCGCCGCACCGCAGCGCCCAGGCCAGGGCCACGCGGCGCGCCGTGCTCGACGCCGCCCGCCGGCTCTTCACCGAGCGGGGCTACGCGGCGACGTCGCGCCAGGCGGTGGCCCGCGCGGCCGGCGTCGCTCCGCAGACCGTCGCCGCGGTGGCCGGGACCAAGCGAGGGCTCCTCGAAGCGGTGGTGGACGACGCGGCGCGCAGCGACGGACAGCCCCTCCCGGTGGCGCTTCGCAGCTGGCTGCAGGAGCTGCGCGAGCAGGCCGACGCGGCCTCCCTGCTCCGCGCCCACGCGCGCAGCTCGGCGGAGGTCAGCCGGCACACCGCCGGGGTCACCGAGGCGTTCCGCCGCGCGGCCGCCGCCGACCCGGGCATCGCCGAGCTGTGGGAGGACTTCAGTCAACAGCGCCGCCGCGGCCAGGCGACCGTGGTGGAGCTGCTCGCCCAGCGCGGCCCGCTGCGCACCGGGCTCTCCCAGTCGGAGGCCGCCGACGTGCTGTGGGTGCTGACCGACGACGCTCTCTACAGTGCCCTGGTCGGGGAGCGAGGCTGGAGCCACGACCGGTTCGCGGCGTGGTGCGGCGACACCATGTGCAGAACCCTTCTGCGGCCGGAAACGTTCGGTAACGAACCGTAAATTCTCTTTGCTGAAAGGTAAACGGTCAATCCGCGACGCGACCGCCTGGACTACCCTCGGGCACTGATCGGCGGACCTTTCTCGCGGGCGGCGCCAGACCCCCCACGCGCCGGTCGCGGGAGGACACGCGTGCCGAAGGACCACCCGACGCAACTACTCCGCTGTGCGTGGGACCGGCGCGCCGCAGCATTGCTCGCCGCGGCGGGCGCCTTCGCCGCCGCCTTCGCCAGCCCATCCGGGGCGGCCGCGGTGAGCGCGCCGCACGCCACCGCCGTGCGGATAGGCCACAGCCCCACGGTCCACGCGCCGACGACCCCCACGCGACCGGCGTCCAGCGACCCGCAGTCGCGCCACAACCTCGACGAGCGCCAGCCGTCGGCTCGCACCGCCGCCCCGCGGCCCGCGCCGACGGGCGGCGAGGCCCAAGCCAGCAGCGTCACGGCCGATGCCCTCAACGGCTTCACGAATTACGGCGCAGTGGGCTACGACCACGTTCCCCTCGCCTCCGCCACGGTTGGCATCGCCAACCTGCCGGGCGTCGACGGCTACTGGACGATGAGCAGCGACGGCACCGTCAAGCCCTTCGACTACGGCTTCCCCTCGGACGCGCACGACGTCACGGACTGTGGCGCCTTCGCCGCGATCGCCGCCGACCCCCAGGGGCGCGGCTACTGGGAGGTCACCGAGGACGGCTGCGTCGTCGGGCTTGGGGTGCCCTACGACGGTCAGCCCGCGGACCAGCCGCACGGCTTCATCGTCGCGCTCGCCGCGACGCCCACGGGCAACGGTTACGTCGCCGTGGACGAGTTCGGTGACGTCTTCACCTACGGGGACGCCACCTCGTACGGCGACATGAGCAACGTCCGCCTCAACCGCGCCATCACGGCGATGGCGCTCACCCCGGACGGCAAGGGCTACTGGCTGGTGGCGTCGGACGGCGGCGTCTTCCCCTTCGGCGACGCCCCAGGGTACGGGTCGACCGGCAGCGTGCGCACCAACGGGCCAATCCTTGCCATGGTGGTGTCGTCCACGGGAAACGGCTATTACGAGGTCTCCCTTGGCGGCACCGTGTATCCCTTCGGTGACGCCTACTTCGCGGGCGACGAGCGCGCCGGCGGTCAACTCGTCGTCGGGATGGCGCGCACCAGCACGGGCAAGGGCTACTGGCTGGCCAATCTGGACGGCAGCGTTACCCCCTTCGGCGACGCCGACGCGACCCTGACCGGCGACACCGGATATGTCCTGGGTGCCTTCTGGGACGACTCACCGAACGCAAAGGCGAGCGACTACTCGGTGCACGTGTCCTGGGGCGATGGCACCACGTCCGAAGCACGCATCGACGGCATCGGCGGCTTCGTCATCACCGCGCAGCACACCTACCAGCACGCGGGCTACATCCCGATCGCACTGTTCATCAACGGCGGTTCGATGCTGCTGCACAACGCGCTGATCAGGCCGCTGAGCGGCTACTGGCTGGTGGCCAGCGACGGAGGCATCTTCCCCTTCGGCGACATGCCGGGGCTCGGCAGTACAGGGAATATCCGCCTGAATCAGCCGATCGTCGGCATGGCCATGACGCCGACGGGCCTTGGCTACTGGCTGGTGGCCTCGGACGGGGGGATCTTCCCCTTCGGTGATGCCGTGGGCTACGGCTCGACGGGTGGCATCCGGCTCAACAAGCCCGTCGTCGGCATGGCCGCGACGCCGGACGGCGGCGGCTACTGGCTCGTCGCCTCGGACGGCGGCATCTTCCCGTTCGGGGATGCGGGCGGCTACGGCTCCACCGGCAACGTCCGGCTCAACCAGCCCATCGTCGGCATGGCAGCGACGCCGGACGGCGGCGGCTATTGGTTGGTGGCGTCCGACGGCGGCATCTTCCCCTTCGGCGACGCGATCGGCTGGGGCTCGACGGGCAACATCCACCTCAACAAGCCGATCGTCGGCATGGCCGCCACGCCGGACGGCGGGGGGTACTGGCTCGTCGCCTCGGACGGCGGCATCTTCCCCTTCGGCGATGCGGTGGGTTACGGGTCCACCGGCAACATCAGGCTCAACCAGCCCATTGTCGGGATGGCCTCGACGTTCGACGGCGGAGGGTATTGGCTGGTGGCCTCGGACGGCGGCATCTTCCCCTTCGGCGACGCGATCGGGTTCGGGTCCACCGGCGGGGTGCGCCTCAACCGTCCAATCGTGGGGATGGCAGGCTACTAGCCGGCGCCGCCGCCCCCGGCGACCCCAGCCGAGGGGGCGGCGACAGGTTGCGACCGGCGGTACCCAGTGTGGTAGGGTGCCCCGGTCGCGGCCCGGACGCACCAATCCGATCCCGCCTCGACGCCCCGTGCGGCCCTCCGGCCCGGGGGCTCCGCGACCCGCCGCCCCATCGTGCGGCGGAACTGCCGAGCGCACTGTGTCCCGGTGACTCATCGCAGCACCGAGCGGCGTTGGCGCCGGGACGGCGAGCTTTTCGTCGACTCACCACACGGGAGTAGGTATTTGCGGTTTCCCACACGACTACGAGGGGTGGCGCTGGGCTTCGCCGTCCTCATCATCAGCCCGATCATCGTGGTCGCCGGTCGCCATGCGCCGGTCGCCGTCGCCTCGCAGCCGACCGTTGCGGTGACGGCACAGACCCCGCCCGACGCGTCGAAGGTGGCCAAGGTCTACGTCATCAACGACCCCGAGGTCCGCTTCTCCGACGCCACACCGGCACCGACCCCGGCGCCGACACCCGTCCCGACGCATCCGCCCACGCCCCGCGCGTCCGCGGCAGCGATCCCCGCAGGACCGCCGCCAGCTCCGGGAACCATCCAGGCCATCATTCAGCAGGCCGCCAACACGTACGGCGTGTCGTACTCCTGGATGCTCAAGATCGCCGAGTGCGAGTCGGGCCTCAACCCGCACGCGTACAACCCGGCCGGCCCCTACTACGGCCTCTACCAGTTCCTCATGTCGACGTTCCGCGCCAACGGCGGCACCGACATCTGGGACCCCGTCCAGCAGGCGAACATCACCGCCAAGATGCTGGCCCACGGCCAGGCGCACCAATGGGGTTGCGCGTAGGCCTCCCAACGTGACTCACAAGGGGCGAGGGCCGCACGGCTCTCGCCCTTTTTTCTTGCTCGCGAACGGCCCGGCGCCTCCCCCGGCGGGTCGCGCGAACCGCTACGATGCTGCGCACCCTCGCCGTCCGGGCAAGCCGGTCGAAGTCCGGCGCAGTCGCGCTACTGTGGCCGCCCCTCCCGGGGGTGGAAGCCAGAAAACCGGCGGTGCAGGGCCAGCTCGCGTACCTTCGCGCAAGAGGGAGAGTTGGGCATGGGCCCCTTCAGCTGGCAGGTGCTCACCGTCGCCGGGACCGGCTTCCTGCTGGGCGCCCGGCACGGGCTGGACTGGGACCACATCTCCGCCATCACCGACCTGACCACGCAGACGGCGCGTGGCGGCCGGCGCGACCTGCGGCTGGCCTTCTGGTACTGCATCGGGCACGGGCTGGTCATCGTGCTGTTGGGCGCGATGGTCGGTGTGCTCGGGCTCAACCTGCCGTCCGGCATCGACCGCGTGTTCGAGTCGGTGGTGGGCGCGACGCTGGTGGTGCTGGGCGCGGTGGTGCTCTGGCAGCTGGGGCGCGACCGCGGTGACTACCGCTTCGTCGGCCGCTGGCGGATGCTCGTCGCCGTGGTGCGGCGCGCCTGGGCGCGGGCGCGCCGGCGCGGCAGCGGGCCCGCGGGACCGCTCGACGATCTCGGTCCTCGCGCGGCGTTCGCCGTCGGAGTGCTGCACGGGACCGGTGCCGAGACGCCGACGCAGGTGGTGCTCTTCGCGTCCGCGGGGGCTGCCGGTGCGGGCGGGGCGGCGGTGGTGATCCTGCTCGCCTTCGTCACCGGCCTGGTGGTGTCGGATCTCGGCATCGCCGCGGTCTGGCTGGCCGGACGGCTGGGGTCCCGCTCGCTGCCGCGGGTGCAGCTGGCCCTCGGGCTGCTGACGGGGGCGTCGTCGCTGGCGGTGGGAACGCTGTTCATCCTGGGGCGCGCCGCGGTGCTGCCCGCGCTGTTCGGGGGGTGAGTCTCGAGCCATGGATCCTGAGCTGAAGAAGAACCGGCGCGGCGTGACCCTGGTGTTCACCGGCAACGGCAAGGGCAAGACCACCGCGGCGATGGGACTGGCCCTGCGCGCCGCGGGGAATCGCATGCCGGTGCGGGTGATCCAGTTCATCAAGGGATCCTGGAAGACCGGGGAGCGCACCGCATTCAGCGAATGGGTCCCCTCGGTGGAGATCGCGGCGGAGGGACGCGGCTTCACCATCGAGTCGCTGCGCGACCACGCCATCCCCATGGAGGAGCACGTCGAGGCCGGGCACAACGCATGGCAGAGCGCGGTCGAGGCGGTCACCTCGGGCCGCTATCGCCTCGTCGTGCTCGACGAGGTCCTCGGCTCGATCACCGCGGGATTGGTGGCGGAAGCCGACCTCGTGTCGCTGATGCGCAGCAAGCCGGCCGACCTGCATCTCGTCCTCACCGGGCGCGGCGCGCCGCAGTCGGTGATCGACACGGCGGACTGCGTCACCGAGATGCGCGAGGTCAAGCACCACTACCGCGGAGCCGGCATCCCGGCGCAGCGGGGGATCGAGTTTTGAGGCATCGCCTGCACGCGCCGCGCCATCCCAGCGACCGCTACGGCGACTTCGACGCCTGGGCGCCGAGCTATGACCGCAGCCCGCTGCAGCGGCTCTTCTTCGACCGCGTGCACGGCGAGGTGGTGCGCGCCGTCGTCGCACTGGTGCGCGGCATGGAGGCGCCCGTCGTCCTCGACGTGGGCTGCGGCACGGGACGGCTGCTGGAGCGGTTGCGCGAGGCGCTGCCGCAGGCCTCGCCGCTCGGAGTCGACGCCTCGCCGCAGATGATCGCGGTGGCGCGCGCCAAGCCGGCGCTTGCAGGGGTGCGTCTCGAGGTGGGCGAGTCGGAGTCGCTGCCGCTCGACGACGCCAGCTGCGACGTCGTGGTCAGCACGGTGAGCTTCCACCATTGGGCGCGCCAGGCGGACGGGCTGCGCGAGTGCAGGCGCGTGCTGCGGCCGGGCGGTGCGCTGCTCCTGGTCGACTTCTTCGCGCGCGGGCTGCTGGCGCCGGTGGTGCGCCGCGTCGCGGCTGGGCACGGCTCCGGCGTGCGCGACGAGGGCGAGGTGCTGCGCATGATCGCCGGTGCGGAGCTGCGGGCGCGGTCGCTGACGCGCGTCGGGCCGCCGCTCTCGCCGATGGGCATCCTGGCGGCGGCGCGGCCGTGATCGTCCTGCTCACCACCGCGGACACCGAGCTGCTCGCCCTGCGCGCGGCGCGGTCCTCGCTGCCCGGCGATTTCGTGCCGGTGCACGGGTTCAACCCCGCCGCCTGGGGTGCCGCGGACGTCGACGCGCGGCTGCTGCCCCTGCTCGACGCCGGTGCGCGCTGCGTCGCCCTGCGGCTGCTGGGTGGTCGGCGGGCGATCCCCGAGGCCTTCGACCGCATCGTGGCGCTGTGCCGCGCTCACGGGGTGGCGCTCGTCGCGTGGCCCGGAGACCGGCAGCCGGATGCGGAGCTGTCGGCGGTGTCGACGGTCGCGGCCGAGGTGGTCGGCGCCGGGTTCGCCTACCTGCTGCACGGCGGCGCAACCAACATGGCGCAGCTGCTGCGGCTGCTCAGCGATGCGACGTGCGGCAGCGCGCATGGCTGCGAGCCGCCGCGCGCGCTGCCCTGGGACGGGCGGTATCACCCCGCCGCGCCGTCCGCTGACGACGATGCGTGGTGGGCGGCCCACCTCTCCCGCGACGATCCGCGGCCGGTGGTGGGTGTGCTGCTGTACCGGGCGCACTGGATGACCGGCAACCTCGCCGTTGTGGATGCGTTGGTAGCCGCGCTGGAGGATGCCGGGGCGCGGGCGCTGCCGGTGTTCTGCTATTCGCTTCGTTCCGACAGCGGCGAGCCTGCCGCATTCGCCTGGCTGCGCGATCCCCACGGCGCAACGCTCTGCGACGCGCTGATCTCGACGCTCTCCTTCGCCATGGGCGAGCTTCCCATCGCCGGCCCGCAGGTGGCGGCGGAGTGGTCGGTGGCGGCGCTGCAGCGGCTCGGCGTGCCGGTGCTGCAGGCGATCGCCGTGACCCAGTCGCGCGCGGCGTGGGCGCAGAGCCAGCAGGGGCTGGCGCCCGTCGACGTGGTGATGAACGTCGCCCTGCCCGAGTTCGACGGACGGCTGGTCACCGTGCCCGTGTCCTTCAAGGAGACCGGCGCCGACGGTGCGGCGCGCTACGTCCCCGACGAGGAGCGGGTGGCGCGCTGCGCCGCGCTGGCGGTGCGCTTCGCCCGGCTGCGGCGGACGCCCAACGCCGCCAAGCGGGTGGCCATCGTGCTGAGCAGCTACCCGACGAAGAACGCGCGCGTCGGCAACGCGGTGGGGCTCGACACCCCCGCGTCGGCGGTGCGCCTGCTGCAGGCGCTGCGCGAGGACGGCTACGACCTCGGCGGCGAGCCCCTCCCAACCGACGGCGACACGCTGATGCACACGCTGCTCGCCCGCGGCGGCTACGACCGCGAGTACCTCACCGGCGAGCAGCTCGACCTCGCCGCCGGGTGGACGAGCGGCGCCGACTACGCCTCATGGTTCGGGTCGATCGCGACAGAAACGCAGGAGGAGCTGCGGCGGAGCTGGGGCGACCCGCCCGGCTCGCTGTACCTGCACCGGGGCGGCCTCGCATTCGCAGGCATGCACTTCGGCAACGTGCTGGTCTGCATCCAGCCGCCGCGCGGCTTCGGCGAGGATCCCGCGGCCATCTACCACTCACCCGACCTGGCGCCGTCGCACCACTACCTCGCCTTCTACCGCTTCCTGCGCGACCAGCTCCGTGTCGACGCCGTGGTGCATCTGGGCAAGCACGGCACCATGGAGTGGCTGCCTGGCAAGGCGCTGGGCCTGTCGGCGGCCTGCTTCCCCGACCTCTGCATCGCGGACCTGCCCTTCTTCTACCCCTTCGTCGTCAACGACCCCGGCGAGGGCACCCAGGCGAAGCGGCGGGCGCACGCCTGCATCATCGACCACCTCATCCCGCCGGTGAGCAGCGCCGACGCCTACGGACCGATCGTCGCCGTCGAGCAGCTCATGGACGAGTACTACCAGGCGCAGTCGCTCGATCCCGGCAAGCTGCCGCTCATCCAGGAGCGCATCTGGGACGCGGTGCGATCGGCCAACCTCGACCGCGACCTCGGCGAGGCGCAGCGCCCGCACGACTTCGACGGCTTCCTGCTGCGCATGGACGGCTATCTCTGCGAGATCAAGGATGCGCAGATCCGCAGCGGGCTCCACGTGCTTGGGGCGCCGCCGGAGGGCGAGGCGCTGATCGACATGATGCTGGCGTTTGCGCGCCCGACCGACGGCGGCGTGCCGGGCCTGTGCGAGTCACTGGCGCGCGCGGTCGGTCTGGACTACGACGCGCTGCTCGGCGACCGCGGCGCACCCCTTGCGCCGCACGGCTCGACGGTGGCGCCGCTCACCGGATCCTCTGCGTCGCAGCAGCATCGTGCATTGCAGCCCTGGTGCCAGGGCCCGTCTCGCGTCGCCGGCGACCTCGTCGAAGCCCTCCATGCCATGGCCCGCGACCTCATCGCGCAGCTCGCCGCCGCCGACTTCGATCCCGACGCCGCGACCCGGCTGCTGCATGCGGTGCTGGGTGCTGCCGAGGCGGAGGGCGCCGTCCGCGACGCCGAGCGAGCGCTGCACCATCTGTGCACGACGCTCTGGCCAGCCGTCCGCCGCACCTCGGACGAGATCTCCAACCTCCTCCTCGGCCTGCGCGGCGGGTACGTCCCCGCCGGCCCCTCCGGCGCACCCACGCGCGGCATGACCCACGTGCTGCCGACGGGCCGCAACTTCTACAGCGTCGACCCCAAGTCGCTGCCCACCGAGACGTCGTGGCGCGTCGGGCAGCAGCTCGCCCGCGCCGTCGTCGAGAAGCACGTCGAGGAGACCGGCGCAGGGCCGAAGACGGTCGGCATCGTGGTCTGGGGAACCTCCGCGATGCGCACCGGTGGCGACGACGTCGCCCAGGCCCTGGCCCTGCTCGGCGTGCGCCCGCGGTGGGCGCGCGAGAACCGGCGCGTCAGCGGATTGGAGGTGATCCCGCTGGACGAGCTGGGGCGCGCGCGAGTCGACGTCGTGCTGCGCGTCAGCGGCTTCTTCCGCGACGCCTTCCCCAACCTCATCCACCTCTTCGACGACGCCGTCCGGCTCGTCGCCAACCTCGACGAGCCCGACGACCTCAACCCCATCGCGGCCCGCGTGCGCGGCGAGGCGGGGGCGCTGGTGGCGCAGGGCGTCGACGCCGCATCGGCGATGGAGCGCGCCACCTACCGTGTCTTCGGCAGCCGGCCCGGTGCGTACGGCGCGGGTGTGCTCCCGCTCCTCGACTCCGGCGCCTGGCGCGACGACGCCGACATCGCCGCCGTCTACACCGCCTGGGGCTCGTACGCCTACACCAGGCAGCAGTACGGCGTCGCCGCCGCGGAGGAGTTCAGGGGCAGCTTCTCGCGCATCGCCGTGGCCATCAAGAACCAGGACAACCGCGAGCACGACATCTTCGACTCCGACGACTACCTGCAGTACCACGGCGGCATGATCGCCTGCGTGCGCGCGTTGACCGGCAGCGCGCCGCGCGCCTACTTCGGCGACTCCGCCGATCCGAGTCGCGCCCGGGTCCGCCTGCTCGACGAGGAGGCGCGGCGGGTGTTCCGTGCGCGCGTGGTCAACCCGAAGTGGCTGGAGGCGATGCGCCGCCACGGCTACAAGGGGGCCTTCGAGATGGCCGCCACCGTCGACTACCTCTACGGTTACGACGCCACCGCCGGCGTCGTCGACGACTGGATGTACGCGCAGGTCGCCGACGACTACCTCTTCGACCAGCAGTCGCAGGAGTTCCTGCGGCGCAGCAATCCCTGGGCGCTCAAGGCGATGGCCGAGCGCCTGCTCGAAGCGGCGGCGCGCAAGCTCTGGGGCGACGCCGACGAGGACCGCCTTCGCCGTCTGCGGATGCTCGCCGCGGAGATCGATGCCGAGCTGGAAGGGCGCATGCTGACGCGCGGTGGCGCGCAACCGGTGGCGCCATGACGCGCCTGCACAGCGCCACGGCTGTCCCGGTGGTGCTCGTCGCGCACGGCACCAGGGACGAGCGCGGCCGCGACGAGCTGCGCGCCCTGCGCGACGCGGCCGGCGCCGGCTACGCCGCCACGGTGCGCGTCGGCGTCATCGAGTATCCGAGCGGCGACCTGCAGCCGGTGTTCGCCGCCCTCGCGGACGCCGCCGCCGAGGCGCGCAGCAGCGCGACGCCCGAGGTGCGCCTGGTGCCGCTGCTGCTCTTCCCCGCCGGCCACGCGCGCGACGACCTCGGCGTCATCCTTCGCGGCGCGGGCCGCCTCCATCCGGGCGTGCGCTGGCGCTGCGTCCCGCTGCTGCGGCCGTCGCCGCCGCTGCTCACAGCGGTCGCCGCGCGCGTCGCCGAGGCCGAGGCGCGTCACGGCCTGCGTGCGGAGGCGATCGTGCTGGCCGGTCGGGGATCGTCGTCGCCGCATGCCAATCGCCGCCTGCCCGCCGTCGTCTGCGCCCGGCTGCACGCGCTCGACGGGCGTCCCGTGGTGCACGCCTTCGCCTCGCTGGCGCCGCCCGCCACCGACGGGACCCTGGAGCAGCTTCACGCGCAGGGCGTGCGCAGCGCGGTGGTGGTGCCCTACCTGCTCAACGCCGGACGCATCGCCGACCGCATCGGCGAGCAGGCCTGCGACTTCGCCGCCCGGCACCCCGAGTTCCGCCTTCTGCTCGCCGGCCATCTCGGCCTGCATCCCGCGGTCACCGCGTACGTCGCGGCGCGCGTGCGCGGCGAGCGCGGCACGGACGTCGACGTCGTGCCACGCATCGATGCGGCTCCGCGGGCGCAGCACCCGCGTCCCATCGTCGTGGCCGGCACCGCCAGCGGGAGCGGCAAGACGACTCTTGCGCTCGGCCTGATGGCGGCGCTGCGCCGTCGCGGGCTGCGCGTCCAGCCCTTCAAGGTCGGTCCCGACTTCATCGACCCCCTGCACCACAACGCGGTCGCCGGCCGCACCTCGCGCAACCTCGACACCGTCCTCTGCGATCCGCGCACCGTCACCGCGCTGGCCGCTCGCGCAATGCGCGCAGCCGATGTCGCGGTGGTTGAGGGGGTGCTGGGCCTCCACGACGGACGCCTGGGCGGCGGCGACCAGGGCAGCACCGCGGAGATGGCGCGTCTGCTCGACGCCGACGTGGTGCTGGTGGTCGACGCGGCGCGGGCGGCCCGCTCCACCGCCGCCGTCGCGATCGGCTTCCGCGACTACGACCCGCGCGTGCGCATCGCCGGCGTCGTGCTCAATCGCGTCGGTTCTGAACGTCATGCGCAGGCCGCTCGCGAGGCGGTCGAGGCGACCGGCATGCGCGTCCTCGGCTGCATCCCGCGCGACCCGGAGCTGACCCTGCCGGAGCGCTACCTCGGTCTGGTGCCCCCCCAGGAGCGCGCGCACCCGCCGCGCTGGGCCGAGGCGCTGGCGCGCACCGTGGAGCAGCACGTCGACCTCGACGCGCTGCTGCGCATCGCCGCACAGCCGGGCGGCCCGACCGCGCCGGCCGACGCCGATCCCTTCGCCCTCCCCGGTGCGCCGGCGCGGGCGCGCATCGCGGTCGCGCGCGACGCCGCGTTCACCTTCCACTACCAGGACGGGCTCGACCTCCTGGAGCTGCGCGGCGCCGAGCTGATCCCCTTCAGCCCGCTCGCCGACTCCGCCGTGCCCGCCGGCGACGCGCTGCTCCTGCCCGGCGGGTTTCCCGAGCGCTTCGCCGGGGTGCTGCGCGACAACGTCGCCATGCGTGCGTCCGTGGCTGCGGCGGTCCGCGACGGCATGCCGGTGGTCGCCGAGTGCGGCGGGGCCATGTACCTGGGCAGCCACATCACCCAGGAGGACGGCGAACGCTTCGCCATGTGCGGCGTGCTGCCGTACGGGACGCGGATGGCCAGAACCCGCCGCGCCCTCGGCTACCGCACCGCACGCGTGGTGCGCGACTCGCCGATCCTTCGCGCCGGCGAGGTGGCCCGCGGGCACGAGTTCCACTGGTCGCACGCCGACCCCGGCATCGTCGAGCACTCGGCCGCATACCACCTCGACGAGACCGGCGCGCGCGAGGGCCACGCGACACCGGCGCTGCTGGCCAGCTACGTCCACCTGCATCTCTGCGGCGTCCCCGCCGCGGCCGCGCGCCTCGTCGCGGCCGCTGAGCGGCATGGCGCGCGGCGCGCGGCCGGGGTGGTTCGATGACCGCCGAGCAGTCCGCCGGCGCAGGCATTGCGCTGCGCACCCACGGCCTGCCGCCGGACGAGATCATGCCGCTCAGCCTGCGGCGCCTTCGCGAGCGCTCCCCGGTGGCGCTTCCACCCGAGCCGGCGGCGAGCGTCGCGCTGCGCATGGCCTACGCGGCCGGCGATCCCGACCTGCTTCGCGACGTCGTCGCCCCGGTCGGCGCCGTGCAGGCCGCGCAGCGCGCACTGCAGCAGGGTGTGGCCGTCGTCTGCGACGTGGCCATGGTCGCCGCGGGAGTGCGCAGCGTCGTGGAGCGCCACGGGTCGCGGGTCTTCTGCGCGCAGGACGTCGCCGGCGCGCCGCTGTCCGACCACCACATCTCCGCCGCCACGCGCGACGCGGCCGCGACGTCGACGCGCACAGCCCGCGGACTGCTCAACCTCGCGACGCACTGGGACGGTGCGGTGCTGGTCATCGGCAACGCGCCCACCGCGCTGCTGGCGCTGCTCGACGCCCTGGCCGACGGCGCACCGCTCCCGGCCGCGATCGTGGCCACACCGTGCGGCCTGGTCGCGGCGGCCGAGGCGAAGGAGCTGCTGGCCGGCACGGCGCCGGCGCCCTTCATCACCGTGCGGGGCTCGCGCGGCGGCTCGGCCGTCGCCGCCGCCGCCGTCAACGCGTGCGCGCTGCTGTGACCACGCCGCAGGGTCTCCCCGAGACCACCCGCGGCGCGGCGCGCGCCGACGAGGAGGGCTACACGCCTGCGCCCCGGCGCAAGCGTGGCCTGCGCACCGGCTTCACCACCGGCGCGTGCAGCGCCGCCGCGACGCGCGCGGCCAGCCTCCACCTCGTCGACGGCCGACCGCGCGACATCGCCACCATCCCGCTTCCCGCGGGCTTCGAGCACACCTTCACCGTCGCCGAGACCGCGGCGGGCGACGGCTGGACGCGGGCCGTGGTGGTCAAGGACGCAGGCGACGACCCCGACGTCACCCACGGCGCCCGGCTCACCTCGACGGTCGCCTGGCGCAGCGACCCGGGACTGGAGCTGCGCGGCGGCGAGGGCGTCGGCACGGTAACGCTTCCCGGCCTCGGCCTCGAGGTGGGCGGCCCCGCGATCAACCCGGTGCCGCGGCGCATGATCACCGACGCGGCCCAGCCCGCCGTCGAGCTGGCGCAGCGGCGCGGCTGCGGCGTCAGCGTGACCATCGCCGTTCCCGGCGGCGAGGAGATGGCACGCAGGACGCTGAACGCCCGCCTCGGCATTCTCGGCGGCATCAGCATCCTGGGGACGACGGGGATCGTCGAGGCCTTCTCCACCGCATCGTGGCGCGCCAGCGTGGTGCAGGCCGTCGACGTCGCCGCGGCCAACGGCGTGACCCACCTCGTGCTCAGCACCGGCGGGCGAAGCGAGTCGTACGCGCGCAGGCGGTTGCCCGAGCTGCCCGAGATGGCCTTCGTGGAGATGGGCGAGTTCGCGGGACACGCGCTCGACAGGGCACGTGAGCACGGCATCCGCACGGTCACGCTGGCCGGCATGGTCGGCAAGCTGACCAAGCTGGCCCAGGGACAGTTCCAGCTCCACGTCGCGGGCGGCGGAGTCGACCCGGAGATGCTCGCCGAGGTGGCCGGGCGCGCGGGCGCCGATGCCGCGCTGGTCGAGCGGATGCGCCATGCCAACACGGCGCGGCACGCGCAGGAGATGGCGCTGGAATCCGGCCTGCGCCGCTTCTTCGACGAGCTCTGCCGCGCCGCAGCCGAGCGCTGCCGCGAGCGCACCGGCGGCACCGCGGAGGTCGAGGCGTGGTGCTTCGACCCCGACTCCGGCGAGCTGCTGGGGAGCGCGCACTCGTGAGCGCGCCGGCCGCCGCCAGCGTTCCCCCCGTCGTCGTCGTCGTCGGCGTCCCGCCGTCGGGGATGGACGCCGTCGACCCCCGCGGCCGCGCCGTCATCGACACCGCCACGCTCCTCTGCGGGGCGCAGCGCCACCTCGACGAGGTGCCCAGCCACGGCGAGGAGCGCATGGTGGTCGGCGACGTCGAGGCGTGCATTGCACGCCTGCGCAATCGTGGGGCGCACGAGCAGGCGGTGGTGCTGGCCACCGGCGACCCGCTCTGCTTCGGCATGGGCGCGACGCTGATCCGCGAGCTGGGACGCGAGCAGGTCACCGTGGTGCCGGCGACGTCGTCGGTGCAGGTCGCCTTCGCGCGCGCGGGCGTGCCCTGGCACGACGCCCGCATCCTCAGCGCCCACGGACGCCCGCTGGCGCCGGTGGTGCCGCACGCGCTCGACGCGCGGGTGAGCGCCATCCTCTGCGGCCCCGACAACCCGCCGCAGCGTGTCGCAGCGGCTCTCCTCGACGGTGGCATGGAGGACTGCCGCTGCGTCGTCGCCGAGCAGCTCGGCGGCCCGGTGGAGCGCGTGGTCGACGCCTCGCTGTCGGCGATCGCCGGCGGCCACTTCGACCCCCTCAGCGTTCTCGTGCTCGACCGCGACGGCGCTGCCCTGCACACCAGCGCGACGCGCGACTTCGGACGCCGGGAGGCGGAGTTCTCCCACGCGCGCGGCATGGTGACGCGCGCCGAGGTGCGCGCCGTCGGCCTGTCGCTGCTGCGCCCCGCCGGCGCATCGGTGATCTGGGATGTCGGTGCGGGCTCGGGCTCGATCGGCATCGAGGCGGCGGGGCTCGCGCCCGGCGCCCGCGTGTACGCGGTCGAGCGCGACGCCGAGCAGCTCGTGCACCTGCACGCCAACGTCGCCACGCACGGGCGCGGCGCCGTCGAGGTGTGCGACGGAGAGGCGCCCGATGCGCTGGCCGCATTGCCCGACCCCGATCGCGTCATCGTCGGCGGCCACGGCGGGCGGCTCGGCGAGATCCTCGGTGTGGTGCGGCGGCGCCTGCGTCCGGGTGGCCGCGTCGTCGCTCACTTCGCCACCCTCGACGGGGTGCTCGTCGCCCGCGCCACCCTGGGTGGCTGGTCGCCCCAGGTCACCGCGCTGAACGTCGCGCGCGGCGTCGACGCCGGCAAGTCGCTGCGCCTGCACGCGGAGGACCCCGTGTTCCTGGTCAGCGCGGAGGCGCCGCGATGAGCCCGGAGTCTCTTGACGCCCTCGCAACACGGCTGCTGCGCGACCATCCGCACCCCGGTGCGCTGTACGGCATCGGCGTCGGTCCCGGCGATCCCGGTTTGCTCACGTTGCGCGGTGCGGCATTGCTGCAGCGGCTCGACGTCGTCGCGGCGCCCCGCAGCGAGCGCGGCAGCGGCATCGCGCGCACGGTGGTCGCCGACCTCGTCGAGCCGGAGCGCCTGCTGGAGCTGCCCAGCGCCATGCCGCGCGAGAGCGAGGAGATCCTCGACGGCTGGAGAGCGCGCGTCGCGCCGCTGCTCGCCGCGCTGCACGAGGGCGCATCCGTGGGCTTCGTCACCGACGGCGATCCGCTGCTCTACAGCACCTTCGTGTACGCGGCGCAGGCGGTGCTGCAGCAGCGCGCGTCGACGGTGGTGCACGTCGTCGCCGGCGTCAGCGCGATGAACGGTGCGGCCGCCGCGGCGCGCGCACCGCTCGCGTTCGGCGCCGAACGGCTCATGGTGCTTCCCCTGGCGCGCGTCGACGACAGCGCGCTGCGCGCCGCCGTGGAGACCTCGGACGTCCTCGTCCTGCTCAAGGCGGGCGGGCACCTCGACCGCGTCAACGCACTGTCGGCGAGCCTCGATCCGCCCTGGTCGGTGCAGTACGTCCGCCGCGTGGGGCTCGACGGGGAGGAGGTGCGCGACCGCCTCGGCGACGCCACCGATCCCGACGACTACATGTCGCTGGTCATCATGCGGCGGCGCCCCGTCGCGGCGCTGGAGGTGATGACGCTGCTCGGTGGTGCCGATGCGCGCTGAGTGGACCCCGCGGGCGGGCACCGTGTACGTCGTCGGCGCCGGTCCCGGCGATCCCGACCTCATGACGGTGCGCGCGCAGCGCGTGCTGGCCGCGGCGGGGCTCGTGCTGTACGCCGATTCGCTCGTCGACCCGCGCATCTTCGACGCCCTCTCCGACAGCGCCGAGGTGCACGGCACCAGCGGCATGACCCTGGAGCCGATCGTGCAGCGCATGGTCGAGGCGGCGCGCGAGGGCATGGTGGTCGCCCGCGTGCACAGCGGCGACCCCGGCGTGTACGGCGCGGTGGCCGAGCAGCTGGCACGTCTCGAGGATGCCGGCGTGCCCTGGGAGATCGTGCCCGGCGTGCCCTCGCCGATGGCGGCGGCGGCGGCCCTGGGCTGCGAGATGACCGTCCCCGGCGTCACCCAGTCCATCGTGTTCTGCCGGGTCGCCGGGCGCACGCCGATGCCGGACGGCCAGGACCTGCGCGCCCACGCACGCCCTGGCGTGTCGCTGTGCGTTTTCCTCAGCGCGGGGTACGGCGCCGAGCTGGTCTCCGCGCTGCGCGACGGCGGCATCTCCGGCGAGACGCCCGCGGTCATCGCCGAGCGCGTGTCCTGGCCCGACGAGCGGATGAGCTGGGGCACCGTCGCCGATGTCGAGCGGCGGCTGCACGAGATGGGCGTGCGGCGCCATGCGCTGGTGCTGGTCGGGCCGGCCTTCGCGCGCGCCTCGACGCGGCTGCGCTCCTCGCTGTACAGCCCGGCGCATGCGCACGTCTTCCGCCCCCGTGGCGAGGGCGCGCAGTCGGGGCTGCGAGTTGCAGACAGGATCGTCCTCTACGCGATCACCGCGGCGGGCGCGGAGATCGCGGGGCGCGTGGCGGCGGCGCTCGACCTCCCCCCTGCCGACGTCCACCTCCCGTCGCGCCTCGCCGAGGCCGTCCCCGGGTCGACCGCGGAGTCGAGCTCCGCCCGCGCGGTGGTCGCCCGGCTGATGGGCGAGGCGGGCGGCGTGGTCCTGGTCATGGCCACCGGGGCCGCGGTGCGCCTGGCCGCGCCGCACCTCGCCGACAAGCTGCGCGACCCCAGCGTCGTGGCGGTCGACGACCGCGGTCGCTTCGCCGTCCCGCTGGCCGGTGCGCACGCGGGCGGCGGCAACGAGCTGGCGCGCCGCGTGGGCGAAGCGATCGGCGCCACCGCGGTGGTGACCACCGCCAGCGACGGGCGGCCCTGGCCCGCCCTCGACGACCTCGCCGCCCACCGAGGCTGGCGCGTCGAGGATCCCCGCCAGCTCGCCCACGCCGGCGCCGCGCTGCTCGACGGGGACCCGGTCGGGCTGGTCCAGGAGTGCGGGGACCGCTTCGACGACGCCGGCACCTGGCCCGACACCCTGCGCCGCTTCGGCGGCGTCGAGGCGCTGCGCCGCAACGCCTCCTCGCTGCGCGCCGCCATCCTGGTCAGCGACCGCGCCCTCGGCGAGGTGCCCTCCGGCTGGCTGCTGCTGCGGCCGCCCACCGTGGTGCTCGGCGTCGGCTGCGAATCCGGCGTGTCGCGCGCCGAGGTCGCCGCCGCCGTCGACGGCGCGCTGCGCGACGCGGGGGTCTCGCCGCTGAGCGTCGCAGTTGTTGCCACTCTCGACCGAAAGACGTCCGAGCCCGCGCTGCGGGCGCTCTGCGGCGAGCGCGGCTGGGCGCTGCGCGGCCACGCCGCCGACGAGCTGCGCGACGTCGACGTGCCCACCCCGAGCGAGGTGGTCTCCGCCGCCGTGGGCACGCCGTCGGTCAGCGAGGCGGCCGCGCTGCGCGAGGCGGGCGGCGGCGGCGCGCTCCTGCTCCGCAAGCAGGTGCGCGGCCGGGTCACCGTGGCGGTGGCCCGCCGCGACGCGGGAGTGGCCGCCCATGCCTGACAGCCCGGGACATCTCGCCGTCGTCGGCCTCGGCCCCGGCGACCCCGCCTACATGTGCGAGCGCGCCCGCGCCGCCCTGCGCGCCGCCGACACCGTCATCGGCTACCGCGCCTACACCGAGCAGGTGACCGAGTTCTGGCCCGACGCCCCGGTCGAGCCGTGGCCGATCGGCGCCGAGGTGGAGCGCGCCACCGAGGCCGTGCGCCGGGCCCGCGCAGGCGAGCGGATCGCCGTGGTGTCGAGCGGCGACGCCGGCGTCTACGGCATGGCCGGGCTCGTCCTCGACGTCCTCTACGACCTCGGCTGGGACGGCCAGGCCGACCCCGAGCTGGAGGTGGTCCCCGGGATCACCGCGGCCCTGGCGGCGGCGGCCCGGCTGGGCGCCCCGCTGGGCGTCGACTTCGCCGCGGTCTCGCTCTCCGACCTGCTGGTGCCCTGGGAGACGATCGAGCGCCGGCTCACCGCCGCGGCGGAGGGCGACCTGGCGCTGGCCATCTACAACCCGCGCAGCGCGGGCCGTCCCGAGTCGCTCGACCGCGCCCTGCGCATCCTGCGCGCCCACCGCCCACCGCTGACCCCCGCGGCGCTGGTGCACGACGTGTGCCGGCCGGGCGAGCGCGTCGAGCTGACCAGCCTGGGCGACCTCGACCCCACCGCCGCCACCATGACCACCCTGGTCGTGGTCGGCTGCTCGACCACCCGGCGGCGGGGGCGACACCTCGTCACCAGCCGCCCGTACGCACGGAGGACCGGGACGTGACGATTCTCGACCAGGCGCTGGCCGCAATCGAGCCGCTCGACGAGGCGGCCATGGCGGCCGCCCGCGCCCATCAGGACGACCTCACCAAGCCACCGGGCAGCCTCGGCCGGCTCGAGTCGCTGGCCGTGCAGCTGGCGGGGATCCGGCGGCGCGACGCGGCGCCGCTGGGACCGTGCGCCGTCCTGGTCTGCGCCGCCGACCACGGCGTCGCCGCCGACGGCGTCAGCGCCTACCCCGCCGAGGTGACGCCGCAGATGGTGCTCAACTTCCTCGCCGGCGGCGCGGCCATCAACGTCCTGGCGCGGCACGTCGGGGCGCGCGTGGTCGTGCTCGACGCGGGGGTCGCGGCCGACCTGCCCTCGCACGCCTCGCTGCTGGACCGGAAGGTGCGGCCGGGGACGGGCAACATCGTCAGCGGTCCGGCGATGACGCGGGCGGAGGCGATGGCGGCGGTCGAGGCGGGCGTCGCGGCGGCCTGGGCGCTGGCGGACGAGGGCGTCGAGGCGCTGGCGGTGGGCGACATGGGGATCGGCAACACCACGGCGGCGAGCGCGGTCGTGGCGGCGGTGACGGGAGCCCCGGCGGCGGAGGTGGTGGGGCGCGGCACCGGTGTCGACGACGCGGGACTGGCGCGAAAGGTGGCCGCCGTCGACGCGGCGGTGGGGCGGGCTGCGGCGCACCTCGACGCGGCGGACGGTCTCGCCGTCGTCGCCGAACTGGGTGGCCTGGAGATCGCGGCCATTGCCGGGGCGGTGCTGGGAGCGGCGTCGCGGCGGATGGTGGCGGTGATCGACGGGCATCCGGCGACCGCGGGCGCGCTGGTGGCGGCGCTGCTGGCCCCCGAGTGCACCGCGTACGTGGTCGGCGGGCACCGCTCGGTGGAGCGCGGCCATCGCCTGGCGCTGGCGCGGCTGGGGGTGGTGCCGCTCCTCGACCTCGACCTGCGTCTCGGCGAGGGCACCGGCGCATGCCTGGCGCTGGGGCTGATCCAGGCGGCGGCGCGGCTCAGCGCGGAGATGGCGACGTTCTCCTCGGCGGGGATCAGCGGTCCCACGGGGGAGGTCGACGACGGCCGGGGCACGGTGGCCCTGCCGGGCTGATGGGCACCCGGGCTCGCCGCCGCGACCACCACCGTCCGCCGGGACCGCGCGCCGCGCAGCCATGACCGCCGCCGCCGCGCCCCCGACCTCCGCGCCAGGCTCCGGCGTGGGCTGGCGCGCACTCGGGGCTCTCGGCTTCCTGAGCGTCCTGCCCCTGCCCGCCCGTGCACACGGGATGCCGACGGGCGTGACGCTGGCCTGCTTCGGTCCCGCCGGGCTGCTGCTCGGCGGGGTTGCCGCGGGGCTCGAGGTGGCGCTGGCGCCGGTGCTGCCGGTGGCGGTGCGGTCGGCGGTGGTGCTCGCCCTGGTGGTCGCGCTGAGCGGGGCGATGCACCTCGACGGGCTGATGGACAGCGCCGACGGGCTGTTCGGCGGGCGCACCCGCGACCGGCGGCTGGAGATCATGCGCGACAGCCGCGTCGGCGGCTACGGCATGGCGGCTGGGCTGCTGGTGGTGCTGGTGCAGTACGCCGCGCTGGCCTCGGTGGCCTCGCAGCGCGCCGTCGCGGTGCTCTGCGCCGTGGGGCTGTCGCGAGGGGCGTCGGCGCTCGCCCTGGGTGTGGCGAGGCCGGCGCGGGACGAGGGGCTGGCCTCGGTGTACTCGGTCGCACGGCGGCGCTGGGCGGGGCTCGCGGCCTTCGCCGTCGAGTGCGCGGCGACCGTCCCGCTCTGCGGGTGGCGCGGGGTCGCGGCGTGCGGGGTGGCCCTGCTCGCGGTGGGCGCTGTGGTCGCGCTGTTCCGGCGGCGGGTGGGCGGGATGACGGGGGACGGCTTCGGAGCCGTTGTCGAGCTCTCCCTGGCGGGGGCGCTGCTGTGCCTGGCCGCGCGGCCCTGAGCCCCAGCGGGCCGGCGGCGCTGGCGGTGGCGCTGGCCCTCGACGGCGCGCTCGGCGAGCCGCCCGAGCACGTCCATCCGGTGGTCTGGATGGGACGGGCGGTCGGAGCCATGGTCCCGCCCGACCCGCCGGGCGCGGGCGCATCCACGCTGCTGCGCGGCACGGCGGCCGCGCTGGCGGGGGCGGGGCTCAGCGCCGTCGCGGCGGGTGCCGTCGCCGCCGGTGCACGGCGCGGCCCGGCGGCGCTGCGGTCGGCCGTCGAGGGCCTGGAGCTGTGGCCCCTGCTGGCGCTGCGGACGCTGCTCCACGCCGCGGAGCGGGTCGCAGGCGCGCTGCAGGACGGTCACCTCGACCTCGCCCGCGAGGAGCTGCGCTGGCTGGTGGGCCGCGACCGCTCCGGGCTCGACGCGGGGCTGGTGGCCAGCGCCGCCGTCGAGTCGGTGGCGGAGAACCTCGCCGACTCGGTGGTGGCGCCACTGCTCTATGCCCGCGCCGGCGGCCCCGCCGCGGCGGCGGCACACCGCTTCGCCAACACCGCCGACGCCATGGTCGGCTACCGCGACCGGCACCGCCTCGGCGGCCGGGTTGCCGCCCGGCTCGACGACGTCCTGGGGCTGGTGCCCGCGCGGGCGACGGCACTTGCGGTCTGCCTGGCGGCGCCGGCGGGCGGCGGTTCGATGCGCGGCGGCCTCCAGGCGTGGCGCCGCGACGCCGGGGCGACCGCCAGCCCCAACGCCGGCCACCCGATGGCGGCGATGGCCGGCGCGCTGGGGGTGCGGCTGGAGAAGCCGGGGGCGCACGTCCTCAACGCCTCGGCGCGGACGCCGGACGCCGCCGACATCGGACGCTCCATCCGCATCGCCCGGGCGGCGACGGCGCTGGCTCTGGGCGGCGCCGCGGTGGGGCCGCGACTGCTGCGGACGGCTCCCCGGCTGGTCGCCGCGGTCCCGGGGAGGCTCGCCCCCAATGCCGCGTGATCCCCACCCCTGGCTCGCCCAGGTGGCCGACGCCCCCCACGGCGGCGTGGGCGGCGAGGGCCTCCTCGACCTCAGCGCCTCGATCGCCCCGCTGGGCCCGTCGCCGGCCGCGCTGGCGGCGGCGCGCGAGGCACCGGTCGACCGCTACCCCTCGCGGCGCGCCGGGGCGCTGGTGCGCGCCGTCGCCGCGGAGCTGCGAGTCGCCGAGTCGCGCGTGGTGGCAGGACCGGGCGCCGCCGACCTCCTCCTGCGCGTCGCCCTCGCCTTCCTCCGTCCCGGTGACACAGCGGTGCTGGTCGCGCCCTGCTTCGGTGAGTACGCCCGCGCCGCACTCGCCTGCGGAGCGCGGCTGGCGACGTGGACGGCCACCGCCGGCGACGGCTTTCGCCTCGACTTCCCCGGCGTCGCGGACCTCTGCCTGCGCAGCGACGCCGCCGTCGGCTTCCTGGCCCGCCCGGCCAACCCCACCGGCACGCCGGTGCCGATCGACGACGTCGCCGCGCTGGTTGCCGCGACGCCGCACACCACGTGGGTCCTCGACGAGGCGTTCCTGGACTTCTGCGACGACCGCCGCTCCTTCGCCGGCGCCGACGCCGTCGTGCTGCGCTCCCTGACCAAGGACCTCGCCCTCCCGGGCCTGCGCGTCGCCGCCGTCGACGCCCCGCCGCACATCGCCGAGGCGCTGCGCGCGCTCACCCCGCCGTGGTGCGTCTCCACCGCGGGCATCGCAGCGGCCGTCGCGGCCCTCGCCGACACGGCCCACCGCAACGCCACGCGCGACGCCTCGACGCGCGGCCGGCTCGCCCTGCACGCGACCCTCGACCGGCTCGGCGTCAGCCACACCGACGCGGCCGCGAATTTCGTCTGCGCCGAGGTGGGCGACGAGGAGGGTGCCGCCCGTGCCGTCGCGGCGCAGGGCATCCGCATCCGCGGGTGCTCCGACCTCGGGCTGCCGGGCTGGGTCCGCATCGCCGTCCCCCATCCCGACGACCTCGATCGCGTTTGCGCTGCGCTGCAATCCTCACTGGCCGGTGCGCCGCGGTGAGGCTGCTCCTGCTGCGCCACGGGCGCACCACGGCGCCGCCCGGCGCCCTGATCGGCAGCCGTGACGACCCACCCCTGTCCGACGAGGGTCGCGACCAGGCCCGCGCCGCCGCCGCGCTGCTGCACGGCCGTCCGTTGAGCGCCGTCGTCTCGTCGCCGTTGCGGCGCGCGCGGGAGACCGCCGCCCTCGCCGTCCCCGAGACGGCGCCGCGCATCGACCCGCGTCTCCAGGAGCTCGACTGGGGACGGCTCACCGGGCTCACCTTCAGCCAGGTGGAGGAGCGCTTCCCCGAGGCCGCGGCGGCCTGGCTGCGCGACGGCTGGCCCTCGCCGCCGGGTGGGGAGCAGCCGCAGGCGCTGTGGCGGCGCACGGCGGCCGCCGTCCTCGACCTGCAGGCATCGGGTCTGGACGGCGACGTGCTGCTCGTGTGCCACGGCGGGGTGATCCGCGCCATCGCCGGCGCGGCGCGGGGCCTTGGCCTGGCCGACGCCTGGCGGGTGCGCACGCCGCACGCGTCACTGCGCGTGCAGCGGGTGACGCCGCTTGCGCTGGCGCGCTGGCGGGCGGTCGTCGAGGTGCCCTGAGGTTGGCACGCGCACGCACCCTGATGCTGCAGGGCACGTCGTCCGGCGTGGGCAAGTCGCTGCTGACCGCTGCGCTCTGCCGCCTGTTCGCGCGGGAGGGGCTGGCGGTGCGTCCCTTCAAGGCGCAGAACATGGCCCTCAACGCCGCGGTCACCGACGACGGCGGCGAGATCGGCCGCGCCCAGGCGCTGCAGGCGCTGGCCTGCGGAGTTCCTGCCACCCGGGACATGAACCCGATCCTGCTGAAGCCCGAGACGGACTCGCGATCGCAGGTGGTGCTGCACGGTGAGGTCGTGGAGCGGCTGGGCGCCGCCGACTACCACCGCCGCAAGGCATCCCTGTGGCCCGCCGTCGTGGAGTCGCTCGACCGCCTGCGCGCCGCCTGCGACCTGGTGCTCATCGAGGGCGCCGGCAGCCCCGCCGAGGTGAACCTGCGCGACCGCGAGCTGGTCAACATGCGCGTCGCCTGCCACGCCGGCGCTCCGGTGCTGCTGGTCGGCGACATCGACCGTGGCGGCGTCTTCGCGGCGCTGCTGGGGACGCTCGCCCTGCTGCGTCCCGTCGAACGCCGGCACGTTCGGGCCATGATCGTCAACAACTTTCGGGGTGACCCCGCCCTGTTCGCCGACGGCGTCGACTTCCTGTCGCGCAAGGCGCGCATGCCGGTGCTCGGCGTCGTGCCTCGGGTCGAGGGGCTGCGGCTGCCCGAGGAGGATTCCCTCGGCCTGGAGAGCGCCTTCGCGGGCGCGGGCGGCCCGCACGCGCTCGACGTCGCGGTGATCCGCCTGCCCCGCATCAGCAACTTCGACGACTGCGACGCCCTGCTCCGCGAGCCCGGCGTGCGCGTCCGCCTGGTCGACCACGGCGACCTGCTCGGCGATCCCGACCTGGTGGTGCTGCCCGGCAGCAAGACCACGCGGGCCGACCTCGCTGCTCTGCGCGAGCGGGGGCTGGACCGGGCCGTCTCGGCGGCTCGCGAGCGGGGCGCGGCGGTGCTGGGAATCTGCGGCGGCTTCCAGCTGCTCGGGACGCTCGTGGCCGACGACGATGGGAGCGACGACGGCGCGCCCGGGAGCACGCCCGGTCTCGGGCTGCTGCCCACCGCGACGTCCATGTCGGGCGGCAAGGTGGTGCGGCCGGTGACCGGACGGGTCCTCCCCCGGCCGGGCCTGCTCGCCCTCGCGGCGGACGCGCCGGTGCGCGGCTACGAGATCCACGCGGGCCGCACCGCGCCACACGAGGCTGCGCTCTGCCTGCGCAGCGGCGACGAGGAGTGGGAGGACGGCGCCACCAGCTCCGACGGCTGGGTGGTCGGCACGCACGTCCACGGGCTGCTCGACGAGCCGGCGGTGCGCCGCCCGATGCTCCAGGCACTGGCCGCGCGGCGCGGGCGCCACTGGCGGCCCGGGCCGCCGGTGCCGGGCGTGGAGGCCGAGCTCGACCGCCTCGCCGACGCAGTTGCTGCCGCTCTCGACATGAACCTGCTGCACCGCATCGTCGAGGAGGGCGTGCCGTGAGCCGTCTGCTGCTCGTCATCGGCGGAGCGCGCAGCGGCAAGAGCGCCTACGCCGAGCGCCGGCTGCACGGCCTCGCCGACGTCGCCTACGTCGCAACGCTGCTTCCCGGCGACCCCGGTGTCGACGCGCGCATCGCGTCCCATCGTGCGCGGCGGCCTCAGTCGTGGTGGACGGTCGAAGCGGGCGCCGACGTCGTGGCCGCGGTGCGCGCCGCGAACGAGCACGACGCCCTGCTCCTCGACGGCTTCGAGCTGGCGCTGGCGCTCGCCGATCCGCCCGACGACGGCGCCGCGGCGCACCTCGCGGAGGAGGTCGCCGCGGCCGCGCGCTATGCCGCGCGGTCGCTGAGCGTTCTGGTCAGCGCCGAGGCGGGGCTGGGCGTGGTGCCGTCCTCGGCGGCCGGCGTCGCCTTCCGCGACCGCCTCGGCGCCGCCAACCAGGTGCTCGCGACCCACGCCGACGAGGTGGTGCTCGTCGTCGCCGGGTTGCCGCTGTGGATCAAGGGCGCACCGCTGTGACCGTGGTCGCTGCGGCGCGGGCCACCGTCCCCTCCACCTGCGGCGAGCTGGTCCAGGGCGTCGACTCCCGCGGGCCGCTGCTGGTGTCCCTGCCGATCGAGGTGTCCGGCACGGTCGAGGTTGCGCTGACGCGCAGTCCTGAGGTGGAGGTGACGCCGCGCCGGCCTCGCGCGGAGACGGCGCTGCACCTGGCGCTCGACCGCAGCGGGTGGCGCGGCGGCGCCCGGGTCCGCTTGGGCTGTGAGGTGCCGGTGGGACGGGGCATGGCGTCGAGCACCGTCGACGTCGCGGGCGTCATCGGCGCCGTCTTCGCCGCTGCCGGTCGCGCATTGTCCGCGCAGACGCTCCTGACCCTGATGACGGCGGTCGAGCCCAGCGACTCGAGCCCCTTCGCCGGCCTGTGGGCGGTCGACCACGTCGCCGCCACCCGCAGCTTCCCGCTCAGCTCGATGCCGCACGACTGGCGCCTCGTGGCAGTCGACAGTGGAGCTGCGCTCGACACGCTCGCCGCCCATCGCGCCTACGGTGCGGGCCCCCGCATCCCCGACGGCGTCGCCGACTCGCTGCGCCACGCCGGGTCGCGGGAGCTCGCGCGACTCGCCACCGAGTCTGCGGTCCGCAACCAGGAGCGGCTGCCCCATCCGGCGTTCTCCACCGTGCGTGCGGTGGCCACCGCAACCGGCGCGCTGGGAGTGTGCGTCGCGCACAGCGGGAGCCTCTGCGCCGCGATCTGCCAGGGAGCGGCGAGCGCCGGGCTCACGGCCGGGGCGCTGCGCTCGCACGGGCTCGCGTGCACCGGGGTTTGGCGGGTGGCGGCACCGGGGATGCGGGTCGAGGTTCGCGCTGCCGCTCCCGTAGCGACGGGGCGCTGAACCACCGCCGGGCAGACTCCTCCCTCAGCGGGAGGCTTCGTAGGAGATGCGGGGGTCGGCCCAGGTGTACGCGAGGTCGGCGATCAGGTTGCCCAGCACGACGAAGACGCTGAGGATCAGCAGGATGCCGAGCAGGATCGAATAGTCGTTGGCCGTCGCGGAGTCGACGAAGAGCCGCCCCATGCCCGGCCAGTTGAAGACGAACTCGGTGACCACCGCCCCGACGAAGAGCTGCGGGATGTCGAGCCCCATCAGGGTGATCAGCGGCAGCAGCGAGTTGCGCATGGCGTGGCGGAGCACCACCCGCCTGTCGGCGAGACCCTTGGCACGCGCGGTTCGGATGTAGTCCTGCGAGAGCACCTCGAGCATCGAGGAGCGGACGTAGCGCGCGTACTGCGCGATCGACTGCACCGCCAGGACGATCACGGGTAAGACGAGGTGCCAGGCGAGGTCGAGGAGGCTGTTGTTGTTGTTGGAGTGCATCCCACCCTCGGGGAAGATGGTGGGAAAGCCGTGCTCGTGGGGGAAGACGGCGAAGGCGAAGATGAGCATAGAGCCGAACCAGAAGTTCGGCAGCGAGATGCCCACGAACGACAGCGTGGTGACGACGTTGTCCATCTTGCTGTACTGCCGCACCGCGCTGAGGATGCCGATGGGGATGGCGATCAGCAGGGTGATCACGTAGGAGCTGCCCATCAGGATCGCCGTGTTGCCGATGCGCAGGCCGATGGCGTTGGCCACCGAGGTGTGCTGCGTCAGCGAGTCGCCCAGGTCGGGAGGCCACTTCAGCAGGTTGCTGAGGAAGGTGCCGTACTGGACGATGAACGGCTTGTCAGCCCCGAACCGGTTGATGATCGCCTGGATCTGAGCCGGGCTCTGGTTGGGCCGGTTGATCAGGAACGCGTAGGGCTTCTCGGGCAGCGCCCAGAGCAGCGCGTAGACCACGAAGGTGATGACCACGATGGTCAGGACCCCGAGGAGCAGGCGGCGAACGATGTACCGCCACATCTACGTGGATGCCTCCGGGCGCGCGGACGCGTACTGGGCTGGGGCCATCAGCGCTGGCGAGTATACGGCCGGGGGATGGCCGGGGCCATCACCCTGCCGGGGGACGAACGGATGCTCGTCCCCGTCTACGTGGACCTGCCCCGAATCCGCCGCCGGACGATCGTCAGCCCGGCCGTCGCCGCGAGGATTGCGGCGGCAACGATGAGGAGCCAAGACCGGCCACCCGTCGAGCCGGTGCTCGCGGAACCGGTCAGCGCCGCAGCGCCGTTGCCGGGCCCCGCGCCGTTGCTCGTGGCGCTGGCGGCGCCTTGTGCGCTGCCGGCGTCCGGTGTGGGCGATGCCGCCCCCGGTGCGGCGCTCGCGCAGGCCGCGGAGCATCCACCCGACCGCGCACCCTGCACGGCGCCGTGCGACCCGACGGCGGGGCAGAACGCCCGCCATGTCTGCCCGTCGGTGCTGCAGAGCAGGCCGCCCTGACCCTGGTTGGTGAGGTACGCACCGAAGATCCTGCCGTCCGGAGCGACGGCCACCGCCAGGGCACCGTCGTCGAGTGGGCTGGGCGATCCGACGGCCTTCCATGTCGTGCCGCCGTCTGACGTGCGGTAGACACCGCCGGAGCGCTTCATGCTCTTGCCGGAGCCGAACACCTGCATGACGGCAGCGTAGGCAACCCGTGTGCCACTCTCCTGGTAGTGCGGCGCCAGCGCGAGCATCGCCGTCGACGTTGCGGTGGCGCCGGACAGGCCGACGGGGACGGGAGCGAACGTCCTGCCACCGGTGGTCGTCTTGAAGATGCCCGACGCCGTCTGGGCGAACGCCACACCGTCGCTCGCGAACCCGGTCGACAGGTACAGGTTCGGCGGTCCCGCCATCGGGCCCGCGCCGTTGAGCACGGCGGTGCCGCTGCACGTGAGGTTGGTGTCGCACGTCTGCACGGCCGGGAGTCCCGTCTTGGGGTCGGATCCACCGAGCAGCGCCGGAGGATTGCCTCCGCCCTGCGGGAACGATGGCGAGTACGCGAAGTCGGAGTCGCCCATCGCACCGCCCGAACCGCTGACGTGCTGGGCCTGCGACCCACGCAGCACGTAATCCGAAGACCCCGCGACGGCGATCGCCTGGTCGTGCGCATACGACGGCGCCGGCGTCGGCGTCCCGCCGTTGGGGCCGACGGCCCTCCACGTGTTGCCGTAGTCGTCGCTGCGCAGGACGCCGTTGTTGGCAGCTCCGAACAAGGTCTCGTGGCCGGCGCCGTCGACGGCGATCAGGGGATGAATGCCCGCCCAGCCCTGCGCCGCAGCCTGCTTCCACGTGTAGCCGCCGTCCCGGCTGACCCAGATGTGCGAGCAGTTGGTCTTCGACGGGCAGCCGCTCAGCGACGCCGATGCCGCAACGACGGTGCCCGTCTGCTCGTACGCCGGCGACACGGCGATCCAGATCACCGCCTCGTTGCCCACCGCGCTGGGCGGAGGCGTGGGCGTCGGTGTTGGCGGCGCGGCCGTCGGTGTCGCCGCAGCGACGTTTATGCCCGTCACGGCGAGCGGGAACACGCCACTCGCCACCGCCGCCACGAGCAGCAGCGTGCGACGGCACGTCCTCCGCGAATTCCAACCTCTCATCCTCATCTCCTTCCTTCCCTGCGCGCCGGATCAGGTCATTGCATGAGCCGGTGCGCGATGTGTTTGCGCAGCACCCTCGCCGAGGTAGGCGGCCATGAGCTTGGGGTCGGCGAGGAGGTCGGCGGAGCGACCCTGGAGGACGACGTGTCCCTTGGCGAGGACGTAGGCGCGGTCGGTGTTCTGCAGGACCATGTGGACGAACTGCTCGACG
>DASRDZ010000002.1:0-23638 GCA_035652335.1 Candidatus Dormiibacterota bacterium
GCGGCGTCGCCCGAGGAGCGCGCCCACTGGGTCTCGCGCGGCGCCCGGGTGCTGCGCGGCCGCACCCAGCCGACCGAGCTGTTCGCGCCGCTGCGCGATTAGTCGCTGGGGTCGCCGAGCTCGCTGCGGCTCTCCGACGACGGCGTCGCCATCTCGGTGCGCCGCGCCTCCTCGCCGCGCGCCGCGCCGAGGGCGATGTCGTGCTCCTCCTCGTCCGCCTCGGGCCGGTGGACGGGGCGGTAGAGCTCGACCAGGGCGCCGTCGGGGTCGAGGATGTAGCCGGTGCGCTCACCCCAGGGGCGGTCCTCGGGCGGGCGGAAGCTGCGCGCCCCGGCGTCGAGGGCGGCGCGGAAGGCGGCGTCGACGTCCTCGACCTCGAAGGCCAGCTCCAGCGCCCCGGGCGGGGAGCCCAGCTCGGCCTCGCCGACGCCGAGGTTGGCGGCCATGGCGGCGCGCTCGTAGAGACCGAGGGTGAGGCTGCCGCAGTCGAACTGGGCCCAGTGCTCGGTGCGCTTGGTGAGGCGCTGGCCGAGCACTCCTTCGTAGAAGCCCACCCCGGCGTCGAGCGACTCGACGAAGCGGACGATGTAGCCGAGGCGGGGCGCGGTCATGGCCGCGACATCATGCCAAGGCGAGGTCAGGCCCCGCCGAGCAGGGCGGTGGCGATGTGGTTGCCGCCCAGGACCACGGCCAGCGCCGCGCCCAGGCCCGCGCCGGCCAGGGCCAGCGAGATGCCGCTGAACAGCCCGGCCAGCGGCCGCCACGCCGCCAGGGCGGCGCCGACCAGGATGCCGCCGAAGCCGACGGCGAGCACCCACAGCCCGATGCCGAGGTCGACGTGGATCTGGGGGTTGTGCGAGAAGTCGGCGACGACGCGGGTGTTCTCACCGAAGAGCGTCCCGCTGATCGCGGCGACGCCGGCGAGCCCGAGCCCGGCCGCGGTGCCGGCGAGGCCGCGCAGCGGTGCGGCGAACACGCTGAGCAGCGCCAGCGCCGCCGCGCCCGCCATGGCCACCACGGCGCCGCGCACCGCGACGTCACCGAGCTCGCGCACCGTGTTGCTGAGCAGCGGGTGGTCGAAGGCGTGCTGCAGGATCCCCGCCGCGGTGTAGGAGCCGAGCGGGATCTGCAGCGCGTTCTGCCGGCCGGGGATGAGCAGCGGCAGCGAGCCGTGGACCGGACCGTCGGTGAGGTTGACGAAGAACCCCAGCGCGACCACGAAGACTCCGACCAGCATCACGCCCGCGCCGATGAGACGGCGGCGCAATGGGAGGGTGGCGGCCTTGGCTGCGCCCGCGATCACTGAGCCGCGAGCGTATCAGCCCTAGTAGAAGACGTGGTGCAGGGCGACGGTGGGGGCGAGCAGGATGGCGATGATGTTGATGACCTTGATCATCGGGTTGATCGCCGGTCCTGCCGTGTCCTTGTAGGGATCGCCGACGGTGTCGCCGGTGACCGCCGCCTGGTGCGCCAGCGTGCCCTTGCCGCCGTAGTGGCCTTCCTCGATGTACTTCTTGGCGTTGTCCCAGGCGCCGCCGCCCGAGGTCATCTGCAGCGCCACGAAGAGGCCGACGATGATCGTCCCCAGCAGGAACGCGCCCAGCGCCTGCGGCCCGATGACCAGCCCGACGACGATCGGCGCCAGCACGGGGATCAGGCCGGGCACGATCATCTCGCGCTGCGCCGCAGCGGTGACCAGGGCCACACACCGGCCGTAGAGCGGCTTGGCGGTGCCCTCCATGATCCCGGGGATCTCGCGGAACTGGCGGCGCACCTCCTCGACCACGCCTCCGGCGGCGCGGCCGACGGCGAGCATCGAGAGCGAACCGAAGAGGAAGGGCATGATGCCGCCGAAGAAGAGGCCGACGATGACCTGCGGCTTGGTGAGGTCGAAGGAGAACGACTGGCCGCCGTTGTGGGTGCGCAGCACGTCGGTGTACGACGCGAAGAGGACCAGCGCGGCCAGGCCGGCGGAGCCGATGGCGTAGCCCTTGGTGACCGCCTTGGTGGTGTTGCCGACGGCGTCGAGCGGGTCGGTGACCTTGCGCACCGCCTCGGGGAGGTCGGCCATCTCGGCGATGCCGCCGGCGTTGTCGGTGATCGGACCGTAGGAGTCGATGGCGACGACGATGCCGGTCATGGAGAGCATGGCCATGGCGGCGATGCCGATGCCGTAGAGGCCGGCGAGCCAGGCGGAGAGCAGGATGCCCACGCCGATCACCAGCACCGGGATGGCGGTGGCCATCATGCCGATGGAGAGGCCGGCGATGATGTTGGTGGCGTGCCCCGTCGGTGAGGCGGCGGCGATGGTCTTGACCGGCCAGAACTGCGAGCCGGTGAAGAACTCGGTGATGGCCACCAGCGCCACGGTGATGACCACGCCGATGGTGGCGCACCAGAAGAGGTTGTAGGCGCCGAAGCCGACTCCGCTCAGCTCGTTGTGCACGTCGAGCATCCAGGTGGCGAGGTAGAAGAGCGGCAGCGCGATCACCACCGAGGCGAGCAGGCCCTTGTAGAGGGCGCCCATGATCCAGCCGCTGCGCGGCAGGCGCACGAAGGACGAGCCGATGATGGAGGCGAGGATGGAGATGCCGCCGAGGATCAGCGGGTAGATGACGAAGGCGAGCCGGGCGCTGCCGTCGGCGTTCTTGAAGGTGAGCGAGCCCAGCAGCATCGCGGCCACCGCGGTGACCGCGTAGGTCTCGAAGAGGTCGGCGGCCATGCCGGCGCAGTCGCCGACGTTGTCGCCGACGTTGTCGGCGATGACCGCGGGGTTGCGCGGGTCGTCCTCGGGGATGCCCGCCTCCACCTTGCCGACCAGGTCGGCGCCGACGTCGGCCGCCTTGGTGTAGATGCCGCCGCCGAGCCGGGCGAACACGGAGATCAGCGAGGCGCCGAAGGCGAAGCCGGTCAGCGCGTCGAAGTCGCGGAAGATCCCGTAGGCGACCACCACGCCGATGAGGCCGAACCCGACCACGAAGAGGCCGGTGACCGCGCCGCCCCGAAAGGCCACCCGCAGCGCGGGGTCGACGCCGTTGCGCGCCGCCTCGGCGGTGCGCAGGTTGGCGCGCACCGAGATGTTCATCCCGACGAAGCCGGCGGAGCCGCTCAGCGCGGCGCCGAGGACGAACAGCACCGCCGTGCGCCAGCCCAGGGTGAGCGCCAGGAAGACGGCGATCACCACGCCGATGATGGCGATGATCGTGTACTGGCGGTTGAGGTACGCCTGCGCCCCCTCCTGGATGGCGCGGGCGATCTCGCGCATGCGCTCGTTGCCCTCCGGCTGCCGCAGCGTCCAGCTGATCAGGTAGAGGGCGAAGAGCAGGGCGAGCACACCGGCGAGACCGATGGGCACGAGCACGTTGATTGTCATGAAGTCCTCTCGGCAGCCACGCCCTCGGCGCCTCCCCAAAGGGCGCGCAGGCATGGCCGGGTCACGGGTCCGCGGCATTATAGGGGGGTGGGGCGGAGCCCTGCCCGGCCGTCGTACGCTGCGCGGCGATGCCCGCAGGTCCCGCCGATCCGGCCACGTCGACGGTCATCGTCGCCGTCGGCGACGAGCTCCTCGGCGGCTTCACCCTGGACACCAACTCGCACTGGCTGACCCAGCAGGTGCGGGAGGCGGGCTGGCCGGCGCGGCGCATCGAGGTGGTCCCCGACCGCGACGAGGACATCGTCGCCGCCATCCACCGCGCCGTCGCCGACGCCGCCCGGGTGTTCGTCTGCGGAGGGGTCGGGCCCACCACCGACGACCGGACCCTGGCCGCGGTCGCCCACGCCCTGGGGCGCCCCATCGCGGAGAGCCCAGAGGCGCGCTCCCACATCCAGGGGATCGTCGAGCGCATGCACGCGGCCGGCTGGGTGGAGACCACCGAGATCAGCGAGGCCAACGCGCGCATGGCCATGGTCCCCGAGGGCGGCGTGGTGCTGCGCAACCGCCGGGGCATGGCCTCCGGGCTGGCCTATCCGGTGGGACAGCTCGACGCCGGCGACGACCGCTGGCTCTTCGTCGTCCCCGGGGTGCCCCGCGAGATGCAGGCGATCGTCGCCGAGGAGATCATCCCCCGCTGGCTCGCCGGCGGCAGCGCCCCCACGGTGCGCCAGCTCGAGTACGGCTTCGCCATCGAGGCGCAGTTCTTCGAGCCGATGCGCACCCTGGAGCAGGAGTTCCCCGAGGTCTCCGTCGGCTCCTACCCGCAGACGGAGACGCGCCGGCTGATCATCCGGGTGAGCGGCGCCGACCCCTCACGCGTGGACGCGGCCGTGCGGCGACTGCTGGAGATGCGGCCCCTGCCGGAGAGCGAGGTGCCCTCCTCGTCGAGCTGAGCCCCCGCTCAGCTTGCCTGGCGCAGGTTGCGAGCGCGCGGCCCCTTTGGAGAGTCGACGATCTCGAACTCGACGACCTGGCCCTCTTCGAGCTGGTCGAAGTCGGCGAGGGTCAGCTCGGTGCGATGGAAGAACACTTCGTTGCCGTCGTCGGCGCGAACGAAACCGAAACCTCGATCCGGGATGATCTTCTTGATGCGGCCTGCGGGCACGGGGTTGCCTCCGCTGAGAATGTCGAACGTGCTTCGAGGATAGCAAGGGCGGACCGCCGCGGCGCCTGCCACGGCGCGACTCCGGCTATTCCCCCGCAACGCCGAATTCTGTACGGAAGCGTGCAAACAGGTCGTTTGACGCGTCCGGGAGATTCTCGTACCACTGCACCGCGTCGAACCCCTCGGACGGCCAGGGAGCGGGCGTTCCAGGCCCCAGCTCGCGGCGCGCAGTGCTCGACCACACGTCACCGTGCGGCTTGAGGCCACCGTCCGCGGCGGCGACGCCGGACTGTGCCAGCCAGGGGCGGCGGTCATACGGGGCCGACGCCGTCGGCCGCGGCCCGAGGTCGCACCACTGGCTCGCGAACGCCGCGACCGCACCGTCCTCCGGCAGGCGTTCGAGCAGCGCCCCCGTGTGCCGCACGGCGTCCGGCGCCTCCACGGGCTGCACCGCCGCGGCCGCGCCTGTCTCCCCTCCCGCCGCGCCGGCCTCGGCGGACCACCGCACCACGGGCTCCGCCGCGACCCCCGTGGACACCACCACCGGCGAGGCGCCACCCGCCAGGCGCTGCGCCAGCCGCACCACGAACTCCACGCACAGAGGGTCGAACGGCGCCCCCTCGAGCCGCAGCGCCTGCGGCAGCACGCTCAGCCCCACCGCGTCCACGTGGGGCGCCACCGCCGACAGCCGCATCCCGCGCGCCGTCAGCACGTCGGCGGCGCCGAGCGTCATCCAGCAGGGGTCGGCCGCGGCGCGCACCCGCCCCCCGAAGAGCTGCGCCCACGCCTCGACGTGGGCGATCCGCACCGGCCGGCAGGTGGCGGCGGGATCGTGCCCCAGATCCCAGGCCAGCAGCGCCGGATGGTTGGCGAAGGCGCGCAGCGTCTCCTCCAGCCACAGCACCTCGACCTCGAGCATGAGCGGGTCGTCCCAGACGTCGCGCGGCGCGCCGGGCTCGATGATCCCGTCACTGATGACACGAACTCCCGGCCGCCGCTCGCCCCGCCGCACCGCGTAGCGCGGCAGCAGCACGCAGTCGCCGAAGGACTGCGCGAAGAGCACCGGCACGACGCGCAGGCCGGTCTCGGCGGCGATGCCGAGCAGCGTCTCCATGTCGCGCAGCCGGTGGCGGTCGACCTGGCGCGGCGTGGGCACGAAGGCGTCCCACGCCAGCGGGATGCGCGCCACCCCGAACCCCGCGGCGCGGATGCGGCGCAGGTCGCGGCGCGTCCGCTCGGCGGAGAACTCGTGCCACAGCCAGGGCCCGACCTCGGCGGGCAGGTAGGTCACCCCGCAGAGCAGATGGTCGGGCCGCCAGGCCACGATGCGGGGCCTAGCGCCCGGTGAAGTTCGCGGGTCGCTTCTCGATGAAGGCGGCCAGGCCCTCGGCGGCGTCGGCGGAGGCGACGGCCTCGAAGAAGAGCTCGCGCTCCAGCCGCAACCCGTCGGCGAGCGGCATCTCCAGGCCCTCCAGCACCGCGCGCTTCGCCCTGGCCAGCGCCTGCGTCGCCATGCCGGCGAGCGCCGCCGCCTTGGCCTGCACTGCGGGCTCGAACTCCTCCGGCGCCAGGGCCGCGTCGACGAGACCGATGTGCAGCGCCTCAGGCGCGGTCACCCGCCTGCCCTCGAAGATCATCTGCAGCCCGCGCGCCCGGCCGACCAGCCGCGGCAGCCGCTGCGTCCCGCCCGCGCCGGGGATGAGGCCCAGCGAGGTCTCGGTCAGCCCGATGGTGCTCCGCCCGTCGTCGACCATGAAGCGGTAGTCGCAGCAGAGCGCCAGCTCGCAGCCGCCGCCCAGGGCGTGCCCGTTGACCGCCGCGATGACCGGCTTGGGGGTGCGCTCGACGATGGCGAATGGGCTGTTGCGCAGCGCCTCCTGGCCGCCCTGCGGGGTCGCCGACGCCATCATCTTGATGTCCGCTCCGGCCATGAAGTAGCGGGGGATGGCGCTGGTGACGACGATGACCCGCACCTCCGGGTCGGCGCCCAGCTCGGAGAAGGTGGCGTCGAACTGCTGCAGCAGGTCGGGCGCGATGGCGTTGACGGGCGGACGGTCCAGGGTCACGGTGGCGACGCCGCCCTCGCGCGCGACGCGGACCAGCTCGTCGCCCATCAGAAGGTGAAGAGGTCGATGCCGCCCGCCACGTGCAGCACCTGGCCGGTGACGTACTTCGCCTCCGGCGAGCAGAGGAAGACGATGGCGCTGGCCACGTCCTCGGGCTCGCCTGCGGCGCGCATCGCGGTGCGCAGCACCATGCGGTCGTTCATCTTGGGATTGCCCATCTTGAAGGCCTCGGTGGCGATGATGCCCGGCGCCACGATGTTGGCGGTGATGCCGAAGCGCGCGCCCTCCAGTGCCACCGACTTGCCCAGACCGATCACCGCCGCCTTGGTCGCCGAGTAGGACGCCTGGCCGAAGCCGCCCAGCGTCCCGGCCACCGAAGCCATGTAGACGATGCGCCCCCAGCCGCGGTCCTTCATGTAGGGAAAGGCGGCCTTGGTGCAGTTGAAGGCGCCGCTCAGGTTGACCTTGACGTCGCGGTCCCAGAGGTCGTCGTTCTGCGCGTCGACCTGGGCCACGTGGTCCAGGGTGGCCGCGTTGTTGACCAGGATGTCGAGCGAGCCGAACTCCTCGACCACCTGGCGGAAGACGTCGTGCACCTGCTGGCGGTTGGTGACGTCCATGCGCATCGCCGCCGAGCGCCGCCCCATGCCGCGGATCTCCTCGCTGGTGGCCTCGGCGTAGACGACGTTCTGCGAGCTGAAGAACTGGGCGAGCACCGACCCCGACTCCTGCGCCTTCTGCTGCAGGTCGGGGTCGGACTCGACGAGGATGTCGGTGACCACCACGTCGGCGCCGGCACGCGCCAGCGCCAGGCAGTCGGCCCGCCCGAGGCCGCGTGAGCCGCCGGTGACGACGGCGACCTTGCCGCTGAGATCGAACATGAGCGGCTAGGCTAGCCTAGCTGGCCTTGGCCATGTCCCGGCGGGGGGCCGCCTTGCGCTCACCGAGGACGTAGCGCGAGATCACCAGGCGCTGGATCTCCGCCGTGCCCTCCCAGATCTGGTAGATCTTGGCGTCGCGCATGAAGCGCTCCACCGGGTACTCCTTGATGTACCCGTAGCCGCCGAGGATCTGCACCGCGTCGACGGTCGTCCGCATGGCGACGTCGCCGGCGAAGAGCTTGGCCATCGAGCCCTCACCGCGGGCGAAGGGCTGGTTGTTCTCCACCATCCAGCCGGCGCGCCAGGTGAGCAGGCGGGCGGCGTCGATCTCGGTGGCCATGTCGGCCAGCTTGAAGGCGATGGCCTCGTGCTTGGCGATGGGCTTGCCGAACTGCTCGCGCTCCAGGGAGTAGTCGCGTGCGTACTCGAAGGCGGCGCGGGCGATGCCCAGCGCACCCGCGGCGATGGCGGGACGCGTGGCCTCCAGCATGAGCATGGCGCCGACGGCGCCCGGCCCGGTCATCTCGCCGTTCTTGTCGCGGCCGAGCATGGCGTCGTCGGGGACGAAGCAGTCCTCCATGATCACCTGCGCGGTGTGCGAGGCGCGCACGCCGAGCTTGCGCTCCTTGCGACCCTGGCGCATGCCGGGGTTGCCCTTCTCGATGACGAAGCCGGCGATGCCCGCGGGCCCCGCCGCCTTGTCGGTGTTGGCGAAGACGACCTGGATGTCGGCGATGCCGCCGTTGGTGCAGAACTGCTTGGTGCCGTTGAGCACCCAGCCGCCGTCGACCTTGCGCGCCGAGGTCTGCAGCGAGAGCGAGTCGGAGCCCGAGCTGGGCTCGGTGAGTCCCATGGCCGCGAGGCGCAGCTCCTTGGGATCACAGAGCATGCCGATGTACTTCTCCTTCTGCTCCTCGGTGCCCATGGCGACGATGCCCGCGCCGGCCAGCCCGCTGGCCATGATCGCCACCGCGGTGCCGGCGTCGCCCCAGGAGAGCTCCTCCTGGATGATCAGCTCGGAGACGAAGTCGACCCCGCCGCCGCCGTACTCCGCAGGGAAGGCGGCGTTGGCGCCGATGCCCAGCTCGTGCGCCTTGCGCATGATGTCCCAGGGCGTCTCCTCGTGCTCGTCGTAGTGGTCCGCGTTGGGGCGGATCTCCTTCTCGGCGAACTCGTGGGCGAGCTGGCGGATCTCCTCCTGCTCCTTGGTGAGCGAGAAATCGAGTCCCATGGTGGTTGTTCCCTCTAGTCGCTCAGACGGACGGTTGCCCGGCCGTTGCTGAGCACGGTGTCGCCGCGGTCCGAGGTGGCGCCGACCTCGAGGGTGGCGGTGCCCGCGGCCTCGTCGACCTCGACGACCCTGCCCGTGCAGGTGATGGTGTCGCCGGGGAGCAGCGGCTTGCTGAAGCGGCAGCGGATCGAGGCGACGCCGGCGCTGCCGCCCGCCCAGCGCGACACCGCCTCGGTGAGGATGGCCATGTTCAGCATGCCGTGCGCGATGGTGCCGGGCAGGCCGACCATGCGCGCGAACTCCTCGTTGACGTGGATGGGGTTGACGTCGCCCGACGCCTCGGCGTACGCGCTGATCTGCTCCTGGGTGACCGTGCGCGACAGCGGGGTGATCTCGTCGCCGACCTTGACGCTCTGCCTGGTGGGTGCCACGTCGCGTCCTACCTGCTGATCAGCAGCGCGTGGCCGCTGCACACCGCGGTGCCGTCCCGCCGTGACGCCCGCATGTCGACGCCGACGAAGGTCATGCCGCGCTTGGCCTCGACGCTCGTGATCTCGGCCTCGCTGTCGACCACGTCGCCGGGGTGCACCGGCGCGTGGAACTCGAAGCCCTGCTCACCGTGGATGAGGCCCGCCAGGTTGAGGCCGACCTCGGCGTCGCCGAAGATCTGGCCCAGCGCGGGGAACATCAGGTAGACGGCCGCGAAGGTCGGCGGGACGGCGCCGGGCTCGGCGACGGGGTCGCCGCCGGCGATCGCCTGCGCGAACCTGGCGGCGCGCTCGCCGTCGATCTCCTGCCCGGAGGCGGTGTAGCGGCGGCCAACGTGACTGGCGTCAGGCATCGAGCGTCGCTACCGCAGCAGGGTCTGCAGCTTCATGGCCAGCCCCATGTCGCCCTTGACCTTGAGCTTGCCGCTCATGAACGCCATGGTGGGGTCGAGGCGCCCCTCGGTGAGACCGACGAAGTCGTCGGCGGCCATGGTGATGGTGACGCCCGGCGCCTCCGCGGGACCCTCGGCGACGTGCCCGTCGCCGTTGGCGAGCTGGACGTGCCAGACGCCGCCGTTGTCCCCGTTCAGGTCGAACTGGAACACGGCGTTGAGGCCTGCCACCTTGTCGGGGTTGGCGCGCAGGTTCTCCTCGATCTTGTTGATCTGCTCGGCAGGTGTGGCCATGGTTGAGTTCCCTCCAAATCCCCTTGGGGTGCTGCTGACGGACGGGTCCGCGCACCTCGTCCGCTCTCCTCGCCGGGCCCAGATTGACACCGGCGTCAGCTTTCGCGACGCACTATAACGCGATGCGACATGTGTGTCAATTCCTGACATCCTGTCATAGCATGTCTGTCGGCTTTGCTTCCAGCGATCCTGGGGGGTTCACGCTCGTGACGCCACGAGGAGAACCACAAACGCTCCAATCGTACCGCCGACCAGACTCTGACGCACTGCGTTACGAACGGGAAGCTGTCGGCGCTGTCAGGCGGGCCGGCGCAAGCGCGTCGAGGGCGCGCAGCCGCGCCTCCGGGTCGAGGTTGGCGAAGCTGAGCAGCGGGACGTCGACGCCGCGCTCGAACAGGGCGCCGACCTGGGTGCGGCAGCTCTCCTCGTCGCCGGTCACGCAGAGACGGTCGACGAGCTCGTCGGGGACCAGCTCGGTGGCGGTCTGCCTGTCCCCCGCCAGGTAGAGCTCCTGGATGCGCACGGCCTCGTCCTCGTAGCCGTAGCGGCGGACCAGCGCGTTGTAGAAGTTGCGCTCCCGCGAGCCCATGCCGCCGATGTACAGGGCGAGGTACGGCTTGAGCACCGCCCGCGCCTCGGCGGGATCCCCGACGTAGACCGGGACGGTGGGACAGACCTGCAGCCTGCCTCGCTGCGGATCGCGGCTCGCGCCGCCCCGCTCGAGCGCGGCGGCGAATACGCCGGGCGCCCTGTCGGGGTCGTAGAGCGTGGGCATCCAGCGGTCGGCGAGCTCCGCGGTGAGCGCGACGCCCGCGTCGGTCAGCGTTGCCAGGGCGATGGGAACCTCGCTCCGCCGCGGATGGGTGATCAGCTTCAGCCCCTTGCGGAGCTGGAACACCTCGCCCTCGTACACCACCCGCTCGCGGCGCAGCACCATGCGGACGATCTCCACCACCTCGCGGGTGCGGCGCACCCCCTTCTCGAAGGCCACGCCGTGCCAGCCCTCGATCACCTGCGGACCGCTCGTGCCCAGCCCGAGGATGGCGCGGCCGCCGCTGATGTCGTCGAGGCCGGCGATGGTCTGGCCGATCAGCGCGGGCGTGCGGCTGAAGACGTTGACGATCCCGGTGGCCAGCTGGATGTGCTCGGTCCTGGTGGCAAGCAGGGTGAGGAAGGTGATGGCGTCGTACCCGTAGGCCTCCGGCACCCAGACCGACTCGTAGCCCAGCCGGTCGGCCGCCTGCACGAAGTCGACCACCTCGTCGCGAGGGGCCAGGTCCGTGTAGGGGATGGTGATGCCCAGGCGGGGCAGGTTCTGGCTCGACATCGGCGCTGCATTCTGCAACGTCACGGCACGTCCTCGGGAGTGTTCCAGTTGTGGAAGGAGACACCCTCTGGGTCCGCAGGTCGCCAGCTCCCGGGATCGAGGACCAGATGCCGCGGGAGCAGCGCGATGGCCTCGCGGAGGGAGCGAACGCCCGCGTCGAGCGCCGAGCGCAGATCGGGCAGCGCGAGGGCCGGGCGCCAGGCGGAGAGGAGCGGTTCGAGGCCGGCGTCGGAGCGGCAGAGCACGACCGGCGCCTCGGGGTGCGCCCGCGCGGCGTCGAGGAGGAGATGCAGCAGGGTGGGCCGGATCGCCGGCATGTCGCAGGCCGAGACCATCGCCAGAGGCGTGTCGACGGCACCGAGCGCGGCGGCGATCCCGGCCAGCGGACCGGCGCCCGAGTATTGGTCAGGCACGGCGGGAACGTCGAGGCCGGGGAGGCTGCGGCCGGCGAGCAGGGACCGCGAGGCGACGGCGGCGAGCGCGGCGAGCACCAGCTGGGTCAGGGTGCGGCCGTCGGTGGGGTCGGGGACCAGCAGGGCCTTGTCCCGCCCCATGCGCGTGCTGCGCCCGCCCACCAGGACGACGGCGGTGACGTCGTCGCTCATGACGCCGGCGCCGCGCTCACCACGTCGTTGTCGGGCTCGTTGCGAGCGAAGCCGCAGACGGTGAAGGGACGCGATTCGCCGGGCGGGATGTCGCCCAGCGCGCCGCCGTCACCGGGCGCGTCGGCGCGCGTCGTCTGGCCGTCGACGGCGCCGTGGTCGAGGTAGGTGACGACGACGCGCACGTCGCGGGCGGTGAGCGTCGAGCCGTTGTGCACGGTGCCGGAGTCGCAGACGCGCCAGTGGCCGCCGCCGAAGGTGCGGGTGGGCTCGCCGGTGAGGGTCACCGTGAGGGCGACGGCAACGACGGTGGGCGTGCCGGCGACGACCGTGGGCGAAGGAGCCGGCGTGCCACCGCCGCATGCGACGAGCAGCAGCGTCGCGCAGCCGGCCGCCGCCACTTCGCGCGGCAGAGACATCCGACCGCGGCGCAGCGGGCGGTCTCCTGGTGAGGAGGTGACGCCGGGCACTCTCACGCGCGCTCCAGCCTCACGTGCACGTGCGTCGCCCCGACGACGGCGCCGGCCCAGTTGCGCAGCAGCCCGTCGGCATGCTCGCGCAGCTCGTCGGGGGGCGTCGACCGCGGCAGCGCGCCCAGCTCGCGCAGCACCGCCATCGCCACCGGCGCCACGTGCGAGCCGACCCCGCCCTCCAGCTTCAGCGCGACGCCAGGGCCGCCGTCGCGCAGCACCGCCGCCCACACCGCGGCGCCGCCGCTCTTGGCGGTGAGCCTCGATCCCGCCCACGAGAGCAGCGCGGTGTCGAACCGCCCTGTTCCGCCGACCATGAACGGCTCCGCGGCCATCGCCTCCTGGCAGCGCTGGAATCCGGGAACCGTCGCCGACCCCGCGGCGAACATGCGGGCCAGGTAGCGCAGCGTCACGCCGTGGGTGGGCAGCCCGCAGCCGTCGACGCCGTGCGGCGTGTCGGCGAGGCGGATGCCGGCGACGTCGGACATGCGCCGGCGGATGTCGCGCTGCAGGGGGTGGTCGTAGTTGGAGTACTCCTCGACGGGCCAGCCCGCCTGCACGCAGGCGCACAGCATGGCGGCGTGCTTGCCGCTGCAGTTGTTGTGGACACGTCCGGCCGTTTCCCCCGCGGCCACCAGGGCACGGGACGCCTCCTCGCTGTACGGCCACTGCGGCCCGCAGCTCAGCGCGGACTCGTCGAGCCCGGCGCGTGCCAAGAGCCGGCGCACCGCGGCCACGTGGCGCGGCTCACCGCTGTGCGAGGCGCAGGCGACGGCGACCTCCTCGACGGTGGCTCCCAGTGCGTCCGCCGCGCCGCCGTCCACGAAGGGAAGCGCCTGCAGCGGCTTGACCGTGCTGCGCAGAGTGGTGCGCGCGTCGGGGTCGCCGGACCAGGCGAGCAGCCGGTTGTCGGCGTCGACCACGGCCACGTGGCCGCGCACCAGCACCTCGCACACGTCGCCCCGCCACACCTCGGCGAGCAGGGCGGCGTCGCTCACGAGAGCTCGATGCGGTGGAACGCCTCGGCGTACTGCAGGCCGAAGCGCTGGCCCACCTCGGCGCTGCGCTTGGGCAGGAAGTCGCGCAGCCGCTCCTCGGTGACCTGGCTGCGATGCTCGATCAGGGCGCGGATCTTCGTCTCCAGCGACGGCGCGATGTCGACCACGCAGTTGGGGTCGGTGGCGTTGGCGATGTACGTCTGCAGCACCTTGTGCGGCTCCAGCCCCTCGTCGCGCAGCTCGGGGAAGACGAGGGGATCGCGTGCCGAGGGATAGATGGCGTCGAGGGTCACCTCGCCCACGGCGCGGTGGTCGGGGTGGTTGATGAAGCCTGCGCCGTAGCGGCGGGTGGGGTCGGGACAGATCACCGCCTCGGGGCGGACCTGGCGGATCACCCGGACGATGTCGCGGCGCAGCTCGAGGGTCGGCTGCAGGGTGCCGTCGGGATGTCCCAGGAAGACGATGTCGCGGACGCCCAGCACCGCCGCGGCGGCGCGCTGCTCCTGCTCGCGAACCCGGGCCACCTCGCGCGGGTCCATGTCGGGGTTGGAGGTTCCCTTGTCGCCGTTGGTGCAGATGCAGTACGTCACGTGGGCGCCCTGCGAGGTCCAGCGGGCGATGGTGCCTCCGGCGGAGAACTCGGCGTCGTCGGGGTGGGCCATGACCACGAGGACGCTGCTGGGGACGGCCGGGTCGGTGAGCACGGCGTTCGAGTGTAGCGTCGGCGTGAGCCCCCGCAGACATGCGACAGGCCCGGCGCCGCACCGGGGGCGGCGGCGCCGAGCCTGGTCAGGCGGGGATTGGGCTCAGACCAGCCGGGCCAGAGCGGTCGGCTGGGCGTGCCGGTGAAACCGCACCTTGCACCGCTCGCAGCGGAACACGAGGCGCAGTCCCAGCCTGCCGATCACCACGCCCTCGCGGTTCAGGCAGTTCGGACAGGTGCCACGCTGCTCGTTGAACTGCGTCGGAACCGGGCGGAGGGGGAGCTCGACTGGCTTGTACTTCCTCATCGCTATCCCTGGTGAGCATCGTTCGGGCGCTTCTCGCGCAACACCGCGGTGGTGTTCGTTGCAGGGCGATTATACAGATCACCTGACAGCGATGTTGTCACCAAGTCCGTCAGGCTTCCGTCAGGAGAAGCGCCGCCGCAGCCACCCGATCGGGCCGTGCCGGACCACCAGCTCGACGGGCGGGCGGCGGAACAGGCGGAACTGCCCGAGCAGCCGGCGGCGCCGCTGCTCCAGCCCGGCGTCGCGCGCCTGGGGGGCGAAGAGGTCGGGGCGGCTGGCCCGCCAGTCGCCCACGCTGGCCCGGAGGAAGACCGCGCCGAGGCTGGTCACCGGAACGGCGAAGAGGGCCCCGAGCAGGCCGGCGACCTCGATCCCGGCGACCAGGGAGAGGAAGGCCACCAGCGGGTGGAGCCGGACGAAGCGGGCCTGGATGCGCGGGGCCAGGATGTACCCCTCGATGACGTGGATGACCACGAACAGCACGACGGTCTCCACCGCGGTCGCCGGGCCGTGGGTCAGCGCCAGGGCGACGCCGACCGCCCCGCCGAGGAAGGGCCCCAGCAGGGGCACCAGCTCGAAGACGCCCGCCGCCGCGCCCACCACGATGGGGAAGGGGACGCCGATCACGGTGCAGCCCACCCAGGCGAGCACCCCGATGACGCAGGCCAGGAAGAGCTGGGCGCGCACGTACCCGCCGATCACCACGCGCACCGCGTCGATGGCGAAGTCGGCGTGGTCGCGGGCGCGGCCGGGCAGCATCCCGATGAAGCCGCGGCGCAGGGCGGGCCCGTCGTTGAGCAGCCAGAAGGCGATGACCAGGACGATGACGGTGTCGATCAGCACCGTGACCACTCCGGTGACCCCGGCGATGACGATCTCGCCGACGTGGCTGGCCACCGACGCCCCCTTGGCGCCGAGCAGGCCGCCCAGCCCGCCGCCCGTGCCGACGGTGATGCCGTGGGCGTTGAGCGTCTGCTGGATGCCGGCGATGCGCTGCTGGACGTCGGAGGTGAGTGCCGGCGCCTGCCCGGCCAGCGACGTCACCTCGCGCGCCAGCGGGCCCGCGACGAGGTACAGCAGCCCGGCGACGGCGGCGACGACGCAGAGCAGGCCCGCCAGCACCGCCGGCACGTGGGGGATGCGGGCGCGCTCCAGGAGGGCGACGATCGGCTGGGCCACGAAGGTGACCACGGCGCCGAAGACGACGAAGAGGACGATGGTGAGCAGCGCCCCGACCCAGCCCTGGACGACGAGCAGGAGCTGCCAGGCGAGGAACAGGGTCAGGGCGATGGCGGCGGCCCTGATCCAGCGCCAGGCGGAGGTGGTCAGCTCGGCGGCCTGCTGCGCGTTGTCCGCCGGCGCCGCCGGGGCCGTCTCGGGCTGGACGTCGACCGCGCCGCGACCCGAGCGTCGGGCGCGGCCAGGGGTGCGTGTCGTGGTTGCCACGCAAGGATTATGCTATAGGACTACTATCACCATGTCTTTCAGCGGATCAGCACGGTGAGGCCGCTCCTGGGCAGCTCGCGGTAGCGGGCGGCGCGCCAGCCGCGCAGATCACGGGCCGCGGCGGGCGGAAGCAGGAGGGCGAGGTGGTCGCCGATCCCCGGCCCGGCGCCGAGCGGCTCGCCGTCCACGATGGCGCCGCGCTCGGCGTCGACCGCGGCGGCGAAGGCGTCGACCAGCTCCCAGAAGTCCTCCTCCCCCGCGTCGGCCTGGTCGGTGAGCTCGTCCCAGCTGGGCAGGGAGATGGCGGCCTCGCGGCTGCCGTCGGCGGCGCGCAGGGTCTCCAGGTGGACCGGGCAGTCGCGCCAGCGCAGCTCGTGCGAGGCGACGAGCGGCTCGCCGTGCCCCGAGCCCACGGCACGGAAGCGTCCCTCCCCCGCCGCCCCCAGCCGGCCGAGCTCGGTGATCGCCAGGGAGAAGGGCCAGGGGTCGCGCTCGCCGCGGGGGCGCAGCCGCAGGCGGACGCAGGTCTCGTCCGCGGTGGGCAGGTGGACGGACCAGATGCCGCTCACGGCTGCGCCTGCTGCGGTGGGGTGCAGAGCGAGGCGCTGACCGAGCGGCCGGCCAGCGAGGGCACGGCGCCGCCCGGCGAGAGGCGCAGCGCGAAGTCCTGGTAGCGGCCCCAGACGATCCCCGTGGCGGGGACCTGCAGCGGCGGGTAGACGAGGACGACCAGCGTCGACTGGCCGGGGTCGAGGTGGGGCCCGCAGTTGCCCGCGAAGGCGGTGTCGCTGACCGCGGCGAGCGGGTAGGTGGGATGGTAGAAGGCGTGCAGCGGTCCGCTGGCGGCCTGCGGCGGCGCGTAGTCGCTGGCGATCTGCAGGTCGTTGACGTCGGGCTCGGCCCAGGCCTTGCCCGTGTTGCGCAGGCGCAGGGCGACGACGGTGAAGCCGCCCAGCGGCTGCAGCGGCGCCCACTGCTGCGCGCTGCCGAGGCGCTGCTCCAGGGCGCGCGCGTCGCTGCGGCCGACCATCAGCACGTCGAGGTGCACGGGGTTGCGGTAGATGCCGCCGTCGGGACTCGTGTAGACGGTGGTGCTGGCCAGCGGAGCCGGGGTGGCGGCGCTGGGCAGGTCGAGGCCGGCGGCGGTCAGCGACACGGAGGACCCGCCGCAGCCGCCGAGGGCGACCGCGGTGCAGGCGGCGGCCAGGGCGGCTGTCGCGTTTCGGCCACGCATGGCACTTACGCCCGCGCCAGCAGCGCCCTGCCGACGGCGGCCAGGGCGGCGAGCGAGATCGACGCCGTGACCGCCGCGGCGACGAGCACCTCGGCGGCGCTGAACGAGGCCACGCCACCGAGGGCGCCGGTGAACGCGGCGTGCAGGTAGGCGAACGGGTCGAGGCGCGCGGCCACCCAGCGCCATCCCTCCCGCGGCACGCCGGTGAAGAGGCCGCCGAGGAAGAGCAGCGGCGCCAGCACCACCATGACGTCGAGGAGCACCTCGCCGGGGCCGTCGGCGAGCAGGGAGAGGGCGCAGCCGAGCGCGTTGGTGAAGAGCAGCACCGCGGGGATGCAGGCGAGGAGGGCGAGCGCGGCGGACGCTGACGGGTGCGAGGCGACGACGACGGCGGCGACGGGAAGCATCTGCACGGTGTCGACCGCGGTGGCGGCGAGCACCCACTCGCCGGCCAGCCTCGAGGGTGCGCGCGGCACGACGGCGAGCCGCGCCAGCAGGCCGCCCGAGCGGGCCCGGGCCAGGGCCACCCCCGACCCCACCGCGCCGACCATGGCGACGAGGACGGTGAGCAGCATCCCCGCCCAGAAGGTCGGCGCGCCGCCCGACACGAGCGGGACGCTGAGGACCAGCGGCATGGCGACCTTGATCGCCGCAGAGCGCGGGCGGCCCAGCGTCAGCAGCCATTCGCGGGTCCACAGCGTGGCGGGGAGGATGCGGTGGAAACGGGCGGTCTGGGCGCCGGCCACCGCTGGGGTGTGGGTCCGGGTGCGGCGGCCGGAGGGTTGGGATCCCACCGCGGGACGGGTGGTGGCGGCCGCCTCGAGCTGCCGGCGGGACTCCAGAGGGGCTTTGGTGCTCATCTCGCGTCCAGGTGGATGGGGGAGCCGGTCAGCTCGCGGAAGGCGTCGGCGAGGTCCGGCTCGTGCAGGCGCATGGAGCGCAGGCGGCCGCCGGGGTGGTCGGCGACGGCGACGATGCGCGGCAGCGAGGCGGGGTCGTGGTACCGCAGAGTCACCACGCCGTCGTCGGCCTGCACGTCGACGCGCTCGACGCCGAGCAGCCCGCGCAGGGCGCGCACGTCGAGCCCCGTGGCGTCGACGACGGACAGCTCGGCGACGCGCGCCCCGCCGACGGCGGCGAGCAGCTCGGCGGGCGCGGCGCAGCGCAGCAGGCGGCCGTCGACGAGGAAGGCGACGCGGGAGGCCGCCATGGCGGCGAAGTTCGCGTCGTTGCTGGCCACAACGGTGGCGCAGCCGGACTCGGCGCGCCGCCGCAGCTCGGCGGCCAGCGCGTGCACTCCGGTGGGGTCGAGCCCGGCGGTGGGCTCGTCGAGCAGTGCCAGGCGAGGCTCGTGGGCCAGCGCTTCGACCAGCGCCAGGCGCCGGCGCATCCCGTACGAGTAGGTGGCGATCGGCTCGTGGCGCACCGCGGCGAGACCGAAGCGGCGCAGCGCCTCCTCGCACAGGGCGAGCGCCCGTGACGGCTCGCGAATCCACTGGCGGCACCAGAGGTGCGCCGACTGCAGGCCGCTCAGCGTCTCGTCGTCCGGCGTGGAGTCCAGCGAGAGGCCCAGGCTGCGCCGCGCCACGGCGGGGTCCGCGGAGTCGAACCAGCGCAGCGCGCCGCGCTGGGGGCGGCCGAGCGTCGCCAGCAGGCGAAGCAGCGTCGTCTTGCCGGCGCCGTTGGGGCCCATCAGCACCACCACGTCGCCGGGCCCGACGTGCAGGTCGACCGGGCCCACGCCACGGCCGCCGCGGTAGCGACGCTCGACGGCGCGAGCCTCCAGGACCGGCGTGCCCGCGGCGGCGGGGGCGACGGCCGTCATACGGCTGCGCGCTCCAGGAGGTCGAGCACCAGCGCGGCCACCGCGGTCGGCTTGAAGGGCTTCAGCACGACACCCGCGGCACCGGCCTCCGCCGCCCGCCGCTGCGCCCCCGGGTTGCGCTGCTCCACCATGGCCAGCCAGCCGCAGCGCGGTGTCCCCGCCACCGACGCCATGAGCTCCAGCCCGTCGCGGTCGAGCGTCGCGTCGACCAGCGCCACGTCGACGTCGCCCTGCCGCAGCGACGCTTGCAGCGCGGCGCAATCCCGCACCCAGGTGACGCGATGCCCCTCGCGCGCCAGCTTGTGCTCGAGGATGCGGCCGATCATCGGCTCGTCCTCGGCGACGACGACGTGCGCGCTCACGAGGGCTGCCACCGCTCGATCAGCCGGGGCAGCCCGCGCTCGTCGAGCTCGCACACGTGGGTCAGCGGCCCCTGGATGCCGTGGTCCTCCAGCTCCCGGCGGGCCACCTCGGGGAGCGCCACCTTGTAGGCGATGACGTCGTCGCCCTCGACGGCGGTCTGCCAGCCGATCTCCTCCACCGCCGACACGCACCAGGAGATCAGCTCGATGCGATGCCGCAGCCGCGTGCCCACCGCGCCGATGGCAACGCTCAGCGCCACCTCCCCCTCGGCGGGATCGGCCGCGCCCGCGTAGCGCTCCAGCTCGTAGAGCCGGCGCATCCAGCGCGGCCAGGGCGGCTTGAGCGCGTTCTCGATCTCCGTGGCCGGCGAGCCGTACAGGCGGATGCGCACGGCCACCGCGCCGCGCGGCAGATGCAGCTCGCTCACGGGTTGCTCGGGCTGGACACGCTCTGGCCCTGGCCGGCGGGAGCGTTGAGGATGGTCTGCCCCTGGATGGTCATCTCGCCGGAGATGAGGTACGGCTGGCGGCTGTGCTCGCGGATCACTCCCATCACCGCCATCATCAGGCTCACGGTGACGCCGAGCGCGACCAGCAGCCACTGGCTCCTGCGCGTGGCGTCACCCCAGCGCAGCTCGCCGCGGCTGTGCGCGCGCACCAGGCTGGTCACCGAGATCAGCCCGCAGATCATCATCGCCAGCAGCGCGATGATCTTGTTGGGGACCATCGTGCCGATGGGGTTGGTGAGACCGCCGTCCCAGAACGGGCGGTTGGCGCCGGCGCTGATGGCGTCGGGCAGCGTCCAGGTGAACCGCGCCGGCATGGCGGCGAGGATGGTGGCCAGCACCAGGACCGCGAGCATCAGCACCTGGGTGCGGGTGCCGCGCGTCCCGCTGGCGCGCATGCGCCTCCAGAAGAAGAGCGCGCCGAGCAGGAAGATGACGCCGAGCAGGAAGATCTGCAGCAAGAAGACGGTGCTGAGATCGCCGAACATCATCCGGTACCACGCGGGATACGCGTGCAGCTGGATCTCCTTGGCGTAGGAGTAGCCGATCCAGGGCTGGAACATGGTGAGCGCGATCGCCCACACCGCGCCCCAGGTCCCCGCCCAGTCGAAGTAGGCGACGTTGCTTGCGGCCGCCGCGTGCGCCGCGACGGCCCCGTCGGCGTCGGTGAACCACGTCGCCGCCATCGCCCCGACGCTCCGCGGCGAGGGCACGTCGTCGACCCGCACGTCGCGCTCGCGGCGCTTGGCCCGCATGTAGCGGAACGCCGACACAGCCGCCAGGATCGCCCCCGCCCAGGCGACGTTGCCCACGGTGCGATGGATGGTGAGCGGCAGGTCGGTGGGGTTGAGCACCTGGGCCAGCTGGTTGGTGTCGCCGCCGTTGGGGGTGAGCATGTAGGAGGCGACGACGTCGATGAAGAACATCTGCCACCAGAGGGCCACCGCCAGCAGGATGGAGAGCCCGAAGCGCGCCCGCCGGTAGGCGCGAAGCCGTTCCCAGTTGGCGTAGAGGGTGTAGAGCAGGGTGATCTCGGTGAGGAAGAGGCCGGCCTCGAAGATGAACGGCCAGAAGGTGATCCGGGTCAGCGCGATGAAGAAGGTGCCCCACATCCCCAGCAGGACGAAGAGCACCCAGAAGATGGCCAGCGCCGAGCCGAAGCCGAACACGTAGGCCACGCCCTTGAGCAGGCTGTGGGCCAGCCTCTCGTGGCGCTCGTCGTTGCGGGCGATGGAGATGCCCTCGCTGACGCAGATCAGGAAGGAGGAGCCGGTGATGAAGGTCGCGATCAGGACGTGGACGATGGCGACGATGCCCACCGCGACCGATCCGCCGACGCTGGACGTGGGGATCGGCTGCAGCGGCGGGGTGCCGGCGAGCAGGTGCACGGCGGCGCTCACAGGTTGAACAGCCGGTTGGAGCCGAGCACGGTGAGGAGGATGAGCAGGGCGGTGAGGAACAGCCCCGGCAGCAGCACCTCCGGCCGCCGCAGCGGCGAGCGCTCGGGCGAGCGGTCGAGGAAGGGCAGCAGCACCATGCACAGCAGGGCGACGAAGAGCACGACGATGGCGACGGCGAAGATGAGGTACGTCCCCGGCGCCAGCACCAAAACCTGGTCGAGCGGCAGGAAGAACCACTCGGGCGTGGGAACGTAGCTCAGCGTCGCCGGGTTGGCCGGCTCGCTGAGCGGCGCGCCGACGACGAAGCCGAAGACGAAGATGACGGCGATCAGCAGCACGCTGATCACGGTGTCCTTGAAGAGCTGGTTGGGGAAGAAGTCGACGGTGCGGCGGGGCACCGCCCATCGCCGTTCGACGCGCCGCGTCGGGTAGGGCGGCTCGGCATGGGCGATGCGCTCGCCGAGCTCCTTCTCGGGGTCCTCGCTCTCGGTCGGGTAGTTGACCCACGACCCGAACTCCCCGTGGCGGCGCAGCAGGTAGAGGTGCGCCGCGATGAAGCTGAAGAGCAGGAAGGGCAGCACCCAGATGTGGATGGCGAAGGTGCGCGTCAGCGAGGTCTGCCCGACGAAGTCGCCGCTGCCGCGCCAGAGGTTGCGGATGCCGTCGCCGATGAAGGGGATGTAGTGGGGGATGTTGGTGACGACGACCATCGTCCAGTAGGCCGCCTGGTCCATGGGCAGCATCGCGCCGCTGATGGCCAGGCCCATCACCAGCAGGAAGAGGATGGCGCCGGAGACCCAGTTCAGCTCGCGCGGCCGCTTGTACGAGGCGCTGAAGAACGTGCGCAGCATGTGCAGCCCGATCACCAGGATGAGCACGTACGCACCCCACAGGTGCATGCCCCGCACCCAGGCGCCGAAGTGGTCGCTGTCCTGGAGGAACTTCAGCGAGTCGTAGCCCTGCGAGAAGGAGGGCGTGTAGTCGAGCAGCAGGAAGATGCCGGTGAACAGCTGCAGCAGGATGAGCACCAGGGTGGCGCTGCCCAGGGTGTAGGCCCAGCCACCCTTCTCCGGCACCGCTTCGTAGAGCCCCTTGTGCACCAGCTCGGTGCTGCCGGTGCGCTCGTCGATCCAGCGGTAGCCGGCGCGCAACCGGCTGCTGAAGGGGCGGGTGAGGAAGCGGATCACGGTGGCTGTCTCAGATGCTCTCGTCGAACTGGTTCTGGACTTCCAGGACCGTCTGCCCGGTGGCCGGGTCGACCAGGGTGCGATGCACCCACTGCGGCAGCGGCGAGGGCGGCGGACCGCCGATGTTGGTCCCGGTGATGTCGTAGAGACCGCCGTGGCAGGGACAGAGGAACTGCCCCAGCGACGGGTCCCAGTGGACGTTGCACTGCATGTGCGTGCAGGTGTTGGAGAGGATGCGCAGCACGCCGTTGTCGCTCTTGACCACGTAGACGATGCGGTCGACGTTCGGTGTGGGCGGCCCCTCGCCGATGGGCATGGACACGACGAAGGGCGTGGGCAGCCCCACCGGGACGCTGTCGATCGCGCCCACCCGAACCCAGCTGAGCTGCCGCTTCTGCCAGAGGGGGCTGAGCAGGAACCCGATCGCCGGGATGGAGAGCATCAGCGTGATGGCGCCGGCGCCCAGGTTGGTCATGCGGATGAGGAAGCGGCGGCGGGTCATCGGCGAGCTGCTCATCCCGCGCCTCCGCGCCGGGTGAGCGGGAGCAGCGCGACGGCGACGGTGGCCAGCATCGAGGCGAACATCAGCAGGGCGACCGCCACCGCCGTGGCCACCGCCACCGCCAGGCCGCGATCGCCGCGCCTCCACATGGCGCGCAGGTGGCGGATCACCAGCCATCCCGCCCAGCCGACCAGCACCAGTCCTGCGAAGATGACGGCGGAGTAGTACCAGCTCGCCTGGAAGTCGGAGTCGCGCGCCAGCAGGTGCAGGGTGGCGCTCACGGGTAGATTCCCTGGGGATTCCAGAGGCCGCGCGAGTCCTGCTGGGTGAGCTCGCCGTTGACGGTGTACGGACCGCGCGCCGTCTCCTTCATGTAGCCCATGTACAGGGCGAGCATCACCGAGAACACTCCGCAGGCGACCACGGCGCGGCGGGCGACCGCGAAGGAGCTGTACGGCAGCACCGCGGTCGCGCCGGGGGCGGGAAACGGCACGGGCGCGCGTCGCACCGGCGTGCTGCGCAGCAGCAGGTGGACGAGCGTCACCACCAGTCCGCCTCCGATCGCCGCGTAGCGGACCCAGTAGACGCCGGTGCCGAGCACCGAGGCGGGCAGCAGCCCACCGCCGAAGAGCAGCACCGACAGCACCACGCACACCTTGCCGAACGGGTCGGCGCCGCTGCGCAGCGGGCGCTCCCAGGCGAGCGCGACGTTGGCGGCGACGAACATCAGCCCGAGCAGCGCCGACTGGAAGACGAAGAGGTGCACCGGGCTGCCGACGAGGTTGTCGAAGTAGCCCGAGACCGAGCTGCGCAGCACCTCGAGCAGCGCGAAGCCGAGCACGGGCATGAGCAGTCCTGTGAGCACGCCGATGCGCAGGT
>DASRDZ010000003.1:0-64403 GCA_035652335.1 Candidatus Dormiibacterota bacterium
CGCCTCGACCCGGCGACCCTGGGGACCTCCCTCGCATGCCCGAATCCCGCTGGCTGGCCCTGCTGGTGCTCTGCGCCGGGATGCTGATGATCGTCCTCGACGTGACCATCGTGAACGTCGCGCTGCCCTCCATCCAGCGCGACCTGAGCATGTCGCAGTCGAACCTGGCGTGGGTGGTCAACGCCTACCTCATCGCCTTCGGCGGGCTGCTGCTGCTGGCCGGGCGCCTCGGCGACCTCATCGGCCGCAAGCGCATGCTGCTGCGCGGACTCGTGCTGTTCACCGCGGCGTCGGTGCTGTGCGGCATGTCCTGGAACTCCGGCATGCTGATCGCCGCGCGCTTCGTCCAGGGGGCCGGCGGGGCGATGACCTCGGCGGTGATCCTCGGCGTCATCGTCACGCTGTTCCCCGAGCCGCGCGAGCAGGCCAGGGCGATCGGCGTCTACACCTTCGTGGCGGTGGGCGGCGGCTCCATCGGGCTGGTCGCCGGCGGGCTGCTCACCCAGGCGCTCAGCTGGCACTGGATCTTCTTCGTCAACCTGCCCATCGGCATCGCCGCGGTGGCGCTCACCGTGCGGCTCCTCGAGTCCGACCGCGGCATCGGGCTGCGTGCGGGGGCTGACGTCGCCGGTGCCTTCCTGGTGACCGTGTCACTGATGCTCGGCGTGTACACGATCGTGGAGACGTCGGAGTACGGGTGGGGGTCGGCGCGAACCATCGGCAGCGGCGCGGTCGCGGCTGCGCTGCTCGTGCTCTTCGTCGTCCGCCAGCGGTACGCGGCGAATCCGCTGCTGCCGTTGGGCATCTTCCGCTCGCGCAACGTGTCGGGGGCGAACCTCGTGGCGGCGCTGACGGTGTCGGCGATGTTCGGCATGTTCTTCCTGCTCAGCCTCTACCTGCAGCGCGTTCTCGGGTTCGGCCCGCTGTCCATCGGGCTCGCCTTCCTGCCCACCGCGTTGACTATGGGGCTGCTGTCACTGGGCATCTCGGCGCGCCTCTACACGCAGTACGGTGCGCGCGCGGTGCTGGTGCCGAGCCTCGCGCTCATCGGCCTGGGGCTGGGACTGCTGGCGCGTGCCCCCGTCGACGGTGCGTACGCCGCCAACGTGCTGCCGTCGATGGTCCTCATCGGCATCGGCTCGGGAATCTCCTTTCCGGCCCTGGTGACGCTGGCCATGTCGGACGCGACGGAGAGCGACTCCGGGCTCGCCTCCGGGCTCGTCAACGCGACGCAGCAGGTGGGTGGTGCGCTGGGCCTCGCCGTGCTGGCGACGATCGCGACGTCGCGCAGCGCCGGCCTTCTCGCCGGCGGGGCGGCCCAGGCATCGGCGCTCAGCGCGGGCTACGGCCTCGCCTTCGGCGTCGGCGCAGGGCTCGTCGCCGCCGCAATCCTCCTGGCCGTGACGGTGTTGAGGCCGCCCCCGGTGGGGGAGGAGCGACCGGTCGTCGCGGTGGTCGGGCTGGAAGGCGCGGTGCTGGGCACGCGTCAGAAGTCGTAGAGGTTGCGCTCCTTGGCCAGCCCCTGGGCGTCGACGGCGGGGGCGTCGTACTGCAGCCCTTCGGGATCGGCGAGCAGCCAGGCGACGGCGGCGCCGACCACCTCCGGGGGTGAGCCGCCCGGCGCGGCGCGTCCCGTCTCGCGCAGGGTGATGAGCTTGCGCTCGGTGGCGACGTTGCCCGGCTCGACGTTGATGGCACGGATCCCGCGCGCGCCGTATTCCGCGCGCAGGATCAGCGCCATCGCATGTCCTGCGGCCTTTCCGGCGGCGTAGGCGAGGCCCCATCCGCCCTTGCCCGCGGGTCCTCCGGGAACGTTGTACGCGGCGCCCGAGGTGATGGTGATGACGTGGCCGCGGCCGCGTTCCAGCATTCCCGGCAGCAGCGCGCGCGTGATCACCATCGGCGCCAGCAGGTGGGCGTCGACCATCTTGCGCACGCCGTCGAAGGGCACCTCCATGAACACGTCCATCAGCCCGGGACCGAGGTAGCGGCCGTTGTGGACCACCGCGTCGACACCGCCCCAGCTGTCCATCAGCCGCTGCGTGCCGGCGCCGACCGAGGCGAGGTCGGTGAGGTCCATGGCAATCGGCAGGGCGCGGCGTCCCCGCGCTTCGATGAGCGCCGACGTCTCGTCGAGACTTCCCGGCAGCGCGCGCAGATTCGACGCGTGCACGGTGTCAGCGTAGTCGCGCACCTCGCCGGGATGCACGGTGCGCGCGGAGACGGCGACGTCGTAGCCGGCGGCGGCCAGGGCGACGGCGATCGCCTTGCCGATGCCGCGGCTGGCCCCCGTCACCAGGGCGGTGGGAGCGCTCACGGCGACCGCCTACTCGCGCCACTCCTCGAGCTGCACCGCCACGCCGTCGGGGTCGAGGAACATCGCGCTGCGGAAGTTCTCGCCGTGCTCGTGGTCGGCGTAGCGGCGGCCATAGGTCATCGGCTCCATGCGCGCCTCGATGCCCATCGCCTTGGCGCGCTTCGCGTACGCCTCCAGGTCGTCGACCCAGAAGGCGATGTGGTTGACGCCGAGCTGGCCCAGGCCGGTCGAGCTGTCGCGCGCGTCGGCGCCGCGGGCGGCGCTCAACGACATGAACACCGAGTCCTGTGACTTCTCCGGGTTCCAGCGCAGGAAGACGCTGCGGCGCTCGGGGAAGGCCTCACCGGTGTCGCCGGTGATCTGGAGGCCCATGAAGTCGCGCCAGAAGACGAGCGACTTCTCCATGTCCCGCACGCCGATGGGGATGTGCGACACGCCGGTGACCTGCATCTGACGTCTCCTCGTCGGGAGGGCTGGTGCTCACCGCTGCCACACCGTGAAGGACGCCAGTGTAGATGCTGGACCGGGGTGGCGCGGCCGTGGTTGACGGGGTGATGCACGGCTGTGTATCTTCTGCGTTGTGGATACACAACTGAGTGGTGATGCCGGGCGCTCCCGTCGCGGCGGGCTGGCGGCGGTGGCGCTCGCTCTGGCGGGCCTGGGGTTGGTTGTGGCGGGCGGCTGGCGGGGTGGGCCCGTCGCCGGTCCTGTGCGGGCGGCGAGTGCGGCGACCACGAGCACGCCTCAGATCTCCGCGGCGGCGGCGGTCATCCCCGGGCATCGGCTGGTGCGGCTGGCCATCGACGCGGGTGCGCTGCCGCCCGGCCTGGGCACCGATGTGACCGTCGACCTCCTCGCCGCGGTGGCGGACAGCTCCGGTGGTGGAGAGGTGGTCGACGTCGCCTCGGGGCGGGTGGTCGCGGTCTCCCCCGGGGCGTCGCCGCTGGTGACGCTGGACGTCGAGGCGGCCGCGGCGCCGCGGGTGCTGTGGGCGGAGGCCTTCGCCAAGTGGGTTCGCGTGCTGGTGCGCGCCTCGCCGGACGACGGGGCGCCGCTGCCGGACGCCGGCGGGCCGGGCCGGTGAGCGGCGTCTCGGCCGACGAGCTGCGCGAGCGGGTGGTGCGTGAGCTGCCGGCCCTGTCGGCGCTCGGTGTGGCCGCGGCCGTCGACGCGTGGCTGGCCGCGCCGGGAGTCGACGCCGGTGCCGCGGCGCGAGTCGCCGCCGAGCTGCTCGGGGCGGGGCCGCTGGAGGCGCTGCTCGCCGACCCGCGGGTCAGCGAGATCATGGTCAACGGTCCCCGGCAGGTGCACGTCGAGATCGAGGGACGGCTGCAGCCGAGCGACGTGCGCTTCGGCGACGAGCACCAGCTTCGCGCCGTCATCGACCGGCTGCTGGCGGGAACGGGCCGGCGCCTCGACGAGTCGACGCCCACCGTCGACGCCGTGCTCCGCGACGGCACGCGGCTCAACGCGGTGCTGCCGCCCGTCGCCGTGGGCGGCCCGCTGCTGACCCTGCGCCGGCCGCGCGTCCGCGCGCTCCAGCTTGGAGACCTGGTGCGCGACGGCGGCATCCCCCCGGCGCTGGCGGCCTTCCTCCATGCGGCGGTGGAGGGGCGCTGCAACCTGCTGGTCAGCGGTGGCACGGGCGCCGGCAAGACGACGCTGCTGGCGGCGCTGTGCGCGCTGGTGCCCGGAGATCAGCGCATCGTCACCGTCGAGGACGTGGCGGAGCTGCACGTCGAGCACCCGCACGTGGTGGCGCAGCAGTGTCGCGATCCTCTCGACGGCGGTGGCGCGGCGCTGGACCTGCGCGCCCTGCTGCGCAACACGCTGCGCATGCGACCCGACCGCATCGTGGTGGGCGAGGTGCGCGGGGCCGAGGCGGCCGACATGGTGGCCGCGATGAACACCGGGCATCCCGGGTCGATGGGCACGGTGCACGCCAACAGCGCGCGCGACGCGGTGGCGCGCCTCGAAGCCATGCTGAGCCTCGCCTGGCCCGCCGTCGGGGTGCGGACGGTGCGGCGGTGGCTGTTCACCGCCGTCGACGTCGTCGTGCACTGCGAGCGCGAGGCCTCGGGGCGGCGGGTGGTCGCCGAGGTTGTGGCCGTGGATGACGGAAACATGGCCACCGTGTACGATGGCGCCCAGGGCGGGACGCTGCACCGCCCGCCGCCGCGGTGCCTGGAGCGCATGGCGCGCAACGGCGTGGACTTCGCGCCGGACCGCCTGCTCAGGGTCGACGTGGCATGAGCGCGCTGGCGTCCGGCTGCCTCGTCGCGGCGCTGGTGGTGGGCGCGCGTGATCTGCGCCGCGATGGCCGGCGGCCGGCCGCGATGCCCGCCGCCGTCCGGTGGGCTGCGGCGCGGTACGGCCGGTCGCGGGCGGGCCGGCGCTTGGCGGCGCGGTTGTGGTGCGCGCAGATCCCCATGTCTCCTGCGGCGTGGCGCGTGGCGCAGGTCCTGGTCGCGATGCCGGTGTGCGCGGTGCTGGTCGCCGCGGGGATGGGTCCGCCCGCGGCGCTGGCCGCGTCCAGCAGCGCCGTCCGCGGCGGCGGCGCGACGCTCCTCCGGCTGCGCCGGGGCGCTGCCACGGCAGCTCTCGACTCCGCGGCACCGGTGCTGGCGCGCGCGCTGTCCACCGAGCTGCAGGCGTGGGGGAGTGGGGCGCAGGCGATCGCCGCCGCCTCGGCGAGATGCGCAGGGCGAGAACCGCTGGTGGTGAGCCGGGTGCTGCAGGGCGCTGCCGCGCGCGTGGTGCTCGGCGGTGACGCGTCGACGTCGTTGTGGCGTGCCGTGGCGGCGGCCGCGCCACGGTCGTCGCCACGATCGGAGGCGGTCCGGGTCGCGGCGGTCTTCGCGCTGCACCGGCACGACTCCGCGGCCACCGCGGCGGCGCTGGAGCAGCTGGCCGCGTCCTTGGAGGACGGCGCATCGGTGCGGCGCGAGGCGCGCGCAGCCGTCGCCGAGGTGCGGATGAGCGCCGTCGCGGTGCCGGGCATCGCTGCGGCGACGCTGGCGATGCTGCTGGCGAGCGACCCACCGGCGTTGCTGGCCGCGTTGAGCATGCCGCTGTGTGCGCTGCTCGGCAGCGTCGTCGTCGTCGTCGTCGTCGTCGCCGCGTCGGTGGGCGTCCGCCGGATGGTCTCCGTGTGAGCGGCGCGACGCAACTGCCCGGCGCGGCGCGGGCGTGCCTCATCGCCGGCGGGGCGCTTCTGACGCTGCTGGCGATCCGCAGCCTTCGGCGCGACGCAGGGCCTCAGGGGGCGGCGCCGGTGCCGTGGATCGGGCGGGTGGTGCTGTGGGCGTCGGCCGCGGCGGCGCGACTCGAGGCCCTCCGGCGGGAAGGCGACGGCGCTCTGCTCCACGCGCGCCTGGCGGTGGCGCCGGACAGCCGCCCGGCGCGCTGGACGGCCGCGGCGCTGACGGCGTGGCGGGTGCGCGCGGCGTCGAGCCCCGCCGACCCGGCGCGCCTCCCCGAGCTGGAGGCGGTCGCGGCGGGGATCCGCCTCATCGCCGGTCTGCTCGCGGCGGCGCCCGTCGCCGGTGCGGCGGCCGCATTCGCAGGTCCCGCAGCCGCTGCGGTTCTCGGGTTGCTCGCATTTGCCGCTGCGACCCGGGTGCCGGACCTCCTGCTCAGGGCTGCGGCCGCCAGGGCTCGACGTGCGGCGGCGGCGGAGGCCGCCGCGACGGCCGACATGCTCGCCGCCGCCTCCGCCGCAGGGCTTGCGCTCCCCGGGGCGATGGTGCTCGCCGCCGGGCATGCTCCGCCGGCCGCCGCCGCCGTCCTTCGCGCCGCGGCGGTGCGCCGGGCGCTGGGCGAGGAGCCGCGGGCGGCGTGGACGTCCGAGGCGGAGCGGTACGGCGTCCCCGCGCTGGGGGAGGTCGCCGAGGCGCTCGACCGGCAGCGGCGGCTCGGCGTCCCGCTGGCTCCTGAGCTCAGCCGCATCGCCGCCCGGCTGCGAGCCGACGAGCGTGCCCGGGCGCTGCAGCGCGCCGCCCGGCGGGGTCCGCTGGGCACGCTGGTGGTGGCGCTGCTGATCGCCCCGGTGTGCCTCGCCGCCGTCGTCGCCTGCCTGGCCGGCGGCCTGCTGGAGAGTGGCGGATTGGGCCTTCGCTGAGCGTGGAACACGCAGCAGGGCGCCGCCGCGCCCCGTGTAGAATCTGCCCCTCGCCCTCGTGCCCAGGTGGTGGAATAGGTAGACACGCTGCTTTGAGGGGGCAGTGAGCGCAAGCTCGTAAGAGTTCGAGTCTCTTCCTGGGCACCACCGCGACGCCCGTGCGGTCAGTAGGCTCCCCGGCCCCCGAGCACCGCGCCGGCCGTGCGGGCGAGGATCCGTGTGTCGAGGGCGAGTGACCAGCGCTCGACGTAGAGCCGGTCGAGGCGCACCCGCTCCTCCCAGGGCAGCTCGGCGCGACCGCTCACCTGCCACAGGCCGGTCATCCCCGGCCTCACCGCGAGGGCGTCGGCGGCGGCGCCGGGAAGCGCCATCTCCTCGGGAAGTCGCGGTCGTGGTCCGACCAGCGACATCGAGCCGGTCAGCACGTTGACGAGCTGGGGCAGCTCGTCGACGCTGGAGCGCCGCAGCAGCCGGCCGATGCCGGTGACCCGCGGGTCGCGCGGCGCCTTCCCGTCCGCGACGGGCCCCTGCCCGCGCATGGTGCGCAGCTTCCACATCCGGAAGGTCCTGCCCTGCCGCCCCACGCGCGTCTGCCGGTAGAGCACCGGCCCGCGGTCGGTGAGCAGGATGAGGCCCGCGGCGACGGCGAGCACCGGCAGCGCGAGGACGAGGAGCAGCGAGGCGAGGACGCGGTCGAGGGCCGCCTTCGCGACGCGCTCGGTGCGCCGGCGAGCCTCGAGTGCGGTGCCGGCGCGTGCGACCGCCGGCCGTTCACCTGTCGCGGCGTTCGTCTGCATCGCGGTTGGCTGCCCGATCACGTCGCCGGGAGTGTAGGCAGTCGCCGCCGGCGCCACCGAGATGAGCGTGCGGGGCACTCCGGACGCCGCTCGACGGAGTAACCGCCGCGGTATTGCCACGTAGTGGTCCGGGCCGCTCCACCATGGCTTCAGCCGGGCCCAGCAGCACGGGAGACGCGGGTCTGTGACTGGTCGGCTGGCGACGCTCTCCGCCCTCGATGCCGCCATCATGGAGACCGTCGCCTACGCCGACGTCTTCGCCTGGCCGCTCACCGCCGCCGAGGTGCACCGCTTCCTCCCCGTGCCCGCCGGTGCCGCCGACGTCGCCACCGCGCTGTCGTCGGCGCGGCTCTCGCAGTTCCTCACACCCGCCGCGGAGTTCCACGTCCTGCACGGCCGGGAGCACCTCGTCGCCGAGCGACGCCGCCGGACGATTGCGTCGCGGCGCATGTGGCCGGGCGTCCTGCGCCGGGCCCGTCTGCTGGCGCGCATCCCCTGGGTGCGCATGGTCGCGGTCAGCGGCTCGCTGGCGGTGTCGGCCGCATTCGACGGCGACGACGTCGACCTCTTCATGGTCACCGACGACGAGCGGCTCTGGACCTGCCGTGCGCTGACCATCCTCGCGGGGCGCGTGCCGTCGATGCCGGGCACCGCCAGGCCACGGCTGTGCCCCAACTTCATCGTCGCCGCGTCGGCCCTGGAGCTGGAGGACCGCGACGTGTACACCGCGCACGAGCTGGTGCAGCTCGTGCCCCTCGTCGGTGCGCAGACGTACGCGGAGCTGCTCGACCGCAATCGCTGGTACCGCGACTTCCTCCCCAACCACGCCGGATACACGGCGACGATCGCGCAGCGCGCAGGCTGCACGCGGCCGCCAGGCGCAGTCGCGAAGAGCATCGAGCGCTGGGAGATGCGCCGCAAGGTCGCCCGCCTGCGCGGCATCGGCCCGTCTGCCGAGACGCGCTTCGACGCCTCGACGTGCAAGGGCCACGTCGACGGCCACCGCCGGCGCTTCTGGACGGCCTTCGAGGCGCGCCTGCGGCAGCTCGAGGAGCGGGCCGCATGACCTCGGTGCTGATCGGGCAGTCGTACTACCTGCGCTTCGACGGCAAGCTCTGGCAGGCGATGCAGCCATACCCGCCGCTGGGCAGCCTCTGGGCGGCCGCCTGCCTGCGACGCGACGGCCACGAGGTGCACCTCTTCGACGCGATGCTCGCCGGCTCGGAGCGCGAGTGGGAGTCGGCGCTCGCGGCGCACCGGCCGGCCGTCGCCGTGCTCTTCGAGGACAGCTTCAACTACCTCTCCAAGATGTGCCTGTTGCGCATGCGCGAGGCGGCCGAGCGCATGCTCGCGATGGCGCACGCGGCCGGCTGCGTCACCGCCGTCTGCGGCAGCGACGCCACCGACAACCCCGAGCACTACCTCGACCGCGGCGCCGACTACGTCATCGCCGGTGAGGGTGAGGTGACCCTCTCCGCGCTGCTCGCGCACCTGGAGGCGCATCCGCACGTCCCGCCCGCCGGCGTCGCCGGGCTCGCCTTCCGCGGCGCCGGCGGCGAGCTGCTGCGCACGCCGCGTCGCGCCAACCTCACCGCCCTCGACGGCCTCCCGCTGCCCGCCTGGGACCTGGTCGACGTCACCGCCTACCGCCGCGCCTGGTCGCGCCACGGACGGTTCTCGATGAACCTGGCCACAACTCGCGGCTGCCCGTATCACTGCAACTGGTGCGCCAAGCCCATCTGGGGGCAGCGCTACGCGGTGCGCAGCCCGGAGAACGTCGTCGAGGAGTTGCGCCTGCTGCACGCGTCACACCACCCCGACCACGTCGCCTTCGTCGACGACATCTTCGGCCTGCGCCCTGGCTGGATCCGCGCCTACGCCGACCTGGTGCGCGATCACGGGTTGGTGACGCCCTTCAAGTGCCTGAGCCGCGCCGACCTGCTGCTCCGCGACGGCGAGGTCGAGGCGCTGCGCGACGCGGGGTGCGAGACCGTCTGGCTGGGGGCCGAGTCCGGCTCCCAGAGGATCCTCGACGCCATGGAGAAGGGCACCCGCGTCGAGCAGATCCGCGAGGCGGCGCGACGGCTCCACGCGGTGGGGATCCGCTGCGGCTTCTTCCTGCAGTTCGGCTATCCCGGCGAGGATCCCGGCGACATCGAGGCCACCCGCCGCCTGGTGCGGGAGTGCGCTCCCGACGACATCGGCATCTCGGTGTCGTACCCGCTGCCCGGCACGCGCTTCCACGAGCGCGTCGTCGCCGAGCTCGGGGAGCGGCGCAACTGGGTCGACTCCAACGACCTCTCGATGCTCTACCGCGGTCCCTTCTCGACCGGCTACTACCGCCGCCTGCATCGCGTCGTGCACCAGGAGTTCCGCCTGCGCCGGGCCGCGGGGACGGTGTCGCCGCTGACCCATCTCGCCCGCGCGGCGCGACGGCTGTCGCGCGACCGCGTCGCCCGCGCGCGCGACGCGCTGATGCTGCCGCTCGACGACGCCGCGCTGTCGCGCATGCAGCGCCGCGAGCTGCGCGCCGGGTCGCGCTGATGCAGGCCGAGGCGCCGATCGCCACCATCGCCGGCGCCTTCAGCGCCACGGCGGAGCGCTACGACGCCTTCGCCGGCTCGCATCCGCATCTCACCCGCATCCGCGAGAAGGTGTACGCCTGCGTCGCGGAGTTCGTGCCGGCGGGCGCATCCCTGCTCGAGCTCAACGCCGGCACCGGCACCGACGCCGTCGCCCTGGCGCGGCGCGGCCACCGCGTCCACGCCACCGACGTCGCGGCGGGGATGCTGGCGCGGCAGCGGGCGAAGGTCGAGTCGGCGGGATTGCAGGACGCGGTGACCGTGCAGGAGTGCTCCTTCCTCGACCTCGACCGCGTCGACGGCGGGCCCTTCGACGCGGCCCTCTCCAACCTCGGTGGGCTCAACTGCACCGCCGACCTCGCGCCGGTGGCTGCGGGATTGCGACGGCTGGTCGCGCCGGGCGGTGTGGCGGTGCTGGTGGTGATGCCGCGCATCTGCCTGTGGGAGCTGGCCCTGGTGCTCACCGGACAGGTCCGCCTGGCGACGCGCCGGCTGCGCCGCGGCGGGACCATCGCCCACCTCGAGGGCCGCCACTTCCCCGTGCACTACTTCACGCCGCGCCACGTGGTGCGCGCCTTCGCCGCCGGCTTCGACGTGATGGCCGTGCGCGGGCTCTCGGTGCTGACGCCAACGCTGGAGTCGAAGAACCTGGCCATCCGCCACCGGCGCGCCTATGCAGCCCTGGCCTGGCTCGACGACCGCCTGTCGCCACGCCGGCCGTTCCGCGCATGGGGCGACTTCGCCGTCGTCGTGCTGCGACGCCGGGCGCAGCCGTGAGCCGCGCAGCACCGGGACCGCGCGCGGCGCTCGGGCTCGGCGCCGCGCAGGTGGCCGGACAGGTGATCGGCCTCGGGATGATGCTGGCGCTGGCACACCGGCTCGGCCTGGCGGGCTTCGGCGAGTACGCGGTGGTGAGCGCCATCGTCTTCGTGGCCAACGTCGGCACCAGCTTCGGCACCGACATGGTCCTGGTCCGCGAGATCGCCGCGTCCGGTTCGGTGCGGCGCGTCGCCGCGGCCACGACGGTGCAGCTCGGCCTTTCGCTGCTGGCGATCGCGGTGCTGTGGACGCTGTCACCGCTCGTCGCGGCCGGCCACTCCGAGGAGTCGACGGCGCTGCGCGTGCTCGCCCTCTCGCTGCTGCCCGCCGCGCTCTTCAGCGTCTGCACCGCCGTGCTCCGCGGCGTGACCATGCTGCGCACCTACGCGCTGGTCGGCGTCGCCTCGAGCGCGCTGCCGGCGCTGGCGGTCCTCGTCTTCGTCGCCGATCGCGCGGGTGTGGTGCGCACCGCGGTGGTGCTGCTGCTGGCTCAGGTCGCCTTCGCCGCCGCGGTGTGGCTGCTCTGCGCCACGCGCGTCCGCGAGTTCCCGATGCTGCCCCATGGTGCGATCGCCGAGGCCCGCGCGATGTTGCACGACAGCGCCCGCATCGGCGTGCTGGGGCTGCTGGGCATGGCCTACCAGCGCCTCCCGGTCGTCGCGCTGGGCATCGGCAGCGGGTCCGCAGCGGCCAGCTGGTTCACCTGCGCATCGCGCACGGTGGAGGCGTCGAAGACCGGGCACGTCGGCATCTTCAGCGCCGTCTACCCCGCGCTCGCCGAAGCCCATGCCGACGGTGCGGGGACCACGCGCCGTCGCGACCTGCGGTGGTCATGGCCGCTCACCGCCGGCCTCGGTGCGGCGGTCACCGTCGCGCTGCTGCTGCTCGCGCCGGAGATCGTCGAGCGTCTCTTCGGGCCCGCGTTCGCGCCCTCGTCCGCGGGGCTGCGCATCCTCGCGCTCAGCGTCGTCCCCTCGACGCTCGCCACCTACCGATCGCTGGAGCTGCTTGCGGCGCACCGCGAAACGGCGACGCTGCGCGTCCTCGGCGCCGGGCTCGCCGTGCTCGTCGTGGCCCTTGCGGCACTGGTCCCGACAACCGGCTGGGTGGGTGCGCCCTGGGCGGTGCTGATCGCCGAGTCGGCGCAGGCCGCGATCTTCCTGGCGACCCCGGTCGGCGCGCGCCACCAACCGTCAGCGCGGTCACGCACGCTGTCGCAGGCGGTGTCCGGAGGGTGACGCGGCTCACCCTGCCCGCCGCGACCTACCCGGCCTTCCCGGAGAAGGTGGGGGAGGAGGGCATCGTCGCGCCCGCGGAGATGCTGGCCCACCGGCGCCGCGGCGGTCGCCTGCCGCAGATCGCACCGCCGCGTGGTGCGGTCATCTGCCTGGAGCGCGGCCTGCCGGAGCAGATGCGGCGCAGCGTGCGCGTGCGCCAGGTCGGCCGTCTTCTCGGCGACCTCTACAGCGTGCGCGCGCACGGCGATCGCGTTCTCGTCCTGGCCAACTTCGGGCTCGGCGCGCCGGCGGTCGCGGCGCAGGCGGAGGAGCTGATCGCCATGGGCGCGCGCCGCCTGGTGTCGGTCGCGCTCTGCGGCGGGCTGCAGCACGACCTCCTGCCCGGTGACGTCGTCGTCCCCGACCTGGCCATCCGCGACGAGGGCACCTCGCACCACTACCTGCCGCCGTCGCGCGACGTCGCCGCCGACCCCGATCTGGCGCTGGCGCTGCGCCGCACGCTGGCCGGGCTCGGCGTGACGACGCGCAGCGGTGCGGTGTGGTCCACCGATGCGCCCTACCGCGAGACGCCCGCCGAGGTCCGCGCCCTCCAGGCCGAGGGCGTCCTCGGCGTCGACATGGAGCTGGCCGCGCTGCTCGCCGTCGCCCGGCGCCGCGGCGTGCAGGCCGCCGGCGTGCTGGTCGCCGGCGACAACCTCGCCGGCGGCGAGTGGCAGCCGCCCGTCCGGCTCGACGAGATGCGCCGCTCGCTGCAGCACGCCTACCGCGCCGCCGTCGAGGCCGTCGATGTCGACTGACCTGTACGTCGCGGCGCGCGCGCGTGAGGGCCGGCTGCTGCCCGACGCCACCGTCGCGATCCTGCCCGACGTGGCCGCAACCGATCCGCTGGCGGACGAATGGCGGGCGCGCGCCGAGGCCTGCGAGCGGCTGCTGCGACATCTCCGCGCCCTGCGCCGCCCGCTGCGCATCGTCGAGCTGGGCTGCGGCAACGGCTGGCTGGCGCATCGCCTCAGCAGCGTCCCGGGCAGCGAGGTGCTGGCCGCCGACGTCAACGAGGTCGAGCTCGACCAGGCCCGTCGCGTCTTCGCCGGTCGCGGCACCCTCCGCTTCGCCCATCACGACATGCGCGACGGCACGCTGCCGGGACCCGCCGACGTCGTCGTGCTGGCCAGCGCGCTGCAGTACCTCCCCGACCCGGCGCCACTCATGGCCGCGTGGCTCGATGAGATCGATCCTCACGGCGAGCTCCACGTCCTCGACACGCCGATCTACACGCAGGGGGAGCTCGCGGCCGCTCGCCGCCGCACCCGAAGGCACTACACGGAGATCGGCGTTCCCGAGATGGCCGCCGCCTATCACCACCACACGTGGGACACCTTCGCGCGCTTCCACGTGGACGTCCTGTTCCGGCCGGACGCGGCCACAACCCGCCTGCGGCGCCGGCTGACCGGCGCACCCGTCACTCCCTTCCCCTGGCTGCGCATCCGCCGGGACGCCGGTCGATGACCGTCGCCCTCGTCCACGACTACTTCACCCAGCGCGGCGGCGCCGAGCGCGTCGCCGCGCGGCTCGCCGCGCTCTACGGCGACGCACCCCTGTACACGTCCGTCCTCGACGACGACGCCTCGCCCGACGGCGTGGACCGCACGCGCATCCATACCTCCGCGCTGCAGCGCACGCGACCGGCAGGCCTCCCGCTGCGGTCCCTGGCCCTGGCCATGCCGCGGGCCTTCGCCGGTCTCGACCTGGACGCGCCCGAGGTGGTGATCAGCAGCTCCTCCGCCTTCGCCCACCACGTCCGCGTCCCGCGCGGCGCCGTGCACCTCTGCTACTGCCACACGCCCGCGCCCTTCCTCTGGAGCACGGAGCGCTACTTCGCGCGCAACCGGCTCGCCGGTGCGCTTGCGCGGCCTGGCCTGGCCGTGCTGCGCAGCCGCGACCGCGCCGCGATGCGACGCGTCGACGTCGTGGTGGCCAACTCGAGCTTCACCGCCGAGCGCATCCGCGCGGTGCACGGACGGCAGGCGCGCGTCGTGCACCCGCCCATCGACACCGCGCGCTTCCGCCCCGCCTTCGAGTGCAGCGGCCGCTTCCTCACCGTCTCCCGGCTGCGCCCGCACAAGGCCATCGACCTGGTGATCGCCGCGGCCAACGCGTTGCGCCTGCCCCTCGACGTCATCGGCGACGGCTCCGACCGGCGCCGGCTGGAGGCGATGGCCGGCCCGACGGTGCGCTTCCTCGGCCGCCGCAGCGACGCCGGCGTCGCCGAGGCGATGGCCCGCTGCATCGCCCTGGTCGACCCGGGCGTCGAGGACTTCGGCATGGTCATCGCCGAGGTGCAGGCCGCGGGGAGACCGCCCGTCGCCATCGGTGCAGGCGGAGCCACGGAGATCGTCGACGACGGCGTCACCGGGTTCCTCGCCGGCGAGCAGAGCGTCGAGGCCATCGGCGAGGCGATGCTGCGCGCGCAGCGCAACCGTCTCGACCCGGGCGCGCTGCTGGCGTCGGCCCGCCGGTTCGACGCCGCCGTCTTCGACGGCGCCATCCGCGGCCTGGTCGACGAGGTGGTGAGCGGACGCGCCGCACGGACGCCGCCGCGACGAGGTGCCGAGCCGGCCGCGATGCCGGCGCTGCCGACATGAGCGCGGCCGCGCGCACCTGCGCCTCGACGTGGACGCGCCGCGGCGCCTGGATCGCCTTCGCCGCGCTGCTCGTCCTCAGCCCGTTCCGCGCCGGCATCGACATCGTGGCGCGTCCCGTGGGCACGCTCTACAGCGCCTACACCGACGTCATCCTCGCCTGGAGCGACGTCGCGGGACTGCTCGTGCTGGTGCTGTGGCTCACCAGCCTGGCCCTGCGCCCCCGTCGTGTCTGGCTGGGTCCGCGTTTCATCGCCTGGCCGGTGGCGGCGCTCCTGCTCCTCGCCTGGGTGGGTGCGCTGGTCGCCGTCGATCCCGCGATTGCGGTGAACACGAGCGTCCACCTCACCCTGCTGGCCGCGCTCGCGCTCTACGTCGCCAACGAGATCGGGCCACCGCAGCGGCTCGCCGTCCCCGTCGCGGTGATGGTCGCCATCCAGGCGGTGGTCGGCATCGGCCAGGTGGTCACCCAGCGGTCGCTCGGCCTCGGTGCCCTCGGTGAGCAGACGCTCGACCCGCACCAGCAGGTCAGCGTCATCACGGCCGCGGACGGCACGCGCTTCCTGCGCGCCTACGGGCTCACCGACCATCCCAACATCCTCGGGGGACTGCTCGCCGCCGGTCTCCTGCTCCTCATCGGCCTCGGCTCGCGCCGGCGCGCCGCGCGCGTGCCGCTCCTGGCCACCGTCGCGGTGGGGCTGGCCGCGCTGCTGGTGACCTTCTCGCGCGGTGCCTGGCTGGGCATGCTGGTCGGCCTGGGTGTGCTCGCCGCCATGCTGCTGGCCACCCGCGATCGCGCTCGCTTGCGTCAGCTCGCAATCGTCTGCGCCGCCGGCGCCGTCGTCGCCGCTCCCTTCGTGGTGCCCTACCGCACCGCGCTGGCGGCGCGCACCAACCCGGCGGCGAGCGCCACCGAGACGCGCTCCATCGACGAGCGCGCCGCGCTGGCCCTGGCGACGGCGCAGATCGTCACCCGGCATCCGCTGCTCGGTGTCGGCGCCGGCGGCCTGCCCGAGGCGATGCGCCTCGCCGACCCCGGGTTCCGCTACACCGACCAGCCGTCGAGCATCGTCCTGCTCGACGCCGTCGCCGAGACGGGGATCGCCGGCGGCGCCGCCTATGCGGTGCTGCTGGTGGCTCCCTGGGTCGCCCTGCTGCGCCACCGGCGGCGGTGGACCGCTGAGCTGGCCGCCACCTCGGCCGCCCTCGCCGCGCTGACGGTGGTCGGCCTCTTCGACTACTACACCTGGACCTACGCCTCAGGCCGCATCTGGGCCTGGGCCGTCCTCGGGCTGTGGGCCGCCGCCCACCGCCAGGCGACGGCGGGGACGGCGCATGCTGTCTGACGTCCTCTTCGTCCCGGTTCTGGTCGCCTATGTCCTCATCCTCGTCGCGCTGGCGGCGTTCGGCGTCAACTTCTTCTGCCTGATCGCCGTCGCCCTGCGCACCCGGCGCGACGGGCGCGTCGCGACGCCGCACAGCTGGCCCGCGGTCACCGTCCAGCTGCCCGTCTACAACGAGCTCTACGTCGCCCGCCGCCTCATCGACGCCGTCGCCGCCATGGAGTATCCCGCCGGCCTTCTGGAGATCCAGGTGCTCGACGACTCGACCGACGAGACCTCGCATCTCGTCGCCGAGGCCGTGTCGCGCTGGCGGCGCCAGAGCGTCGACATCCAGCACATCCACCGCCCCGATCGCCAGGGCTTCAAGGCAGGCGCGCTGCGCCACGGCATGTCGCGCGCGCGCGGCGAGCTGCTCGCCATCCTCGACGCGGACTTCCTGCCCCAGCCCGACTTCCTCGTCGCCCTGGTCCCGCGCCTCGTCGCCGATCCCGGGCTCGCCTTCGTGCAGGCCTGCTGGGGACACGTCAACCGCGACTCGTCGCTGCTCACCCGCCTGCAGGCGCTGGCCATCGACGGGCACTTCGCCATCGAGCAGACCGCGCGCTGCGCCGGCGGCCTCTGGTTCAACTTCAACGGCACCGCCGGGATCTGGCGCAAGGCCGCCCTGGAGAGCGCCGGCGGCTGGCGCGACGACACCCTGACCGAGGACCTCGACGTCTCCTACCGCGCCTTCCTCGCCGGCTGGCGCGCGGCCTACGCGGACGACGTCGTGGTGCCGGCCGAGCTCCCCGTCAGCTACAGCGCGTACCGCCGCCAGCAGCACCGCTGGGCGCGCGGCAGCTTCGAATGCGCCGCCAAGCACCTGCCTGCGGTGTGGCGCTCGTCAGCGCCGCTCGGGCTCAAGGCGGAGGCCACGCTGCATCTCTCCGGCTACGGCATCCATCTGCTGATGCTCGCGCTCACCGCGCTCTACCCGCTCATCCTGGTGGTGTCGCAGGGACGCCACCAGCTGCTGCAGCTGCTCGGCGCCATGGGTGTGTTCAACCTCACCACGGTGGCGCCGACGCTCCTCTTCACGGTGGCGCAGCGACGCCTGCACCGGCCCTGGCTGCGGCAGCTCCCCACCATCCTGCTGCTCAGCGTGTTCGGCTCGGGCCTCATGGTCAACACCGCGCGCGCGGCCTGGCAGGCGATGCGCGGGACGCGCGGCGTCTTCGAGCGCACCCCGAAGTTCGCCGTTCGGGAGAGGAAGGAGCGCTGGCAGCGCAAGCGCTACCAGATCGCCGCCGACCGCATCATCGCCGTCGAGGCGGTGGTGATGGGGCTCAACCTCCTCACCGTCGCGGCCGCCGTGCGCATGCAGGTCTGGGCCATCGCCGTCTACGCCGCCGTCTTCGCGGCGGGGCTGGGCTGCTCGGTTCTGGTCACCGTCGTCCAGGACCGCCGGGCCACCCTGCCGCGCCGCCGGCCACGCGCTCAGCCGGCCGGGTTGCCCGCCGCCGGAGCCACGATCGAGCGCCACTCCTCGCCGTTCACCGCCGACGCGTGACCCACGGGGACGGCACCCATCGCCGCCGGGGGAACGCGCTCGCGCGAGGCCGGCGGCGCGGTGAGCAGGGAGGCGAGCCGCTCCTGCAGCTCCTCCAGCCGGCCGCGTGAGGTGAGCAGCTCGCCGGGTGCGGCGGCCTCCAGCGCCGCGAGCAGCGCATCGACGGCGCGCACCACGCCCGCGCCGGCCGCGGAGGGTGCCGATGGGTGCACCTCGCGCCGCGCCGTCGCCGAGGTGTGGCGGCGCGAGCGCTGCGCCGCGTCGAGGGCCGCGTCACCGCTCAGCTCGTCGTCGTGGATGCGCTCCCACAGCCGGCTCTGCGCCTCCGGGTCGTCGCGCAGGAGCAGCAGCGCGCGCGCGTGCTTCTCGGAGAGGTCGCCGGCGCGAACGTCGTCCTGGATCGGCTCGGGGAGCTGGGTGACGCGCAGCAGGTTGAAGACGTGCTGCCTGGTGATGCCGAGCACCCGCCCCACCTCCTCCCAGGACTGCAAACCCAGGTTGACGCGCAGGTGGCGAAGCGCATGGGCGCGGTCGACGGCGTTGAGGTCCTCGCGCTGCACGTTCTCCACCAGCGACTCGACGTAGGCGTGCTCGTCGTCGCTGGCGGCGATGAGGGCGGGGATGACGCGCAGCCCCGCCTGGCGGGCGGCGATCCAGCGGCGCTCACCGGCGATGATCTCGTAGCGGCCGCCGCCCGCGGTGCGCACCCGGATCGGCTGCAGGACGCCGTGGGCCCGGATGCTGGCCGCCAGCTCGTCGAGGGCGTCGGGGTCGACGCTGCGCCGCGGACGGTCACCGCCGGGGCGGATGCGGTCGATGGGGATGTTGCGGAAATGCCCGGTGCCCGGGCCCTGCTCGAAGAGCGCGGACGCGCCGCCCAGCTCGCTGGGCACCGACCCGCTGAAGGCGTCGGTGAGCGAGCGGCTGAGACGGCGACGAGAAGTGGACACGTTGAAGCTGGCACCGGGAAGGCTCGCCGGCATGCGGCGGCGATGAGAGGGGGCCGCCGTTCCCGAACCGGGAGCGCGGAAAGTGAGGCCCATTGTGGCCGCGCGCACGTCGCGATGTCAACATGTTGTGCCGGATCGGCGCGCGACTACCACATGTTGGGTCCGCGCGCCGCCCACGTGAGATGTGAACGCCGCTGCGAACGCATCGACCCGGTCGGCTCGCGCGCGTGCCACGCACGTGAACAGCAGTTGCCGCCATCCTCGACCACAACACGAACGCCTTGCGGCGCAAGGGAGATCGGCGGCTACGCCTTGCCGTAGATGAAGCCGACCAGGCCCGCGGCGTTGTCGGACACGACGCGCCGGTCGACGCGGTTCCAGCCGGAGTAGTTCATCTCCGAGACGAGGAACGACCCGGCCGGGACACCGCTGCTGGGACCGACCGCTTCGACGTAGGCGACGTGCCCGTCGGGGCTGCTGCCGTAGCGTCCCCACACCGCGACGGCGCCCACCTGCGGGGTGTGGCCCTCGGCGTACCCGTAGCTCGCCGCGGCGCCCCACCACTGCCAGGCGTCGCCGAACCAGGGGATGCAGCGGCGCGTGGCCACGTAGTAGGTGCAGTAGCCGTAGGCGAAGTGGTTGCCGCAGGACGACGAGCTGCTCACCCGCGCGGGCTGGCTGTTGCCGGCGAGCTGCTGGTCGATGTCGGCGATCTGGGCGGCGATCGCCCGGGCGGGGCCGTCGAGGCTGCGGAAGGCGGCGTCGCGCTGGGCGACCAGGGCGAGGAGCTGCCCGTCCTGGCTGGCCAGCTGGGCCTCCAGGGCGAGGGCGTCGGCGGAGTCCTTCTGGAGCGCCTTCCGCTCGGCGGCCAGGGCCACCTGGCGGTCCTGCAGCCGGACCTCGAGCTGGCGCACCTCGTCGGTGACGTGGGCCGCCCCCTTGACCCGGTCCATCGCCTGGTTGAAGGTGTCAGCCGAGAGGATGGCGGTGAGGAAGCCGTCGCCGCTGCTGGTGATGTAGGTGGCCCGGACCAGTTGGGCGAGCTCGACGCGGGCCGTGCTGACCGTGTGCTCGTCGTCCTGGATCTGCTGGGAGAGCCGGAGCAGCTGGGCGTTGGCGTTGGTGAGGCCGGCGCGGGCGGCGCCGAGCTGGGTCTGGATGGTGCTGAGCGCCTGCTCCGCCGCCAGGAGCTGGGCGGAGGCCCCGGCGCGGGGTCCGGTCAGCTGCTGGAGCTGTGCGACGAGCTGAGCTCGCTTGGCTCGAAGCGCGTCGTCGGTGGAGGAGGCCTGCACCTGCAGCCCCACGGGGATCGCGCTCACCGCGATGGCGGCGAGGCTTCCCAGGATCAGGGAGAGCTTTCGACTACCCCGCAATACCGCACCTCTGCTGGTCGGGTATGCATGCGTGCGTACGCCGGTTGAGCGCTGTGTGAAACAAGCCCCCGTCGCGTACGGCGCCCCGGCGGGGGCTGGACCGAACGACAGCGCCAGAGGGTAACGGGCCATCCCCGCATATGTCAAACCACACGCGAATCCGTGCGTGGATTGGTTCTTGTCATCCATGGCCTCAACGTGACCGGCGCGATGCTGCGGCAAAATGTGATAGCGACGATTGGACAAACAGCCACTGCGTGACTGTGGGTCGGGTCCCTGCGGCATGCTTGCCAGCCGATGCGCGTCGCCCTCGTCGCCCCGCTGGTGGCGCCGCTGCGCGCCGCCCAGACGGGGGGGACGCAGACCGTCGTCGCCGAGCTCGCCCGCGGGCTGGCTGAGCGCGGTGTGGACGTCGACCTGATCGCGGCGCGGGGCTCGTCGGTGCCCGGGGTGCGGGTGCGCGCCGCCGGCGGGCCCTTCCCCGAGGAGCTTCTCCACCCCGGTCCAGGCGGCGACGGTCGCGCTGACGCGGCGGCGTGGCCCTCCGCCCAGGCGGCGGCGTACCTCCACCTCGCCACCGGGCTGCGCTCGCAGGTGCCGCCGCCCGACGTCGTCCACGCGCACGCCATGGACTGGCCGTCGTTCTACGCCCTGGCGGCCACCGGCCTGCCCACCGTGCACACGCTGCACCTCCCGCCGCTCGACCCCGCCGCGGCACGGGCGGCGGCGGCCGCGGCCGAGGCCAGGCCGCGTCCGCGCTTCGTCGCCGTCAGCCGCGCCTGCGCCGAGCAGTGGCGCGAGCTGGTGCCGGTCGACGCCGTCGTCGCCAACGGGCTCGACCCGGCGTCGATCGCCTTCGCCGCCCGGCCGGAGCCCGACCTCGCCATCGTCGCCGGCCGCATCGCACCGGAGAAGGGCACCCACCTGGCGATCGCGGCCGCGCGGCGGGCGGGGATGCGCGTCCTGCTCGCCGGCTCCGTCTACGACCCCGCGTATTACCGGGAGCAGGTCGCGCCGCTGCTCGGCGACGGCGTCGAGGTGCGCGGCCCCCAGCCGCGGCGCCGGCTTGCCATGCTCTACGGACGGGCGGCCGTGGCCGTGGTCGCCTCGCAATGGGAGGAGCCCTTCGGCATGGTCGCCCTGGAGGCCAACCTGGCCGGGACCCCGGTGGCGGGGCTGGCGCGCGGCGGGCTGCCCGAGGTGGTGGGGGGCGGCGGGGGCGTCCTCACCCCGCGGGCGACGGTGGCGGCCCTCGCCCGCGCCATCCGGGAGGCGTCCGCGCTCGACCGGGCCCGGGTGCGCCGGGCCGCGGCCCGGCGGTTTCCCCTGAGCCGCACCCTCGACCGCTACCAGCGGCTGTACGAGTCGCTGGCGGCGCGGCGATGAGCGACGTCGCCGTCGTCACCGGCGCGGGGAGCGGGATCGGCCGCGCCGTCGCCAACCGCCTCGCCGCCGGCGGCATGGAGGTGCTCGCCGCCGGGCGCACCCCCGCGACGCTGGCGGAGACCGCCGCGCTGCACCCGGGCATCACACCCCTGCTGGCCGACGTCAGCAATGTCGAGGACGTCGAGCGCCTCACCGCCACCGCGGCGGAGCGCGGGCGCCTGCGCGCCTGGGTCAACTGCGCCGCCGTGGTCGAGCCGGCGCCGTTCGCCGACCTCGACCCCGAGCGCTGGGATCGCACCCTCGACGTCAACCTGCGGGGGACCTACCTCTGCTGCCGCGCGGCCTTCACCGCCATGCGCGCCGGCGGTGGGGGCGCCATCCTCAACGTGGCCTCGCTGTCCGGCGTGCCCAACGTCGAGAAGTTCCCCGGCAACACCGCCTACAACGTCTCCAAGGCGGGGGTGGTCGCCCTCAGCGAGGCGGTGGCGCTGGAGGGGCGGGAGCACGGGGTGCGCTGCATCTGCCTCAGCCCCGGAGCCGTCGACACGGCGATGCTCCGCCGCGCCGCTCCGCACCTCAACCCCGGGGTCAAACCGGACGACGTCGCCGCCATCGTGGCCTTCCTGCTCAGCGACGCCGCCGCCCCCCTCACCGGGGTCAACATCCCCATCTTCAGCAATGCGTAGCCCGCGCTGCGCGGGGCCAAGCGAGCCTGCGGCTCGCCCGGCAGGCTTCAGCCTGCCGAGAGGGGTGCGGGGAGATCTGCTCCCCGCATGGCGCGCGTCTGAGCGCGCCTGAGAGAAGAGCGCGCCGATAATGCGCCCGTGAGCGATCCGGCACCTCTGCGACATCCCCGCGCCGCCGGCGGGCGGGAGATCCTCGCCGGCGACGTCGAGGAGATCGTCCGCGTCCTCGGCGAGGATCCCGGGCGTGAGGGCCTGCTGCGCACCCCGCAGCGCGTCGCCGACTCGCTCCTCTTCCTCACCAGCGGCTACGAGCAGACCCTCGACGACATCGTCGGTCGCGCCGTCTTCGCCGAGCCGTACGAGGAGATGGTGCTGGTCAAGGACATCGAGCTGTACAGCCTCTGCGAGCACCACATGCTGCCCTTCTTCGGCAAGGCGCACGTCGCCTACCTGCCGCGCGGCCGCGTCATCGGGCTCAGCAAGGTGGCGCGTGTCGTCGACATGTTCGCGCGCCGGCTGCAGGTGCAGGAGCGGCTCACCACGCAGATCGCCGAGGCCATCGACGAGGTGCTGCAGCCGTACGGCGTGGCGGTGGTCATCGACGCCGCGCACCTCTGCATGATGATGCGCGGCATCCAGAAGCAGAACAGCCAGACGCTGACCTCCTGCATGCTCGGCAGCTTCCGCGACGACGAGAAGTCGCGCGCCGAGTTCCTCGAACTCATCCGCCGCTGAGCCACGCCGTTGGACGCGCGGACGTGGTTGGGTGGCGCGCTGCTCGGCGCCGTGCCGATGCCGCGGCCGCTGCGCTACCGCATCCGTCTGCGGCACCAGGCCGCGGCGCGCGCCTCGGACGCCATCGCCGACCACATGCTGGCGGTGCTGCTCGTCGTCGCCTTCCTGCTCTTCGTCATCGGCATCCGCCCCGGCATGGACCCGGCGGTGCGGCTCTTCTGGATCGGCAGCGCGCTCGGCCTGCTCAGCGGCACGCCGTTCGTCCTCGAGCGGCGCAGCCTGCGCCGGCGACTGGCGAACGTCCCGCCCGTCGCCGACCCGGTCGACGAGGTGTGCCGCGCGCTGCCCGACGTGCCCGCGGCGCAGGCGCTGGCGCGCGGTGACTCCGCCGAGGCGCTGCGGCTGGTCAGGGATGCCGACCGCGACGACCCGTCCGCACTCCGCATCGGGGCGATGGCGTCGGCGCTGGCCGGTGATACGCGCGCTGCGCGGGCCCTGGCGCTGCGCGCAGCGCAGCTCGACGCGCGGGCCTGGGAGGTGCCGGCCCAGACCGGCCTCGCCCTGGCCCGGCGGGGGAGGTTCGGCGAGGGCATCCGCCTGCTGGAGCGGGCCGCCGAGGTGTCCGGCGGCAACCACCGCGCCGAGCTGATGCTGGCCCACGGGATGCTCCTCGCCGGCCGGCTGCGCGAAGCGGCCGAGGGGCTGCACCGGGCCGGGGTGCTGCCCGCCTAGCGGACGCCGATCAGGGCGACGTCGAGCTGCAGCAGCAGCGTCCCCGCGCCGGTGAGGCCGACCCCGAAGACCAGGTGGGCCCAGCGGATCGGCTCCCGGTCCTGGCGGCGCCGCACCCGGCTCAGCAGGGTGACGGCGACGATGCCGAGCCCGCCCGCGAGGAGGATCACCGCGGGGACCCCGATCAGGCTGCTGAGCAGGTCGTGCATGGCGGCCCGCAGCGTACGGCATCCCCCCGGCGCGGGGCCGCCGGGCGTCGGGCGCAGGGCGCCCCGTACCATGGCGGCGGTCCCCATGCTCGCCCTCAGCACCGCCGACGACACCTCGCTCCGCGCCGTCCTCGCGCGCCTCGGCGCGCCGGCCTGGAGGGCGCGCCAGCTCCGCGCCGCCACCTGGCAGCCGCAGCCCGCCTCGTTCGACGACGTCCACCAGCTGCCCGCGCCCCTGCGCGCCGCGCTGGCGGAGGAGGTCGCCTTCTCCACGGTCGCCGTGGCCGGGGCCACCGAGGCCGACGGTGGGCGCACCGTCAAGCTCCTCTGCCGCCTGGACGACGGCCAGACGGTGGAGACCGTCGCCATGGAGTCCCCCGCCACCGACGCCGCCCGCCGCCGGGCCACGGTCTGCGTCAGCACCCAGGTGGGCTGCGCCGTCGGCTGTCCCTTCTGCGCCACCGGGCACATGGGCCTGCGCCGCAGCTGCACCGCCGCGGAGGTGGTCGACCAGGTGCGCGCGGCCTCGCGCGAGCTGCACGCGCGAGGCTTGGGCCCGGTGACGCACGTCGTCTACATGGGGATGGGCGAGCCATTGGCGGCGTACGAGGCCACCGTCGAGTCGCTGCGCACGCTCACCGAGGGCATGGGCATCAGCCCGCGCCGCATCACCGTGTCGACGAGCGGCGTGGTGCCCAACATCGACCGGCTTGCCGGCGAGGCGCTGCCGGTGACCCTCGCCGTCTCGCTGCACGCGGCCAGCGACGAGCTGCGCGACCGCCTGGTGCCGCTGAACCGCGCGCATCCCCTGCACGCGCTGACCGCCGCCGCCGAGCGCTACGTGCAGCGCAGCGGGCGGCGGCTCACCGTCGAGTGGTGCCTCATCGGCGGCGTCAACGACTCCCCGGAGCAGGCCGATGCGCTGCGCGCGCTGGCGCGACGATTGCGCGCACACGTCAACGTCATCCCCATGAACCACGTCGACGGCAGCCCCTGGGGGCCGCCCGACGCCGCCACCGCGCAGCGCTTCCTCGAGCGGCTGCGGGGCGTCCGCACCACCGTGCGCGACACCCGCGGCGGCGACGTCGACGCCGCCTGCGGCCAGCTCCGCGCCGGCCTGGAGCGCCGCCGCCTGCTCCGTCCCGACGGCACCCTCGCCCCCATGGGTGCGCGCGGTTGACTCGCGACGAGGAGCTGATGGCGGAGGCGATCGGCCTTGCCGCACAGGCGGATTACCACACGAGCCCCAATCCCATGGTGGGTGCGCTGGTGGTGCGCGACGGCAAGGTCGTCGCCCGCGGCTTCCACCGCCGGGCGGGGGAGGACCACGCCGAGGTCGTCGCCCTGCGCGAGGCGGGCGAGGCGGCGCGCGGGGCCGAGCTCTACGTCACCCAGGAGCCGTGCTCGCACTACGGGCGCACCCCGCCCTGCACCGACGCGATCGTCGCCGCGGGGGTGAGGCGCGTCGTCGCCGGCATGCAGGACCCCAACCCCAAGGTGGACGGTCGCGGCCTCCAGGCGCTGCGCAACGCCGGCATCGCCGTCACCTCCGGAGTTCTGGCCGATCGTGTCCGCAAGCTGAACGAGTTCTTCGTCAAGCACGTCACCACCGGCCTGCCCTTCGTCACCGCCAAGTTCGCCATGTCGCTGGACGGGCGCATCGCCACCCACGGCGGCGAGTCGAAGTGGATCACCTCGGAGCAGGCGCGCGAGGAGGTGCACCGGCTGCGCCACGCCCACGACGCCATCCTGGTCGGCGCCAACACGGTGCTGCGCGACGACCCCAACCTGACCACCCGCCTGCCCGGGGGCGAGGGCAGGTCGCCGCTCCGCGTCGTCGTCGACAGCCGGCTGCGCGTGCCCCACGACGCGCGCATCTTCAGCCAGGAGGCGGGGAGCGTGCTGATCGCCACCAGCGACCGCTCCCGGGGCGACCGGCTTCGCGAGTTCGAGCAGCGCGGCGTGCCGGTGGTGGTGCTGCCCTCGGCGGAGGGGCGCGTCGGCCTGCTCGACCTGCTCCGGCACCTCGGCGCGGAGCAGCGCATCAGCCTGCTCATCGAGGGCGGCTCCTCGATGCACGGCTCCGCCTTCGACCAGCACCTGGTCGACCGCGTGGTCGCCTTCATCGCGCCGCGCATCATCGGCGGCGTCGAGGCCCCGGCCGCCGTCGGCGGGCACGGTGTGGACCACCTGGTCGACGCCCGCTCGCTGCGCGACGTGGAGGTCCGCCGCCTGGGCCCGGATATCATGGTCAGCGGGTACACGGGCTGATGTTCAGTGGAATCGTCGAAGAGCTGGGGGTGGTGGCCCGCAACGCGATCGAGGCGGACGGTCGGCTGCACGTCGCCGCGCGCGAGGTGCTGCGCGACGTCGCCGTCGGCGACAGCATCGCGGTGAACGGCTGCTGCCTCACCGTCGTCGAGGCGACGGAGGGGGGCTTCGTGGCGGACGTGATGCCCGAGACCGCGCGGCGCACCAACCTCGGCCGGCTGCAGCCGGGCGACGCCGTCAACCTGGAGGCCGCCCTGCGCATGGGCGACCGCATCGGCGGCCACCTGGTGAGCGGCCACGTCGACGCCGTCGGCACCGTGGCCGCCACGGAGCGGGAGGACAACGCGGTGGTGGTGCGCATCGACGCGCCACAGGACCTGCTGCGCTACGTCGTCGAGAAGGGCTGCATCACCGTCGACGGCATCAGCCTCACCGTCGTCGAGGCCATGCCGTCGTGGTTCAGCGTCTCCCTGATCCCGCACACTCTGGCAGCAACCCGCGCCGGAGAGTGGCGCCCCGGCACGCAGGTCAACCTGGAGGCCGACCTCGTCGCCAAGTACGTCGAGAAGGGCCTCGCCCCGTACGCAGCGCCGCCGCCGCCGGCCGCGCGCCAGGAGGGAGTCCGGTGACGCTCTGCAAGGTGGAGGACGCTGTCGCCGACATCCGCGACGGCAGGTTCGTGATCATCGTCGACGACGAGGACCGCGAGAACGAGGGCGACCTGGCCATCGCCGCCGACCGCATCACCCCCGAGGCGGTCAACTTCATGGCCACCCACGCGCGCGGGCTGATCTGCGTCGCCACCGAGGGCTGGCGGCTCGACGAGCTGGGGCTCACCGCCATGGTCGACGAGAACACCTCGCAGTTCGGCACCGCCTTCACCGTGAGCGTCGACGCGGTGGGCCGCGGCGTCACCACCGGCATCAGCGCCTTCGACCGGGCCACCACCGTGAAGCTGCTCACCGACGAGCACGCGCGCCCCGCCGACTTCGCCAAGCCCGGCCACACCTTTCCCCTCCGCGCGCGGCGCGGCGGGGTGCTGGAGCGAGCCGGGCAGACCGAGGCGATCGTCGACCTCTGCAAGGCGGCCGGCCGCTATCCCGCCGGGGTGATCTGCGAGATCATGCGCGAGGACGGCAGCATGGCGCGGCGCGACGACCTCGACGTCTTCGCCGCCGAGCACGGGCTGAAGATCGTCGCCATCAACGACCTGATCGCCTACCGCCGCCGCACCGAGCGGCTTGTCCTGCACGGCGCCGTCACCGAGATCCCCACGCCGTGGGGCGTGTTCGCGGCGCACGGCTTCGAGGACGTCATCACCCACGCCACCCACGTGGCGCTGGCGCTGGGCAGCGTCGACGACGGCGAGCCGGTGCTGGTGCGCGTGCACAGCGAGTGCCTCACCGGCGACGTCTTCGGCTCGCAGCGCTGCGACTGCCAGGCGCAGCTGCACAAGGCCCTGCAGATCATCGGCGAGGAGGGGCGCGGCGTCCTCGTCTACCTGCGCCAGGAGGGCCGCGGCATCGGCCTGCTCGACAAGCTGCGCGCCTACGCCCTGCAGGACGAGGGCCTCGACACCGTGCAGGCCAACCAGCACCTCGGCCTGCCCGTCGACAAGCGCGACTACGGCATCGGCACCCAGATCCTCGCCGACCTCGGCGTCACCCGCGCCCGCATCCTCACCAACAACCCGCGGAAATGGCACGGATTGGCCGGATACGGGATGGAGGTCGTGGAACAGCTTCCCCTCGTCATCCCGCCGACGCGGTATAACGAGCGGTACCTGCGCGCCAAGCGCGACAAGATGGGGCACCTCCTCGGTGCCCTCGACGACACCACACCACCATGAACACCCACTCCGGACGGCTCGACGCGACGGGGATGCGCCTCGGCATCGTGGTCGCGCGCTTCAACGACTTCGTCGCCCAGCGCCTCCTCGACGGCGCCGTCGACACCCTGGTCCGCCACGGCGCGGACGAGGACGACCTCACCGTCGTCTGGGTGCCGGGCTCCTTCGAGATCCCCATGGCCGCGCAGGAGCTGGCCACCGGTGGGCGGGTCGACGCCGTCGTCTGCCTCGGCGTGGTCGTCCGCGGCGAGACGCCCCACTTCGACTTCGTCGCCGGCGAGGCGGCCAAGGGGGTGGGGGCGGTGGGGCTGCAGACGCGGGTGCCGGTGAGCTTCGGGGTGGTCACCACCGAGACCATGGAGCAGGCCATCGACCGCGCCGGCGGCAAGCACGGCAACAAGGGGGCGGACGCGGCCCTGGCCGCCGTCGAGATGGTCTCCCTGCTGCGCGCGCTGCGCGCCGAGCAGGGCGGGGCGGTGCGGCGGGTCAGCGGGGGCTGATCGCGCTCCCCAGCGGGACCCAGGCGGCGCCACCCGGCAGCGGCCCTCCCGGCGCGGCGCGGAGGATCGCCGCCAGCAGCTCCAGCCCGTCGACGATGCGCGGGCCAGGCCGGTTGAAGTAGCTCGACCCGTCGACGGCGGCGACCCGGCCGCTCACGGCGCAGGGCAGGCGCTCGAAGCCGGGGCGACCGGTGACCTCCCCGGCGCACTCGAGCGAACGCGCCAGGCCGTAGCCGCAGGGCATCAGCACCATGACGTCGGGCGCCGCCCGGGCCACGTCCTCCCAGGCCACCTCCTGGGAGCGCTCGCCCTCGGCGCCGAGCACGTCGTCGCCGCCGGCCAGGCGGACCATCTCGGGCACCCAGTGGCCCCCTGCCATGAGGGGATCGGTCCACTCGACGCAGGCCACCGCCGGGCGGCCACCGGCGACGGGATGGAGCGCGCTCACCGCGGTGATCCGCCGCTGCATCTCGGCCGTGAGGGACTCGGCGCCCCGCTCGTGGCCGGTGGCCCGGCCGAGCACGAGCGCGGTCTCCATGATGTCGTCGAGGGACTCCGGCTCCAGGGAGAGGATGGGGACCTCCCCGGGCAGCTCCCGCACCGCCCTCTCCACCTGCCTGTAGGAGACGGCGCAGACCTCGCACAGCTCCTGGGTGACGATGAGGTCGGGCTCCAGCTCGGCCAGCCGGGCGGCGTCGAGGGTGTAGATCCCCGAGCCCGCGTGGACGGCGCCGCGGATGTGGCGGTCGATCTCGCCGGAGCCGGCGCCCTCGTGGTCGAAGACCGACGCCGTCAGGCGGGGGAGGCCCGCCACCTCGGGCGGCCAGTCGCACTCGTGGGTGACCCCGACCACCTCGGGGCCCGCGCCGATGGAGAAGAGGAGCTCCGTCGCGCTGGGCAGCAGGGAGGCGATGCGCATCGGGACCATTCTGCCGCCGTGGGTGCCCCGCGGACGCGCCTCAGCGGACCTTGCTGAGCGTCCTGATGCACCGGGTGCAGAGCTTCGCCCGCACCGGCCGCCCCGCCTTCATCACCGTCGCGACCTGCAGATTCGGCATGAACCGCCGGTTCGTCCGCACCTTCGAGTGACTCACGTTGTGGCCGGTCATCGGCCCCTTCCCGCAGCTCTCGCAGCGCTTTGCCATGGTGGTCCTGAGGTCTCCGTCGGTGGGTCGGCGCCTGGTGGGACGGGGAGCCCACGGCGCGACATGCGTACTAGAATGGCGCCTCCCGACCACGCGCACGAGCGCACGGCGGAGCAGGTCCGCGCCGGGGCGTGAGGATAACACACGGCCCGGCGGCGGCTTATGTGGAGACGATGCCCACCAAGGTCAAGGCGCCCGGCGCCCTCGCCCGCACCGCGTCTCTCGGCCGGATCGAGGTCTCGCCTCGGGTGGTGGCCTCCATCGCCGGCCATGCGGCCAACGAGTCGTACGGCATCGTCGGCATGGCGGCGCGCGGCCTGCGCGACGGCATCGCCGAGCGGCTCAACCGCGACAACCTGCACCGCGGCGTGTCGATCGAGATCCGCGAGGGCGGCATCCTCATCGAGCTCTACGTCATCGCGCAGTACGGCACGCGCATCAGCGAGGTGGCCCACAACCTGATGAGCGCGGTGAAGTACGCGGTGGAGAAGACGCTGGGGCTGCCGGTGCTGTCGGTCAACGTCAACGTCCAGGGCATCCACCTCGAGGGCGAGGGTGCCAAGCGCTGACCCGGGCGCGCCGCGCCTGACCCTCGCCGCCGACCGCCCGCCGCTCACCGAGGTGGGTGGACGGCACATCGCCTACGGGCTGCGCACCGCACTCTCCTGGCTGCAGGCCAACCAGGAGGTCATCAACGACCTCAACGTCTTCCCGGTGCCCGACGGGGACACCGGCAGCAACATGTACCTGACGCTGCGGTCAGCAGTCGAGGACGCGCAGAAGACCGCCGACTCGCAGTCGGCCGGAGCGGTGATGCAGGCGGCGGCGCACGGCTCGCTGATGGGCGCGCGCGGCAACAGCGGAGTCATCCTCTCGCAGATCCTGCGCGGCTTCGCCCAGGGCGTGGCGGGCCGGGCGCGCGTCGACGCCGCCGGTGTGGCGGGCGCACTGCAGGAGGCGTCGGCCGTCGCCTACAAGGCGGTGATGAAGCCGACCGAGGGGACCATCCTCACCGTGGTGCGCGAAGCCGCCGCCGCGGCGAGGGAGGCCGCCGACGGCGGCGGTGACATCCGCGCCGTGCTCGACGCCTCGGTTCGTGAGGCGCACGCCGCGGTCGAGCGCACCCCCGACCTGCTCGCCGTCCTGCGCGACGCGGGCGTCGTCGACGCCGGCGGCTTCGGCTTCGCCATCATCCTGGAGGGGTTCGCGCGAGCGCTGGCCGAGGCGGGTGGCGACGTCCCCGACGACTCCACGCCGCTGCAGGCGCCGCGCCGCGTCGGCGAGCCCGTGGTGCGCACGCCGGGCGTCAGCGGCGCGGAGGTCAGCGGTGCACCGGTGGAGGGACGTCGCGGCGCCGCCGCGGTGGCCGCCAAGGACGAGGGATGGGGCTACTGCACCGAGTTCCTGGTGCACGGTCCCGGCCTCGACTTCGAGAAGGTGCGCGAGGAGCTGGCGACCCTCGGCGAGTCCTCGCTGGTGGTCGGCGACGCCGAGCTGGTGCGGGTGCACATCCACACCCACGACCCCGCGGGGCTGATCGCCGCGGCCGCGCAGCGGGGGCGGCTCTCCAAGCTGAAGGTCGAAGACATGTCGGCACAGCATCACGAGGTGCTGGAGCGTGCCTCCGCCTCGGAGTCGGCCACCGGCGTGGCCGCCGGGAGCGCCCTGGCGACGCCGCGCACGATTGCAGCTCCGCGCAAGCCGCTCGGGGTCGTCTCAGTGGCGCCGGGGGCGGGCTTCCGCGAGATCCTCGAAGGGCTCGGCGTCGATCGCGTCGTGGAGGGCGGCCAGACCATGAACCCCTCCATCGAGGACCTGCTCAACGCGGTGCGGGAGAGCAACGCCGACGAGGTCATCCTCCTGCCCAACAACAAGAACGTCATCCTCACCGCCCAGCAGGTCGACCAGCTCGCCGACGGCACCGACGTCCACGTGGTGCCGACGCGCAACCTGCCCCAGGGCATCAGCGCCATGCTCTCGCTCGACCCCACGGCCGGCGCGGCGAGCAACTGCGAGCGCATGGAGGAGGCGATGCAGGCGGTGCACTCGCTGGAGGTGACCCGCGCCGTGCGCGACAGCACCGCGGACGGCAAGGAGATCAAGACGGGTGACGCGATCGCCATCCTCGACGGGCGCATCACCGCCGTCGGTGCCGAGGAGCTGGCGGTGATCGACGAGGTGCTGTCCGGGCTCGACTTCACGCCCGAGCTGGTCACCGTGTACGCCGGCGAGGGGATCACCGACTCCGACGGAGACGCCCTGGTGGCCGCGCTGCGCGAGAAGCACGGCGGCGTCGAGTTCGAGCTCCACCGCGGCGGCCAGGAGCACTACCCGTACATCCTCTCGCTGGAGTGACGCGGATGCTGCACCTGGTCACCGACAGCACCTCCGACCTGCTCGCCGAGGGCGCGCGCCGGCTCGACATCACGGTGGTGCCGCTGACCGTGCGCTTCGGTGAGGAGCAGTTCCGCGACGGCGTCGACATCGACTCGACGACCTTCTACCGCCGCCTCGCCACCGCCACCGCGCTGCCCACCACGTCGCAGCCGTCGCCCGAGCAGTTCGCCGAGGTCTACCGCTCGCTGCTGCGCTCCCCCGACGACGAGGTTGTCAGCATCCACCTCCCCGCGCACCTCTCGGGGACGATGCAGTCGGCCACCCTGGCCGCGCGCGAGGTCGACGAGAAGCGCGTCCGCGTCGTCGACTCGTGGACGGTGAGCGGCGGCCTGCAGCTCCTCCTCCACGCCGCTGCGCGCGAGCGCGACGAGGGCGCGGATGCGGCCACGGTCGTCCGCAACCTGGAGCGCCGTCGCGAGCGGGTCACCTGCTACGTGCTGCTCGACACCATCACCTACCTCCACAAGGGCGGCCGCATCGGGCGGGCCCAGGCGTTCATCGGCGGCGTCCTGAACGTCAAGCCGATCGTCTCCGTGGAGCGCGGCGAGGTCGGCCCCGCGGCGCGGGTGCGCAACCGGCAGCAGGGCGTGGCCAAGCTGCTGGAGCTGGTGCGCGGCAACGGACCGCTGGAGTCGATCACCACCATGCACGGCGATGCGGGCGAGGCGGCGACGGAGTTCCGCTCCCGGCTCACGGCCCTGCTCCCGGAGCTGGAGATCCCGCCGCTGGAGCAGCTCGGTCCTGTGGTCGGCACGTATGCCGGGCCGGGATCGGTCGGCGTGGCGGTGTTGCGCGCAGGCTAGGGGGCATGCCGCCTGGTTTGTCGCGCGGCTGAGGGCCGCGCACGAGGGGAGGGCAGATCCCTCCCTGGCGGATGGAGCGCCGCCACCCCACCCTCGGCGCATGCCGCGAGCTCAGACGCTCGCGTGATGCGCCGGGAAAGCCCGCCGAACAGCCGTACACTCTGCTGAATGCCGGCTCCCCCCGCTTCCCCTGCGCCGGTGGCCGTGCCGCGGCCGGAGACGCCGGTCACCGAGCTGCTCGGCGTGGGCCCGCGGCAGGCGCAGCGCCTGCACCGCCTCGGCATCGCCACCGTGCGCGACCTGCTGTTCCACCTGCCGCGGCGCTATGAGGACACCCGCGAGGTGCACCCGCTGCGCGATCTCCGCCCCGGTCCCGAGGCGCAGACGGTGCGCGCGCGGGTGCTGCACATCTCCCTGAGGCGCAGCCCGCGCCGCGGCATGATGCTGGTCGAGGCGGACCTCGAGGACGAGGGCGCGCGTGCCAGCGCGATCTGGTTCAACCAGCCGTTCCTGGCCAAGCAGATCCAGCGAGGTGACGAGCTGCTGCTCAGTGGCAAGGTGGAGTTCAGCAACCGCGGCGGGCTCACCCTCCGCAACCCGGCGTACGAGCGAGTGCGCGGCGGCGACCAGCGCCACGTCGGCCGCCTCGTCCCCGTCTACCCCGAGACCGAGGGGCTGACCAGCCGCTTCCTGCGCGAGCGCATCGAGCCGCTGCTGCCCGTGGCCGCGGCGCTCGACGACCCGTTGCCGCCGCGCGTCCGCGCCGCGGAGGAGCTGCTGCCGCTCGCCGAGGCGCTGCGCCAGGTGCACTTCCCCGACGACCCGGCGCTGCTCGACAGGGCGCGCGAGCGCCTCGCCTTCGAGCAGCTCTTCCTGCTGCAGCTGGCGGTGCAGCGCGCCCGCCGCCGCCGCCTGGCGAGTGGGGGAGTGGTCATCCCCTACGACCGCGAGAAGGCGCGCGAGTTCGCCGAGTCGCTGCCCTTCCGCTTCACCGAGGACCAGCGCGTCGCCGCGCACCGCATCCTCCTCGACATGGCGGCGGAGGGCCCGATGAACCGCCTGCTCCAGGGCGACGTCGGCAGCGGCAAGACGGTGGTCGCGGCGATGGCGGCGCACGTCGCCCATGCCGCCGGGTACCAGACGGCGTTCATGGCGCCGACGGAGATCCTGGCGCGCCAGCATCACGCCACCCTGCGGACCCTGCTGGAGCCGCATGGTATCTCGGTGCGGCTGCTGGTCGGCAGCACGGCGCAGCGCGCCCGCCGGGAGGTGCTCGACGGCGTCGCCGCGGGACACGACGCCGTCCTGGTCGGCACCCATGCGCTCATCGAGGACGACGTGGTGCTGGCCCGGCTGGGCCTCGTCGTCGTCGACGAGCAGCACCGCTTCGGCATCGTGCAGCGGCAGCGGCTGCGCGCCAAGTCGCCGGTGATGCCCAACTTCCTGGCGATGACGGCGACTCCGATCCCCCGCAGCCTCGCCCTCACCATGTACGGCGACGTCGACCTCAGCGAGATCCGCGAGCTGCCGCCCGGACGCACTCCGGTGGAGACGCAGGTGGTCGCGCCGCACGCGCGCGACCAGGCTTATGCCTTCGTCCGCGAGCAGGTGCAGCAGGGACGGCAGGCATTCGTGATCTGCCCGCTCATCGAGGAGTCCGACAAGCTCGAGGTGCGCAGCGCGGTGCAGGAGTTCGATCGCCTCAGCACCGAGGTGTTCCCCGACCTCCGCGTCGAGCTGCTGCACGGCCGCATGCCGTCGAAGGAGAAGGAGGAGCGCATGCAGCGCTTCGCCGGCGGGGAGGCCGACATCCTGGTCAGCACCAGCGTCGTCGAGGTCGGCGTCGACGTGCCCAACGCCACGGTGATGATGATCGAGGGCGCCGAGCGCTTCGGCCTCGCCCAGCTCCACCAGTTCCGCGGTCGGGTCGGGCGCGGCGCGCACGCCTCCCACTGCCTCCTGCTGCAGGGCTCGCCGGACGAGGAGGGCTCGGCCCGGCTGCGCGCCGTCGCCGAGACGCGCAGCGGCTTCGACCTCGCCGAGATCGACCTCCGCCTGCGCGGTCCTGGCGACGTGCTGAGCAGCGAGATGCGCCAGCACGGCCTGCCCACCATGTCGGTGGGCGACCTGCTCGACCAGGCGATGATCCGCCGGGTGGCCGCCGCCGCCGAGCGCTGGCTGGACGAGGACCCCGACCTGGCGGGGCACCCGCCGCTCACCGCCAGCATGGGCCGCTACGCCGACGTCTACGACCTCGACTAAATGCCAACCACGGCACAAACGCGCATCACGGCGGGGGAGTGGCGCGGCCGCGCCCTGGTCACCCCGCGCGGCGGGCGCGACCTGCGACCCACCACCAGCCTGGTCCGCCTCGCCCTCTTCAACATCCTCGGTGACCTGGTCGAGGGCGCCGACCTCCTCGACCTCTACGCCGGCGCGGGCACGGTCGGCTTCGAGGCGCTGAGCCGGGGCGCCCGGCGGGTCACCTTCGTGGAGCGGGACCGTGCCGCAGCCGAGTGCATCCGGGCCACGGCGGAGAAGCTCGGGTGCCAGGACCGGGTCAGCGCCCAGGTCGCCGAGGTGGTCGCCTGGCTGCGCGCCAACCCGCGGACGGTCGAGGCGGCCGACGTCGCCTTCCTCGACGCGCCGTACAAGGACGAGCAGGGCAGCGACACGGCTCTGCGGGTTCTCGGCGAGCGTCCACCCGCGCTCGTGGTGTGCGAACATCACCGCGCGCGCCGCCTCCCCGAGGCGATCGGCCGGCTCAGCCGAGTCCGTGAGTCGACGTACGGAGCGACCCGGCTCACCATCCTCCGGCGCGACGACGCAGCCCACATCCCAGAAGCAGGAGAGCAGCCCGACTGATGCGCGTGGCGGTCTACCCCGGCAGCTTCGACCCGGTGACCTTCGGCCACCTCGACATCCTCGAACGGGCGACGCTCATCTTCGACAAGGTGGTCATGGCGGTGCTGGAGAACCCCGGCAAGGCGCCGCTCTTCACCACCGAGGAGCGGGTCGAGCTGATCCGCGCCGCCGTCGCCGAGCATCCCCGCCTCGACCACATCGAGGTGGGCACCTTCAGCGGGCTGACCGTCGACTACGCGCGGCAGAGCGGCGCCACCGCCATCGTCCGCGGGCTGCGCGCCGTCAGCGACTTCGAGAACGAGTTCCAGATGGCGCTGATGAACCGCCGGCTGGCGCCGCAGGTGCACACCGTGTTCCTGATGACCGCCTTCTCCAACGTCTTCGTGTCGTCGTCCCTGATCAAGGAGGTGTGCCGCTACGGCGGTCGCGTCGACGACTTCGTGCCGCCGGTGTGCGCGGCGGCCATGCGGCGCAAGTTCGGCATCGAGCAGTCAGCGGGCGGGGGATGACCTCACCACAGCGGAGGCAGAGCGACAGGTGTCCATCATCGACGTCATCGACGAGCTCGAGACCCTGGTCGCCGGGGGGCGGCGGGTGCCCTTCACACCCAGCGTGGTGGTCAACGAGGAGGAGGCGCTGGAGCTGATCGACCGCGCCCGCCTGGAGCTCCCGGAGGAGATCCGCCAGGCGCGGTATACCGTCGAGCAGCAGCAGCGGCTGGTCGCCGAGGCCGAGGAGCAGGCCCAGCGCCTGCTGGCCCAGGCCGAGCAGGAGGCGCAGCGCACCGTCGAGCAGGCGCAGCAGCAGGCGGCGGCGCTGGTCGCCCAGCACGAGATCGTCCGGGCAGCCGAGCAGCGAGCCGGCTCCGTGCTCGGCGAGGCGGAGGGCGCGGCGATGCGCATCCGCGGCGAGGCCGACGCCTATGTGCGCCAGGTGATGGAGAACCTCGAGCAGGAGCTGGGCTCGGCGGCCGCCACCGTGCGCAACGGCGTGCAGCAGCTCGAGGAGCACCTGCAGCGCAGCAGCGCCACGGTGCGGGCCGGCATCGAGTCGCTGCCCGCCGCGGGCGGCGAGCCGGCGCAGGCGGGAGGCCGTCGCCGCCGCCGCTGACCCGCCAGGTCAGGACGTTGGGGCCGATCCCTGCGCGTGTCTCGGCAAAGCCGCGGGAGGACGCGCACAATGGCGGTCCCCGGCAGCCCCGCGCGGGGTCATCCTCACGGAGGCGGCTCTCATGCCCACGGTCGAATACGCTCCCGGCGTCCCCATGTGGGTGGATCTCGGCACCTCGGACCTGGACGCGGCGACGCGCTTCTACGGCAAGGTCTTCGGCTGGCAGTTCCAGTCAGCCGGTGCCGACGCGGGTGGCTATGGCTTCTACATGCTGAACGGCAAGATGGTCGCCGGCGCGGGCCCGCTCATGTCCGATCAGCAACCGGTGGCCTGGTCGACGTACATCGACTCGGCGGACGCGGACGCCACCATCGCCAAGGCGCGCGAGGCCGGTGGCACGGTCATCGTCGAGCCCATGGACGTCATGGGCGCGGGCCGCATGGCCTTCGTCCTCGATCCCACCGGCGCGGCCATCGGCATCTGGCAGCCGCTGCAGCACACCGGCGCCGAGCTGGCCAACGAGCCCGGCGCCTTCTGCTGGAACGAGCTGGCCACCCGCGACATCGAGGCGGCCAAGCGCTTCTACAAGGCCGTCTTCGACTGGGACGGCACCACCAACGCCTTCGGCGACACCACCTACACCGAGTTCAAGGTCGGCGACCGCACCGTGTGCGGCATGCGCGAGATGGGGGCCAACGACCCGCCCCAGGTGCCGGCGCACTGGCTCGTGTACTTCGCCGTCGCCGACACCGACGCCGCGGTCTCGACCATCAGCGGCGCCGGCGGCGCGGTGCTGGTCCCGCCGATGGACATCGACCCCGGGCGGTTCTCTGTGGCCACCGACCCCCAGGGCGCGGCCTTCGGGGTGATCGCCCTCCGCACGGCGCCGGTGGGCGGCTGAGGTTCTCCCGGGGGCGCGCGTCCGAGCGCCGGATGGCCGTATACTCGGCCGCCGGTGCGCAGCCCAGCAGTGACGCGCGCCCCCGGAGGCCCCATGGCAGTACCCAAGGAACGCGTCCCCAAGGCGCGTCGCGACCGCCGTCGCTCCCACCTCGCCCTCTCCCGGCCGAGCCTCGTGCCCTGTCAGCAGTGCCGGCAGCTCAAGCGGCCGCACCACGTCTGCCGCAACTGCGGGACGTACGACGGGCGCGAGGTCGTCGTCACCGAGTAGCCGGCGCTTGCGCGTCGCGCTGACCTTCCCGGGCCAGGGCAGCCAGGCCGCCGGGATGGCCGACGGCCTGCTCGACACGCCGCTCGCCCGCACCCTCCTCGACGCCGCCGCCGGGCGCGGGCTCGACCTGCGCAACGGGCTCAGCGGCGACGACGACGCGCTGCGGCCCACCGAGGTCGCGCAGCCCGCGCTCCTGCTCGTCGAGCTGGTGCTCGCCGGCGCCCTGCAGACCGCCGGACTGGACGTCGCCGGCGTCGCAGGACACAGCGTCGGGGAGTACGCCGCGCTGGTGGCGGCGGGCGCGCTCGACCCCGACGAGGCGATGGGCCTCGTCGTCGAGCGCGGGCGGGCGATGGCGGCGATGCGCGAGGGCGGCATGGCGGCGCTGCTCGGCGCCGAGGCCTCCCTTGCCGAGGAGATCTGCCGGGAGGTGGAGGCCTCGGGCGGGGGAGTGGTGGTCGTGGCCAACCTCAACGCTCCCGGGCAGGTGGTGCTGAGCGGCGCACGGGACGCGCTCGACCGCGCCGTGGCGCTGGCCCGCCAGCGGGGGGTGCGCCGGGCGCTGCCCCTCAACGTCAGCGGTGCCTTCCACTCGCCGCTGATGGCCCCGGCCGCCGAGCGCTTCGGCGCCCTGCTCGACCGCGCCGCCTTCCGCGACGCGACCGTGCCCGTCGTCTGCAACGTCGACGCCGAGGCGGTGCGCGACGCGGGGGGGCTCCGCGAGCGCCTGCGCCGCCAGCTCACCGCGCCGGTTCGCTGGGTGGACTGCGTCAACACCCTGCTGGAGCTGGGCGCCGGCGCCCTGCTCGAGGTGGGGCCGGGGTCGGTGCTGACCGGGCTGGCCAGGCGCATCGCCCCCGAGGTGCGCGCCCTCTCGGTGGCCCGCCTCGACGACGCGGTGGCCGTGCATGCCTGAGCGGCCGCTGGAGGGGCGGGTCGCCCTCGTCACCGGCGCCTCGCGCGGCATCGGTCGCGCGGCGGCCATCGCCCTGGCCGGCCAGGGCGCCTCGGTTGCAGTCGGCTATGGCAGCAACATGGAGGCCGCGGAACGCGTCGCCGCCGAGCTGCGCACCCACGACGTCAGCGCAATCGCCCTCGGCGCCGAGCTCTCCGACGCCGAGCAGGCGGCCACCCTGGTGCCGCGCACCGTCGAGGCCCTCGGCGGTATCGACGTGGTGGTCAACAACGCGGGGGTGGCCCGCGACAACCTCGCCCTGCGCATGTCCGACGCCGACTGGCGGGCGGTCATCGACGTCGACCTCACCGCCGCATTCGTCATCTGCCGGGCCGCCCTGCGCCCTCTGCTGCGGCAGCGCTGGGGGCGCATCATCAACGTGTCGAGCATCAGCGGGGTCATGGGAAACCCCGGCCAGGTCAACTACTCCGCGGCCAAGGCGGGCCTGATCGGCATGACCAAGTCGCTGGCCCGCGAGGTGGGCAGCCGCGACATCACCGTCAACGCCGTCGCCCCCGGCTTCATCGAGACAGACATGACAGAAACTCTCGACACGCAGCTGCGCGTGCGCGTCGTCGAGCAGATCCCGGTGGGCCGCATGGGCACCGCCGACGAGGTCGCGGCCGCCATCGCCTTCCTCGCCTCACCGGCCGCCGCGTACGTCAACGGACACGTCCTGCACGTCGACGGAGGCATGGGGGCCTGAGCACTGCATCGGCGGAGTAGAATGCGAGCCCAACGTGTCTGAGACGCCGCCGGACGTGATCGACATCGGCACCGGCGTCGGCGACTCCGAACCGCAGCCTGGCGGGCGACCCTCCGGACGGCGGCGCCGCGCACCCGCGCGCCGCGTCCCGAGCGCCGCTCCCCCGGACGGCGGCGGTGAGGCAGCGGCTCCCCCGGTCGCGGCCGCCGGCGGAGCCACGGCCGTCGCCCAGGAGCCGGGCGCCGACGCGCCCGCGCGCAAGACCCACCGCGGGCGGCGCGGTGGCAGCCGCCGGCGCGGCGGCCGGCCCGCCGAGGGCGGCGACGCCGAGGTCTCCACCGAAACCGGCGAGCCCCTGGCGGCTTCTCCCACCCCGGAGGCACCCTTGCCTCCAGCGGTCCTCGACGGCGCCTCCGGCCCCCTCGCCTGGGCCCGTTCCGGGGAGGCACCGGACGAGCGTTCGACCCGTCAAACTGATACGGCCCACTCAACGGAGGCCGCACAAGGGAGCACTGATGGCAGACACGAACTTCGAGAAGTTCAAGTCGATCGTGGTGGAACAGCTCGGCGTCGAGCCGGAGCAGGTGACCCTGGAAGCGAGCTTCGTCGACGACCTGAACGCGGACTCCCTGGACCTCGTGGAGCTGATCATGGCCTTCGAGGAGGAGTACGGGATGGAGATCTCGGACGAGGACGCCGAGAAGATCGGGACGGTGGGCCAGGCCTGGGACTACGTCCAGGAGAAGCTGGGGACGGTGAGCTAGCGCCCCAGGGGGGGCGGGCGGTTCTCCCCCCGGCGGAGGAGGGCGAGGCGGGCGACCAGCTCGACGCGCTGCAGCAGCGGATCTCGGTCCGCTTCCGGCGCCTCGAGCTCCTTCGCGAGGCGATGACCCACGCCTCGTGGAACAACGAGCGCGGCCGCCCCAGCGGCCCCGGGCACGACAACGAGCGCCTCGAGTACCTCGGCGACGCCGTGCTCGAGCTGGTGGTGGGCGAGTACCTCTTCCGCCGCTTCCCCGAGTACGACGAGGGGCAGCTCACCCAGCTCCGCGCCGCGCTGGTCAACACCTCGACCCTGGCCCAGCTGGCCGACCGACTCCAGCTCGGCCAGGCCCTCTTCGTCGGCAAGGGCGCCGAGAAGACCGGCGCCCGCAAGCTCCCCTCGCTGCTGGCCAACGCCTTCGAGGCGATGATCGGGGCGATCTTCCTCGACCAGGGCTACCGCGTCGCCACCCGAGTGTTCCTGCAGAACATCGGCGACCTCGCCGAGTGGAGCGACGAGAACTTCAAGGGCAAGCTCCAGGAGGTCGCCCAGGAGCGCACCGGCACAACGCCGTCGTACCGCGTCAGCGCCACCGCGGGGCCGGGGCACAAGCGCGAGTACGTGGCCGAGGCGGTGGTCGGCGGCGAGAGCGTCGGCAGCGGCCGCGGCGGCACCAAGCAGGCCGCCGAGCAGGCTGCGGCGCGGGCGGCGCTGGAGGCGCTCACCAAGCGGCCCAAGGGGCGGGTGGCCAGGGCGGCTCCGGCTCGCGCAGCCCGGGCGGCGCGCGACGCCGAGCGGGCGACGGCGGGCGAGCCGGCGCGGGTGCGCCGTCGCGTCGCCGAGGTGGCTGCCGACCGCAGCGTCGCCGATCGCCGGCACGGGCGTCCCGAGCGCGACAGCGTGCCCCCGCTGCTCGCCGCCGGCGCCGAGTCGGGACCGCCGCCGCGCCGCCGCGGGCTGCTGGCGGCGATCCGCTCCGCGGCGGAGGCGCTGGTGGGTCGCGTCGTCCCTGTCGAGCCCGAGCCCGCCCCGCCCGCGCCGTCTCCTCCGAAGAAGAGACCGCCGGCGGTTTCACGAAGCAACAAGGGGGGCCCTCCGCAGACCGGCGGCGGGACGCCTGCGGCCCGTCGATCCACGCCTGGCCAGTCGCGCCGAGGGCCCCGCAATCTCGGAGAGCGCGAACCGGGTGGACGGCAGCGGACGGCCGCGCCCCCGACCCCTCCGCAAACCCCCGGGACGGGGTCCACCTCCACCCGGCGCGGCCGCCGCGGAGGCCGTGGCCGCCGGCGCCCCGGCTCGCCCCCCGGCGACGCCCCCTCCGCGTGACCCACGGGCGCGCCCGAGGCGCTACCCTGCACTCCGTGCCGTGCCGTCCCGAGCTCCGCCTCGGACACAACATGTTGTGGGCCGGAAGCAAATCCGCTCAACATGTTGACGTCTCCGCCGGACTCCCCGGAGAATCCCCGCGATGAGGCTTCGCCGTGTCGCGCTCTCCGGCTTCAAGACCTTCGCACGGCGCAGCGAGGTCCTCCTCGAGCCCGGCATCACCGCCGTGGTCGGTCCCAACGGGAGCGGCAAGAGCAACCTGGTCGACGCCATCCGCTGGGCGCTCGGCGAGACCAACGCCCGCGAGCTGCGCGGCGCCCGGATGGACGAGGTGATCTACGCCGGCGGCCAGGGCCGGGCGCCGATGGGCATGGCCGAGGTGGTGCTCACCCTCGACAACGAGGACGGCCGGCTCCCCGTCGACGACGCCGAGGTGGCCATCCAGCGCCGGGTCACCCGCAACGGCGACAGCGAGTACCGCCTCAACAGCGGCCGGGTCCGGCTGCGCGACCTGGAGCGGCTGCTCGGCGCCACCGGGCTGACCCAGTCCGGCTACGCCGTGGTCGCCCAGAACGACATCGACGGCATCATCCAGGCCACCCCGCAGCAGCGCCGCGTCCTCATCGAGGAGGCGGCCGGCGTCCGCGCCGTCCGGGCCGCTCGCGAGGACACCCTGGAGCGCGTCGCCCAGGTCGAATCCCGCCTCCTGCGCATGGAGGACCTGCTCGCCGACGCCGAGCCCCGCCTCGCCGAGCTGGCCGCCCAGGCCGAGGTGGCCCTGGAGCACCGGGGCCTGGCCGAGCGGCTCAGCGAGCTGCGCGGCTCGCTGGCCCGGGAGTCCTGGCGCGCCGCCCGCGCCCAGCTCCGCCAGGCCAAGTCACGGCTCACCGCCGCGCTGCATCGCGCCGAGGCGGCGGCGGAGGCGGAGGCCGGCTTCACCGACCGGCTGGAGGAGGAGCGGCTCAACCTCGGCGAGGCCCGCCAGGCGCAGCGCAGCGCCGCCCAGCGCCTGGAGACCGCCCGGGTCGACGCCGAGCGCCACGCCGGTGAGATCCGCCGCTGGGCGGACCGCGAGGTGGCCGGCGTCCTGCAGCGCTCCGGCGCCGTGCACGAGGTGGGAACGGCCGAGGCGGAGGCCGAGCGGGCGCTCTTCCAGATCGGCGAGCTGAGCCGCAGCGGCGACGAGCTGGAGGCGCGCCTCGGCTCCATGGAGACGCGGCTCGCCGAGCTGCGCCAGGCCCATGCCCAGGTCGCCGCCGAGGTCCGGGAGGCCGAGGAGCAGCTGCAGGCGGGTGACCGCGAGCTGCAGGCCGCAGAGCGGGCCCACGCCGCCGCGGCGGCCGCGGTCCGCGACCACCGGGCGCGGGCGGAGCTGCTCGACGAGGCGGTGGGACGGCTGGTGGCCGAGGCGCGCGCCGCGCGCGAGCGGGTCGACGACCTCGCCGAGGCCGCCGACGCCGCGGCCCGCGCGGCCGAGCGCGTGGCGGCCGAGCTGGAGGCGGCGCAGCACGGCGCGGACTCCGCCCGTGCGGCCGCCGCCGAGGCGCGGGAGCGGAGCATCGTGGCCGAGCAGTCCGCCGCCGAGGCGCGCAGCGCGGCCCGCGAGGCGGAGGCTCGGGCGGCGGCGCTGCACGGGCAGGTGGAGGGTGCGCTCGGTGGCGGGGCCATCGCCGCCGCAGTGGAGCGCGGCGAGCTGCGCGGCACGCGCCTCCTGGAGTCCTTCCGGGTGCTCGACGCCGCCGACGAGGCGGCGGTGGAGGCGGCGCTGGAAGCCCAGCTCGCCGCCTGGGTCGTCGACGACCTCGACGCCGCGGCGGCCCTGCTCGGCGGTGACGGGCTGCGCGAGGAGGTGCTCGCCGCCTTCGCCGCCGCACCGTCCGGCGATGCCGGCCCGCCCTCCGGTGTGCGCCCGGCGATCTCCGCCGTGGACGCGGACGAGCGCGTCCGCGGTGCCCTGCACGCCTGCCTCTCCGGCGTCTGGCTGGCCCCCGACCTGGCCGTCGCGCGAGCCGCCGTCGCCGCCGGCGGTGGCCGGGCCGTGCTGCCCGACGGCACCGTGGTCAGCTCCGCCGGGCTTCGCGGAGGCGGACGGCCCGGGGCCACCATCGCCCTCGCCGCCCAGCAGCGCGAAGCGCTCGCCGCCGCCGCCGCCGCCCGGCGGCACGAGGAGGCGCAGGCGGAGCGCGCCCGCGAGGCCGCCGCCGTCCTCGCCGAGGCCCAGGCGGCTGCCGACGCGGCGCTCTCCGCCATGCAGTCGGCCCGCCAGGCCGCCGCCGAAGCCCAGGCCGCCTCCGCCGCCGCGGCCACCGCCCTGCACGCCGAGCGGCAGCGCGCCCAGGCGCTCGACACCGAGCGCGAGGCTCGGGAGTCCGCACGCAGCGCCGCCCGCGACGCCGCGGCCGCGGCCGCCGTGGAGGAGGAGCGCGCCCGGGTGGCCGCCGAGCAGACGCGCGCGGCCGTCGAGCGCGACCGCGAGCAGCAGGTCGCGCGCCGCGCCGCCGCGGAGGCGGCCGCCGAGGCCCTCCGCGCGCAGGAGGCCGCCATCGCCCAGGTCCAGCCCGAGTCGCGGGACGTGCAGCGGCGCCTGAGCGCCGCCCGCCAGGCGCTCGAGGCCGCCCAGCAGCGCACCCGCCTCGCCGAGCTGCGGCTGCTCACCGCCGAGGGCGACGTCCTCACCGCGCTGGCGCGGGGCAGCCACGCCCGGGTGGCGGCCGGCCGCGCCGCCCAGGAGGTCGCCGACGCCGCCGAGGTGCTCACCATGGCGGCCGCCCCGCTGGTCGAGCTGGAGCAGCTGGTCAACGCCCTGGAGCAGCAGCGCGCCGAGGTCGCCGTCGCCGCCGCCCGTGCGGCCGACGAGCAGGCCGCGGCGGAGCAGGAGGTGGCCACCTGCCAGGCGCGCGTCGACGAGCTCGCCGAGGCGGTCCGCGAGGCCGAGGGGGCCGGTGGCGACGACGACGAGGCCTCCGACTGGGACGCGGCCGCCGCCGAGAAGGCGGAGCGGGAGATCACCCGCCTGGAGCGCCGCATCGCCGCCATGGGACCCGTCAACGGGCTCGCCCCCGAGCAGCACGCCGCGCTGGCCGAGAAGGTCGGCCGGGTCCGCCACGACCGCGACGACCTGGCCATGGCCTGCGACGACCTGCGCGCCCTCGGCGACCACCTCGCCGTCGAGGTGGAGCGCCGCTTCGACGCGGTGTTCGGCGCCGTCGCCTACCACTTCCGCGCCGTCTTCGAGGAGCTCTTCCCCGGCGGGCGGGCCACCCTCCGCCTGGAGCACATCCCCGACCCGGACGCCGAGGAGGACGCCGGGGATGGCGTGACCGCCGTCGGTCCACGCCGGCGCCGGCCCACCGTCGCCGGCGTGGAGATCCTCGCCCAGCCGCCGGGCAAGCGCCTCCAGGCGCTGTCGCTGCTGAGCGGCGGCGAGCGGGCGCTGACCGCGCTGGCGGTGATCCTCGCACTGCAGCAGGTCAACCCCAGCCCCTTCTACCTCTTCGACGAGGTCGACGCCCCGCTCGACGACGCCAACATCGGCCGCTTCACCCGCCTGCTCCGCCGCCTCGCCGCGACCCAGCAGTTCCTCGTCGTGACCCACAACCACGTGACCATGGCCGCCGCCGACGCCCTCTACGGCGTGACCATGAACCGCGACGGCACCAGCACGTTGCTGAGCGTCCGCTTCGAGAACGGCCGCCCCGTTCCCGACGAGCCGGCGCCTGTCGCCGCGGCCGTGTAGCGCAGACTCACTCCTCGTGGCCGACGACTCCCAGCAGAGGTTCCGTCGCGAGTCCTGGTGGCGGCGGATGTCGCGGCGCATGGACAAGGCGTCGCTGTCCTTCAGCGAGCAGGTGCGCGACGTCGTCCTGCTGCGCCGCGACCTCGACGACTCCTTCTACGACGACCTGCTGGAGATCCTCGTCGGCGCCGACGCGGGCATGGGCGTCGCCGAGCAGCTGGTCGAGCGCCTGCGCGAGCGGGTTCGCGACGAGCGCATCGCCGACGCCGAGCAGGCGCTGGCGGCGCTGAAGCAGGAGATGGTCGACCTGCTGATGCAGCGCGACCGCACCCTGCACGTCGACGCGGTGCCCTCGGTGGTCCTCGTCGTCGGCGTCAACGGCAGCGGCAAGACGACCACCCTGGGGAAGTACGCGCACCGCCTGCGCGAGGACGGCAAGACGCCGCTGCTCGCCGCCGCCGACACCTACCGCGCCGCCGCCATCGACCAGCTGCGCCTCTGGGCCGACCGCGCCAACACCGAGATGGTGGCGCACCAGCCCGGCTCCGACCCCGGCGCCGTCGTGTACGACGCCATCCAGGCCGCGGTGGCGCGGCGCGCCGACGTCGTCCTCGTCGACACCGCGGGACGCCTGCACACCAAGTCGCCGCTGATGGAGGAGCTGAAGAAGGTGCGGCGCGTCGTGCAGCGGCTCGTCCCCGAGGGGCCGCAGGAGACGCTGCTGGTGCTGGAGGCGCCGACCGGGATGAACGCCATCGCCCAGGCGCGCGCCTTCAACGAGGCGGTCGGCCTCACCGGGCTGGTGCTGACCAAGCTCGACGGCACCTCGCGCGGCGGCACCCTGCTGGCCATCGAGGCGGAGCTGGGAGTTCCGGTCAAGCTTGTCGGAATGGGGGAGGGGATCGACGACCTCAACGTCTTCGACCCCCAGGCGTACCTCGACGCCCTCTTCGCCGGCGTGCTGGAGGTCCCGGCGCAGAGCTAGCCGTCAGGCGATGCGGCCCAGCCCGCGTCCCTCGGCGCGCTGCAGCGCGGCGTCGTACAGCGAGGACACCCGAAGCCGGCGCGGCAGCACGCGATGCGTGGCGCGCAGCGATGCGCAGGTGGCGCGATGCGCAGCGGCGTCGAGCGGTGTCCAGCGCAGCGCGTAGGCACGCCGCAGCGACGGGGGGAGCAATCCCGTGGTGAGGAAGCCCACCGCGCCGGTTACCGGACGCAGTGCTCGCGACGGCAGCGGCGGGCGCAGCACCACCGCCGCCGCGTCGCGCGAGGCCGGGACGGGCTGCAGCGCTGCGATCCGTTCACGCACGTACGCCTGCAGGGCGGACGCCGTGTCCCAGGTGTCGTCCTCGCGCACGCGCACCAGTGGCGCCACCGCGCGCCATTCGCGCACGAAGCGGTCGGCGTCGCGCGGGTCGAGCGGGCCGACGGTGGCGCCGTAGGTCACCAGCATCGACTCGACGATGGTGGCCAGCACCCACCGCGAGAGGGTTGCGTCGGTGGCGGCGTAGGGCGTGCCGGCGGCCACGCCGGGTGTGGCGTTGCGCGCATGCAGCGTGCCGCGCACCGGCGCGTGCACCCGGCGCACCTGGCGCGACGCCTGGCGCGCCTCGGCGGTGGTGCCGAAGGTCACCGCGATCAGCCAGCGCAGGGTGCGCACCAGCCGTCCGAAAGGGTCGCGTTCGTAGTCGCTGTGGTCGACGACTCCCTGCGCCACCAGCGGGTGGGCCACCTGCATCAGCAGCGCCCTGCCGCCGCCGACGAGGAGGAACGGCTCGCGCGCCAGCCGCCAGGTGACCGACTCCGGGCCGAAGAGGCCGGGGTCGGCGTCGTCGTCGGAGAGCAGGGGTGCCTGGTCGGAGCCGGGCGGCGGGCCGACGAGCACGCCGGCCAGCTCGGCGAGCGGCTCCCAGCGGGCGCTGCGGGGCTCGGCGGCCATGACCTGCTGAGGGTATCGCCGCCCGGTCCGCTAGAGTCCCGGGGCGCCGACGCATCACCCTCCAGGGAGCACCGAGCCGCCGCATGGCCCTGCCCGTCACCCTCACCGACGCCAGCTTCCGCAGCGAGGTCATCGAGTCCGAGACGCCGGTCCTGGTCTTCTTCTGGGCGGAGTGGAACGCCACCTGCAAGGCGCAGGCGCCGACCCTCCGCGTCCTCGCCGAGGAGGACGAGGAGCGCATCAGGGTGGGCAAGCTCGACGTCGAGGCCAACCCGGTGACGCCGTCGATGTTCGGCGTCGCCAGCGTGCCGGTGCTGATGCTCTTCGCCAACGGGCAGCCGCTGTTCCGCATCGTCGGCTACCGGCGCATCGACGTGCTGCGCGCGGAGATCGAGGCGGCGCTGGTCGGCGTCTGACCGCGCCGCGCGATGGACGGCGCCGTCGCGCTCTGCATCCACGGGGACTCGCTCTGGCACCGGCTGGGCCTCTCGGCGCTGGGCATCGGGTGGGAGGAGCGCGGCGGGTTTGCGCGACGCACCGCTGACGCGTCGCCGGTGTTCCTCGGGGCGATGACGCTGACGCGCGAGACGAGCGCCGAGCAGCTCGACGCCGCGGTGTCGGGCCTGCACGGAGCCGTGCACGTCTGCGACAGCTTCGACGTGCTCGACATGGAGCGTCTCGGGTGGCGGCGCGCCTGGACGCATCCCTGGATGCTGCGCGAGCCCGGGCCGGTGTTCGCAGCGCATCGCGACGGGCTCCGCGTCGCCGCGGTGCGCACCGCCGAAGAGGTGCAGGTCTTCGAGCGCACCGTCTTCGAGGCGGCCGACGGGCGCCCGGACAGCCTCCCCGCCGGGTCGGTCCATCCCGCGCCGGAGAGCCTCGGCGTCCCAGGGCTGACGCTCTTCGTCGCCTGGCTCGACGGCGTGCCGGTGGGGACCTCGCTCGCCGCCGTCGACGAGCGTGTGGTGCAGGTCTCGGCGGTGGCGGTGCTGCCCCGGGCGCGGCGGCGGGGCATCGGTGCGGCGCTGACCGCGGCGGCCGTGGCGGTGGCTCCCGACCGTCCCGCCGTGCTCGACAGCACCTCGTTCGGGCACGGCGTCTACCTCGGCCTCGGCTTCCGCGACGTGGGGTCGAACTCCATCTGGCGCCGCGACCCGCGCTGAGACGGGGTCAGCCGGTGCTCTGCTAAGGTGTCCAGGCTTTGGCCTTGACACCTCTTTCTGCGCCGGATCCGACCGCGCTGGTCGCCCACCACCAGCGCCTGCTCGACGTCTACGGTGCCCTGCTCACCGAGCACCAGCGCGAGGCCTGCCGCCTCCACCTCGACGAGGACTGGTCGTTCGCCGAGCTGGCCCAGGAGCTGGGGGTGAGCCGCAGCGCCGCGCACGACCTGGTGCGCCGCGCCCTCGTCCAGCTGGAGCACTACGAGGCCCGCCTCGGGCACGCCGCGGAGCTGGCCCGCCGCGACGCCGTCGAAGCCGATCTCCGTGCCCAGCTGTCCAGGAGCCTCCCGGCCGGCCCGGCCACGGCCCTCGCGCCGCAGGCGCGCTCCTAGATCCCGATGTTCGAATCCCTCTCCGACCGCCTCTCCGACATCTTCGCCGGCTTCACCGGCCGCGGCCGCCTCACCAAGGAGGAGGTCGAGCTCGGCCTGCGCGAGGTGCGCATGGCCCTGCTGGAGGCCGACGTCAACTTCAAGGTCGCCCGCCAGTTCGTCGAGCGCATCCGCGAGCGCGCCGTCGGCGCCGACGTCCTCGAGTCGCTGACGCCGGGCCAGCAGATCGTCAAGATCGTCGACGAGGAGATGGTCACCCTGCTCGGCGGTGAGCAGCGCAAGATCCGCTACCAGTCGCAGCCGCCGACGGTGGTGATGCTGGTCGGCCTGCAGGGCTCCGGCAAGACCACCACCGCCGCCAAGCTGGCGCTGGCCATCCGCCGCGAGGGCCACCGCCCACTTCTGGTCGCAGCTGACACATACCGGCCGGCCGCGGCGCAGCAGCTGGAGAAGCTCGGCAAGGACAACCAGATCCCGGTGTCGATGCCCACCGACGGCGCCAAGCCCCCCGACCTGGCGAGACGGGGGATGGACGAGGCCAAGCGCCTCAACTGCGACGTCGTCATCGTCGACACCGCCGGACGCCTGCAGATCGACCAGCGCATGCTCGACGAGCTGAAGGAGATCCGCAAGCGCATCCCCGTGCACGAGACGGTGCTGGTCGTCGACGCCATGACGGGGCAGGAGGCGGTCAACGTCGCCAGGGCGTTCGACGAGCAGGTGGGCGTCGACGGCGCCATCCTCACCAAGCTCGACGGCGACGCGCGCGGCGGCGCCGCGCTCTCCATGCGCGAGGCGATCGGCAAGCCGATCATGTACTCCGGCGTCGGCGAGAAGGTCGGCGACCTGGAGCCCTTCCATCCCGAGCGCATGGCCTCGCGCATCCTCGGCCTCGGCGACGTGCTGACCCTGATCGAGAAGGCGCAGGCGCACGTCGACGAGCGCAACGCCAAGGAGATCGAGGACAAGCTCCTCTCCGGCCGGCTCACCATGGAGGACTGGCTGCAGCAGATGCGCCAGATCCGCCAGATGGGGCCGCTGGAATCGGTGCTCGGCATGCTGCCGGGGATGGGCAAGCAGATGCGCCAGCTGGGCGGGCAGATGCCCACCGAGAAGGACCTCTCGCGGCTGGAGGCCATCGTGCTCTCGATGACCCCCGAGGAGCGCCGCAAGCCGGAGATCATCAAGGGATCGCGGCGCAAGCGCATCGCCATGGGCAGCGGCACCGAGATCGCCGAGGTCAACAAGATGCTGAAGGGCTTCGAGCAGATGCAGCAGCTCTTCAAGCAGCTCGGCGGTGGCAAGGGCACCAAGGGCATGCGCGGCAAGATGCGCATGCTGAAGAACCTGCAGGGACTGGATCCGACGCAGCTCGGCGGCGTCTAGCCGCCACCGCTGCGTCGCAGCGCAAAGGAGCCGACTTGGTCAAGATCAGACTCAAGAGGATGGGCGCGAAGAAGCGTCCCTTCTACCGCCTCGTCGTCGCCGACTCGCGCAGCCCGCGCGACGGCAAGTTCATCGAGGAGATCGGCTACTACGATCCCCTGCCCAACCCGGCCATCGTGCGCATCGAGGTCGAGAAGGTGCACGAGTGGATGCGCCGCGGCGCACGCCCCAGCGACGTCGCCCGCAAGCTGCTGGAGCGCGAAGGCGTCCTGCAGCGCAGTGCGCAGTCGCGCCGGGTGGTGACGGCGCCGCCCAAGGCCGCACCGGAGCCCGCCGCCGCGGCCGCACCGGTCGCGGAGGCGCCCGCCGCCGAGGCACCGGCCGCCGAGGCACCCGCCGCGGGTTCCGAGGAGGCCGAGGCCGTCGAGGCCGCCGCCGACGAGCAGCGCGCCGAGGACGCCGAGGAGGAGCAGGCGTGACCGACTTCGGCGACCTCGCCCTCTTCATCGCCCAGAACATCGTCAACGACAAGGAGTCGGTGTCGGTGCGGGTGCGCCCCGGCGGCCGCCAGCAGGTGGTCGAGATCAAGGCGTCCGCCGAGGACATGGGCAAGCTGATCGGCAAGAACGGGCGCAACATCGACGCCATCCGCACCGTGGTGCGGGCGGCCGGGCTGCGCCATCGCCAGCGCGTCCAGGTGGACGTGGGCTGACGCCGTGCCCGCCGCGATGACCGCCACGCCCCCGCGCCTGCGCGCTCTCCACGTCCGCCGTCCCCACGGTGTGCGCGGCGAGCTGCGCTGCGAGTCGCTGGGCGGCGACGCGTCGCGGTTCACGCCCGGCATGGCGCTGTTCGGCGAGGACGGCGCAGGCTACACGGTGGCGTCGGCGCGTCCCGTGGCGGACGGCGACGTGCTCCTGGCGCTGCGGCAGATCGACACGCGCAACAAGGCGGAGTCGCTGCACGGCGCCTATCTCTGCGTCGACCGAGAGGCGGCGCGCACGCTCGGTGACGACGAGTGGTTCGACTTCCAGCTGGTCGGGCTGCGCGTGGTGTCGTCGCACGACGGCGCGGCGCTCGGCACAGTCGGCGACGTCGAGGAGTATCCCGAGCAGTCGGTGCTGGTTGTCCGCGACGAGCGCGGCGGCGAGCGGCGCATCCCGTTGGTGCGCGCCCACGTCGACTCCGTTGACGTCACGGGTGGCACGATCACGGTGACGCCCTGGGCGGAGGACGGCGACTGATGCGCGTCGACGTGCTCACCATCTTCCCGGAGATGTTCCCTGGCCCGCTCGCCGCCGGCGTGGTGGGGCGCGCCCTGGAGCAGGGCGTGGTCGAGCTGCAGGCGCACGACCTGCGCGGCTTCACCGACGACCGGCACCGCCAGGTCGACGACATCCCCTTCGGCGGCGGTCCCGGGATGGTGCTCAAGCCCGAGCCGCTGATCCGCGCGGTGCGCTCCTTCCGCGAGGCCGATCCCGCGGCGCGGGTCGTCCTCATGTCGCCGCAGGGGCGCCGCTTCGACCAGGGATATGCGCGGGAGCTCGCGAACGAGTCCCACGTGGTGCTGGTCTGCGGCCGCTACCAGGGCGTCGACGAGCGGGCGCGCGAGGAGATCGGCGAGGAGCTGTCGATCGGCGACTACGTCCTGAGCGGCGGCGAGCTGGCCGCCATGGTGGTGGTCGAGGCGGTGGCCCGGCTGGTCCCGGGAACGCTGGGATCGCACGAGTCGCTCAGCGACGAGACCTTCACCGACCGGGGCTTCGAACCCCCGCTGTACACGCGTCCCGCGAGCTTCGAGGGACGCGAGGTGCCCGAGGTGCTGCGCAGCGGCCATCACGCCGCCATCGAGCGCTGGCGCCGCGAGCAGAGTGACGAACGAATGAGGCGACGTCGTCCCGACATGGTGCGCGACGCCGCCACCGCAGGAGGTGTGTGATGAACGTGATCGACCTGCTCGAACGCGAGCAGGAGAAGCCCGAGGTTCCGGTGCTGCGCAGCGGCGACACCGTGCGCGTGCACGTGAAGGTCGTCGAGGGGACCCGTGAGCGCATCCAGGTGTTCGAGGGCGTGGTCATCGCGCTCGGCGGCAAGACGGGTCTCGGTGCGACCTTCACCGTCCGCCGCGTCACCCACGGCGTCGGCGTGGAGCGCACCTTCCTGGTGCACTCGCCCCGTCTCGACCGGATCGAGGTGCTCCGCCACGGCGACGTGCGCCGCGCCAAGCTCTACTACCTGCGCGAGAAGGTGGGCAAGCGCGCCCGCATCCGCGAGCGTCGCGAGCCGATCGGCGGCGGCCAGATGACCCGCGCGCGCGCCGCCGGGGTTTCGGACGGAGCCGGCACGATCACCGACGTCGACGCCGAGCTGGAGGAGATCCGCGAGGCGGAGCTGCCCGAGACCGAGGAGGGCGCCGCCGCCGCCGACGCGCTGGAGGAGGCCATGGCGGACTCCGAGGCGGCGCAGGACGCTGAGGCCGAGCCGGCGGAGACCACCGATCGCTAGGGGACAGCGCCAGGCGCCCGCCGCCCTCCCGCCGACGCGTCCGCTCAAGGACCGCGTCGGCCATGCGGGAGAGGCGGCGGCGCTCGCCTTCCTGCGCGACAAGGGGATGGAGATCCTCGCCCGTGACTGGCGGTCACCGCTCGGCCAGATCGACGTCGTGGCCCAGGACGGCGAGACCCTGGTGCTCGTCGAGGTCAAGGCGCGCCGTGGCACCGGCTTCGGGCTGCCCGAGGAGGCGGTCGACGCGCGCAAGCGGCAGAAGCTGCGCACGCTGCTGGAGATGTACCGCGCCTCCACCAAGCGCCAGAAGCAGCCCTGCCGCATCGACGTGCTCGGGCTGATCCTCGACGACAAGCTGCAGGTCAGCCGCACCGAGCACATCGAGAACGCGGTCCAGGACGAGTAGCCTTCTGCGTCGTGGTGGCAACGCTGTACCGCGACGCGGTCCTCGCCGACGGGACGTCGGCGTCGTTGCGGCTCGGCCTGAGCGTCCTGGTCCACGACGACCGGATCGTGTGGATCCGGCCGCGCGACGGGGAGGAGGACCCGGGTGATGCGGCGGTGATCGACTGCTCCGGCGCCTGCATCGTGCCGGGGATGGTCGACTGCCATTCGCACCTCACCCTGCCCGGCGGCGCGCACTGGATCGAGCGCGGCGCCGACCCGCCCGCCGCGTTGATGCGCGTCGCCGAGGACAACGGCGACCTGCAGGTGCGCAGCGGCGTGCGCTGGGCGCGCGACGTCGGCGCGCCCCGCGGTGTCGACCCCGACGACGGTCGCGAGCGCGCCCTGTCGCTGGGGGTGCGCGACCGCTGGCGCGGGCGCCGCGACCGGCCCTACGTGCGCGCCGCGGGGACCTGGCTGGCGCGGCGGGGCACCATGCCGGTCGGCGTCGACATCGAGGTGGACGACGGCGACGGGCTGCTCGCCGCGGCGATGCAGCAGCTCGACGAGGGCGCCGACCTGGTGAAGCTGTACATGGACGGTCCCGATCGCGACGTCGCCCCGTTCACCGCAACCGAGGTCGCGCGAGTCGTCGACGCCTGCCATGCGCGCGGGGCGAAGGTGACTGCGCACGCCACGGTTCTGCCCGGTGCGCGCGAGTGCGCCGCGACGCAGATCGACTCCATCGAGCACGGCATGCAGCTCGACGCCGGCATCTGCGCATCGCTGGCGTCGCACGGCACCGCGGTCGTCTCCACCCTGACGGTGCTGCGCTCGTGGCGCAGCTTCGCCACCACCACCGACATCCCGCGCTTCGTCTCCGACGAAGGCCGCGCCGCCGTCGCCGCGCGCGAAGAGGCCGCCCTGCACTCCATCGCCCTGGCCCATCGCAGCGGCGTGCGCATCTGCGCCGGCACCGACTTCGGCGGCGGCTCCGCCCGCGCCAACCAGATGGCGTGGGAGGTCGAGGCTCTCGTCGCCGCGGGCCTGCAGCCGTGGGAGGCTCTCGCCGCCGCCACCTGGCACGGCGGCGACCTGCTCGGCGAGCCCGACGCCGGACGCATCCGCGAGGGCGGCCCCGCCGACTTCTTCGTCGTCCACGGCGACCCGCTCAGCGACCCCTCCGCCCTCTGGCGCGTCTGGAAGGTCGCCTGACGGCAGCGGCCCGGCGGCGGCCGGATGGCATACACAACAATGTGATGCTACACTGCTCAGTGTATGTTCGCGACTGCACTGAGCTGCGCCCTCCAGGGCCTGGCCGGCATCCCCATCACCGTCGAGGCCGACATCGCCGCCGGGCTGCCCGGCTTCACCATCGTCGGGCTCACCGACCGGGCCATCCAGGAGGCGCGTGAGCGCGTCCGGGCGGCGGTGCGCAACGCCGGGTTCGAGTTCCCCACACGCCGGCTGACCGTCAACCTCGCCCCCGCCGAGGTGCCCAAGGAAGGCACGGCCTACGACTTGGCGATCGCCTTGGCCGTGCTGCGCTGCGCCGGGCGACACGAGATCGCGCTCGACAGCACCGCCGTGCTCGGCGAGCTGGCGCTCGACGCCACCCTGCGCCCGGTCACCGGCGTCCTGCCCATGGCGCGCTCGCTCCGGGCGGCCGGGGTGAAGCGGCTCGTCGTCCCGCTCGCCAACGCGCAGGAGGCCGCGATGGTCGACGAGCTGGAGGTCGTGGCCGCTCCCAGCCTCCCGGCGGCCGTCTTCCACCTCGACGGCTCACGCCCGCTCCCGCCGGCCGAGCACGAGGGCGCACCTGAGCCGGGCACCGACGACGGTGGCGTCGACCTGAGCCAGGTTCGCGGCCACGCCCACGCCAAGCGGGCGCTGGAGATCGCCGCCGGCGGCGGCCACAACCTGCTCATGCTGGGTCCTCCGGGCTCCGGCAAGACCATGCTCGCCCGCGCCCTCGCCGGCCTGCTCCCCGACCTGTCCACCGAGGAGTCGCTCGAGGTCTCCGCGATCTGGTCGCTCCGCGGCGCGCTGCGCGAGCGCCCGCCGGCCACGCTTCGGCCACCCTTCCGGGCGCCCCACCACTCCATCTCCAGAGCCGGGCTGGTCGGCGGCGGCAGCGGCTTCGCCCAGCCCGGCGAGATCAGCCTGGCCAGCCGCGGCGTCCTCTTCCTCGACGAGCTGTGCGAGTTCCCTCGCCCGCTCCTCGAGGCGCTCAGGCAGCCGCTGGAGGAGCGCAGGATCACCGTCGGCCGGGCGCGCGGCAGCGTCACCTACCCCGCGGCCTTCACCCTGGTCGGTGCCGCCAACCCCTGCCCCTGCGGCTACCTCGGCGACGAGACCCGGCGCTGCAACTGCAGCCTCACTCAGCTGCAGCGCTACCACGCCCGCCTCAGCGGTCCTGTTCGCGACCGCATCGACCTCGTCGTCCAGGTGCCCCGCCAGCCCTACGAGGTGCTCTTCCCCGAGCAGACCCCGGACGACTCCTCGCAGCCCGCGCGCAGCCGCGTCACGGCCGCCCGCAGCAGGCAGGTGGAGCGCAACACCGAGCTGCTCGACAGCGATCGCCAATCCGCGACCCGGCGGCAGCGCCGGGCGGCGTCCGTCCTCCACGGTGGTGGCGCCATCCCCGCCAAGCCCGCCTCCCACCTCAACGCCGACCTCGACGGCGTCCTCCTCCTCGCCGCGGCGGACCCCACGCCCGCGGCGGCGCGCCTGCTCTCCGTCGCCGGCGACCGCCTCCAGCTCAGCGCCCGCGCCTTCCACCGCGTCCTCCGCGTCGCCCGGACCATCGCCGACCTGGCAGGGGACGAGCGCGTGGGCGAGGCCGCCGTCGGCGAGGCGCTCCGCCACCGCGGTGAGGCGCCACGATGAGCCTCGGACCCATCCGCCACGTCCCGCGCGGCGGGGAGGGCTGGCCGCGCGAGCTGGAGCACCTCGAGCTGACCCCGCCCGAGCTCTGGGTGCTCGGCGACGGCATCCCATCCGCTCCGCGCGTCGCGGTGGTGGGATCCCGGGTCGCCACCCATGCCGGCCTGGAGATCGCCCGCCGCCTCGGCGCGGACCTCGCCGCCGCCGGCATCCCGGTGGTCAGCGGCATGGCCCTGGGGATCGACGGCGCCGCCCACCTCGGCGCGCTCGACTCCGGCGGTCCCACCGTCGCCGTGCTCGGCTGCGGCGTCGACATCTGCTATCCCGCCGCCCATCGCCACCTCCGCGACCGCATCGCCGCGGCCGGCGCCGTGGTCACCGAGGAACCACCCGGCACCGTGCCCGCGCCCTGGCGCTTCCCCCGCCGCAACCGGATCATCGCCGCGCTGGCCGTCGCCGTCGTGGTGGTGGAGGCGAGCGATCGCAGCGGCGCGCTGAGCACCGCCCGCCACGCCGCCGACCTGGGACGCGAGATCTTCGCCGTGCCCGGCTCGGTGCTCAGCGACCGCAGCGCCGGCGCCAACCGCCTCATCCGCGACGGGGCCACCCCGCTGCTGGAGACGGCCGACCTGGTCGCCGTCGACGCCCTTGCCGAGGCCCTCGACCGCACCGCCGGCCGTGCCCGCCTCGCCCTGCCGCAGGCGTTCCTCGCGAGGGGCAGCCGCCGGCGCCAGCCCCTCACCGACCCGCACGCAGCGCCGCTCACCCGCACGGCCGCCGCGCTCCTCAGCCGTCTCGGCCACGAACCCGTCCACCCCGACAGACTCGGCGCCACCCTGTGCCTCAGTCCGAGTGAGCTCGCCGCCCAGCTCGCAGAGCTGGAGCTCCAGGGCCACGTCCGCACCCTCCCCGGCGGCCTGGTCCTCAGGGACGCGGCCGCGGCACCCGGGGCGCATACTGCCCAGCCACCCCGGGCCAAGAGCCGTGGTTGACGGCGTCGCCCACCGGGGTATCACGCTGGAGCGACCTCCCTGGACGGTTCGGAGGCCGCTGTTATGATCGGCCGCGCGCCGCGGCCAGCAGCACCGCGCCCTGCCCTTCGCGGAGAACACACCGGGTCCATGGCCAGCAACCTGATCATCGTCGAGTCGCCGAGCAAGGCGCGAACCCTCGCCAAGTTCCTCGGCTCGGACTACACCATCAAGGCCTCGATGGGGCACGTCCGCGACCTGCCCAAGTCGAAGCTCGGCGTCGACGTCGACCACGGCTTCGAGCCTCAGTACGAGGTGATCAAGGGCAAGGAGACGCAGATCAAGGAGCTGCGCAAGGCGGCCAAAACCGCCTCCAACGTCTTCCTCGCCGCCGACCCCGACCGCGAGGGTGAGGCGATCGCCTGGCACGTCGCCCAGGCGCTCGGCCTGCGCGACCCCGACCGCATCGTCTTCCACGAGATCACCCGTCCCGCCGTCCAGGCGGCGATGCGGCAGCCCCGCAAGATCGACCGCGACCTGGTCGCCGCCCAGGAGGCGCGCCGGGTCATCGACCGCCTCGTCGGCTACCGGCTCAGCCCGCTGCTCTGGCGCAAGGTGCGCACCGGGCTCAGCGCCGGGCGGGTGCAGAGCGTCGCCGTCCGCCTCGTGGTCGACCGCGAGAACGAGATCGAGGCCTTCGTCCCAAAGGAGTCCTGGACCGTCGACGCCGTCCTGACCAAGGACGGCGACACCGTCACCGCCCGCCTCTACGCGCAGCGCAAGGACGGCGAGAAGCTGGAGATCGGCACCGAGGCCGAGGCGCTGGAGGTCATGCGGCGGCTCGGCGTCGACCAGGACGGAAGGCCCGGCAGCAGCACGCCGGCGTTCACCGTCACCGCCATCGAGGCCAAGGAGGTGAGCCGCCAGGCGCCGCTGCCCTACACCACCTCCACCCTGCAGCAGGACGCCAGCACCCGCCTGCGCTTCCCGCCGAAGCGGACGATGAGCATCGCCCAGGAGCTCTACGAGGGCGTCGACGTCGGCGACGGCCCCACCGGCCTGATCACCTACATGCGCACCGACTCGACGCGCATCAGCGACCTCGCCCGCGACGCCACCGCGGAGCACATCACCGAGGCATACGGAAAGGAGTACGTCCGCAAGGGCGCACCCCGCGCCGCCAAGCAGAACCCCAACGCCAACGTGCAGGACGCCCACGAGGCGATCCGTCCCACCGACGTCACCCGCACCCCGGACAGCATCGCCAAGCTGCTGACGCCCCAGCAGGCCAGGCTCTACGAGCTGATCTGGCGGCGCTTCGTCGCGTCGCAGATGGCGGCGGCCCGCTTCGACACCACGCGCGTCGACATCGAGGCAGGCGACTACGTCTTCCGCGCCACCGGCAGCGTGCTGCGCTTCGACGGCTTCACCCGGGTGTGGCGTCGCGAGGACGACAAGGACGACCGCAGCCTGCCGCCGCTGCAGCAGAACGACTCGCTGGCCTGCACCGAGCTGAAGCGCGAGCAGCACTTCACCCAACCGCCACCGCGCTACACCGAGGCGTCGCTGATCAAGGAGCTGGAGGAGCGCGGCATCGGGCGCCCCTCGACGTACGCGCCGACCATCGAGGTCATCCAGGAGCGCAAGTACGTGGTCCAGGAGGAGCGCCGCCTGCATCCCACGGAGCTGGGCAAGACGGTCGACACCCTGCTGCGCCAGCACTTCCCCGACATCGTCGACGTCGCCTTCACCGCCGACATGGAGAAGCGCCTCGACGGCATCGAGGAGGGCCAGCGCGAGTACGTGCCCACCATCGCCGAGTGGTACACGCCCTTCGCGGAGACCATCGCCACCGCCGAGACCACCATGGAGCGCGTCAAGGTACCCGCCAAGGCGACCGGCGAGATGTGTCCCGAGTGCGGCGAGGGCGAGCTGGTCGAGCGCGAAGGTCGCTACGGGAAGTTCGTCGGCTGCTCGCGCTACCCCGACTGCAAGTACATCAAGGGCAAGGACAGGTCCGAGCCCGTGCCCACCGGCGAGATGTGCCCCACCTGTGGCAAGGAGCTTGTCGTCCGCCAGGGGCGCCGCGGGCCGTTCGTCGGCTGCAGCGGCTATCCGTCCTGCCGCTACATCAAGGGCGACGTGCAGGTGGTGGTCGCCGAGGGAGACGCCGACGGCGTCGCGCCCGACGGCGCGGCTGCGGCGCGCACGGTGCAGGTGGTCCAGGAGGACCTCGGCACCTGTCCCGAGTGCGGCAAGCCGCTGGCCCGACGCAGCAGCCGGCGCGGGCCGTTCATCGGCTGCACCGGGTACCCGAGCTGCCGCTACATCCAGAAGAGCGGAGCCGCCAAGGACTCCGCCGGAGAGGGCGGCGCCGGCGCCGCCGCGTCGCGCCCCGCGCCCGAGCCGACGGGAGAGGAGTGCCCCGACTGCGGCAAGCCGCTGGTCAAGCGCCAGGGCCGCTTCGGCCCCTTCGTGAGCTGCTCCGGCTACCCGAAGTGCCGCTATCGACCGCCCAAGAGCGCGACCGCTCCGGAGAAGGAGCCCGTCGCATCCCAGCCGTGAACCAGGGCCGGCGCATTCGCGCCACCACCATCGTCGCGGTCAAGCGCGACGGCCGCGTCGCGGTGGCGGGCGACGGCCAGGTGACCGTCGGCGACGTGGTGATGAAGCAGCGCGCCACCAAGGTGCGCCGCCTCCACCGCGACACCGTCGTCGTCGGCTTCGCCGGTGCGGTCGCCGACGCCTTCACCCTCTTCGACAAGTTCGAGCAGCATCTCGAGAAGCACCAGGGCAACCTGCTGCGTGCCGCCGTCGAGCTGAGCAAGGAGTGGCGCATGGACAAGTACCTGCGCCACCTCGACGCCATGCTCATCGTCGCCGACGCCGACCAGATCCTCCTGCTCAGCGGCGAGGGCGAGGTGATCGAGCCCGACGACGACGTGGTGGCGATCGGCAGCGGCGGCCCCTACGCCCAGGCGGCGGCCAAGGCGTTGCTGCAGCACACGGCACAAACTGCGGAGGAGGTGGCGCGGCGAGCGCTGGAGATCGCGGCGACGCTGTGCATCTACACCAACGAGCACGTCACCGTGGAGACGGTGGGAGCGGGGTCGTGAGCGAGCAGCTCACGTCGACTCCTGCCGAGCCGGTGCACGCTACCGGCGCCGCGACAGACATGACTTCCCAGGAAGCAGAGGCCCCCGCGGCGCAATTCCAGCAGGAGCCCGAGCCTCAGGAGCCCGCCCCGGCGGCGCCTCCCGCGGAGGCCGCCGCGGAGGAGCCTTCCCCCGACGACCTCCGCCCCGCCGAGATCGTCCGCCGCCTCGACGACTTCATCATCGGCCAGTCCCAGGCCAAGCGCTCCGTCGCCATCGCCCTGCGCAACCGGGTCCGCCGCCAGCGCCTCCCCGACGAGATGCGCGACGAGGTGCTTCCCAAGAACATCCTCATGATCGGCCCCACCGGGGTGGGCAAGACGGAGATCGCCCGCCGCCTCGCCCGCCTCACCAACTCGCCCTTCATCAAGGTCGAGGCCACCAAGTTCACCGAGGTCGGGTACGTCGGCCGCGACGTCGAGTCGATCATCCGCGACCTGCTGGAGCAGACCATCACCGACCTGCAGAACGACCGCATCGAGGAGGTCGAGGACCGGGCGCGCGAGCTGGCCGAGGAGCGCATCGTCGACTGCCTGCTCGACGCCGAGGAGCGCAAGGACGCCGCCAGGCGCCCCGCCGAGACGGCGCCGCCGCCCCAGGGCGCCGACGGCGCGCCCGACCCCGCGCCGCAGCAGCCGACACAGCCGGCCGCGGACGACGAGCAGCGTCGCCGCCGTCGCCGCCTGCGCCGGCGCCAGCTGCTCAGGAAGCTTGCCGCCAAGAAGCTCGACGACCGTGAGATCGAGATCGAGGTGGAGGAGCCCTACCAGCCGGTGATGGAGGCGTTCAGCGGCAGCGGCGCCGAGGAGATCGGCTACGCGCTCAGCGACTTCTTCTCCCAGATGGCGCCACCGCGCAAGCGCCTGCGCCGCATGACCGTCGCCGACGCGCGCAACGTGCTCACCCAGGAGGAGACCGACCGCCTGGTCGACATGGACCGCCTCTACGACGACTCCATCAAGGCGGTCGAGGACGCCGGCATCGTCTTCGTCGACGAGGTCGACAAGATCACCGGCGCCCGCTCCGCGGAGCACGGTCCCGACGTCAGCGGCGAGGGCGTGCAGCGCGACCTGCTGCCGCTGGTCGAGGGCTCCACCGTGCACACGCGCTACGGTGCGGTGCGCACCGACCACATCCTCTTCGTCGCCGCCGGCGCCTTCAACGTCGCCAAGCCCAGCGACCTCATCCCCGAGTTCCAGGGCCGCTTCCCCATCCGCGTCGAGCTGAAGCCGCTCAGCGAGGACGACCTGAAGCGCATCCTCGTCGAGCCCGGCAACGCGCTGACCAAGCAGTACGCGGCGCTGCTGGCCACCGAGGACGTCACCCTCGAGTTCGCCCCCGACGGGCTCGACGAGCTGGCCCACCAGGCGGCGGTGGTCAACGAGCAGGACGAGAACATCGGCGCCCGCCGCCTCTTCACCATCATGGAGAAGGTGCTGGAGGAGCTCTCCTTCGACGCCGAGGAGCACGCCGGCCGGACGGTGACGGTCGACGCCGAGTACGTCCGCCGCCGCCTCGCCGACCTGGTGCGCAACGAGGACCTGCGCCGCTACGTGCTCTGAGCCGGCCGGGGCGCCCCGCGGAGGCACCGCTGCTAGAATCCGTGCCCACGGCCCGCTCCGGCGGGTCGATTTCACACGCCCCCGGCCGCCTGCGCGACGGGTGCCCCGCCCACCGCGGGGTGATCGCCAGGCTCACGACCGGGGGCGGAGGACCACAACCCCACACCAAGGAGGAACGGGACATGCCCGTCGCCACCCTCCGCCAGCTGCTCGAGGCCGGGGTCCACTTCGGCCACCAGACCAGCCGGTGGAACCCCAAGATGCGCCAGTACATCTTCACTGCGCGCAACGGCATCCACATCATCGACCTGGCCCAGACCCAGACGCTGCTCGACGAGGCCTGCGACTTCGCCCGCGACCTGGTGGCCCGCGGCGAGAAGATCCTCTTCGTCGGCACCAAGAAGCAGGCCCAGGACACCATCCAGGAGGCCACCGAGCGCAGCGGCCAGTTCCACGTCACCCATCGCTGGATGGGCGGCATGCTGACCAACTTCCAGGTCATCCAGCGCCAGCTGCGCCGTCTCCAGGAGCTGCGCGCCGTCCGCGACCGCGGCGACTTCGAGCGCATGACCAAGAAGGAGGCGAACGTCCTGGAGGACGAGCTCGACCGTCTGGAGCGCAACTTCGGCGGCATGGTCAACATGAAGCGCCTGCCCGGCGCGCTCTACGTGGTCGACTGCCGCAAGGAGCGCCTCGCCGTCGGCGAGGCCAACAAGCTGGGCATCCCGGTTGTGGCCATCGTCGACAGCAACTGCGACCCCGACCTGATCCAGAAGGTCATCCCCGGCAACGACGACGCCATCCGCAGCGTGCGCCTGATCACCAACCTGCTCACCGACGCCATCGTCGAGGGCCAGCAGCTGCTCGGCGAGCGCGAGCTGCGCGAGCGCGAGGAGGCGGCCGCCGCCGAGGCGCGCGAGGCGGAGGAGGCGGAGCGCGCCCGTGCCGAGGCCGAGGCGGCCGCTGCGGCGCAGCGCGAGGAGCAGTCGGACAACGTCGCCGAGGAGGAGGCCGACCAGCCCGTCCTGGCGACCGCCGAGGAGGCATAGAGACAGAGCGTGGCCGAGATCAGCGCGGCACAGGTGAAGCAGCTCCGGGACATGACCGGGGCCGGCATGATGGACGCCAAGCGCGCCCTCGTCGAGTCGAACGGCGACATCGAGCGCGCCAAGGACTACCTGCGCGAGCACGGCTTGGCGCGCGCCGCCAAGAAGGCGGGCCGCGCCACCAGCGAGGGCGTCGTCGAGGCGTACGTGCACCACTCCGGCGGGGTGGGGCGCGTCGGCGTCCTCGTCGAGGTCAACTGCGAGTCCGACTTCGTCGCCAAGACCGACGACTTCAAGCACCTCGCCCACGAGATCGCCCTGCACATCGCGGGCGCGTCCCCGCAGTACGTGCGGCGCGAGGACGTGCCGGCGGAGCTGGTGGAGCGGGAGAGGTCGGTCTACCGCGCCCAGGTGGCCGACAAGCCGGAGAACATCCAGGACAAGATCATCGGCGGCAAGCTGGACGCCTTCTACGCTGAGGTCTGCCTGCTCGAGCAGCCCTACATCCGCGAGCCCAAGAAGACGGTCCAGAAGCTCATCGGCGAGGCCATCGCCAAGCTCGGTGAGAACGTCACCGTGGCCCGCTTCGCCCGCTTCGCGGTGGGGGAGACGGCCGGGGCCGACGGCGAGTCGCCGAACGGCCAGGCGCCGGGCGAGTAGCCGCCGTGGCGGGTGAGGTCGAGGTGGCCACCACCGGCAGGGTCGAGCGCCTGCCCAAGGGCACGCCGCGCTGGTCGCGCGTCGTCCTCAAGCTGAGCGGCGAGGCCCTGATGGGCAACCTCGCCTACGGCATCGACCCCGCCGTCGCCACCTTCATCGCGGCGCAGATCGAGCGCGTCGTCGACCACCGGGTGCAGGTGGCGGTTGTGGTCGGAGGTGGCAACATCGTGCGCGGCATGGAGGCGAGCGCCCACGGGATCGACCGGGTCACCGGCGACTACATGGGCATGCTGGCCACCATGATCAACGCCCTGGCGCTGCGCGACGCGCTGGAGCGCCGCGGCCTGCAGTGCCGGGTGCAGAGTGCCATCGCCATGCACCAGGTGGCCGAGCCCTTCATCCCGCGGCGGGCCATCCGCCACATGGAGAAGGGGCGCGTGGTCGTCCTCGGCGCGGGGACCGGCAACCCGTTCTTCACCACCGACACCACCGCCGCCCTGCGCGCCGCCGAGATCGGCGCCGAGGTGCTGCTCAAGGCCACCAAGGTCGACGGCATCTACACCGCCGACCCGATGAAGGACTCCACGGCGCAGCGCCTGCACCACCTCTCCTACATGGAGGTGCTCAACCGCGGCCTCACCGTCATGGACAACACGGCGCTCACCCTCTGCATGGACAACCGCACCCCCATCGTCGTCTTCGACCTGCTCAGCGAGGGCAGCATCGAGCGCGTGGTGCTGGGGGAGGACATCGGCACCCTGGTCGACGACAACGAGACCGCCGCACCGGAGCCCGCACCATGATCGACGACTGGTTGAAGGACGCCGAGCAGCGCATGGAGAAGAGCATCGAGGCGCTGCACAAGGACCTGGCCAGCATCCGCACCGGCCGCGCCACCCCGGCGCTGGTCGACCGCCTCCAGGTCGAGTACTACGGCACCCCGACGCCGCTGCAGTCGCTGGCCAACATCACCGCGCCCGAGGCCCGCCTCCTCGTGATCCAGCCCTACGACCGCAGCGCCATCGCCGGCATCGAGAAGGCGCTGCAGAAGAGCGAGCTTGGGCTCAACCCCTCCAACGACGGCACCCTGATCCGCATCCCCATCCCGCAGCTCACCGAGGAGCGGCGCAAGGAGTTCGTCAAGATGGCCAAGCAGAAGGCCGAGGCGGCGCGGGTGGCCATCCGCAACATCCGCCGCGACGAGGTCGAGCACATCCGCAAGATCGAGAAGGACGGCGAGGTGGGCACCGACGAGGTCGATCGCGGGCTGGCCTCGCTGCAG
>DASRDZ010000004.1:0-60430 GCA_035652335.1 Candidatus Dormiibacterota bacterium
GCGCTGACCTACAGCCGCGGCGGCCTCTCCCTCCACGCCGGGTGCAAGCAGATCCCAACCCGGCGCGGCGACCAGACCATGCTCATCGTCGGCCTCTCCGGAACGGGCAAGACGACCACCACCTTCACCCGCCAGAACAACAGCCAGCCGGTGCAGGACGACTTCGTCGCCCTCTACCCCGGCGGCCACGTGGTGGCGACCGAGAACGGCTGCTTCGCCAAGACCTTCGCGCTCGACCCCAAGGACGAGCCCGCCATCCACGGCGCGGTCACCAAGCCGGACGCCTACCTGGAGAACGTCTCCCAGAACGACAGGGGCGAGGTCGACTTCTTCGACACCGGCTACACCCAGAACGGCCGCGCCGTCTTCCGGATGTCGGCGCTGGGCATCGCCAAGGATGCACGCGAGCTGAAGAAGGTCAACCAGCTGCTCATCCTCAACCGCAACGAGAACATCATCCCGGCCGTCGCCCGCCTCAACCGCGAGCAGGCAGCGGCCTACTTCATGCTCGGCGAGACGCAGGGCACCAGCGCCGGCGGCAAGGACGAGATGGGCAAGTTCCTGCGCGTCCCCGGCACCAACCCCTTCTTCCCGCTGCTCCACGCCATGCAGGGCAACCGCTTCCTGGAGCTGCTCGACGACGCCGGCTTCGAGGTCTTCCTGCTCAACACCGGCCGCATCGGCGGCGGCGCGCAGGACGAGCGCAGCAAGAAGATGACCATCCCGGTGTCGAGCGCCGTGGTCAAGGGCATCGCCGAGGGCACCATCGAGTGGACCCGCGATCCCGACTTCGACTACGAGGTGGCCAGCGCCGTCCCCGGCGTCGAGGACGAGGAGCTGCTGCAGCCGCGCCGGCTCTACGAGCGCCAGGGCCGCCTCGAGGAGTACGACGCGCTGGTGGAGCGCTTCAAGGCGGAGCGGGCCGACTACCTCAAGAAGTACCCCGGCCTGCGCGACGAGATCCTGCGGGCGGTCTAGAGGCCCGACACGACCGGCATCGCCGCCGCCGACCTGCGCACCCTGGTCGATGCGCGCTTCGACGAGATCGTCGACGTGCGCCGCGCCGTGCATGCCGAACCCGAGCTGTCGCACCGTGAGTCGGCCACCAGCCGGCTGATCGCCGGGCAGCTGCGCGCGCTGGGGCTGGAGGAGCTGCCCTGCCCGACGCCGACCGGCGCCGTGTACCGGCTGCGCGGCGGCGCGCCCGGGCGCAGCGTCCTGCTCCGCGCCGACATCGATGCGCTGCCGCTCCAGGAGGAGGTCGACGTGCCCTGGCGCTCCCGCGCCGACGGCGTGATGCACGCGTGCGGCCACGACGGGCACACCGCCATCCTCCTCGGCGTCGCCTCGACGCTGGCGGCGCGGGCCGAGTCGCTCCCCGGCGAGTACGTGCTGCTCTTCCAGCCCGCCGAGGAGGACATCGCCGATCCCGGCGCGCCGCACATGCTGCGCGGCGGCGTCCTCGACGCACCCCAGCCGGAGCGGATGGTGTCGCTGCACCTGGCCACGCTGCTGAGCACCGGGCTGGTCGGGGCGCGCGCGGGGGTGGCCATGTCCTCCGCGCAGTTCTTCCGCGTCACCGTGAGCGGCCGCGGCGGCCACGGCTCGATGGCGGGGCGCGACGGCAACGTGGTGCTGGCCATCTCGGCGCTCTCGACGTTGCTGCCAACCGTGGCCGAAGGTCTGGAGTTCGAGGACGTCGGCTGCGCCTGCAGCGCGGGGCTGATCCGCGCCGGACAGGCCAGCAACGTGGTGCCGCGCACCGCGATGCTGGAGGGCACCATCCGCACCTTCACCGGCGAGCAGCGCAACACCACGCTCGACCGCCTCCACGACGTCTGCGCCCGCGTCGCCGACGACTTCTCGGTGCAGGTCGACACCCAGCTTCCCGAGGCCGTCCCCGCCGTGGTCAACGACGAGGACGCCGTGGCCGCGTGGCGGGCGGCCTGCGAGCCGCTGCTCGGCGCGGGCCACGTCCTCGACCTGCCGCCGATGCCGCCCAGCGACGACATCAGCTTCTTCCTGCAGCGCGTTCCCGGCGTGCACTTCTTCGTCGGAGCGGCCCCCGGCGCCCGCATCCCTCCGATGCACCACGCCCCCGACTTCACCATCGACGAGGAGTCGCTGCGCGTCGGCGCGCTGGGCATGGCCGCCACCGCCATCCGCCTGGCGGGGACGGACTAGGCCGGGACCCCGCGCATCCCCTGCGTGCCGGTGAGCGGCGCGGCGGCGACGGGCATGCCCAGGTCGGCGAGCATGGCGAGATCGACCTCGGCACTGCGCCCCAGTGTGGTCAGGTAGTTGCCGACGATCAGCCCGTTGGCGCCGGCCAGCATGCCGTAGGCCTGCAGGTCGCGCAGCACCACCTCGCGGCCCCCCGCGTAGCGCAGCACGGAGTCGGGGATGACGCAGCGGAAGACGGCGACGCAGCGCAGCGCGTCGAGCGGCCGCATCAGCTCCGTCTCGCCGAGCGGCGTGCCGGGACGCGGGTTGAGGAAGTTGCAGGGGATCTCGCGCGCGCTCAGCTCGCGCAGCACGAAGGCGAGGTCGAGGCGGTCCTCCCAGGTCTCGCCCATGCCGAAGATGCCGCCGCTGCACAGCTCCATGCCCGCCTCGACGACGGCGCGGCAGGTGCGCACGCGGTCCTCGAAGGTGTGCGTCGTGCAGATCTGCGGGAAGAAGCGGGGGCCGGCTTCGAGGTTGTGGTTGTAGCGGTGGATCCCTGCGGCGGCAAGGCGTTCCGCCTGCCCCTCGCGGAGCAGCCCGAGCGAGGCGGCCACCTCGATGTCGACCGACTCGCGGATCGCCTGCGCCGCCTCGATGGCGTTGCGCATCATCCGCTCGTCGGGACCGCGCACGGCGACGACGATGCAGAACTCGGTGCCCCCCATCGCGCGCGTGCGCCGCGCCAGCTCGACCAGCTGCGCCGTGGGAAGCATCGGCTCGCGCACCACCTCGGTGGTGTAGCGCGCCGACTGCGAGCAGAAGGTGCAGTCCTCGGGACAGCCGCCCGTCTTCGCCGAGATGATCGACTCCACCTCCACCGCCGGCCCCATCCAGGCGAGGCGGACGCGGTGGGCGAGCTGGATGAGCTCGGGGAGGTCGTCGTCGGGGAGCGCGGCGAGGCGCTCGGCGAGGGGGCGGTCGATGAGCTGGCGGCGGTCGAGCAGCAGCTCCGCGGCCTCGCGCAGCGCGGCGGGGATGTCCGGCATGGACCGCCATGCTAGCGTCCGGACCATGACCGTCGACTCCCATGGCCTGATCGCCTGGATCGTCATCGGGCTGGTCGCCGGTGCGCTGGCCTCGCGGATCGTCGAGGGACGCGGCCTCGGCTGCCTGGGCGACCTGGTGGTCGGCGTCGCCGGCGCCGTCATCGGCGGTGCGCTGATGAACCACCTGACGCCCGGGTACCAGTACGAGTTCCTGGGCAGCATCGTGGTCGCCTTCATCGGCGCGGCCATCCTCCTCTCGCTGCTGCGCCTGCTGAGCGGCGGGCGTCCGCTGGGCCGGGGCGGCGGCTGGGGGCGGCGCCGGGGCCTCTTCTAGGCGGCCACGCCGCGGAGCACCAGGTCGGCGACGAGGTCGGCCGCCTCGCGCCCCTCCGCGCCACGGCCCAGGGGCAGCGGCGCCCAGGAGTCCCCGTCGGGCCGCAGGAAGGCCATGCAGATGCCGATCAGGACCGCCGCCGCCATGCCCGGCGTCACGCCGTCGCGCAGGACCCCGGCGCGCTGCAGCTCGGTGAACATGTCGGTGACCGGCGCCACCACGACGGTCTGGAAGGTGGCGCGCAGCCGCCGGCGCAGTCCCCCCGAGACGTGCTCCGCCAGCTCGTCGTGGACGCGCACCGGATGGAACGGCGAACCTGCCAGCAGCGCCTCGGCGACGGCGCGCAGGCGGATGTCGGCGCGCCCCGGCCGCGACGTCGCCGCCCGCATCGTCGACTCCATCTCCTCGTTGAAGGCGGCGAGGCACTCCTCGAAGAGGGACTCCTTGTCCTTGAAGTAGTAGTAGAGCGCGGGCTTGGTGACGCCTGCCGCGGTTGCGACGGCACGCATCGACACGCGCGAGAAACCCTGGCGAGCGAACATGTCGTTGGCTGCGTGCAGGATTCGTTCGCGTGTCGTGGCGCTGACCTCCGGTCCCGCGCGTGCATAGAGGTCACTCAAGCGTGGTCCGCCATCACGGCCTTTTCTGTGGACTGCCACAAGGGCTTGCGCCGCGCAGGCGCGCGCACATTATCACGGGGAGATGCGCCTGCTTGTGACAGAGAATTCCTGACCATCAGTCAGCAATCACGTCGCAATCCGCGCATCGCAACCACTGACCGGCGGTCAGTAAACGTCTGGCGCCGCGGGGCCGCCTCGACTAGGAGTCGCGCAGCTCCATGGCGTCGTCCGCCTCGACGCCGCCCGGCTCGGGTCGCGCCCCGCCCACCAGGTAGGTGGCCCGGCCCACCGCCAGCAGCCGGCCCGACGCGTCGGTCACCTCGGCCTCGCCGACCGCCAGCGAGCGGCCGCGCCGCCGGATCCGCGCCCGGCAGCTCAGCGGCCCGGCGCTCGACGCCTGGAGGAAGGTGACGCTCAGCTCGGTGGTGGCCATGGCCCGGCGCGAGCCGCCGGCGTCGAGGGAGTGGCAGGCCACGGCCACGGCCACGTCGACCAGGGTGCAGACCACGCCGCCGTGGACGCTGCCGCCGATGTTGAGGTGGTCGGGGCCGACGTCGCATTCGACCACCGCCTCGCCCGCCTCCCCGGAGACCACCCGCACTCCCATGGCGTGGGCGAAGCCGGATCGCCGCCCGTCGCGCTCCCAGGGCTGACCGCTCATCGGAGGGAGCCTACCCGGAACCCCGGTGCAGGCGTGCCAGACTCCCGGTCCATGCCCGATACGCTGACGGTCACCGACAACCGCACCGGCCGGAGCTACGAGATCCCCGTCGAGAACGGCGCGATCCATGCCACCGAGCTCCGCAAGATCACCGTCTCCGACGACGACCCCGGCCTGATGTCGTACGACCCCGCCTTCCTCAACACGGCGTCGTGCACCTCACGCATCACCTACATCGACGGTGACAGGGGCGTGCTCCTCTACCGCGGCTATCCCATCGAGGAGCTGGCCGAGAAGAGCACCTTCCTGGAGGTTGCCTACCTGTTGGTGCACGGCGAGCTGCCCGACGCCGCGCAGGAGGAGGAGTGGGAGCGCGACATCCGCATCCACACCATGGTCCACGAGAACGTCAAGCGGTTCATGGGCGGCTTCCACCACGACGCGCATCCCATGGCGATGCTGCTCTCCACGGTCGGCGCCCTGGCCACCTTCTACCCGCAGGCGACGCAGATCAAGGACGCCGAGCAGCGGCGCATCTCGATCTGGCGGCTCATCGCCAAGATGCCCACCCTGGCGGCGATGTGCTACCGCCACTCGATGGGCTTCCCCTACGTCCTGCCCGACAACGACCTCCGCTACGTCGGCAACTTCCTCTCGATGATGTTCCGGATGGTCGAGCCGCGCTACCGGCCGGTGCCGGAGATCGAGCGCGCCCTCGACGTCCTCTTCATCCTCCACGCCGACCACGAGCAGAACTGCAGCGCCAACGCGATGCGCTCGGTGGGCTCGTCGCAGCCCGATCCCTACTCGACCACCGCCGCCGCCATCGCGGCGCTCTACGGACCGTTGCACGGCGGCGCAAACGAGGCGGTGCTGCGCATGCTCGAGCGCATCGGCAGCCGTGACAACGTCGGGCCGTTCATCGACGGGGTGAAGCAGGGCAAGGAGCGGCTGATGGGCTTCGGCCACCGCGTCTACAAGAACTACGACCCGCGCGCCAAGGTGATCAAGCAGATGGCCGACCAGGTCTTCGCGGTCACCGGCACCGACCCGCTGCTCGACATCGCCATGGAGCTGGAGCGGATCGCGCTGGAGGACGAGTACTTCGTCTCCCGCAAGCTGTATCCCAACGTCGACTTCTACAGCGGGCTCATCTACAAGGCGCTGAAGATCCCCACCGACATGTTCCCGGTGCTCTTCGCCATCCCCCGCACCGCCGGCTGGCTGGCCCAGTGGGAGGAGATGATCACCGACCCGGAGACGAAGATCGCCCGGCCCCGCCAGGTCTACCTCGGCCAGCCGCGGCGAGCCTACGTGCCCATGGACGAGCGCGGCTGACGCACTGCTCGTGAAGGGAGCGGCGCCCCGGAGCCGGTGCCCCGGGGCGGCCCCCTCGCCCATTCCCCTCGCGCAAGGCCGGGCGGCGCGACGGCGGCTCGGCGGCGCTGATGTGAACGACGCTGCGGCCGTCACCTGGTGGCGGCCGCAGCGCGGGTGGGTGCCTGTTGGTGCAATGGGAGACGACCAGGCAAGCGCGTTTCTTGCGCGTCCCCGTGTCACGAGCCGGTGGCCGCGGCGTCAGCCCGCCGTGACCCCCGGCTGCGGCGGCCCCGGCGGCAGCTGCGGCCAGGGCCCCAACGCCGCGTGGAGGGCGGCGACCAGCTCGGCGCTCAGCGCGTCGGGGTTGTTGCTGCGGTACTCGACCCAGTAGCGCACGGTCAGGGTCACCCCGCCGTCGTTGTCCAGCCGCGGCTGGAGGAACGGCTTGGGCTCCTTGGACACCGCCGGGTTGCCCTCGACCACCTGGCGCACCGTGCCGAGCGCGTCCTCCAGGCCGGCGCCGCCAGGCAGCCGCAGGGCCACGCTGAACTGGCGCACGTCGTAGGCGGTGCTGTTCACCACCGGGCTGGAGAAGGCGCTCAGGTTGGGCAGGATGACCAGCCGGCCGTCGGCGGTGCGCAGCGCCGTGGTGCGCAGCTGGATGGTCTGCACCGAGCCGCTCTGGTCGGCGACGGTGATCCAGTCGCCGATCCGGAAGGGCCGCTCGATGAGCAGGAAGATGCCAGCCAGGATGTTGCGCAGCAGGTCCTGGAAGGCGAGGCCCAGGGCCAGCGAGGTGAGGCCGCCGAAGGTGAGCAGCACGTTGATGCTCAGCCCGCCGGCGGTCAGCGCGGCGAAGACCGCCACCGTCAGGGTGACGATGGTGAAGACGTTGTTGACCAGCGTGCGCACCTGCGCGTCGGCGCCGGTCCGCTGCAGCGCTCGCGTGGTGAAGCGCCGCAGGAAGCGGCCGACCGCGACGACGATGACGAAGAGCACCAGCGCCTGGATGGCGTTCTGGACCACCACCCCGACGACGTCGGAGCCGGGGAACCCCGAGCTGCTGATCGCGGTGCAGACCCGCAGGAACGGGCTGCTGCTGCCCGACTGGCAGCTCAGGGCGAGGAGCGCCGTCATCGGTCCGCAATCCTAGCCGCGCGGTCCGCCGCCCGGTGGAGGCAGACTCTCCGAGCCGTGAGCCTGGACCCGCAGCCCGCCCGTCGCGGCGGCCGCGCCGCGCGCCTGCTCTCCGCCGTCGCCACCGACATCACCCCGCTGCGCCTCTCCCGCGACTACCGGCTGATCTGGAGCGGCAACCTGGTGAGCACGGCGGGGCGGCAGATCACCATCGTCGCCCTGCCCTACCAGGTCTTCCTGCTCACCCGCTCCTCGCTGGCGGTGGGTGCCATCGGGCTGGTGCAGCTCGTCCCCCTGGTCGCCCTGTCGCTGATGGGCGGGGCCATCGCCGACCAGGTCGACCGCCGCAAGCTGCTGGTCGCCACCAACTGCGGCATGGCCGCCTGCTCGCTGCTGCTCAGCCTGGGCGCCTTCGGGCACTGGGCCACCCTGCCGTACCTCTACGCCGTGGCGGCCTGCAGCTCGGCGTTCTCCGCCGTCGACCAGCCCACCCGCAGCGCGACCATCCCCAACCTGGTGCCGCGCGAGCACCTGGCCAGCGCCATCGCCCTCAACATCTCGGCCTTCACCGTCACGGTGATCGTCGGGCCCGCGGTGGGCGGCGTCATCGTCGCCAGCGCGGGGGTCGGCACCGCCTACCTCGTCGACGTCGTCAGCTTCGCTGCGGTGATCGCGGCCGCCCTGGCCATCGCCCCGCAGCCGCCGCAGGGGTCGAGGCGCGAGCCGGTGCTGCGCTCCATTCGCGAGGGCCTCGACTACACCTGGCACCAGCGCATCGTGCTGGGCGGCTTCGCCGCCGACATCGTGGCCATGGCCTTCGGCATGCGCCGCGCGCTCTATCCGGTTCTGGCCACCTCTGTCTACAAGCAGGGCGCCGTCGCCCTCGGCCTGCTCTCCTCGGCGATGGGGGTGGGGGCGATGGTGGCCTCGCTCACCGCCGCCTGGGTGTCGCGCTCGCGGATGCTCGGGCGCGTGGTGGTGTGCACCGTCGCGGTGTGGGGGCTCACCGTGGTGGCGCTGGGCCTGGCGCCGTCGCTGTGGTGGGCGCTGGCCGCGCTCGCGGTCGGCGGCGCCATGGACTCCTGGTCGGCGGTGGCGCGCAGCACCGCGATGCAGATGGTCACCCCCGACCGCCTGCGCGGCCGCGTGTCGGCCGTGTACTCCATGGTGGTGGTGGGCGGCCCGAGCCTCGGCGACATCGAGTCCGGCTCGGTGGCCAGCGCCTTCAGCCCCGAGGTGTCGATCGTCTCCGGCGGCCTGGCCGTGCTGGTGGGCATCGGCGCGGTGGCGGCGACCAATCCCGAGCTGTGGCGCTACCGGGCGCCGGTGCGCCGCCCCGAACCCCTGGAGGACGCCGAGGCCGCGGCCGCCGAGGTCTGACGCGCTGCGTCGAGGCGCGGCAAAGTTCGCTCCGTGTATCGTCCTTCGTGCGGCGACCGCCGGGGTGCACGCGGCGCCGACGTTGTCTCTGTGGGAGGTTGAGGTTCGCAATGCTCGACAGGGTGGAGGTCACCAGGCTCGGCGAGATGCCCCCGCTCGGCATCGTCCCCGAGCGGATGCTGGCGCAGCTCATCCGGCCGGAGCGCTACGGGGAGCCCAAGGCGGCCTTCGCCGTCGAGGAGGTCGACACCCCGCTGCCCCGCGCCGGCGAGGCGCTCGTCTACGTCATGGCCGCCGGCGTCAACTACAACAACGTCTGGGCGTCCCTCGGCCGCCCCGTCGACGTGGTGGCGGCGCGCCAGAAGGCGGGCGAGGAGGAGCCCTTCCACATCGGCGGCAGCGACGCGTCGGGCATCGTCTGGGCGGTCGGCCCCGGCGTCACCAACGTCAAGGTCGGCGACGAGGTGGTGGTGCACTGCGGGGTGTGGGATCCCAAGGATCCCTGGATCACCTCGGGCGGCGACCCCATCGTCGCGCCGAGCAACCGGATCTGGGGCTACGAGACCAACTGGGGGTCGTTCGCCCAGTTCACCCGGGTGCAGGCGCACCAGCTCCTGCCCAAGCCGCCCCAGCTTCCCTGGGCCTCGGCGGCCGCCTACATGCTGGTGGGCGCCACCGCCTACCGCATGCTCTGCGGCTGGCCGCCCCACACCGTGCGCAAGGACGACGTCGTCCTCATCTGGGGCGGCAGCGGCGGCCTCGGCTCGCAGGCGATCCAGATCGTCAAGGCCAAGGGCGGCATCCCCGTGGCCGTGGTCTCCGGCGAGGAGAAGGGCGAGTACTGCAAGAAGCTCGGCGCCGTCGGCTACATCGACCGGCGCAGCTTCGACCACTGGGGCCCCATGCCCGACCCCGACGACCTCGACGCCTACAACGCCTGGATCAAGGGGGTGCGCGTCTTCGGCAAGGCGATCTGGGACGTCCTCGGTGAGCGCCGCTCGCCGCGGCTCATCTTCGAGCACCCCGGCGAGGACACCATCCCCACCTCCATCGTGCTGGTCGACAACGGCGGCATGGTGGTGATCTGCGCCGGCACCACCGGCTACCTCGCCACCGTCGACCTGCGCTACCTCTGGATGCGCCAGAAGCGGCTGCAGGGCTCGCACTTCGCCAACGACGAGCAGTGCGCCGCCTTCAACGAGATGGTGGCGCGCGGTGAGGTCGACCCCTGCCTGTCGCAGGTGTTCGCCTTCGAGGACGTCGGCACCGCGCACCAGCTCATGTACGAGAACCGCCACCCCAGCGGCAACATGGCCATCCTGGTCGGCGCCCGCGACGCCGAGCAGGTCACCGTCGACTAGGCGGTCAGCAGCGCCGCCAGCTGGTCGAGGTCCCGGTCGCGCTCGGCGATGAGGCGCGCGGCCTCGGCCCGCAGCAGGTCGACGTTGTCGTCGCTGGCGTCGTCGAGGTGGTCGCTGGCGCGCTGCAGCTCGACCTGCATGCGCACGTAGCGAGCCGGCTGCAGCAGCTCGCGCATCTGCAGGTGGGTCATCTCGCTGGCCCCGTCGATGACCACATGCAGGATGACGCGAGCCCAGTGGGCCAGGCCCCAGTCGCGAACCTCGTGGTGCGGATAGGCGCGCGTGGTGTCGCCGGTTCCCAGTGAGACCACCAGCACCTCGGCGCCCGGGTTGCGGCGCTGCACCTCCGCGTAGGCGCACATCGCCGGGTTGTTGGCGCAGACGCCGCCGTCGATCAGCAGCCGGTCCTGGGCCGGCTCGCCGGTGCGCACGGCCACCGGCTCGAAGTAGGTGGGCGCGGCCGACGTGGCGCGCGCGGCGATGCGCATCGGCACGTCGTGCGACGGGTCCTCACGGGCGTTCCAGGTGCTCAGCAGGTACACGTCGCGGTTCAGCAGGTCGTAGCTGGTCACCAGCACGTCGACGGTCGCGGCGGAGATGGGCGTGTCGCCGAAGAAGCGGTTCAAGGTGCCGTCGATGTGGTCGGAGTTGTAGCGCTCGTGCAGGAGTGCGTGCCAGGGGTTGTGCGTGTCGCGCACGAAGATGTTCTGACCCGCCTTCTCGTACATCTCGATGACGTGCTCGGTGCGCATCACCGGCTCGCCGCGGCCGTCGGGGAGCGCCAGCCCGAGGGCCAGCAGGCCGCCGGTCGAGGTTCCCGCGAGCACGTCGAAGAGCCTGCAGACCGGCCGGCCGGTGCGCCGCTCCAGCTCGGCGAGCACCAGCGCGGGGATGATGCCGCGGATGCCGCCGCCGTCGACGGACAGGACGCGCACGGGTCGGGTCACGGCCGGCGATTGTACCTGCGACCGCCGGACCGCAAGCCTGCGAACGAAGCCGCCTACTGCGGGAACGGCGACGGCAGGGCGGTGCCGTCCCCGAAGGGCCAGGGCTGCTGCGGGGTGGGACCGGCGGGCAGCAGATCCGTGGCGGTGAGCGCGGTGCAGTTCGGCGCCGGCGCGGCGGCGCCGTAGGGCGCGGCGTTGCCGGTGGCGGTGAAGCCGAGCGACTCGGCGAGCGCCGTCATCGAGCACATCACGTGGTCGCCGTACTGGGCGGCGACGTTGAACAGCGCGTTGTCGTTGCCGGGGTTGCTGGCCGTGATCCACGGGTACTCGCTGGTCGGTGCGATCAGGTAGCCGAGCTGGTCGTTGGCGAGGCCGAAGGTGAAGAACGCCTGCATGCCGCTGACGAGGTTCTGCACGCCGAAGCGGATGTCGGGATAGGCCTCGCCGGGGGCGGCGGTGAGCAGCACGTCGCCGATGCGGTGCGCCGACACGAAGGTGCCGATCACGCTGCCGGTCAGCCAGGGCGGCGTGGCGCTGCGGTAGGCACCGTAGCCGCGCACCGGCACCTCACCGGAGTAGCTGGCGCCGAGCAGGGCGCCGTTGGTGCCCTCCTCGCGGGTCATCACCTCGTCGCTGGCCACGCCGCTGCCCTTGACAGGGACGGCGGTGGCCACGGCCTGGGTCACCCACGGCGCCAGCAGGTGGGTGTAGGTGTCGAGCTGGTCGACGTCGCAGCTCTCCTGCCCCGGCTGGCCGCACTGCGGGTTGGAGGTGGGCCGGGGCGGCTGGCTGCGGCCGACGTCGGCGACCATGGTCACCGCCACCGGCTCGGCCAGCGCCTGCTCGGTGGCGCGGGCGACGCGGCCCGGCCAGTCGGCGGAGTAGAGCACGTTGCCGCCGCCCATCACGGTGGCGTGGGCCGCGTAGTTGACCAGCGTGCCGAGCATGTCGCCGTCGCCGTCCACCGCCTGCAGCACGCGCAGCTGGGTGTCGACGGCGCCGTCGTCGTAGCCGGTGGCGGTGTCCATGCCGAACTGGCTGTGCACCATGTCCTCGCCGGGCGTGGCCGTCCCGGCGACGTAGCCGCCGGCGGCGGGGGTGGGGATCGCCGGCGTGTCGCTGCCCACCAGCAGCTGGGCGGGGACGCGCCTGGCGTAGGCGGCGTCGAGCGCCCTGACCGCCTGGTCGTGGACGTATTGGAGATAGTCGACAGGAACTCCGCCCCAGAGGCCGATCAGGTCGGGGCCCGCATGGCTGTGGTCGCTGTTGACGACGATGGAGTCGAACGGCACGCCGGTGTCGTGGCTGACCTGCTGGCGGATGTCGTCGATGCCGTAGGGGCCCTGCTTGTAGGCGGTGAACGTGCCCTGGTTCTCCAGCGCGGCCAGCAGCAGCGTGTGCCCCTGCCTGTCGCTCACCGACATGGCGCGCACGTAGAGGTTCTCGACGCTGCCGTCGCCGTCGACCAGCGGTCCCGTCGACTGGCGGGTGGGGAAGATGCCGTAGCCGCCCAGGTGGAAGTTGTGCGCCTGCGGGGCCAGGTCGGCGGGGTTGGGGTCGAGCGGCTCCTTGTCGAAGCCGACGCGCCAGGGCAGGTTCTTGTTGTGCACGGCACCCTGTCCGCCGGCGCTGCTGCCGGGGACCGCGGCGGCGGTCGAGGCCGCGTGGGCGGCCGCGGTGGGCGCGGGCGCCGTGGCGGGGAACTCGCGGAGGACCGCATCGGCCTGGGCCGCGCGCTGGGCGGCGACCTGCTGGGCGGGTGTCGCAGCGGCCGGGGCTGATCCCCGGGCGGCCGGGATGGCGACGCCGAGGGCGGCGGCGGTGGCGGCCGCGCTCAGCGCGGCGAGGGCGCGACGGCGCCGCGGCAGGGTGGGCAGGTGCACGGGCATCGCCCAGTACAGACCGCCGCGTGCGGCGCGATCTTGCGGCTCAGTCGGTCCAGGTGGAGGCGCCGAACGCGGCCGGCGTGAGCAGCTGCGGCACGCCGCCCGTCTGGCGCACCACGCGACCGCCCTTGACCACCAGACGGACGCGCTCGACGTCTCCCATCAGCGCGATGTCCTGCAGGGGGTCGCCCTGGACGGCGACGATGTCCGCCTGCCTGCCGGGCTGCAGCGTGCCGATCTCGTCCTCGAGGCCGAGCAGGCGGGCGGGCACGCTGGTGGCGGACAGCAGCGCCTGCATCGGCGACATGCCGCCCTCGACCATGAGGGCCAGCTCGCGACCGTTGCCGCCGTGCTCGCCGACGCCGGAGTCGGTGCCCAGCGCCACCTGCACGCCCGCCTCCACGGCGGCGCGGAAGCGCTCCATGTGCACCCGGCCGACGCGCTCCGCCTTCTCGACCATCTCGTCGGGGATCGCCCCGGGCCGGCGCTTGGCGATGGCGGCGACGTCGCGCGGCGCCACCAGGGTGGGCACGAGGTATGCGCCCTTCTCCTTCATCATCGCGATGCCCTCCTCGTCGAGGAGGCAGCCGTGCTCGATGCTGCGAACGCCGCCGAGCAGCGCGTTCTTGATGCCCTGCGCCGACATGGCGTGGGCCAGCACGTGCTTGTGGTGCACGCCCGCCTCGTGCACGGCGGCGGCGATCTCCTCGACGGTGAACTGCGGCGTGTCGGGCAGGTCGCCGGGCGAGAGGACGCCGCCGCTGGTGCAGAGCTTGATGTTGTCGGCGCCGGCGCGCAGGACCTCGCGGACGCGCCGCCGCATCTCGTCGACGCCGTCGACGCGCGAGTGGGGGATGTCGAGGGTGCTGTCGATGTACAGCTCGCAGGCGCAGGGCATCATGGGGTCGGCGTGGCCTCCGGTCTGGCTGAGGATGGCCACGCTGAGCCGCATCCGCGGCCCGGGGAAGAAGCCCTTCTCGACGGCCATCCGCACGCCCACCGGGGTGCCGCCGGCGTCGCGCACGGTGGTGAACCCCGCCTGCAGGGTGGCCCGGCTGTGCGGGATGGCGTGCAGTAGGGTGAAGGAGCGCGGCGACATCAGCATCCGCGTCAGGTTCATGCCGGTCTGCATGGCCAGGTGGACGTGCATGTCCATCAGGCCGGGGAGCACGGTGAGGTCGTCCGCCTCGACGGTGACGGCCTCGTTGGGGATGCGCACCTCGCTGCGCGCGCCGGCGGCGCTGATGCGGCCGTCCTCCCACACCACCACCGCGTTCTCCACCGGGTCGCGCCCGGTGCCGTCGATGAGCCGGTCGGCGAGCAGTGCCATGGATGGCATCGCGGCTGGTCCTCCCGTGGGCGTTGTGGTCAGAAGCTGCCGCAACCCCCGGCGCCGCGGGCGGCGTCGAGGTCGGGCAGCGAGTCGAAGCGCGGGAAGCTGCGCAGGTCGGTGGTGGGCAGGAAGTCGCCGGTGGCGTGGTCCTGCACGTAGTCGAGGCGCGGGCCGCGGGCGGTCAGGCCGTCGAGGGCGTCGCACAGTGCGTCGACGTCCTCGTGCGTGGTGCCGATGCCGAAGGAGGCGCGCACCGCGCCGGGGACGTGGGCGTGCTCGCCGCGGCGCAGCTCGTTGCGCACCTCGGTGGCCTGCCTCGGGGTGATGCCGAGCAGGTGCGTGATGTACGGATGGGCGCAGAAGCAGCCGTGGCGGACGCCGATGGCGTGCTCGGCGCTGAGCGCGGCGGCGACCAGGGCGTGGTGCAGCCCGGCCACGGTGAATGTGCAGACGCCGAGGCGGTCGATGCCGTCGCCCCGCCAGAGGCGGTGCACGGTGACCTGGGGAATCCCGTCCAGCCGGGCGTCGAGGTGGGAGAGGAGGTCGCGCTCGTGCAGCGCCACCGCGTCCATGCCGCAGCGCTCCAGCTCGGTGCAGGCGGCTCCCAGGGCCACGGCGCCGAGCACGTTGGGGGAGCCGGCCTCGTGGCGGTCGGGGAGGTGCGTCCAGAGCACGTCGTCGAGGGTGACGAAGTCGACCGCACCGCCGCCGGCGAGGAGCGGGTCGGCGTCCTCCAGCAGCCGCCGCGGGGCGACGAGGGCGCCGGCGCCGAAGGGGGCGTACATCTTGTGGCCGCTGATGGCGAGGCAGTCGATCCCGTCGCGCTGCATGTCGATGGCGCGGTGCGGGGCGAGCTGGGCGGCGTCGACGACGAACAGCGCGCCGGCCGCGTGGGCGATGGCGGCGACCTCGGCGATCGGGAAGACCTCGCCGGTGACGTTGCTGGCACCCGTCATGGCGACCACCTTGACGTCGTGCCGGCGCATCGCCTCCTGCGTTGCGTCGAGGAGGGCCTCCGGCGCCGGCGGTGGTGGGATGTGCACGACCTCCGCGACGCGCCGCCAGGGCAGCAGGTTGGCGTGGTGCTCGACGGCGGTGGTCAGCACCACCTCGCCGGGCGCGATGCGCAGCGCGTGCGCCAGCGTGTTGAGCGCGTCCGTGGTGTTGCGGACGAAGATGACCACATCGTCGTCGCCGGCGTTGACGAAGCGGTGCACGGCGAGGCGGGCCGCCTCGTAGAGCCGCGTCGACGTCTGCGAGGCGAAGCCGGCGCCGCGGTGCACGCTCGAATACCAGGGGAGCGCCGCGGTGACCGCCTCGACCACCGCCTCCATCGCGGGCGCCGACGCGGCCAGGTCGAGGTTGACGTAGCGCTTGGCCCCGCCGGCGGCCAGGGGCACCTGGAGGTCGCGGCCGGCCAGGGCGGGAAGGGGATGGAGGGCTGCCACGTCCGCAGCGTAGCGCGAAGGCTCGCGCCTCACCGCGGCCCGGCGATCTCCTCGACGCGCCGCCTCCGCCGCCGCAGCGCCAGACCGTGGCGCAGCCAGGCGCCCTCGCGCCACGCGCCCACCGCGAAGATCGCCGCGGCGAGGAGCATGGCGATGCCCAGCCACCGCGGGCTGAGCACGGTGAGGGTGGTTCCGGCCGAGATCAGCACCACCGCCGCCCCGGCGAAGACGAGCATGGCCAGCCCCAGGCCCGCCAGCCGCACGTGCTCGCGGACGTCCGGCAGGCCGCGCCGCAGCCCCAGTGCGCGCATCCAGTCGGGCGGCTGCGTCGCCCGCCCGCCCGTCCCCGGCGTGCGGTGGCTCGGCGGCACCGGGACGCCGGCGCGTGCGCGCCGCCGGACGAAGATCACCCCGGCGAGCAGCGCCACCCGGGTCAGCATCCTGAGGATCAGCGCGAAGGGCATCGTGATTCGCACCAGATCATCCCGCAGCGCGCGGCAACCGGCGTCGGACGATCAGCGCGTGGCGGGTGCCCCACCCCTGAGCGGGCGAACCGTTTCCGGTCCGCCCGCCAGGAAGGGGTGAAGTGCGACAGAGGGGCGTGGGGCTGGCACGCCGCGGCCGATGCTCGGCGGTGGCCCTCTCCCCAGAAAGCCACGATCACCACAACCGCGCCCCCATTCTGCCACCCCGCGCGCTCCTCGCGTCCTCCCCGAGCACGCGCGAAACCGTTCCGGAACCCCCCGGCGCACCGTGCTACAGTCCCCGCGCAACCCAGACCCGGACGCGGAGGAGCCGACCATGGTGCGTGCCTACGTGCTGATCAGCGCCACCCCCGGCAAGGCCATCGAGGTGGCCACCAAGCTGAAGGGCCAGGACGGCATCGTCAGCGTCGACGCCATCACCGGCGAGTACGACGCCATCGCCCAGGTGCAGGCCGCCGACATCGCCGGCATCGGCCAGCTCATCGTCGAGAAGATCCAGCGCCAGGACGGCGTCTTCAAGACCATCACCTGCCTGGCGGTCGAGTAGCGCAGCGGTGACCGCGGCCTCCGGCGGACGCACCGTCGTCGACGGCCGGGTGGGTCTGCGGGGGTTCGCGGGGTTCTACCGCGACGCGCTGGCGCGCTTCAGGGGAAACCGGCACCTGCAGCTCTCCTTCGCCTTCTGGGCGGCGCTCGGATTCCTGTTCACGGAATCCCTGGGCATCGGCGTGGCCCAGATGGACTCGCGGCGCTGGGTGGTGATCGCCGCCGTCCTCTGCGCCGTGTGGTGGCTGATGGTCAGCGCCGTCCTGGCCGGCGGCGCCGCCCTGCTGGTGACGCCAGGCGACGGGCGGACCATCGACTTCTACGGCGTCCCCAACGGCCTCACCGCCCTGCGCGCCTACGCGGTGGTGCCGCTCATGATCACCGCCACCGTCAGCACCCCCGGGCGCACCGGCTTCGTGATCTGGACCAGCATCGCCGGCGCCACCGGCCTGCTCGACGCCGTCGACGGCTTCGTCGCCCGCAGCGTCGGCCCGCTCACCGAGCTGGGCCGCGCCTTCGACCCCGGCATGGACGCGCTCTTCTTCAGCGCCGGCGCCTACGCCGCCTGGCGCCTCGGGATCATGCCGTTCTGGCTGATGGTCTTCATCTACGTCCGCTACCTCGGACCCCTGCTGGCCACGCCGGTCGTCCTCCTCTCCCGCCGCCGCCCCGAGCTGGTGCACACGGTGTGGGGCCGGCGCAACACGCTGTACATCGGCGTCGTGGTGTTCACGCTGATGTGGGTGAAGATCGCCGGCGGCCCCGTCGACGGCGTCGCCCTCGGCATGGGCATCCCGCTGCTCGGCGTCAGCGCGGTGCTGCACTTCTGGGCGCTGGCGGTGCGCACCTACCGGGCCCCGGTCGTGCGCGAGCGTCGCGCCACTAGACTGCGAACGAAGTGAAGGCCGTGGTGAAGCCCGCACCGGGCCCGGGGTTCGTCGTCACCGGCGTGCCAGAGCCGGCGCCGCAGCCGGGCGAGGTTTTGCTGAAGGTCGAAGCCGCGTCGATCTGCGGCACCGACGTGCACCTCTACGAGTGGAATCCCTGGGCTGCCGGCCGGGTGCACCCTCCGCGGGTCATGGGCCACGAGATGTGCGGCGAGGTGGTGGCCCAGGGCGAGGGCGTCGACTCGGTGCGCCTGGGCAGCCGCGTCGCGGTGGAGACGCATCTCGTCTGCGGCCACTGTCCCGAGTGCCGCCGCGGCGACTTCCACGTCTGCGCCAACACGCGCATCCTGGGCGTCGACGTCGACGGCGTCTTCGCCGAGTACGTGCGCGTGCCCGCGCACAACACCTGGCCGATCGCGGCGGGCCTGCCGCCCGAGCTGGGCGCGCTGATGGAGCCCTTCGGCAACGCGGCCCACGCCTGTTCGTACGGTCGCTTGCGGTCGCAGGTGGTGGCGGTCTTCGGCTGCGGGCCGATCGGCTGCATGTGCGTCGGCATCGCGCGCGCCGAGGGGGCGACGCGGATCGTCGCCGTCGACCGCAACCCCTACCGGCTCGACCTGGCCAGGGCGATGGGCGCCGACGCCGCCGTCGACGCCGCGCTCGGCGACGAGGCCGTCCTCGACGCCGCCGGCGGCCCGCTCGACTGCGCGCTGGAGATGAGCGGCGCCCCGGCCGCCGTGGCAGCGGCCACGCGACTGGTGCGCCCCGGCGGCTGGGTCTCCCTGCTCGGCATCGGCGACGCGCCGGCGACGCTCGACCTCTCCCGCGACGTGGTCATGAAGGGGCTGACGCTGTACGGTGTCACCGGACGCCGCATGTTCTCCACCTGGGAGCAGACCAGCGCCTACCTCACCGGCAACCGCATCGACGTCAGCCCCCTGCTCACCCACCGATTTCCCCTCGACGGGGTCGACGACGCCATCGCGCTGATGCGGTCAGGCCGGTGCGGCAAGGTGGTGCTGCAGCCGCACGGAGCCGCCGAGACACGATGATCGAGAACCAGGCACCGCCGCTCTCCGCCGCCGTCAACGCCCTCGACGAGTCGCTGGAGGAGGACCTCGAGCAGCTCCGCCGCGACGGCCTCTTCCGTCCCCTCAAGGTCCTGGAGTCGGCGCAGGCGGCCGAGGTGGTCATCGGCGGGCGCCGGCTGATCAACCTGAGCAGCAACAACTATCTCGGCCTCACCACCCATCCCCACCTCATCGAGGCGGCCATCCAGGCGGTGCGCGAGTGGGGCGCGGGCAGCGGCGCGGTGCGCACCATCGCGGGCACGCAGACGCTGCACGAGGAGCTGGAGCGGCGCCTCGCCGTCTTCAAGAAGACGCCGGCCGCGCTCACCTTCCAGAGCGGCTATGCGGTCAACCTCGGCGTCCTCAGCGCGATGCTCGAAGAGGGCGACGTGGTGATCAGCGACAAGCTGAACCACGCCAGCATCATCGACGGCATCCGGCTCACCAAGGCCGACCGCATCCTCTACGAGCACGTCGACGTCGACGACGCCGAGCGCGCCCTGAAGCAGGCGCGCGACAAGGGATACCGCCGCGTCCTGCTGGTGACCGACGGCGTCTTCTCGATGGACGGCGACATCGCGCCGCTGCCCGGCCTGGTCGAGCGCGCCGAGCACTACGGCGCCGCGGTGATGGTCGACGACGCGCACGCCAGCGGAGTCCTGGGCAGCAACGGCCGCGGCACCACCGACCACTTCGGCCTGCACGGCCGCGTCGCGCTCAACATCGGGACGCTGAGCAAGGCGGTTGGTGTCCTCGGCGGCTACATCGCCTCCACCCAGGCGGTGCGCGACTACCTGATCCACAAGGGCCGCCCCTTCCTCTTCTCGTCGTCGCATCCGCCGGCCGTGGTCGCCGCCTGCATCGCCGCCGTCGACGTGCTGGAGAGCGAGCCGCTGCTGATCGAGAGGCTGTGGGAGAACACCCGCTACTTCAAGGACAACCTCCGCGAGCTGGGCTTCGACCTGGGTCGCAGCGAGACGCCGATCACCCCGGTGATGTGCGGCGAGGCCCCCACCGCGATGCGGCTCAGCGACATGCTGATGGAGCGCGGCGTCTTCGCCCAGGGCATCGGCTTTCCCACCGTGCCGCGCGGGCAGGCGCGGGTGCGCACCATCGTCACCGCGACGCACACCCGCGAGGAGCTCGACAGGGCGCTGGAGGCCTTCGCCGACGCCGGACGGCAGCTCGGGCTGCGCGCGTGACCGAACCGTTGCCGCGGCGGCGTAACGCCGTCTGCCGCCTGGGATTCTGGCTGCTGACCACCCCGTCCGGCCGCCTGACGGAGCCGCGCTGAGAGGATGCCCCATCGCAGCGAGGCCGAGCTGGCCGCCGAACGGGAGCTGATCCTGGCCGCGCAGCGCGACCGGGCGGCGTTCGCGCCGCTCTACGCCCGCTACGTCGACCAGATCTTCGCCTACGCCTACAGCCTGACCCACAACCGGGAGCTCGCCGAGGACGTGACCGCAGCCACCTTCGCCAGGGCGATGGAGGAGCTGCCGCGCTTCGAATGGCGCGGAGTGCCCTACTCGGCGTGGCTGTATCGCGTCGCCGCCAACCTGGTGGCGCGTGACAAGCGCCGGCCCGGCTGGATCGAGCTGTCACCGCAGGTCCGCGACGACGTCGAGTCGCCGGAGGAGGTGGCCACGCGGCGCGACCGCGACGAGCACATCCGCGCCGCCGTCGCCGCGCTGCCCGCCGACCAGCGCCAGGCGGTGTTGCTCCGCTTCGGCGGCGACATGCGCAACAGGGAGATCGCCGAGATCATGGGGCGCAGCGAGGGAGCCGTGAAGCTGCTCACCTTCCGCGCCATGACCACGCTGCGCAGGCGGCTGGGAGCGCCGCTCCCCGCCGAGCGCGAGGAACCTGGGGGGAGACGCCGGCATGCATGACCATCTGCGCATCGACGTGGCCGACCGCCTCGACGCCGCCCTGGACGGCGACGCGTCGCCCTCGCAGTTCGACCGCACCGACCCGGTGGCCGGTCTGCTCGCCGCCGGCGCGGAGATCCGCGCCGCACTGCAGCAGCCGTCGCTGACGGCGGTCGAGCGGGCGCGCATCCACGGCCGCGCCGTGGACATCGCCGAGGGCCGGTCGCACGGCGGTTTGCGCCGGGCCTGGCCGCAACTGGCGCAGCTCGGCAGCCATCCCGCGGTGGTCGGCGGCGCCGCCGCCGCGGTCCTTGCGGTGGCCGGTCTCGTCGCCCTGCGCGAGCGGCGCGGCCACACCGGCGCGCCGGTGCTGAAGGCGGCCTGAAAGCCAGGCGAAGCCTGGTGAAACCGCAGTCAGGGGGGGGCGGAGCCCCGCACGCGGCGTACAATCATTCGACGATGCCCGGGCCCGAGGATCGCGACAGTGACGTCGCACTGACCCAGCGCGAGCAGGCGCACCTGCGTTCGCGTGACCGCAAGCGCACCACCCGGATGGTGGTCGACAACGCGGGGGTGAAGCGCGTCCTGCTGGCCAGGCAGGCCCGCGAGGAGGCTCGCCGGGCGCGCTCTGGGGGTGGTTCACAGTCATGACTCAGGTCGCCGGGGCCCACGAGGTCGCCGGCCCAGGGCAGGCGGGACAGGTCCTCGACGCCGGTCCGGCCGAGCTGGCCGGGGAGATCCCGGTCGGGGAACGCATCCGCCGGCTGCGCCAGGAGCGGGGGATGTCGCAGTCCGAGCTCGCCGCCGGGCGGCTGAGCAAGGGCTTCATCTCCCAGATCGAGTCCGGCCGCTCGCGGCCCTCGCCGGAATCCCTGCGCTTCATCGCCCAGCGCCTGGGGGTGCCCATGGTGGCGCTCCTGCCCGGGCTGGAGCTGGCCCAGCAGCAGGCCTTCCTGCTGCGCGCCGCCGAGGCCGCGGTCAAGGCGCGCGAGCAGAGCGAGGCCGGGACGCTGCTCGACGAGGCGCGGCCGCTCCTCTCGACCCCGGCGGAGCTGTCCTGGTACCACCGCCTGCGCGGTGAGCTGCTCATCCTCCGCGACGAGCTGGAGCCCGCCCTGGACGAGGCGCTGCTGGCCTTCGAGCACGTCTCCGGCATGGAGCCCGGCGACGAGACGGTGCGCGCCTGCAACCTCGTCGGCCGCATCCACCACCTCGCCGGTCGCCATCCCGCCGCGCTGCTCTACCTCGACAGGGCCGCCGCGTTGGCGACACATCCGTCCGTTTCTCCCGCGGTGCGCGCGCTGGTGCACTCCAACCGCGGCAACACCCACATGCGGCTCGGCGACCCCGACCACGCCCTCACCGCGTACGAGAACGCCCGCGCCGCCGCCCAGGACGCCGAGGACCTCTGGCAGCTGGCCGTCGCCGAGATGGGACTCGGCGAGGCCGCCCGCCAGCGCGGCGACCTGCCCGCCGCCATCGGCCACGCCGAGCGCGCCGTGGTGCTCTTCGAGCGCATCGAGATGCGCCAGCTGCAGGCGCTGATCCTGCACAACCTGGGCCACGTCCACGCCGACCAGGGCGACCTGGCCACCGCCCGCCGGCTGCAGGAGCAGGCGCTCAACGCCGGCCGGGCGATGAACGACCCCTTCGTCATCGGGTACGCGATGGAGCGCCTCGCCGCCATCGAGGTCGCCGAGGGTGATCGCTCACGGGCGATGCTGGTCGCCAACGCCGCGGTCGACGCCGCGCGCGTGCTCGGCGAGGACGCCCTGCTCGCCATCGCCCACGCGGTGCTGGGTGAGGCGCTGGAGCTGAACGGGGACCGCGCCGCCGCCGACGCCGCATTCGCCGAGGCGCGCCGCATCGCGGAGCGCGCCTCCAACATGGAACGCCGCCAGGTGCTGCTGCGGCACGGCGCACTGCTGCGCGCGCGGTCCGACTTCGAGGGCGCCGCGGGCTGCTTCGAAGCGGCCGCGCACATCTCGGGAAGCTAGGCCGCCGGGATCTCCAGGGCGACACGGATCGCCCCGGCGCGCGGGCCGTTGCTGGCGGTCTCCAGCGCGTCGGCGTAGCGGTCGAGCGGGAAGCGGTGGGTGACGATCATGTCGGCGGGGTAGGAGTCGTCGCCGAGCCATTCGCGGACGATGGAGAAGGTGCGGCGGCCGTCCTCCTCGGTGGCGTACACGACGGTGCCGAGGACGGTCAGCTCGCGGAACCACACCAGCGACCAGTCCACCCTCTGCCTGGCGGCGGTGCCGACCATGACCAGGGTGCCGCGTGGGCGCAGCATGCGCAGCGCCATGTCGACGGTCTGCTCGCTGGCGACGCAGTCGAAGACGGCGTCGACGCCGCCGTCGAGGACGGGCAGCCTGCCCAGCCGGGGCTTGAGCAGGTGCGCGCCCGCGTGATCGGCGGCGCGCGCCAGCACCGACGACGGCGGACCCGCCCACAGCCTGGCCGCGCCGGCGCGCCGCGACTCGGCCGATCCGAACGGCGGAGGACCGTCCGGTGACGCGGACGGCGGACCGACCGCGGTGATGTCGAGGTCGGGGTGCAACCGTCGCAGCGCCATGGTGACCAGCAGGCCGAGCGTCCCGGGACCGATCACCACCACGCTGTCGCCGCGCCTCTGCCAGCGCAGCGCGGCGTGCAGCGCCACCGCGGCGGGCTCGGCGACCACGGCGCGCGCGTCGGAGATGCCCTCGGCGCTGAACAGCATGTCGTCGTGGGCGACGAAGCCCTCGCTCCAGCCGCCGCCGACGCGCTCACCGAAGCCGATCCCCTGCCCGCTGCAGTGCAGCGAGCCGGAGGCGCGCAGGTTCTCGCAGAGGTGGTACTCGCCCGCCCGGCAGCGGGCGCAGTCGGGCAGTCCCTTGTGCGCGCAGCGCAGGACCGGCTCGACGATCACCCGGTCGCCCTCGCGCACGCGCGTCGCACCCTGGGTGCGCACCACCACACCGGTCACCTCGTGGCCGAGCACGACGCGCGTATTCGTGTTGAAGGCCGTCAGCACGGGGCTGAAGCCGGTGACGTGCAGCACCTTGAGGTCGGACCCGCAGATTCCGGCCAGGGTTGGCCGGATCAGCGCCCACCCGTCGCCCGGCAGCGAGGGCACCGGCAGGTCGCGCATGGTGAGCACGCCCGCGCGCGTCCCCCAGGCGGCGTCGTGGCGCACGCGCCCGGCGGCCAGGGTGAACAGCGCGCGGGGGACCGCGGTGTCGGCGACGAGCGCACGCATGCCGGCCGCCGGCTCAGCGCGAGGCGCCGAGCGACCCGTGGGTGATCGCGAAGTGGTTGAAGGTCGGCTGCGTCCCGGGGTTGAGGCGGTTGCGGGTCAGCTCGCTGGAGGGGAAGAACTGCAGGAAGCGGGGGTCGACGCGGCTGCGGTCGACCACGCTCTTCTCCTTCACCATCGAGTTGTACTGCTGGGCGGTGTTCTCGATGGTGTTGGCGTTGATGATCAGCTCCTGTCCCCAGCGCCGCGCCCAGCGCCGCACGCCGGGAATGCTCGACTCCTCGGGTGTCATGCACTCGGCGGCGATGGCGTTCTCGCTGCTGCACCAGATGCCCGTCGAGGTGTTGACGGTGAGGGACTGGTTGCCCGGCGTGTGGCCCGGGGTGGAGAGCAGCGCGACGCCAGGCCCCAGCAGCACGTCGCCGCTGATCTCCAGGATGGCCTCGCGACGCAGGTCGGCGTACGTCTCCGGCTGGAACCAGGGCCGCTGCAGCGGGTGCAGCTCGGCGATCGCCTCCATCTCGCGACGCTGCACGATCATCGTCGCGTTGGGGAAGTACGGTTGCAGCGGCTTGGCGGGTGAGATGTCGGGCTGCGGGGCGGTGGTGCCAAGCCAGCGGCGCACGTCCTGCGTGTGCAGGTGGTCGAAGGTGATGTAGTCCACCTCCTCGGGCCGGATGCCGAGGCGGCGCAGCGTCTCCTCCACGGTGGCGTGGTACCTCACCGAGAAGCGCTCGAACTGCGAGGGCATCGACTCGCGCAACCCCTTGAAGTAGGGCGTGTTGGCGTCGAGCGCGACGTCGCTGGGCTCGAAGAGCAGCGTGCGCGTGCGCGACTCGGCGTCCTTCCAGCGCAGCACGATGAGCCGGTTGGTGATGGTGAGGAAGGGCGACGGCGAGAGAGCGGCGCGCCACAGCCCGAACTTCGTCGGGTAGGGCAGGCTGACCAGGTCGAAGGTGCCGGCGTAGTCGGGAGTCCCGGTCGAGGCGAACCACGCGCGGAAGCGCGGCGCGGCCTCGCGGATGAGGCGGAGCTGCGCGCCGCTCTGCTCGGCGGCGTCGGCCTGCGCGAAATGCTCGATGGGCGCTGCACCGGCCGGCAGCGCCGTGGCCGGCGGGGTGGCCGTGGTTGTCATCAGCTCTCTCCTCCGTGGACCCCTCCGCCGTGTGGCCGCGACAGGGGGTGCACAATGTACCGCTACATGGAGATGGCCGATCGCGGCGCCGGCGACGGGACGCCCGGCGAGCAGCCGCCGCAGCCGACCGGGCCGCCGCCCATGGGTGGAGACGCCCCTCCGCCTCCGCCGCCGATGCCGTCGGGACCCGGCTGGAGCACGCCGCCCGAGCAGTGGCCGCAGCCCGGGCAGGGCTGGCAGCCGCCGCCTCCGCCCCCCGGCCAGGCGCCCGGCTGGTACGCGGGGCCGCCGGGCATCCCGCCGCCCCCGCCCGGCTACGCGTGGGGTCCCCCGGGCGTCCCCCCCGGGCGCTCCGCCGCCACCGGCCTGCGCCCGCGCAGCGTGGGTGAGCTGCTCGACGCGGCGTTCACTCTGTACCGGCGCAACTTCCTCCTGCTGGTGGCCATCGCCGCCGTGGTGCAGGTGCCGTTCGCGGTGCTGCAGCTCGCCGTCTACCGCCTCGCCGACATCGGCGCGCGGCTCAACACCGTGCAGAGCGTGACCAACTCGATCGGCAACCAGGGCGGCCAGATCACCCAGAGCCAGAGCCAGCAGCTGAGCGGCGACGTGGGCGCCTTCGCCCTGTACTTCGGCGTGGTCATCCTGGTGCAGTACCTCATCGTCTACCCGCTCTCGCTGGCGGCGACGACGCACGCCGTCAGCAACCGCTACCTGGACAGGACCGCGACGGTCGGCGACTCGTACCGCTCCGCCTTCACCATGTGGCGGTCGCTGATCGTCATGGTGCTGCTGCTGGCGCTGCTCATCGGCGGCAGCTTCGCCGTCGCCGCGCTGGTCGGAGCGCTGTCGGGCTCGCCGGCCGTGCTCGTGCTGCTGCTCGTCTGCGTGTTCGTCTTCGCCTTCGTCGTGCTGCTGCGCACCACCGTGGCGGCGCAGAGCATCGTCATCGAGCGCGTCGGCGGCCGTGCCGGGCTGCGCCGCAGCATGCGGCTGACGCGCGGGTACTTCTGGCGCATCGTCGGCATCCTCTTCCTGCTCGGCCTGCTGCAGAGCATCGTCGGCGCGGTGTTCGCCCTGCCCATCGTGGCGCTGGCCTCCGGCGCCTCCACCGACACGCAGCAGCTGGTGTCGCAGGCCGCCTCGGCGGTGTCGGCGATCTTCGTCGCCCCGGTCAGCCTGGTGACGCTGACGCTGCTCTACTACGACCTGCGCATCCGCCGCGAGGGCTTCGACATCGAGATGCTCACCGCGGCGCTGTGACGGCACGCCGCGCCGTCGCCGCGCTGCTCGGGGCGGTGGCGCTGGTCGTTGTTGCCACGGGTGGCGGCAACGCACAGGCGCCGGCTCCTGGCGTGGAGTTCGTGGCCGCGCTGCAGGACGCCGAGCAGGCGCTGCCGCCGGTGGACAGCGTGCCGGCCGCCGACCCGCGCCTGCTGCGGGTGCGCGCACCGCTCAGCCTGGCCGGCTCGCTGGCGCCGTCGTCAGCGGCGCTGGCGCCGCTCACCCAGGACCTGCAGCACGACCCCGTCGACGTCGCCGACCTGCGGCTGCGGCTGCGGGCGCTGATCGGCGCGCTGGCGCTGCCGCCGGGCAGCGTCGCCGAGGATCCCGCGGCGGCGCGGCAGGCGCTGCACGACGTCTACGCCCAGGACGCCTTCGCCGGCCTCGACAGCGGCGCGCCGTCGAACGACCTCTTCTCGCGAATCGGCACGGCGATCACCGACTTCCTGCGCTGGATCTCCTCGCACACGGTGGGGACCATCGGGCTGGTGCCGACGCTGATCATCGCCGGGCTGATCCTGGCGGCGATCCTCGCCCTCGTGCTGTACCGGCTCAAGGGCGCGGGCGTGCGCGCGCCGCGCGGTGCGGCAGCCGCGGAACCGGGTCCGCGCAGCCTCGACGCCGACGCCGAATGGCGCACCGCTGAGGACGCGGCCGCGCGTGGCGACCATCGCGAGGCGGTGCGCCACGCCTTCCGCAGCGCCCTGCTCAGCGCCGCCGAGCGCGGGCGCATGCAGGTCGACGCCGCCTGGACGACGTCGGAGCTGCTGAGCCGGGCGCGCGGTGACGCCGACCTGGTTGCCGCCCTGGCGCCGGCGGCGGCGTCGTTCGACCAGGCCTGGTACTCGGGGCGTCCGGTCACGGCGCAGGACTGGGAGGTGGCGCGCGAACGCTGTGCGGCGGTGCGCCACCTCGCCTCGCGCCGCGGGGTGCGCGTGTGAAGGCGGCGCGCGGTCCGCTCGCGGTGCTGATGGTGTGCGTGCTCGTCGTCGCCGTGGCCGCGGTGGCGCTGGGGCGCAGCGCGCCCAGCGACGTCGATCCCTCCTCGCGGAGCGCGGGCAAGCTGGGGACGCTGGCGCTGTTCGACTGGCTCAGCCGCCTCGGCCTGCCGGTGTCGCGGATGAGCGGCGACTTCACCACGGCCGGCGCCGACGTCCTGGTGGTGCACGACCCCATCACGCCGTTCACCGAGCAGGAGACCGACGACGCGCTCGACATGGTGCGTGGCGGCGGTGAGCTGATCGTCAGCGTCGACGCCCTGTCGGCGAGCGCGGCGTCGACACTGCTGTCGCGACTCGACGCGCTGCCGTCGGCGACGGGGCTGTTCGACCAGGGTGGCGGCTCCTCGACCACGACCACGGAGAACGCCTCACCGACCGTGCCCGTCGATCCCGGTGGGCTGGTGCACACGGTGCCGGTGCAGCCGGGCGTGGAGTTCGACCCCTCGCCGCAGACGGTCCCGCTGCTCACCGTTGCCGACCACGTGGTCGGCATCGCCGTCCCCGTGGGCAGCGGGCGCGCGTACATCCTGGGCAGCCCGTATCCGCTGTCCAACGACGGGCTGCGTCGCGGCGACAGCGCCCAGCTCGTGCTGTCGCTGGTCGACCGCGCGCGCGGCGGCCACGTCGTGTTCGACGAGGTGCACCACGGTGAGACGTCGAGCGGCGGCGCGACGGCGGCGCTGTCGGGACCTGTGGGCATCGCCGGCGGGCTGGTGGCCCTGGTGCTGCTCGCCTACCTGGCCCTCAACGGGCGGCGGCTGGGACGGCCGCTGCCGGCGCGCGATCCCTCGCGCGTGCCCAGCGCCACGGAGTACGTCGGCGCCATGGGTGCGCTGATCGAGCGCGCCTCGCAGCGCGGCGGCGTGGCGGACCGCTACGCGGAGGAGCTGAAGCAGCGCGTCGGGCGCGCCACGGGGATCGACGCGCACCTCGACGACGCGGCGTTCCTCGGCGCGCTGGAGTCGTACGACTCCGTGCGCGCCGCGGCGGTGCGCGGCGTGCTGGCGCGGTGCCGCGACCTGGCCGCCTCGCGGCCGGCCGAGGCGCAGCTCGTCGCCCTGGCCAGGAGCGTCGACGAGGTCGAGGCCGGGTTCGCGGTGGGGGCCACCTCCGGACTGGCAGAATCTGCCCAGTGACTCGCTGCGCCGACCTCCGCTCCGAGCTCCACGCCAACCTCCAGCGCGCGGTGGTGGGACAGCAGCACGTCCTCGACGGCCTGCTCGTCGCCCTGCTCACCGGCGGCCACGTCCTGCTCGAAGGCGTGCCGGGCACCGCCAAGACGCTGATGGCGCGCGCCCTGGCGGCGTCGACCGACGCGCGCTTCCGGCGCGTGCAGTTCACCCCCGACCTGCTGCCCTCCGACATCGTCGGCACCTCGATCTACCGCGCCGACCTGGCCCGCTTCGAGTTCCGCGAAGGACCGATCTTCACCGACACGCTGCTCGCCGACGAGATCAACCGCGCGCCGTCGAAGACGCAGGCGGCGCTGCTCGAAGCCATGGAGGAGCGCCAGGTCACCGCCGACGGCGTGCGCATGCCGCTGGGCGATCGCTTCCTCGTGGTGGCGACGCAGAACCCCGTCGAGTACGAGGGCACCTACCCGCTTCCCGAGGCCCAGCTCGACCGCTTCTTCCTGAAGATCGAGGTGCCGCTGCCCGACGCGCAGACCGAGGCCACGCTTCTGCGTCGCGTCGACTGGGGCTTCGACGCGCTGGACCTCTCAGCCGCGGGCGTGTCGGTGGTGGTCACGGCCGACGACCTGCGCGCGGCGCGCGAGGAGGTCGCCGCCGTGCGCGTCAGCGACGAGGTGATCGGCTACATCTCCGCCATCGTGATGTCGACGCGCACCTCGCAGGATCTGCTGCTCGGAGCCTCGCCACGCGGCTCCATCGCCCTGCTGCGCGGCGGCAAGGCGTGGGCGGCCTGCAGCGGGCGCGACTACGTGGTGCCCGACGACGTCAAGGCTCTCTGCGTGCCAGCCCTGCGGCATCGCATGGTGCGGCGCCCCGAGGCGGAGATCCAGGGGGTCACCGAGGTCGCCGCGGTGGAGCGCGCGGTGTCGCGGGTGCCCGTGCCGCGATGACCCGGCGGGGCCTGGTGGTCCTGCTCGCGCCCTGCGTGGTGGTGGCGCTGGGGGCCCTGTCCTTCGCGGTGCTGTGGGTGGGGGTGGCGCTGCTGGTGGCCGCTGTTGTGGCCGTGGTTGTCGACAACCGTCGGGCGCCTGGGCGGCGGGTGCTGTCGGTGTCGCGGTGGCACGACCCCATCCTCTCGGTGGGGCGTCCGAACCTGGTGCGGGTGGTGGTCTCCGGCGACGTCGCGCCGGTGCGGGCGCTGCTGCGCGACGAGCACCCGCCGGAGGTGCCCGCGTCGCTGGAGGTGCAGACGGTCGAGGTGCCGGGCGAAGCCGAGTACACGCTCTCGCCACATGCGCGGGGTGTGACGCGGTTCGGCCGCGTCGTGGTGCGCGCGTGCGGCCCGTGGGGCCTGGCCCTGCGGCAGAGCGCCTTTCCCGAGGCGGTCGAGGAGGTGCACATCGACCCCGACATCTCCGCGCTGCGCGCCTACGAGGCGCTCGCCCGGCGTGGGCAGCTGCTGGAGATCGGCGTGCGCGACATCCGCCGCCCCGGCGAGGGAACGGAGTTCGAACGCGTCCGTGAGCACGTGCCCGACGACCCCATGCGCCAGGTGAACTGGAAGGCGACGGCGCGCACCGGGCGGCTGATGACCAGCGAGCTGATCCCCTCGCGAGCGCAGCCGGTGCTCATCTGCCTCGACCACGGCCGCCTGATGGGCGTCGGCGCGGGAGCGCTGACCAAGCTCGACCACGCCGTCAACGCCGCGCTGCTGCTGGCCAACGCCGCGCTGCGCCACGGCGACCGCGTCGGCATGCTGAGCTTCGACGACCGCATCACCACGCTGCTCCGTCCCAACGCCGGGCGCTCCCAGCTCCGCGCCCTGCTCGACGCGGTGCAGCCGCTCCGCCCCGGCGACACCGAGGCCGACTACGACGCCGCCTTCGGCCACCTCGACTCCTGGCAGCGCCGCCGCTCCCTGCTCGCCATCTTCACCGATGTGGTCGACCCTGACCAGAACGCGGCGCTGATCCGCCAGTGCGCCCGCCTGCGCCGGCGCCACTTCCCCCTGGTGATCACCGTTCGCGACCCCGCGCTCGACGACGCCGCCCGCCAGGCGCCGGCCGACCCGCGCTCCACCTACGCCCGCGCCGTCGCCTCCGGACTCCTCGCCGCCCGAGAGGACACCCTGCTCATCCTCCGCCGCAGCGGCATCGACACCCTCGACGCCGACGCCCGCACCCTGTCGCCGCGCCTGGTCAACCGCTACCTGGAGCTCAAGCGCCGCGCGGTGGTGTGACGGCCGTTCACGCCGCGGCCGTGCCTAGCTGTCCGGCAGGGCCTCGATGGCGGCGATGACGGCGCGGGTGATCTGCGTGGGGGTCGAGGCGCCGGCGGTGACGCCGACGCGGTGCATCCCGCTGAACCACTCGGCGCGCAGATCGGCGGCGGTGTCGACGAGGAAGGCGGGCCGGCCGGCGCGCTCCTCGACGACCTGCACCAGGCGCTTGGAGTTGCTCGACCGTGGCGAGCCGACGACGACGACGCAGTCGACGTCCGATGCCGCGGCCACGGCGGCCTCCTGGCGCTCCTGGGTGGCCAGGCAGATCTCGTTGTGGACCTCGATGTCGGGGAAGCGCGCGACCAGCACCTCGATGATGGCGCGCGTGTCCCACATCGACAGCGTGGTCTGGCAGGTCACCGCCAGCCGCGCAGCGGCGGGGAACGCGAGCGACGCCACGTCGTCGATGCTCTCGATGAGATGGATGCGCGCCGGGTCGATGCCGACGACGCCCTCCGGCTCGGGATGGCCGCGCTTGCCGATGTAGATCACCTCGCAGCCGGACTCGAGCAGCGAGCGCACCAGGTCGTGGGTGCGCGTGACGTCGCTGCAGGTGGCGTCGACGACGTTCAGCCCACGCGCGCGCGCCGCGTCGACGACGCGCGGGGAGACTCCGTGTGCGGTGAAGATCACCGTGCCGGAGTCGATCGACTCGAGGCCGGTCATGCGGTCGGGCGCGTCGACCAGGCGCACCCCGGCGCCCTGCAGCTCGCGGGTGACGTGCTCGTTGTGCACCAGGTAGCCGAGCATCGCCACCGGCTCGCCGCTGTGCTCGGCCCCGACCTTCTTGGCCATGCGGATGGCCTCGACCACGCCGTGGCAGTAGCCACGCGGGGTGATGCGCACGACCTCCATGGCGCCCAGTCTACGCGGCGGTCGGGACGTCCAGGCTCGGCCGCACCGCGGGCGCACGGCGTCCCGCGGCACCACGCCGTCCGGCCAGGAGGAACCAGCTCCAGAGCAGCACGCCGGTCACCGCGCCCACGGCCAGCTTCGCCGCGATGGCGAGGTCGGAGGGGGTCACGAAGGATTCGATCAACCCCGCCACCAGCAGCAGCGGCGCCACCCCCAGTCCGAGCACCAGGGCCCGCTGCCCCGCCGCCGCCAGCGAGTCGACGCGGCGGATGAGCCCCGGGCGCAGCAGCGAGTCGCCGATCATCAGCCCCGCGCCGCCGGCGATGACGATGACGCTGATCTCGATCGCCCCGTGGGGGACGATGAGCGCCCAGAACCCGGCGTCGATGCCCGCCTGGTGCACCGCCGCGCCCAGCGTGCCCAGCATCCACCCGTTGCTCAGCAGCAGGAAGGCCGTGGGCAGCCCCAGGGCGACACCGCTGACCAGCGCGATCAGCGACACCATCACGTTGTTCTGGATGATGAATGCTGCCAGAAGTGGCGCAAACTGGGAGAGCTCGGTGTTGCCGACGTGGCCCTGGGACAGCCCGTCGAGCACCTGGGGCGGCACCAGCGAGGCCACCAGGTCCGGCCGCAGCACGACGGCGAGCCAACCGGCCAGCGCGCCGAGCAGGAACAGCCCCAACGAGGCCAGCACGTACACGCGCGCCGCACGCACCGCGCGCGGCAGCTCGACCGCGTAGAAGCGCCACACCCGTGAGAGCTGGGGCGACGGGCCGCGGAAGAGCAGCGGATGCGCGCGCGTCAGCAGCGAGTTGAGGTACTCGGTGATCGGCTGGTCGGGGAAGTCGCGCGCCGCGATGGCGAGGTCGCCGGCCGCGCGACGGTAGAGCATGCCGAAGCGCTCCAGGTCCTGCGCCGACATGCCGCGCAGCCGTCCGCGACGCGCCCGCTTGATGCCGTTCTCCAACTCTCGCCAGCTCTCCTGGCGGCGCGCCACGAACTCCTCGACGCGCATCAGCCGTGGCCCAGCCGTGCACTGAGCTGCAGGTAGAGACGCTCGACGAACAGCTCCGGTGGCCAGATGCGCTCCGGTGCAGAGGGCGCCAGCTGAAGGCGGTCGAAGAGCTTCACCGACATGTCGTGGGCGATGCGCGCGCGCTGCTCGGCCGGCAGGCCGGGACGGCTGAGGAAGGCGCGCAGGATGCCCTGCTCGTGCTCGCCCAACCTGTCCAGCCCGTCGATGGCGGGACCTGCGTCCGGGGCGCGCAGCAGCACCGGCGACATCACCACCGGCGCGTGCGTCGCGGCGGTGCGCTCGCGGATGACCACCGTCCCCGCCAGCAGGTCGCCGACGCGGCGCGACTGGGGATGGAAGAAGGCGACGAACAGCCCGATGCCCAGCGTGTAGTCGACGAGCCGGGCGATGTTGCGCACCAGCGACTCGCCGAGCCCCGGCGCGCTGCCGTCGATGCGCACCACGCGCAATCCGACGGCCCGCTTGCCGGGCGTGCGCCCTGCGCTGGTGGCCTCGAGGATGGCGAAGTAGAGGAAGTGGCCGAGCACCAGGACCAGGCTGAAGACGGTCAGCCCGAGCGCTTCGGCGAGGCCGCCCGACGAGCCCAACGCCGAGTAGAGCGCCGACCCCGCCACCGCCGCCACCACCAGGATGGCCAGGTTGATCAGGCCGTCGATGAGGAAGGCCATGAAGCGGCTGGGGATTCCCGCCGCCACGTAGCCGATCGAGACGTTGTCCGAGGTGCGGACCTTGAGGACGTCGGGGAGCACGGGGCTGAGCCTAGCAGCCGCCCGGCGCGGCGGCGGCAGCTACTCCACGATGGCGACCGTCTGCCCCTCCTGGACCACCTCTCCCTCCGCGACGAGGATCTCCTTGACGGTCCCCGCCACCGGCGTGGTGATGGGGATCTCCATCTTCATCGACTCGAGGATCATCAGCGTGTCGTCCTCGTCGACCTGCTGGCCGACCTCGGTCACGATCTTCCACAGGTTGCCGACGAGCTCCGCCTTGACCTCGGTCATTCGGTGCCTCCGCTGCAGGGATGGGTGGGCCGCGGCGAATGGTAGGCCGTCGGGTCAGCCCAGCGTGTACGTCGACGGGTCGAGCGCCGGCCAGTAGAGGGTGACCCGGCTGGCCGAGTCGGTGAAGCCGTAGGCGGGGACGACGAAGGCGCCGCTGCGGGTCTGCACGATGCGGGCGGTGAGCGCGACGCGGTCGATGTGCAGCGTCGCTGGAACGCCGTCCCCGCCCGCTGCGCTGTCCACGTCGCGGGCCCGGCCCGCCTGGACCTGCGCCCAGGCCGCCTGCCAGTCGACCGTGGGGTACTGCGCCGCGCCGGCGACGAGAGGGTGGACGATCACCAGGTTGCTGACCTGGCCCGAGCCGGAGACGGTCATGGTGATCTCCGTCGCGTCACTCTGCCCGGAGAGGTGGGGCGCGGTGATCTGCCAGGTGGGGAAGGCGGCGAGGTCGCCGCGGCTCACCTGCACGGCGGCCACCGGGGCCATCGGGTCGGTCAGGCCGTGCTGCACCAGCCAGGCGGCGGCCGCGCTGGCGGCGCCGGCGGTGTCACGGGGATTGCTGGCGAGGCGGCCGCCTGGCGCATCCAGCCGGGGGACGCGGAACGTCGAGGTGAGGCCGGCGTACACGGCGCCGATGTCGGGCCAGTCGGTGAGCCCGTTGCTCTCGGTGGGCTGGGTGGCGCTACCCAGGCGCAGGGCGATGGCCTCGGCGGTCGGCAGGGGGAGGGGCTGCAGCCGCTGGACGCTGCCGGTGGCGCCCTCGGCCTGGGGCGCGGGCAGGGCGGCGTTGGCATCGAGTGTGGCCGTGTAGCCCAGGGGCCCCGAGCCGGCGGGGACGATGGCGAGCACCCCGTAGGCACGCTGCGGGTCGTCGCTGCCGCCGTCCTCGCCCGGCCAGACCAGGGGCCACGGCGTCGGCCCGGCGGAGGCGCTGGGCAGCACGGCGTTGGGGGTCGTCGTCGCCCTGGGTGCGGCGCCCCTGACGTGCGAGCCGAGCCACAGCGTCGCCACCACCGCGAGGCACAGCGCGGGGATGAGCAGCGCCGCGGTCAGCGGCGAGAGCCGGAAGGTCGGACGATCGGGCTGCTCGGCCATGTGCTGCCACCGCGGAGTGTGGCGCAAAGCGCTAGACGGGGCGCACCCCGTGCTTGCGCCACGGGCGCTCCAGCTTCTTGGTGCGCGCCGCGGCGAAGGCTTCGACGATGCGGCGCCGGGTGTCGGCCGGCTCGATGACGTCGTCGACCATCGCCCAGCTGGCCGCCACGTACGGGTCGATCTGGCTGCGGATCATCTGCACGTACTTGGCCCGCTCCGCCTCGGGGTCCTCGGCGGCGGCGATCTGCTTGTTGAAGATGATGTTGACCGCGCCCTCCGGGCCCATCACCGAGATCTCCGCGGTGGGCCAGGCGAAGAGCGCGTCCGGCTGGTAGCCGCGGCCGCACATCACGAAGTAGCCCGCTCCGTACGCCTTGCGCAGCACCACCGTGACCTTGGGGACGGTGGCCTCGCTGACGGCGTAGAGCATCTTGGCGCCGTGGCGGATGATGCCCTGCTTCTCCACCTCGGTGCCGACGATGAAGCCGGGCACGTCCTGGAGGAAGAGCAGCGGGACGTTGAACGCGTCGCACAGCGTGATGAAGCGCGCCGCCTTGTCGGCCGCGTCGACGTCGAGAGCGCCGCCCTTGACCATCGGCTGCGAGGCGACGATGCCGACCGGCTCGCCGCCGAAGCGGGCGAAGGCGGTGAGGAGGTTGCGTGCCCAGGTGGGCTTGATCTCGAAGAAGTGACCGTCGTCGACGAGGCGCTTGATGACCTTGCGCATGTCGTAGGCGGCGCGCGGGTTGGCGGGGACGATCTTGCCGATGTCGGTGAGCTGGCGGTCGCCGGGGTCGTCGGTGTGCTTGAGCGGGGCGCGCTCGCGGTTGTTGCTGGGGAGGAACGATAGGTACTCGCGGACTGCGGCGAGGCACTGCGCGTCGTCCTCGACCTCGAGGTCGCCGACGCCGCTGACGTAGCAGTGCACCTGGCTTCCGCCCATCTCCAGGTCGGTCGTCTTCTCTCCGGTGGCCGCCTCGACGAGGCGCGCGCCGCCGAGGGACATGCTGCTGGTGCCCTTGACCATGGGCACGAAGTCGGCGAGGCCGGGGATGTAGGCGGTTCCTGCCGCACATGGCCCCAACATCGCCGCCACCTGCGGAATCACCCCGCTCATCTGCACCTGCTCGTAGAAGAGCGCGCCGCTGCCCGCGAAGGTGCTGCCGACCGCCTCCTGGATGCGCGCACCCGCGGAGTCGAGAAGCCAGACCATGGGCAGGTTGTTGAGCAGCGCCTTGGCGCGCAGGCGGGCCACCTTCTGCTCGCCGATCATGCCCATGCTGCCCGCCATCACGGTGAAGTCGTAGGCGGCGGCGTAGACGCGGCGGCCCTCGACCAGGCCGCTGCCGGTGACCACGCCGTCGGCGGGGGTGCGGTCCGGCTGGGTGCCGGTGACGTGCATGGAGTGCTGGTGCGCCAGCAGGCCGAACTCCTCGAAGGTGCCCTCGTCGAAGAGCAGCGCGATGCGCTCGCGCGCGGTGAGCTTGTTGCGGCCGTGCTGCTTGGCGACGGCCTCCTCACCGCCCATCTGCAGGTACTTCTCGCGACGCTCGCGCAGCTCGCCGGTGTACTCGTCGAGCGTCTTGCTGATGCTCGCAGGAGGCGGGCCGGCGGCGGCGGTGCCGGGCGCGTAGGTGGCGCCGGGCTTGTCGCCCGGGGATGCGCTGCTGTCGTCGGCCATCGTCGTCGCGCCCCTATCGACCCTTGAAGTTGGGTTCGCGCTTCTCCAGGAAGGCGGTGATGCCCTCCACGGAGTCCTCGGTCAGCGTCACCAGGGTGAGCTGCGACTGGAGGTGGCGCAGCGCCGCCTCGTAGCCGAGGCCGTCGACGTCGAAGAAGGCGTCGCGGCCGAGCTTCATGATCACCGGGCTCTTGCCGGCCAGCGTGAGGGCCAGCCTGAAGGCCTCGGCGCGGACCTCGGCGAGCGGCACCACGCTGTTCACCAGGCCCCATTCCAGCGCCTGGTCGGCGGTGATGCGCTTGCCGGTCATGAACAGCTCCATGCAGCGCTTGGGCGGGAGCTGGCGAGTGATGATGGCCATGATCATCATCGGCCACAGGCCGACGTTGATCTCGGTGGTGCCGAAGGTGGCCGTGTCGGCGGCGACGACCATGTCGCAGGCCAGGGCGAGGCCGAAGCCGCCGGCCAGGGCGTGCCCGTTGACGCAGCCGATCAGCGGCTTGCCGAGCTTCTGGATGGCCAGGAACATGTCGACGAACGCGCCCCGGCCGAGGTGCTTCTGCACCTCGGTGACGTCGCCGCCGAAGCCGGAGAGGTCGGCGCCGGCGCAGAACGCCTTGTCCCCTGCGCCGGTGAGCACGACGACGCGCACGCCCTCGTCGCGCTTGGCCTCGTCGAGCGCGGCGATGATGTCGTGCAGCATCGCGCCGCCCAGCGGGTTGCGCTTCTCCGGCTGGTTGAGGGTGATGGTGGCGACGCGGTCGCGCACCTCGTAGAGGACGTGGGTGAGCTCGGTCATGAGGCGGCCGCGGGCACCGCCGCGGGCTTCGGCGGGGTGCCGATCTGCTGCAGGATGGCGGTGGTGTAGTCGCCGCTGCGGAACGGCGCGCTGCGCAGGACGTGGCGGTGAACCGCGAGGTTGTTCCTGACGCCCTCGATCCGGTAGTCGTCGAGGGCGGCGAGGGCGCGCTCGACGGCCTGCGCGCGGGTGGGCGCGTGCACCACCAGCTTGGCGATGAGCGGGTCGTAGAGGTGCGACACGGTGGTGCCCTCGCGCACCCAGCCGTCGACGCGCACGCCCTCGCCCTGCGGCTCGCGATAGGCGGTGATGGTGCCCGGGCTGGGCAGCATGCGGTGGGGGTCCTCGGCGTAGACGCGCATCTCGATTGCGTGGCCGCTGAAGCGCACCTGGGGCTGGGTGAGGTCGAGGCGCTCGCCGCCGGCGATGCGCAGCTGCAGGCGCACCAGGTCGATGCCGGTGCGCATCTCGGTGACGGGATGCTCGACCTGCAGGCGGGTGTTCATCTCGAGGAAGTAGAAGCGGCGCTGCGCGTCGACGAGGAACTCGACGGTGCCGGCGTTGACGTAGCCGATGGTGCGCGCGATCAGCAGCGCGGCGGCGGCCATGCGCTGGCGCAGGTCGGGCGTCAGCGCGCAGGAGGCGGACTCCTCGATCACCTTCTGGTGGCGGCGCTGCACGCTGCACTCGCGCTCGCCGAGGTGGACGGCGCCGCCGTGCTGGTCGGCGACGACCTGGATCTCGACGTGGCGCGGCCCGTCCAGGAAGCGCTCCAGGAAGACGCCGCCGTTGCCGAACGCCGCCTGGGCGCGCTGGCGCGCGGTCTGCACCGCGGCGCTGAGCTGGTCGGGCGAGTCGACCCGCTGCATGCCGATGCCGCCGCCGCCGGCGCTGGCCTTGACCATCAGCGGATAGCCGATGCTCTCGGCCGCCCGCAGCGGGTCCTCGTCGTCGCCGAGCTGGCCGTCGGTGCCCGGGACGACGGGGACGCCGGCCTCGGCGGCAGTGAGCCGCGCGGCCACCTTGTTGCCCATCGCCTCGATGACGTCGGGGTCGGGCCCCACCCAGGTGAGCCCGGCCTCCTCGACCGCGGTGGCGAAGCTCGGGTTCTCGCTGAGGAAGCCGTAGCCCGGATGGATGGCGCCGGCCCCGCTCTCGCGGGCGGCCCGCAGCACCGCCTCGATGTCGAGGTACGACTGCGCCGCCGGCCCCGGGCCGATGAGGACAGAGGTGTCCGCATCCTCCACCCAGGAGGCGCCGGCGTCCGCCTCGGAGTACACCGCCACGGCCTCGATGCCCTCGTCGTGGCAGGCGCGGATGACTCGTCGGGCGATCTCGCCGCGGTTGGCGACGAGGACGCGGCGCAGCGGCACGGGCTCCTCCAGTGGCTTGGCCCGCCGTCCGCCGCGGGCGAGGTGCGACCTCCGGCCGCTCGGCGCGGCCCGGACGATTCTAGCCATGCGACCCCCGCTGTCTCGGGATGGCGCGGCGCGCCCACGCCGTGGGGCGTCGCAGCGTGCGCCGGGAGGCATGCTACGCTCGACTGCCTGCGGCGGCGGGCGCCCGGGGACCGGGCGACGGAGCCGGCGCCGCGCGGAGGGATCAGCATGGCAACGACGGCGACCAGCTTCACCCGCATGGACGAGGGCACCGCGGAGCAGTGGATGGCGATCGGCGCCGCCCATGCCGCCAACCGCGGTCGCGTCGCCGAGCGCGTCCTGGAGATGCTGCGCTCGCTCGCCGACATCACCGACGGCTTCGCCGTCGACCAGCTCACCCACTGCCTGCAGACGGCCACCCGCGCCGAGCGCGACGGCGCCGACGACGAGCTGGTCGTCGCCGCCCTCTGCCACGACATCGGCAAGGCGGTCTCGGTGCCCAACCACGCCGCCATCGCGGCCGAGATCCTCAAGCCCTACGTGCGGCCCGAGGTGTACTGGATGACCCTCACCCACCAGGACTTCCAGGGGCGGCACTACTACGGCTACCTGGGCAAGGACCCCGACGCCCGCGAGCAGTACCGCGGCCATCCCGCCTTCGCGCTCGGCGAGCGCTTCGCCGACGAGTGGGACCAGGTCGCCTTCGACCCCGACTACGACACGCTGCCGCTGGAGCACTTCGAGGCTCGGGTGCGGGAGCTGTTCGGCAAGGCGGCGCCGGTCTAGCTCAAGGTCGCGAGCCGGCGGCGGCGAGCTGCGCGTCGCCGGCAGGGCATCGCCGTGGTCGTCGCTGAGTGACGCGCCGGCGTCGTGCACCGCGGCGAGTGCGTGGGGCTCGACGTCGGAGCCGTGCGCGTCGCCGCCGGCGCCGTCCTCGCGGCGGTCGAGCAGGCGCATGACCTCGACGACCACCTCGGTGGCGGTGCGGCGCAGGCCGTCGTTGCCCTCGTACTCGCGGGTGCGCAGGCGTCCCTCGACGTAGATGCGCCTCCCTTTGAGGCAGTACAGCGCGCAGATCTCGGCGAGGCGGTTGAAGGCCACCAGGCTGTGGAACTCGGACGCCTCGTGGCGGTTGCCCTCGGCGTCGCGCCAGTGGGTGGAGGTGGCCAGCCGCATGCGCGTGACCGGGCCTCGGGATCCGGCGAGACTCTCGGCGTCGCGAACCAGGCCGCCGACGAGGATGACCTTGTTGACCATGGTGCTCTCCTGTGTGCGGGCGTGCGCCCGCGAGATGGTGTGTGTGCGGTGGCGCGCGCTCTCATGGCAGGGCCAGGTCGAGCGTCGGGTCTTCGGGGATGCCGTCGCGGCGCACCTCGAAGTGGAGATGCGGTCCTGTGGAGTTGCCGGTGCTGCCCACCTCGCCGATGACGTCGCCCGCGCTGACGGGATCGCCGTCGTGCACGTCGACGGACTCCATGTGGCCGTAGAGCGTCGTCAGCCCGCCGCCGCTGTCGACGATGACGTGCAGGCCGTATCCCGTCGCCGACGCGATGACGTGCGCGATGCCGTCGAGTGCGGCGTGGATCGGCGTGCCCAGCGGTGCGGCGAGGTCGATGCCCGTGTGGACGTGGCCTGACGGGCAGCTCCGGTCCACCGGCTCCATGCTGTACGGGGTGCAGCCGAAGGGTTGCGACACGACGGCGCCGTCGACGGGCTTGGTCCATTCGCCGTCGCCGCCGTGGACGCCGTTCAGCGCGGCGCGCAGCAGCGGCGCGACGTCGAGCGGCTGGCCGTCGAGCAGCGCGCGCAGGCTCACGGCGCTCGTCGCCACCAGGGCGTGCCCGACAGGGTCGCCGCGCTCGACGGGGCCCGCCGGCACCGTGTCACCCAGCCTGGAGTAGTCGACGACGAGGCCCAGGTCGTCGCCGGCGCCGGTGATGGTCACCTCCCCGGGAGCCGCGCCGGGCGCCGCCGCGCCGCTGGCGACCGCGAGCAGGGCGGTTCCTGCGGGCGCGTGGACGAGTGCGGCGTGGTCCGGGGCGTCGTCGACGCTGACGCCGGCGGTGCCGCCGGCCACGATGCGACCGAGCGCGGTGCCGGCGTCGTGCAGGCCGCCCGCGGCACCCGCGGCCGCAGCGCCGCCGAAGGCCATCGCGGTTCCCGCGGCGATGATCGCGCGGATCACGCCTTGTGTCCCGTGTGCGCGGCGACGCCGGCGTGCGCAGCGTGCTTGACTGCGCGTTCCAGGTGGTGGCTCAGCGTCTTGGTCTTCGTCTCCAGGTGCGAGGCGGTGTTGAGAGCCCCCGGCACCTTGAGCATCAGCACCAGGGTGGCCAGGCCGTAGAAGGTCTGGACCAGGCCGAAGCCGCTGTTGTCGAAGGCGAGGGTCATGGCGACGCGCAGGACCACGAGCTGCACCGCCTGCATGAAGACGGTGACGACGAAGAGGCGCAGCCACGTCCGCGCGTACGACCGCGTGTCGGGCAGGACGGTGAGCAGCGCGGCGGCGGGCGACACCACGACGAGCACCGACAGCAGTGCGTAGCGCACCACGTACGACAGGACGAGCAGCACCAGCGCGATGACCAGGCCGACGACGAAGACCGCGTGGAAGATGTCCTGCGTCACCGACATGTTGGCCACCAGTGGCGCGCTCAGCGACGAGCTCCAGGGCAGACCGTCGACGTGCATGCCGCCGCCCAGGCCCATGGCCACCTGCCCCAGGGCGTTGTCGAGGTCGATGGCCATCTGGGTGAGCGGCAGCGAGAAGTGCACGAAGGCGACCGCCAGCATCAGCCGCGGCAGCAGCACCCGGAGGCTGTAGCGGGCACGATAGGTCTGGTGCTCGAAGATGCCGCGCAGCGCCCCGAAGAGCAGCACCGCCGCGAGCAGGACGTCCATGGCGAGAGCCATGCCGAGGGTGAGGTGGCGGAGGGCGGGGTTGTCGGTGAAGGCGCGCTGGTACGGCACCGACGTGTCGACGGTGGTGAACAGGTAGCGCTGCAGCACGCTCTCCACGTCGCGCCGCGCCCCGTCGACGAAGTGGGTGAGCACCCCGACGATGAGGTGCACCACCCACCCCGCGGGGTCGCGCAGGGCGTCGAGGAAGGCGAGCGCATGGACGGCCACGGCGAGGCGCTCAGTGCAGGTTGGAAGGGACGGCGGAGATGAGCGCGTGGGTCAGCGTTCCCGCCAGCTCCACGCCGATGGTGCCGAAGACGATGCGGCCGATCCAGCGCTTCGCCTCCATCACGCTGCGCGGCTCGACCGCGATGATCTTGTAGAGGAAGGCGACGAGGAAGGCGAGGGCGCCGATGGAGCCGATCAGGCTCTGCGCCAGACCGACCCAGTTGTCGATGAGCGACTTCAGCTGCTGCATCGCGGGCTCAGCGGCTCCGCGACGTGCGCCGTGCGCGGGCGCGCGGACGGTGGGCAGACGTGTGCATGGGGCGGCCTCCGGGTTTGCAAAGACGTGGGTTGCTGGCTGAGGCCGCCCCTCGCAGGCCTCCGGCGCACTGGCGCCGACGTCGATCAGACTACCACAGATTTGTGGTGGTGGTCAAGCAGGGTCGCTCAGAATTGCAACGATGCGCAATCGTGGCGACGGGTCACGGTGCGGCGGCGACGTGCACGCCGGAGAGGAGGCGGATCGTCTCGCCGCGCGCCAGCGCCTCGAGGTCCTGCAGCAGCGAGTACTCGCTCATCGCGAACGCGCCCGTCTGCTGGTTGAGCGCCGAGAAGAACTGTGGTGTGAGCAGCTCGACCCCCGCGACCATCGGCTGGTGCGCACGTGTGGCCGGGTTGGCGAGGACAGCGCCGAGGTCGGGGAGAGGCGAGGGCAGCGGCGGCGCGTGGTGCGCGGGGCTGAGCCACGTCAGAGCGTCGCCGGCCGCGTGCACGCCGTGCATCACCAGGCGAACCCCGATGACGACGAGCGCGATCACGGCGGCGATCTCCAGCACCGCGGCGGCGCGGATCCAGCGAGGCAGCATGGGGCGATCTCCCTTGTGCAGGCTCGGGAAACGGCACCCCTCCGGCCGCCGGTGCGCACGCACCTCCAGGCGGCCACTCTACACAGGCTTGTGTAGGTCGTCAAGAGGTGCTAGGCTCGCCGCATGTCCGCGACGACGATCCGCCTCACCGCCTACGCCAGCGGTGGCGGCTGCGCCACCAAGATCCCCCAGAGCGACCTCGCGGGCATCCTCGGCGGTCTGCAGCTCGACGTCGCCGATGCGCGGCTCCTCGTCGGCGCCGGCACGTCCGACGACGCCGCCGTGTACCGGCTGGACGGCAGCACCGCGCTGGTCGTCACCACCGACTTCTTCGCGCCGGTTGTGGACGATCCTGGCGATTACGGGGCGATCGCCGCCGCCAACGCGCTGAGCGACGTGTACGCGATGGGTGGCACGCCGCTGCTGGCGCTCAACCTGGTCGCCTGGCCGGGTGAGGACGTGCTGCCGCCGTGGGTGCTCACCGAGGTGCTCGAGGCCGGCGCCGCGACGGTGCGCAGCGCGGGCGCCGTGCTCGCAGGTGGCCACTCCATCCGCGACGCCGAGCCGAAGTACGGGCTCGCCGTCGTCGGCACGGTCCATCCGGACCGCGTCACCAGCAACGCGCGCGGTCGCCCCGGTGACGTGCTGGTGCTGACCAAGGCGCTCGGCACCGGCATCGTCAGCAACGCGACCAAGCTCGGCGAGGCGCCGCCGGACGTGGTGCGTGCGGCCGTCGACTCGATGCGCAGCCTCAATCGGGACGCAGCGCAGGTCGCCGCCCGCTGCGACGTGCGGTGCGCCACCGACATCACCGGCTTCGGCCTGCTCGGCCATGCCCGCAACCTCGCGGTGGGCAGCGGCTGCGGGGTGGAGATCAGCGCGGCGGCCCTGCCCATGCTGCCCGGCGTCCCCGAGCTGGTCGAGGCGGACCTCGTCCCCGGCGGCAGCCGGCGCAACCTCGCCTTCGCCGACGCCTGGGCGGTGTGGGACGCGGGCGTCTCACCGCTGCAGCGCACCGTCGCCACCGACGCGCAGACGTCGGGCGGGCTGCTCATCGCCGTCGCGCCGGAACGGAGCGAGCAGCTCGTCGCCGGCATCGCCGAGGGCGGCGCCGTCGCCGCGGTGGTGGGCCGGCTCACCGGCGACACCGCCGGCACCGTGCACGTGCGCGCAGCCTGAGCGCCCCGCTTGACTTGGGCGAACATCCGTTCTAGCCTGGCCATCCCATGCGCCGCGAGCCCGTGACCCTGGTCGAGAAGCAGTGCCGCTCCGCGCTGAACCGCGTCACCGGCATGCCCTTCGACTGGTCGCTCAATCCCTACACGGGCTGCGAGCACCGCTGCACCTTCTGCTACGTCCGCGCCTTCGAGCGCCGCGCCGACCGCCCCAGCGACGACCGCTACGGCCGCACCGTGCTGGTCAAGGTCAACGTCGTCGGGGTGCTGCGCGCCGAGCTGTCGCGGCCGTCGTGGAAGCGCGAGCCGGTGTCGATCGGCGCCGCCACCGATCCCTACCAGCCGGCCGAGGGCCGCTACCGCCTCACCCGCGGCTGCCTCCAGGCGCTGCACGACCACCGCACGCCGGCACACGTCATCACCCGCGGCCCGATGATCGTCCGCGACGTCGACGTGCTCGCGGCGCTGAGCCGCCGCGTCCCGGTGACCGTCTGCGTCAGCGTGCCCAGCCTCGACCCCGAGGTGGTGCGGCGCACCGAGCCCGGCACCGCGCCGCCGCGGCAGCGCCTGCGCGCGCTGCGCGTCCTCGTCGACGCCGGCATCCGTGCCGGTGTGCTGATGGCGCCGATCCTCCCCGGCATCAGCGACGACCCGGCCGCACTGCGCGACGTGCTGCGCGCCGCGCGCGACGCGGGCGCCGCCTTCGCCGGCGCCGGCGCGCTGCGACTCGCGCCCGGTACCCGCGAGCACTTCATGGACCACCTCGCCGCCGACTGGCCGGAGCTGATCGGCGAATACCGTCGCCTCTTCGGCGGGCGCGTCGGGCTGCCGCCGGCGTACACGTCGGCGCTGCAGGACTCGGTGAAGCGCCTGCGCAGCGAGGTGCGCCTGGTCGACCGCCCCGCTCGCTTCATCACGCCTCTGCCGCAACCCTCTCAGCTCTCCCTTCCACTCGCCTCATGAAGAGAGAAAGCCGCGCGGACTCCCTCGGTTGCCGGCGCACCCCACCCTCTCGCGCGGCCCGTAGAGCGCACGCCGAATAATGCCCCCGCATGTCCCTGGTCACCGCGGTCCGCGCCACCGTCGCATCCTTCGACGCACGGACTCCACGCGAGCGCGCCTCGCGCGCCCGCTTCCTTGCAGAGCTCGCCCGCCTGCCCCATCCGTTCGACGAGAACGCCGACCCCGTGCACGTCACCGGCTCCGCGATCATCACCGCCCCGCAGGGTGTCCTGCTCCACTTCCACAAGCGCCTGCACATGTGGCTGCAGACCGGCGGCCACGTCGAGCCCGGCGAGACACCCTGGGACGCCGCCCTTCGCGAATCGACGGAGGAGACCGGCCTCACCCTGCGGCACCCGGCCGGCGCCCCGGAGTTCGTCCACCTGGATGTGCACCCCGCCGCCAAGGGCCACACCCACCTCGACCTCCGCTACCGGCTCGAGCCCACCGATCCTGAGGCGGCGCCCGCGCCACCGCCCGGCGAGAGCCAGCTGGTCCGGTGGTTCGCCTGGGACGACGCCGTCGCCACCGCCGACGCCGGCCTGGTGGACGCCCTGCGCCGCCTGCGCCCGTGAACCGCTTCCACCGCTGGTACTGCCGCTCCGCCCGTTGGCGGCGCACCGTCGAGGATCAGCTGCTCCCCTGGGTCCTGCGCGGCGTGGACCTCGGCGACGAGGTGCTCGAGGTCGGTCCAGGGCCCGGCCTCACCACGCGGGTGCTCGCGCGCACCCTGCCCCACCTGACCGCCGTCGAGATCGACGCGCGGCTCGCCCGCGCCCTGCAGTCGCAGTGCGACGCGCGCCGCGTCACCGTGGTCAACGCCGACGCCACCGCACTGCCCTTCGCCGCCGCCACCTTCAGCGGCGCCGTCTGCTTCACCATGCTGCACCACGTCCCCAGCGCCGCGCTGCAGGACCGCCTCCTCGCCGAGGTCGCCCGCGTGCTGCGGCCCGGTGCCGTCTTCGCCGGCTCGGACAGCCGTCCCAGCGCCCTCTTCCGCGCCGCCCACCTCTTCGACACCATGACGCTCGTCGACCCCGACACCCTGGCCGGCCGCCTGGCGAGCGCGGGCTTCGCCGACCCCGAGGTCTCCGCCGCTGAGCACCAGCTCCGCTTCCGTGCCCGGACGCCGTCATGACCCACGTGGGCCGCGGCCTCGCCGGACCGCGGCCCACAGGCCTGCGCGGCCGCCACCGCGCCTGTCTCATGCCACCAGGAACACCTGCGTCCAGTTGCAACCCTCGTAGGAGGGATCGTAGGTGGTGTCCTCCGAGCAGCCCGGCGAGTACGTCGCATCGTGGGGGTCGAAGGAGAAGAAGATGTCCACCTTGTGCGGTCCCGGGATGGGGTTGGTCACCCGGCACGTCCCCGGACCGACCCGGGTGACCGGATAGTTCGTGGCCACCGCACCGGCGCCGCAGTTGCCCAGGCTGTCGCTCGCCGACAGGCTGGCGAAGTCGATGTACTCACCGTAGCCGTTGATGCCGCAAGTCGCCTTGACGCTGATGTCCTCGGCGGACGGGACGGCGGTCGCGGTGTGCTCGACGGTGAAGGTGACCGTGACCGTGCAGTTCGAGGCCGGATAGACCGCCGTCGTGAGCGAGATGGTGCCGCTGGCGTGCGCGCCCATCGGCCAGGCGAGCAGCGCCAGTGGCAGCAGGGCGAGCAGGATCCGTCGGTGCATTGAAATCCTCCTTGGGGTGACGAACTCAGAGACGTCGCGACGTCGTCAGACAGGAGCGGTGGACGAGCCCAGGTAGGACTCGACCAGGGCGGGATCCTCGAGCAGCGCCGCGCTCGGCCCGCTGGTGACCACCTCGCCCTTGCCGAGCACGTAGGCCCGGTCGGTGTTGGCCAGGGCCATGTGCACGAACTGCTCGACCAGCAGCACCGCGGCGCCGTCCTGGTTGACGGCGCGCAGGACGTCGAAGAGCTGCTCGACGATCATCGGCGCGAGGCCGAGCGACAGCTCATCGACGATCACCAGCTTGGGCGAGGGCATCAGGGCGCGCGCGATGCCGAGCATCTGCTGCTCGCCGCCGCTCAGCGTGCCCGCCGCCTGTGTTGCGCGCTCGCGCAATCTCGGGAAGAGGTCCATGGCGCGATCCACGGCGGGCGCCATGCCCTCGCGCTCGCGCCGCCGCGCCCAGTAGCCCATGCGCAGGTTCTCGACCACGGAGAGCCCGGGGAACAGGTCACGGCCCTCCGGGAGGTGGGTGACGCCATGGCGCACCACCTCGTAGGCGGGCAGCCCGTGGATGGGCCGCCCGGCGAAGTGGATGGTGCCGCGCCGCGGCGCCAGCAGCCCGCTGACGGTGCGCAGCGTCGTGCTCTTGCCCGCCCCGTTGGCGCCGATCAGCGCCACCATCTCGCCGGCGTCGACGTGCAGCGACACGCCGCGCAGGGCCTGGACCTGGCCGTAGAAGACGTCGACGGAGTCGACCTCGAGCAGGTGCATCGCCGTTCCCTCCCTACACCGCGGCCGCGGTGGGCGTCGCGGGCTCGCCGAGATAGGCCGCGATGACGTCAGGGTTGGCACGAACCTCGGCGGGCGTGCCGTGGGCGAGGATGCGCCCGCGATTGAGCACGTACATGTGATCGGAGACCGCGGTGACCATGCGCACGTCGTGCTCGATGAGCAGGATGCTGATGCCGAGCTGGTCGCGGACGTAGAGGAGCAGGTCGGCGAAGCGGTCGGTCTCGGTGTTGTCGAGGCCGGAGGCGGGCTCGTCGAGCATCAGCACCGGCGCGCCGGTGACCAGGGCGCGCCCCAGCTCCACCTGGCGGAGCAGGCCGAAGGGCAGCCCACCGGCGGCCTCGTCGGCGACCGCCTCCAGCGACAGGAAGCGCACCACGCGGCGGCAGGTCTCCTCGGCGCGGAGCTCGGCGCGGATGCCGCCCGGCGTGACCAGCATGTGCGAGGCCATGCGGGTGCGGTTCTGCAGGTGGGTGGCCACCATGAGGTTCTCGAAGACGGTCAGCTCGGGGAAGAGCTGGATGATCTGGAAGGTGCGACCCAGCCCTGCCGCAGCGCGCCTGTGCACCGGCAGGGCGGTGACGTCCTCGCCGAAGAGCCGGATCTCGCCCGACGAGGGCTCGTTGAGCCCGCTGATGGCGTTGAACAGCGTCGTCTTGCCGGCGCCGTTGGGACCGATGAGCCCGACGATCTGGCCACCGTGAACGGTGAGCGAGGCGTCGTCGACGGCGAGCACGCCGCCGAAGCGGACCGTCACGCCGCGCGCCTCCAGCACCGCGCCACTGGCCTGGAAGCGCTCACCGAGCGCCAGCGGTGCACGTTCGGGAACGGGTGCGGCCGGCGCCACGTTGGAGAGCACGGGCGCCGGCCGCGGTTGGGGAAGGAAGGCCTGCACACGTCGCGGCGCCGCCGCCTCGCCCGCGATCGCGCGCGAGGGCACCAGCACGCGCAGCGAGGGCCGCGGCAGCGTCGGGCGCCGACGCAGCACCGCACCGACAGCATCGCGCAGCGGCGCAAGTCTGGCCAGCAGCGGCGGCGCCACGCGGCGCAACGACGCAGGCACCGCCGCCAGCCCGCCGGGGTACGCCACCAGCACCACGGCGAGGATGAGCGCCGAGGTGAGCTGCAGGTATGCGCCGAGTGCGGGAACCTCGAAGAACAGCTCCGACAGCGCGCCGAAGAGCACGGCCGCCACCGCCGCGCCCGGGAGCGAGCGAAGGCCGCCCACCACGGCGATGGCCAGGAAGAACAGCGACTGCGAGAGCGAGAACTGCGCCGGGACGATGGTCACCTCGTAGGTGAGGATCAGGCTGCCCGCGATCCCCGCCACCGAACCGGCGACCGCGAAGGCGACCAGCTTGTAGCGCACCACGTCGATGCCCAGCGAGGCCGCGGCCGTCTCCGACCCGCGCAGCGCCGCGAAGGCGCGCCCCGTCCGCGAGTCGCGCAGGTTGCTGAACGCGTAGAGGATGGCCGCCGCCACCGCGAGGATCACCAGGTACACCGTGGTGCGCGACGAGAAGTCGAAGAAGGGGAAGGCGCCCCTGCGCCCCACGCTCGGCGTCTGCGCCGACACGCTGCCGCCGACGCCGGTGAACCACGAGGCGACGAAGAGGTACTGGTCCGCCATCCAGGCGAAGATCAGCGTCGCCACCGCCAGGTAGAGGCCGCGCACGCGCAGCGCGACGACGCCGAGCAGGGCCGACGCCAGCGCCGCGCACGCGGCGCCGATCACCAGCGTCAGTGGAAAGGCAAGCCCGAAAGCCCCAGCCACCTTGGCGCATGCGAACGCGCTGACGCCGACGAACGACGCCTGCGACAGCGAGATCTGCCCCACCCAGCCGGTGAGCATGACGATCGACGCGGCGATGACGAAGTACTCGGCGCTGAGGATGGCGGCGCCGAGCAGGGAGAATGTGCTGATCCCGAACACCGAGCTGATGCCCAGCAGCGGCCACGACACCAGCGCCGCCAGCAGCGCGTAGTTGATGCCACGCCGCCCCGCCGACCGCGTGCGCAGGCGGCGCACGTCGAAGGCGGTGAGCGGGACGGTGGCCACGGCGACGCCGAGCGCGCCGCGCGACTCGCCGGCGACGAAGCGGCTGCCGCGCAGGTACATGACGAGCATGGCCAGAAGGGTGAGCGCCACCTCGGTGACCCCGCTCTGGCCCATCACTCCGCCCACCAGCGGCAGCGTCGCCATCCAGGGTACGACGCCCTGGGCGAGGCCCACCACCGCGCTGCCCGCCACCGCGCCGCCGACGCTGCCGAAGCCGCCGATCAGCGCGGCGACGAAGGCGGGCAGCATCTGCAGGGAGAGGCTGTACGGCTGCAACGAGGTGACCCCCGAGAGCAGGATGCCGGCCAGCCCCGCCAGGGCGCCGCCGATCATCCATGCCAGGCGCGCCATCTGCTGCGGGTTGACTCCCATCAGGGACGCGGCGCGGCCGTTCTCCGCCGCGGCGCGCATGGCCAGGCCCACGCCGGTGAAGCGGAACAGCGCCATCACCAGCGCCGCGACCACAAGGCCGACGCCGAACAGCCCGAGCTGCCCCCACGACAGCACGGTGCCGCCGACGTGCACGCCGCCGGTGGGGAATGCGCGCGGCGCGATCAGCGAGCCCGAGCCCCACAGCTGCGCGGCCATCGCCACCACCAGGCCGTACACCGCCACGGTGCCCACCGTCTGTGCGGTCGGTCCCTGGCGCCCCAGCGGACGAACGAACGCGCGCTCCACAGCGGCACCGAGCAGCGCGCCCGACACCACGCCGAGCGGCAGCGCGGCTGCCAGCGGCACGCCGCGACGCACCAGCTCGTAGGTGACGTAGGCGGGGAACATGGCCATCGCGCCGTGGGCCAGGTTGAGCACGCGCGAGGCGCGGAACACGACCACGATGCCGATGGAGAGCAGGCAGTACGCGCCGACCAGCGGCAGCGACAGAAGCAGGTAGGTGAAGAGTGCCGACATGAGCTGCCCCTACTCCCCCGGCGGGACGTCCTGTCCCGGCCAGGGATCGCTGACGTAGCCGGTCTGGGCGTCGCCGAAGCCGTTGAAGGTGCTGCGGAAGTGGCTGACGAAGGCGCGCCCCTTGACGTTGGCGAAGTGGTTGCCGGACCGCCAGGAGAGCGGGTCGGAGAGCCCCGAGTCGTAGGTCATCGAGTCCAGCGTCGACCGCAGCGCCGCACGGGTCAGGTTAGGGCCAACCTTGGCCAGAGCTTCGACCATCAGCTCCATGCCGTCGTAGGCTCCCTCCAGGAACTGGTTGGAGACGTCGACGCTCGACGACTCGCGCTGCACGTCGCTGACGTAGCGCTGGACGCCGGGCAGGGTGGCGAAGGACTCGATGGGCGGGTTGTAGCCGGTCCACACCCACATCCCGTCGCACATCTGCGCGCAGGAGCGGGCGAAGTCGGCGCTGAAGAGCGGCTGCGCACCCTCGTAGCCGAGCGACGGGAACGCCTCCGGGGCGTTGGACATGAACGACAGGGCGGTGTCCGGCTCCAGCAGCAGGACCACGACCGCGCAGGTGTGCGCCGGCGGGTTCGCCGACGTGTCGATGCCGCACGCCTGGTTGAACTGCGTCGCCTCGGAGGCGTAGCTGGACTTGCCCGGCTCGATGCCGCAGAAGCGCTGGCTGCAGGTGTTGAGCGACGCGTTGTAGCCGGGGATGTCGTGGCCGGTGAGCCGCTTCATCGCCTGGTCGTAGGCGTAGGCGCCCTCGACGCCGAAGTGGTACTGGTCGTCGAAGACGATCCCGACCTGGTCCTGGGAGCCGCGGTCGAAGCCGTTCTTGGCGATGATGTGCATCATCGAGATGGTCGAGGTGGCGACCGGCCAGATCCACGGGTTGTTGTACTGCTGGATGAGCATTCCATCGGTGCCCACCACGGGAACGCCCTGCTGCTGGATGTAGGAGCCCGCGGCGCGCAGCCCCTCTGAGTCGGAGCTGGCCAGGGCGAAGACGTGGTCGCCCTCGACGAAGTTCTGGATGTACTGCTCGCCGAGCTGCGCGTTCCAGGAGTCGTTGCGCAGGTCGAGCTGGATGGTCCGCCCGCAGATGCCGCCCGCGCGGTTGACCCGGTTGGCCACAGCCTGCAGACCGACGGGCTCGGTGCTGAGGAAGCTGGCGCCTGGGCCGTCGAGCACGGTGGTGGCGGCGATCTTGATGGCGCTGCCGCTCACGCCCGCGTCGGTGGCGCCCCCGTTGCGTCCGGGGGCGCACGCGAGGCCCGACCTCGCCGCCGCCACCGCACCGCCGCCCCCCTGCGCAGCCGGCGCAGCCGGCGCAGCCGCACCGCCGCCCGTCGACGTCCCATCGGCGCCCGGAGTCGCGGCCGCCGCACCGCCGCCACCGCCCGAGGCGTCCTGCACCGCGCCGACCTGGCCCGAGGCCTGCGCCGCGGTGGGGGCCGTCGATCCCGGCGGTGTGACGTTCACCAGGGTCAGCACCACCCCGACCGCGGCCAGCACGGCCACGGTGAGGAAGGCGCTCTGCAGCGAAGGGTCGAGTCGTCTCATGCCAGATCCACTTCCAGGTGATGGCGGCGCAGCAGCGACCAGCGCCGCGCGGCCAGGTAGATGGGGACGAGGAACACCGCCCAGATGGCGGCGAGTCGGAGCAGCTCAGCGGGATGGGTGAGCGCCCACTGCCAGCCGTGCCAGTCGAGCAGCGACGGCAGTGCCGAGATCGGCGTCGCCGCGGCGGCGCTGCGCGAGGGCGGTGCGGCGGCGGGCGCGGCGCTGCCGGTGACGGTGGTGAGCGCCGTGCCGCCGTCACTCGGAGGCAGGGTGACGTCGGGCGCGCTCGGCACCAGCCCCGCCGACTGGTCGGCGGTGAACTGGTCGAGCGGATAGATGCCGTAGTGGGCCTCCGCCTCGACACCCGCGAGCATCACCAGGGTTCGGGACGGCCGTGCCGTGTCGAGCTCCCACTCGATCACCATGCCGGCCACCTCGGCGCGGTTGGCGGGCTGGTCGCTGAGCAGCACGTCCTCGAGGTGCTCCGACTCGGGCAGGCGCACCAGGGCCTGATAGCCGCCCGGACTTCCCTGCGCATAGCCCGCGTCGGGGCTGGGGAAGTCGATCCGCAGGCGCCCCGCGAACGCCGACTCCACCTGGCTCGACACCACGTCGAGGTCGCACGGCGAGTCGCACAGCGTGGTGCCGTCGAGCACCACGCCTTCGACGCTGCGGCTGAAGGTCGTGCCCGCCGTCCCCGGACGTCCATGCGCGTGCGCGGTCGCCGTGGTGACCACGCCGGCGATGCGCAGGGCGCCGCCGGCGATGCTGACGTCGCGCGCCACCGAGGTCACGCTCACCGCGGTGCCGGCGTTCGCATCCTCCAGCAGCGTGGCGCTGGTCGACAGCGCGCCCACCGTCACCCCGCCCAGGTCGCCGCCGGTGAAGGAGGCCTGGCTTGACGTCGAGCGCTGGTCGAGGCTGCACGTCGACGTCGCGCTGCCCGACGGACCGGCCGCCGTCTGCCCGTGCGCCGTGTCGGAGCTGAAGCACTGTGCGGGGACGTAGGGCCAGGCGCAGGTGGTGGCCTGCAGCTGCTGTGGCGACGACGCGCAGGCGGCGTTCTGGTTGGCCGCCGTGAAGTTCTGGTCACGGTCGGCAGGAATGCTCGACGCGGTGGCCTGGTCGGTGGAGAGCGTCGCCGAGTTGAGGTAGGCGCCGCGCATCTCCGGGTCGCTCTCGCCGGAGATGTGGAAGAAGTTCTCCACGTCGTTGGCGGCCGCCTCGGCGCCACCCACCTGACGAACCACGGCGCCGAAGCCCTGCGCTGCGGCGCTGAAGGTCGCGCCGGTGACCCCGGGTGCTTCGGGGATGTCCTGCGTGTTGCTGTCAGGGCTGGGCGCCTTGGCGGCGGCGTCGAGCGGCGGCAGGTTGTCGCGCAGCACGCGGAAGTACGCGTGCGTGTCGCTGGTTCCGTTCGGGAAGTGCAGGACGAGCAGGCGCGAGGTCGCGCTGTCGACGGGGATGGGTGCGGTGGCCAGGGACGTGTAGCTCGGGTAGGTGGTCGGCTGCGAGGGGGGCGTGGTGCGCACGTCAGCTGCCTCGAGGCCGAAGTCGGGGTTCTGGTTCATGGCGTAGAGCCGCCCCGAGCGGTCGTCGAAGCCGATGCCGTCGAAGCGGTTCGAGTTGCCGTCGATGAGCCCGATGACACGGTCGCTGCCGGTGTCGAACACCGCCTCCGAGCCGCTCTCGTTGTTGGACTCGTCGACGATGAGGCGCCCGCTGACGGCGTCGTACACGGAGCCGTGGGAGTCGGCGAAATTGCCGGAGATGGAGAAGAAGGTGTAGGCGCCCGACGCCGGCGCGGTGGAGGGATCGGCGGGCAGCGCGACCTTGGCGATGCCGCTGGTGAGGGGCGGCCGCACCAACGCCTCCGGCACGCCGCAGGGGACGTAGACAGCCTGAGCGGTCACCGCCATGGCCGCGTTCGGCGAGCCCAGGTTGCTCGCCGGCACCATCACACAGCTCGGAGGAAGGGCGAAGCTCCACTGCGGCGCGGGCGCCGTCATGCCCAGGGGCAGGCGTGAGATGGTGACCCCGCCCTCACCCGCGCCGTCCTGCGACGCGACGTACATGGCCCGGCCGGCGGCGTCGAGTCCGAGCGAGGCGATCTCGGTGTTCTGTCCCAAGCTGCTGCTCAGGTCGTCGGCCCAGACCTGCCGGAGCGACGCGCCCTGCAGCTCGTACTCGTCGATCGCGGGCGTGCTGCCCGCATACCCGAAGCCCGATGCCGGCGTGATGGTCGAGAGCACCACCAGCACGCGACCGGTCGCCGGGTCGACGGTGAGCGAACGGACCGCTGCGGGAAGCATGACCAGCCCGCTGCGCGGCAGCAGTGTGTCCAGGTCGTAGACCGCCAGGCCGTCGGGGTTGCCCAGCGCCACCCAGAGCAGGCGCCGGGTCGCGTCGACGGCGATCTGCTCTGAGCTGTACGTGGTGTCGAAGGACTGCCCCGCGGGTAACAGCTGCGGAATCCAGGTGCGCAGCTCGGTGAAGCGGTCCGATGCCAGCGCGATGCTGGGGGGCGCGGCCACCATGGAGAGCAGCGGGAGCGCGACGCCGGCCAGCGCGAGCGCGGCGCGTCTCCACAGCGACGCGGAACGACGATGACGGGACATGGACGGTGGTCACCCCGACGAGGGGTGCGCACCCGTCAAGATCCCGCGGCGCGCACCCGATGGCTGTCAGTCAGACCCCCATGACCCCGCTGCCGCGAGAAGTCCCCGCCTTCCGGGAATCAGGGGCAGCGCGATGCCCAGGTGCGGCCGCCATCGGCGGTGCAGAGCAGCCCCTCCGCGGCGCGCAGCAGTGCGTGGTCGGCGTCGAGAAGCACCGGCGCGGGAAAGTCGATGCCCGAGAAGTCGCGGTGGGCGAGGGGCAGCACGTCGACCCAGCCGTGCGCTGCATCCCAGCGCACCATGCCGAGGCCCGCGACGCCGGTGAGCGTGGCCCACACCACCGGACCGAGCGCGTTGCTGGTCACCTCCATCGCAGCGATGGAGGCACCCGGGTCCGGCAGGTGGGTGAAGCTGCTGCCGGCGTCGCGCGAGAGCACCACGGCGTGGTCGTACGCCACCGCGATGGTGCGGTCGCTGGCGTAACGGTCAGAGACGGCAAGAATTCCGACGACGGGCAGGGGCGGCGAGGAGACCGCGCTGCACACCGGTCCCGAGTCGCAGCGGTAGAGGAGAGGGCGGGTGGCGGCAGTGGACGGCCCGGGGCCGCCGGACAGGGACAGCTGGTCGCTGAGCACGAAGACGCTGTCGGGACCGGAGCGCGGCGCCCCCACCTCCGGCGTGCCGGCCAGGGGTGGCTGGAACACCAGCGGCGCGCCGGTGGGGACACCGAGGTGGAGCTGGACCACGGTGGAGAGCTGGGAGAAGAGCATGGTGCCGTCGCTCTCGAAGCTCTGCGGCAGGGTGATCCAGCCGGATATGGGCAGCATGCTGAAGCGGCCGCCGAAGCGGTCGGCGACCATGTCGGTCACCGGGCCGGCCCAGGGCGCGCCGATCAGGATGCGCGGATCCGCGGGGTAGGCGGGCGGCAGGGCGATGCGCAGCCCGAGCCCGTCCATGTCGACCACTCCGCCCAGGTTGGGTCCCGGCGCGGCGGCCCACGTGCGGCCGGCGTCGAGGGACTGGAGCATGACCGGGCAGGCGCAGGACCGGCCCCAGCCCAGCGCCACCACCGCCCCGCTCCCCCCGTCCCGGCCTGGTGCCGCCGCCGCGCTGGTGACCTGGGAGTCGTCCAGGGTCTCCTCCCAGGCGGTTCGCGGACGGGCGGCCTGGGGTGCGGCGGCTGGGTGGTGTGGTGTCGACGCCGCCGGCATGGCCGCGGCCAGTGCGGTGGCGTGCTCCGGGGTGGCCATCCTGGCCCCCGCCTGGACCGGGGCGGCGAGAGCCGGCAGAGTGTGGGCCTCCGGTGCCCAGGCCGTCGTCGCGGGCGCGGCGGCCGCTCCGCCGATCACCACCAGCGCTGTGACGTTCACCGCCGCGCCGCCCCAGGCGCTGGTGAGCTGTGCCATGAGGTCGGCGACCTGCCCCCGCCCGCGCCGCAGGAGAGCGCGCAGCGTTCCCAGCGTCACCAGCAGCGCCGCGGCGCCGCGCAGCCCGACCGCCTGCGCGGTGCTGCGCGCCGCCGCCATGGCCCGGTCGAGGCGCCGGCGGTAGCTGCGCAGGCTGACGTCCAGGCTCGCCGCGGCGTCCCCGTCGCTCAGGTCGCGGAAGAAGCGCAGGCCGATGGCGTCGCGATAGTGGTCGGGCAGCCGCCGCAGCACCGTCTCACAGGCCAGCCGCGCCTCGCTGCGGGAGCAGTGGTCGGTGACCAGGGCCGCGCTGCCCTCGCCGTAGCGCTGCTCGGCGTCGGCGCGCCGCAGCATGCGGCGGCGCAGCTTCATCGCCGCCCAGCGTGCGTTGCGGCGCACGGCGGCCTCCGGGTTGGCGTCGAGCAGGTCGTCGTCGCCGGCGCGCAGGCGCTTGAGGATGAGCACGAAGGCGAGCTGCGCCGCATCCTCGGCGAGGGTCCAGTCGCCCAGCACGTCGTGGGCGGCGAGCACCGCGACGTGGCGATGCGCGACGGCAAGCTCCTCGACGAGCTGCTCGGGAGACGGCGAGCGGTCGGACGGGTGATGGCGCGTCAACTCGGCTCCTCCCGCCACTCAACCTCAGGACACCCACAGGAGACGCCGAGACGCGCCGAGGTCTTGCACATGGCGGCAATGGCCGACCGGGAAGGGGATAATCGGGCGCTGCGGGGTCTTGAGTTTTCCCAGTCAGCGGCCGGGATTTCCCCGCCTCTGGGCAGCGGAGGAATCGGCTGCCCGCGGTCGTCTTGCACAGTGATGGTTCCGCACCTCTCGCGGCCGGTGCGCGCCCGCGAACAGTCGCGGCGGCGCCGCGGCTCACTGCGCTGGATCTGGCCGGTCCTCCTCCTCGGCGTCGGCGGGCTGGTGGCCGCCGCGCTGGTCCTCTCCCGCGACGCCGGCACCGTGGCCCCGACCAGCTTGGACGTGGAGCGCTACGACAGCGCCATCCGCGCCCCGGTCCAGCACTGGGGCAAGATCGCTGCGCTGGGCATGCGACCGGCGCTGGCGGACCTGGTCTCGGGACAGGGCGTGCCGCCGTCGCTCATCGCCGGGGAGGCCCGCGCCTGGCAGGACGGGCTGAACCAGGTGCAGCAGCAGATGCACGCCGTCCCGGTCCCCGCCTCGCTGCGCAGCGCCGCGGACGGCTTCGACCAGGCGCTGCAGGCCTATCTGCACGCCGCGCAGCTGTTCGAGCAGGCCGCCGCCGGCGGCTCGGATGCGCAGGGCCTCATGCACGTCGGGGCCGACGCGCTGACCCGCGCCGACTGCGTCTACGACGACGCGGCGGTGGCGGTGCAGGCCGCGCTGCGCGCCGCGGGGCTGGCCGCCGATCCCGGCCTGCCGGCCACGCCCTGCGCGAGCGGCGGTTCCTGACGGCTCAGGCCGAGACCCGCGCCACCCAGCGCTCCGGCCGGTCCAATTCGGCCAGGGATGGCATGAACTCCGCCCCCTCCCAGACGCGGTTGAGCAGCGACAGGCCGCCCCGCTGCACCACCTTCTCCGCGAAGCGCTCGCCCAGCTCGTACTGCCGCATCTTCATCGACAGCCCGGTCACCTTGAAGACCAGCCGCTCCAGCGGCGAGCGTCGCGAGCTGCGTTCGTGGAACGCCGTCTCCAGCTTCTCGATGTCGTCGAGATGCCGGCTGCCCACCTGGTGCATGACGTAGTTCGAGTAGCCCTCGCAGACGCTCATCACCGCCTGGAGCCGTCCCACCGTGCGCAGCTGCGCGCGCACCTGGCCCGGCAGCGTGCGCACCAGCTCGAGCGTCCCCAGTGACCGCGACTGCTTCGCCGAGCCACCCGTGGCGCCGTCGCCGGAGAGCCGCGCCACCAGCTCCTCCATGAGCATCTCGCTCATCATCGAGCCGAGGTGCTCGCGCAGCCAGGGGTGGGCCTCGAACTGCCAGGCGTGGGTCAGCTCGTGCAGCACCAGCCAGCGCCGCAGCGTGGCGCCCGCGACGTCGTGGCGGGACTCGAAGAGCTCGACGTTGGGCTCCACGAGGTAGAGCGCCGACGCCTCCCGCTCGCCGCCCTCCACCGCGGCCGGTGCCAGCATCAGCACCGGGTCGTACTGCCCGAGCACGCGCTGCGACATGAAGCCGAAGAGCTCGCCGACGTAGCGGGAGAGCAGCACCCGCGAGAGCGCCGTCGCATGCGACTCGGGGATCTGCTCGCGCAGCCTCTCGACCGGCGCGAGCAGCCGCTGCGCCATGGCCAGGTTGCGGTCGATGAAGCCATGCCGGTCGAGCACCGCGAAGCGCGGGTAGCCGGACACCGGCGTCTCCACGACGGTCGCCATCAGCGGCGCCATCTCGGCGGCGACGGCGTCGTACTCGGCCCCGAGCCTGGCCGCGATCAGCGAGGTCGCCGTCGGCCCGCGCTCGCCGGAGCGCTGCTTGGCCACCCGCCGCACCAGCTCCCAGTCGAGCAGCCGCCGCTCATCGGTTGCCCGGGGCCGGGCGAGGGCCCGGGCGGAGACGACGGCCAGCCCGGCGATGGCGCCGGCGACCGCCTGGCGGGTGGAGAGGGGGCTCACGCCGTCCACTCTACGCACCCCGCCCCCCTCCGGCCGCGCGCCGCCGCGCTTAGCACTCCCTGGCCCCGAGGGCTAGCACTCGCCTGGCCGGAGTGCTAAGATGGCCGCCGACAACCCCTCGGTTTCCTTTGACGACCCTGCCCGACCCATCATCGTGCGCAGGAGGAGGAGTGCATGGCCAAGCAGCTGCTGTTCGACGTCGAGGCGCGCGCCCACCTGAAGCGCGGCGTCGACCGGGTCGCCGACGCAGTCAAGATCACCCTCGGCCCCAAGGGCCGCAACGTCGTGCTCGACAAGAAGTTCGGCTCCCCGACGATCACCAACGACGGCGTCACCATCGCCAAGGAGATCGAGCTGGAGGAGCCCTTCGAGAACATGGGCGCCCAGCTGGTCAAGGAGGTCGCCTCCAAGACCAACGACATCGCCGGTGACGGCACCACCACCGCCACCGTGCTGGCCCAGGCGCTGATCACCGCCGGCCTGCAGAACGTCGCCGCCGGGGCCAACCCGATCCAGCTCAAGAAGGGCATCGAGCAGGCCGTCGACGTCGTGGTCCAGGCCATCAAGGACCAGTCGGTGGCCATCAGCGAGCGCGAGAAGATCGCCCAGGTGGCGAGCATCTCCGCCGCCGACCCGGCCATCGGCGAGGTCGTCGCCGACGCCATGGAGAAGGTCGGCAAGGACGGCGTCATCACCGTCGAGGAGTCGAAGGGCCTGGAGACCGAGCTGGAGCTGGTCGAGGGCATGCAGTTCGACAAGGGCTACATCTCGCCGTACATGGTCACCAACGCGCAGCGCATGGAGGCCGTGCTCGAGGAGCCCTACATCCTCATCACCGACAAGAAGATCTCCGCGATCGCCGACCTGCTGCCGATCCTGGAGAAGGTGGTGCAGAGCGGCCGCCCGCTGCTGGTCATCGCCGAGGACGTCGAGGGCGAGGCGCTGGCCACCCTCATCGTCAACAAGCTGCGCGGCACCTTCAACGCCGTCGCCGTCAAGGCGCCCGGCTTCGGTGACCGCCGCAAGGCCATGCTGCAGGACATCGCCATCCTCACCGGCGGCCAGGTGATCAGCGAGGAGGTCGGCCTCAAGCTCGACTCCGCGCAGCTCAACTCGCTGGGCAAGGCGCGCCGCGTCAGCGTCACCAAGGACGACACCACCGTCGTCGAGGGCGCCGGCTCGCCGGACGCCATCAAGGGCCGCATCGAGCAGATCAAGGCCGAGATCGACAAGTCGACCAGCGACTGGGACAAGGAGAAGCTTCAGGAGCGTCTCGCCAAGCTGGCCGGCGGCGTCGCCGTCATCAAGGTCGGCGCGGCCACCGAGACCGAGCTGAAGGAGAAGAAGCACCGCATGGAGGACGCCGTGTCGGCGACCCGTGCGGCCGTCGAGGAGGGCATCGTGCCCGGCGGCGGCACCGTGCTGATCAACGCCATCCCCGCGCTCGACGCCCTGAAGCTGGAGGGTGACGCCGCCACCGGCGCCGCCATCGTCCGCCGCGCGCTCGAGGAGCCGCTGCGCCAGATCGCCCAGAACGCCGGCGCCGAGGGCTCGGTGGTGGTCGAGAAGGTGAAGTCGCTGCCCAAGGGCCAGGGCTTCAACGCCGCCAGCAACGAGTACGTCGACATGGTCAAGGCGGGCATCATCGACCCCACCAAGGTCACCCGCTCCGCGGTGCAGAACGCCTCGTCGATCGCGGCGCTGCTGCTGACCACCGAGGCACTGGTCACCGACATCCCGGAGAAGAAGAACGGCGGCGCCGCGCCGCCGATGCCGGAGTACTAGCCGCCACCACCGTCTGACACTGCGAGGGGCTCAATCCCACGGGGTTGAGCCTCTCGGCGTTTAAACGGCCGCCGCCTCACCCGCCATCGCCGCCACCAGCGAGGTGTGCGTGCGCAGCAGCACCTCGAGCTTCTCGCACGGCAGCGGGCGCGACAGACCGTAGCCCTGGCCGAGATCGCAGCCCATCGCCTGCACGTAGGCCAGCTGCTGCGCCGTCTCGATGCCCTCGGCGACGATCTCCACGTCGAGCATGCCGAGCATGCGCACGATGGCGAGGGTGAGCGAGCGCTCGTCGACGGCGGTGTCGATGCCGGCCACGAAGGTGCGGTCGATCTTGACGATGTCGACGGGCAGGCGGCGCAGGTAGCCGAGCGACGAGTAGCCGGTGCCGAAGTCGTCGATGGCGATGTGGACGCCCGCGTCGCGGAGGTCCTGGAGGCGGGCGCAG
>DASRDZ010000005.1:0-81914 GCA_035652335.1 Candidatus Dormiibacterota bacterium
GGCTCTGCTTCCGGGTGCGCTACGGACGGCACCCCGTCGACTTCCGGGACCTGGCCAACATCCCCGACGGGCCAGGGCCGCTGATCGTCGCCTGCAACCACCTGAGCAACCTGGACCCGCTGATCATGGGCGCCTTCTTCCCGCGGACGCTCTTCGCCATGGCCAAGAAGGAGCTCTTCCCCAACCGCCTGATCGCCTGGATGTGGGCGGGCTGCAACACCTTCCCGATCGACCGGGGCAGCGCCGACCGCCGCGCGCTGCGCACCGCCATCGACGTGCTCCAGCGCGGCGGCCGGCTGCTCCTCTTCATCGAGGGCACCCGCACCACGACGCCGGGGATGAAGCGCGCCGAGCCGGGCGTCGGCTTCCTGCTGCGGCGCGCGTCCTCGGGTGCGGGTGAGGGCGAGGAGAGCATCCCCATCCTGCCCGTCGGCGTGTGGGGCACCGAACGCGCGCTGGTGAAGGGGAAGTTCTTCCCGCAGCGGGTGCCGTTGCACGCGCGCTTCGGCAGGCCGTTCACCCTGGCGCTGAGCGGCGTCCGCGACGACCAGGCCCTCGCCGACCGGGTCGCGGCGCGCGTCGCCGCCCTGCTGCCGCCGGAGTACCGCGGGGTCTACGCCGGCGCGGCCGAGACCGCGGCCGGCTGAGCCGGGCGCAGCCGCGCCGAGAGGGCGACCAGCAGCGTCGGCGTCGCCGTCCCCAGCATCACCGCCCAGGCGCGGCGGCTGAGCTGCCCGCTCTTCCAGAGCGCTGCGCTCAGGGCCAGGTCGCTCACCTGGAAGAGCGCGATGAGGTCGAGCCACTGGGTGTCGACCGGCTCGCGCGTCGAGGCCAGCAGCGCTCCCGCGCCGATGGCCAGGTCGCGTGAGGCGAAGAGACGGGCGGTCAGCCCCACGCCGCGCCCGTCGGCCTCCAGGCCCATCATCCGCAGGCCCAGGCGCGGGGCTGCGGCAAAGGCGACGCCGACGGCGACCCCGGCCACACCGACGGCGCGCAGCACGTCGCGCGGCTCTCGCAGGTCGACCCGCACGCGCCCTACTTCTTCTTGGGGGCGGCGCCGTCCTTGGCCGCCTCCTTCTCCCGCGCCGCCGCCTCGGCCGCCTTCTCGGCATCCCGCTCGGCGCGGGCGGCCATGGCCACCTGGTCGAGCGACTCGAGGCACTCGAAGGCGACCACCTCCTTGGTGTCGGGGGCGCGGTCGAAGCGGACGATGGCGGTCTGGGAGAGGACGGTCTCGACCCGGCCCTGGGCGCCCACCGGGTGGTCGCCGATGGGCGAGCCGGTGCGCGGCCGGGTGTTCTTCACCAGCCTGACCCGCTCGCCGATCCAGAAGGGGGGCTCGGGCTCCTCCTTGGCGCTCGGCGGCCGGCCCGGCGAGGGCTTGACGGCGGGTCGCGGCGGGACGGCGACGGAGACGAGGACCTCGTCCTCCTCGTCGTCGTCGTCATCGTCGTCCTCGTCGAGGTCGACGTCCTCCTCCTCGTCGTCGTCGTCCTCCTCCTCGACGGCGAGCGCCTCGACGTCGATGTCGACGTCCTCCTCCTCCGCCTCGTCGTCGGCTTCGACGGCGTCGTCGTCGGCGGGGGGCGGCGGGGCGGCTTTGGCGTCAGTCTTGCGACGGGGCATGGGCACTCGTGAACGGCGGGCGATGCAGGGGGGAAGGGGCTCCGAACCGCGGAGCATACGACGTGGGGCGGATGCGACGTTCTGACGGCGCGCCGTCAGTCGCGGAGCCATAAGGTCCACCCGCGCCGCCTCGTTACCATGCCTCTCCGTGATCGCAGCCCGACGCTGGAGCGCGCTGAAGCCGCACACCCAGCAGCGCCTGCTCGAGATCCTGCCCGGGGCCGTCACCTGGACCATCCTGCTCACCCCGGTGGCGGTCGGATTCGCCATCCGCCTGAACGACCCGACCAAGCTCTGGATCCTGGGCATCGGCGCCGTCCTGCTCGACACCTACTGGTTCTTCCGCACCCGGCTCACCGTGCGCTCGGTGCGGCACTCGCTGGAGCGGCTGCAGGCGACCGAGCAGGTCGACTGGTGGGAGCGTTGCATGGAGCTGCAACCGTCGGATGGTGCGCCACGACCCGACCAGGTGACCCAGTGCGCGCTGATCCCCACGTACACCGAGAAGTACGAGGTGCTCAGGGGAACGATCGAGGCGCTGGCCGAGCAGAACTACCCGGACCACCTGCGCGTCGTGGCCGTGATCACCCGCGAGACCGACAGGGGCGGCTGGGACAACGTCGCCCGCCTCCGCGAGGAGTACGGCCATCGCTTCCGCGCCTTCATCCACATCAAGGACCCGCTGATGCCCGGCATCGTGGTGGGCAAGTCGGCGGCGATGGCCTGGGGCGGGCCTGTGCTGCGCAAGGCCTGCGACGAGATGGGCCTCGACCCGGCGACGACGCTGGTCACCGACCTCGACTCCGACTTCCGCCTCCACCCCCAGTACTGGGCCTACATCACCCATCAGTTCTGCTCGCTGAACGGCACCCGGCTGACCTCGATCTGGCAACCCGTCCCGGTGTTCATGAACAACCTGTGGCGCGTGCCCGCCGCGGTGCGCGTCATGGCCACGGCGGCGACGCAGTGGCAGATGTTCCTGCACGACAACCCGCACCGGCTGGTGATGTTCTCCTCGTACACCATGCCGCTGCAGCTGCTCAGCGAGGTGGGCTACTGGGACGACGACGTCATCCCCGAGGACTCGCGCTTCTTCTGGAAGGCGTTCTTCACCTACGGCGAGCGCCTGCGCGTGCGCCCCGCCTTCCTGCCGGTGTTCGGCGACGCGCCACGTGCGGGCGACTACCGCAGCACCCACGTGTCGCAGTACAACCAGATCAAGCGCTGGGCCTGGGGCGTCACCGACATCGCCTACGTCACCACCCGGATGCTGCAGCACCCCGAGATCCCCTGGAAGCTGCGCGCGCGGCGCTACATGAACCTCATCTTCAACCACCTCACCTGGACGACGCTGCCGGTGCTGCTCTTCCTCGGCGGCTCGCTCCCGGCCATCATCGACCTCGACTACGCGGTGTCCACCTTCGCCTTCTGGATCGGCTGGATCACCGCCGGCGTGCTGACGGCGACGCTGCTCAACACCTTCACCCTGATCCGGGTGGACCGCCGGATGTGCCCCAAGCCGCCGGAGTGGAGCTGGTGGCGGCGGCGCTACGCCGACGTGCAGCTGTTCCTCTATCCCGTGGTGGGCCTGGCGCTCAGCGTCATCCCGGCGCTGGAGGCGCAGACGCGGCTGATGTTCGGCGCGTACCTGGAGTACACCGTCACCGAGAAGGAGTAGCCGCCCCGGACACCCGCTTGAAGCAGGCGTCCGACGGCGGCGACACGCCGAGCACGGCGAAGGGCACCACGCGTGCGTCGTTGTCGCGCACCCACTGCGCCGCCTCCTCGGAGTAGAACGCGGCGCAGAGACGCGCGGCGGAGGCGACGTCACGGAAGTGCATCTCGGCGTTGCCGGGCAGCGCCATGTAGGTGAAGCCGCGCTCGCAGAACCACTCGGGGCGGTCGGGCCAGATGACGACGAGGTCGCCGCCCGGCTTGACGACGCGCTCCGCCTCCGCGACCGCGGAGTCACCGCCCCACGGCGGCGTCGAGGTGAGCGACGAGCAGGCCACGGCGACGTCGACGCTGCCGTCGTCGAGGGGCAGCGCGGTGAAGCTGCCGCGCCGCGTCTCGACGTTGTCGAGCTCCTGGTCGCGCACCTTGCGGTCGAGCCGCTGCAGCAGCGGCGGGATGGCGTCCACGGCGATGACGCGCTGCGCGTGGCGGGCCGCGAAGAAGGTGAAGCGTCCGGCTCCCGCGCCGAGGTCGGCGACGACGCGGCCGTCGAGGTCCAGCGCGTGCAGCAGCCCGGGATGGATCTGCTCGCCGGCGACGAGCTCCTCGTAGGTCTCGGGGTCGTGCCAGTAGAGCAGCACCCAGAAGAGCGCGTCGAGCACCTGCCGGCGGCGCAGCGCAACGACGTTCGGCGGCTCGCTGGACGCACGCGCGCTCTCGAATGTCGTGCGCGCGTCGGGCGCGAGGACGCCCGCGATGCGCGCCGCCAGCTCGTCGTACTCGGCGCCCTGCAGCGCCGTGCCGAGATGGCCGTGGTGCACCGCGCCGCCGCCCGGGGCGAGGAAGGTGCGCAGCGCCTCGTCGTCCAGCGCGGCGAGGTGGCCGACGGCGTGGCGATGGGCGAGCGGCGGGGCCATGTGTTCGTATACTCGCTCACCATGAGAGCCAGCCGGGCGCTGGTGTACGCCACGGCGGCCGCCCTGCCGGCCCACCTGCTCCGCGTCCACCTCGGGCCGCTGTCGACGACGGCGCTCGAGATCGCCGCCGTCCTCACCATCGTCGTCTACGGCGTCGAGGTCTACGTCTCCGGGGTGCGGCCGCGCTGGCCGGGCGCGTTCACCGGGCCGATGCTGCTGGTGGTGGCGTCGTTCCCGGTGGCGGTGGTGGTCAGCCCCGACCGCGCCGGCGCGCTGGAGATGGTGCGCACCGCGTTCGTCGAGCCCGCCCTTCTCTTCGGCGTCGCCTGCTCGGTGCTCACGGGCCCGCGGGAGATGGGCCGCTTCGTGCGCGCCCTGCTGCTGGGCGGCGCGGCCGTGGCGGTGATGGTGCTGGCGGCGGACATCCACGCCGCTGCGCTCGGGGCCCCCGACCTGCTCGCCTCGCCGCCGGTCTACGGGTATTCGCGGGCGGCCGAGGCGGGGATGCTGCTGGTGCCCCTCATCGCCCTCGCCGGGGCGCTCGCCCTGCTGCTGCCGCGGCCCTGGTGGCGCGTCGACCGCGTCGGACCGCTGGCGTTCCTCTGCCTCGCCGTGCCGGCCGCGGTGATGACGCTGAGCCAGGCCGCCTGGCTCGCCCTCGGCGCGGTCGTCTTCGTGCTGGCCCTGGCGACCACCCACGGGCGGCGGCGCCGGGCGCTCGGCGTGCTGGTGCCCGCCATGGCGGCGTTGGGGATGGCGGCGATCCTTGCCGCGCCGGCGCGGTCGTCGCTGGCCGAGGGGATCCGCAACGGCGGCGGCCCGGTGGTGGGGGTCGACTCCCGCGCGCAGCTCTGGCAGGACTCCGCCGCCATGGTGCGGGCGCATCCCCTGGCCGGCGTCGGTGTCGGAGCGCTGGGCACGCGCGCCGGGGCCACCGCAGAGCCGGCCGACGTGGCCCGTCGGGACGATCCCTCCAACCTGGTGCTCGCCTTCTGGCTGCGGCTGGGGGTGGTCGGGCTGGCCGGGCTGCTCTGGTTCACCGCCCGCTCGGTCCGCTGGCTGCGCGCCCTTCGTTCGGCGCCGCCGCCGGTGCGGCCGTTCGTCGTCGGCGCGGGCGCGGCGCTGCTGGCCGTGTTCTGCGGCGGCCTGCTCGACACCACCTACATGAGCGCCGACCTGGCGGTGCTGTCGCTCGGCGTCTGCGCGCTCCTGGCCAGCTCCGCCCGGCTCTCGCGCGTCCGGCTGCGCGCCCTGGTGCGCCTGCCCCTGCCCGGCGCCGCCGCCGACATCGAGCCCGCCGAGCTGCCCATGCCCGCCGACATCCCCCGCCGCACCGGCCGCCATCCCCGGCCGCCCGCGGCCGCCGCGTGACCGACGCCCCTCCCAGTGAGCCCGTGAGCCTGGCCCGGCGCACGGTGCGCAACACCGCGCTGCTCTTCACCGCGCGGTCGCTGAGCAAGGTGCTGGTCTTCGCCACCGTGGTGGTGACCCAGCGCGCCCTTGGCGCCACCGGCTACGGGCAGTTCGCCGCCATCGTCGTCTTCTCCAACATCGCCTCGATCTTCGCCGACCTCGGGTTGCAGGTGGTCTTCGTCCGCGAGGCCTCGCGGCATCTCGACGACCTGGGGCAGTTCCTCGCCGTGACCCTGGCCGCCAAGCTGCCGCTTGCGGCGCTCTCCGGCGTGATCCTGGCCGTCTCGGTGTGGCTGCTCGCCCCCGACCTGCTGCCGCTGGTCGGCCCTGTCTTCGCGCTGCTGGTGGTGACCTCGGCGGCCAACCTGCTGCGCTCGAACTTCTACGCCACCGGGGAGATGCGCTACGAGGTGGTCGCCATCGGCGGCGAGACGGTGGTGCTGCTGGTGGCGACGGTGCTCGCCGCGCTGCTCAAGCAGGGCGTGGCCGCGTTCATCTGGGCGTACACCGCCTCGTACGCCTTCACCACGGTGTACGCGGCGGTGATCACCCAGCGCCGCTGGGCGCCGCTGCGCCTCTCCTGGAACGGCGAGCTGCTGCGCAAGCTCCTGCGCTCCGGGCTCCCGTTCGCACTCGCCTTCGTGCTCTCGACGATCTACTTCCGCATCGACGTGGTGATCCTCAAGTCGCTGCGGGGCGATGCGCAGGTCGCCTACTACAACGCGGCGTACAAGTTCCTCGACGGGCTCTCGTTCATCCCGCAGGCGGCGATGAACGCGGTGTTCCCCGCCCTGGCGGTGATCCACCTGCGCGGTCGCGACCCGATGCGCGACGCGTACACGCGCGCCTACCGGCTGCTGGCGGCGCTGGGCATGCCGGTGGCGGTGGGCTGCGTCATCCTCGCGCCGCAGATCATCCACATCACCCGCGTGCCCTTCGACCAGTCGATCCCGTCGCTGCGCATCCTGGGCGCGTCGCTGCTGCTGATCTTCGTCAACAACTCCTTCATCTTCGCCCTCGGCGCGATGGACAAGCAGCTCACCTTCGCCCTGCTGGCCGGGCTGTCCATCGTCGTCAACGTCACCCTCAACCTGGTGATGATCCCGCGCTTCGGCTACGCCGACGGCTACCTGGCCGCCTCCTGGGCGACCCTGATCACCGAGGTCTTCCTCTTCGTCTGCGGGTACGTCGCCCTGAGGCGCTACCTGGGGCACATGCCCTGGTTGAGACCGGCCATCCCCATCGTCCTGAGCGGCGCCGCGGTCGCCGCCGTCGCCTGGGTGCTGCGCGACCACAACGTGGTGCTCGTCGTCGCCGTGTCGGCGGTGCTGTACGCCGGGGTGATGGCGGTGACGGGCGGGGTCACCCGCAGTGAGTGGACGCTGGCGCGCGAGGCCCTGCATCTGCGCAGGGGTCGCGCGCCAGCGCCATAGGTCACTCCGCCGTGAGCAGGCTCCCGCTGATGGAGTACTCCTGCGAGTTGGTGAGACAACCCGTGGGCGCGGGGATCGGGGTCAGCTGCATCACCCCCTGTGCGTCAATCGTGTTCACCGGGATGGTGATGGAGACTGCGCCGCTGACCGACAGCGCGCTCATCGTTGTGTACATGGTCTCACCCTCCCAGAAGCCGTTGAAGTTGCCCTGGATGGTGGCGTTCGAGACAGTCCGGTTGTTGCCGTAGACGAGCTCCGCACCGGTGATGGTGAAGGCCGCGGACGTGATCGTTCCCCCGAGCAGCACCGGCGGCGTGATGGGGCAGATCGCGCTCACATTCAGGGTGCCCGAGAGGTTCGCCACCGGCGACGTGGTGACCGGGTCCGGCCACACCACCTCGAACGCGGAACCGGCGTCGTCCACGCCGGCGATATCCCCGGACGAGCTACCCGCAAAGCCGGCCGTGCACCCGCCGCCTGGACAACCGTAGGGCATCGTGGTGCTCATGTCGCCGACGTCGATATTGCCCGTAAAGGCCGTGGCAGTGGACGCCAGTGCCGCCGTCGCGCTCGCCATCAGCACAAGTGCGGCGAGGATGGAAGACGGGCCCGCCAGCCACCGGCGCCTTGATCGTCGCGTCGTCCGCCACCCGCGCGCCAGGACATACGGCGCTCGCTCCATGAGCAACCTCCCCCGATGTGGGCCTCAACAACCGGCGCGGTGCCAGGTGTCCCGCAAGGCCCTGTCGTACGGGCGCCTCTCCGTTCGCGCCCGACGCTATTAAACGTCAAAGGCCCGCGTTAACCGCGAAATCAGGCCGCGGAGCACCTCGGCGCCCAGGTCTCCCCGTCGTTCGACGTGCACAGCAGACCGCCGTTGCCCGACAAGAAGAGCGCACTGTGGGGTGCTAGTGGGATGACGCGGCCGCCCGCGCTGGTGATCTGTGCCAATCCATCGCTGACGTCGTGCCAACCGCCATGTACGGTTGTAGCGAAGTCCAACGAGAACGTGCTCCCATGCTCGACGACGAGCCACGTCGACGCCGTTGCTTGGTCTCCGAAGCCCAGGGCGACCATGAGAATCGACGAGGTCGCGGCCGGTACGCTCATGGGCGTGAAGCTCCTTCCGCCGTCCGTCGACGCCATCACGGACGCCGGTCCGAACACCGCCAGCGTGTGGTCCGTGGCAAAGGCCGGTGAGGTGACCATCCCGTTGGCCAGCGTCATCGGCACCTCGCCCTGCGCCTGACACGGCTGCGAGAGCGGGCACGCCCACAGGGTGAGGCCGGTGGGGGTTGTCGCCGTTGGCGGAGCGCCGGTCGCCACCGCCGCCGAGTCGGTCATCGCCAGGACGCCGGTCGCGCCGAGTGGCGTGGCCACCGCCGTGGAACTCGACGGTGGTGTTTCGACGAGCAGAGGCTCGACCAACCCCGTCGTCAGGTTCTCGCTCCAGACGCCGTTCGCGGCCGACACGATCACCCGCTGGTCGCCCGAATCGAAGCCCGCGGGAAGTGCGAGGGCCCCAGCGGGGCCGAGCAAAGGCTGGAATGGCTGGTCGAAGCTCGGCGCCCACCAGTCATTGATGCCTGGTGACTCGTACTGGTACCCGATGAAGATGCGCGGGTCCCGCGGGTAGGCGGGGGGCAGCACGATCTCGTCCCCCTGAGGCACGCCGGAGCTCGCAGTCCACGTCGCGCCGCCGTCGAGGCTGCGAAGCAGCACCGGACAAGCGCAGCTCTTGCCGCGCCCGATGGCCAGAATCGTGTGGTCGTTCTCGTAGTTCGGCGACGGTGTGGCGGTGTAGATGACGGTGTCCTCCGGGGTCTCGGAGGTGGCCGAGGCGGGGAGGGGCAGGGCGGTGGCGCCGCCGTGGGTGCCCGCCGACGGTGCTGCGGCATAGCCGACCGGCTGGGCCGCCGCCGCGGCGATGCCGTCGGCCTGGGCGACCGCCGCCGGATCCCCGGTGTCGAGCTGCATCGGGGGCGTCACCGCGAGGGGGCGCGCCGCATCGCCGGCGACGCCGGCGCCGACCGCAGGGGAGCCCACGGCGAGCAGCCCGACCACCGTGAGGGAGATGGTGAGCGCCTGCACGGGCTGCGCTCCGGCGCTCACCGCCGAGCTGTGCGCGGTGGTGCGGGCGCGGCGGCAGAGGTCGGTGAGGCGGCGCCAGCCGGCGGCGCCGAGGAGGGCGGGGAGGGTGGAGCCGCGGAGGTTGCGGGCGTGCTCGCGGGCGCGGAAGAGGTTGGAGCTGACCGTCCCCAGCTTGCGCCGGTTGCGCTTGGCGATCTCCTCGAAGCTGAAGCCGGCGAACTTGTCGGCGACGTAGCGGCGCTCGACGGGGCTGAGCCCCGACCAGATGGCGTCGAGGACGCCGTGGCGTTCGGCGATCTCCGCCGGGTCGTCGGCGTGGCCGTTGGTGTACGGCGGGTTGGGGAGCATCACCTCGCGGGCGGGGCGGCGGCGGCGCTCATAGGAGATGGTCCTGGCCATGTCGAGCAGGCCGCGGACGATGTCGTGCTGGACCTCCTCGAAGTTGCTGAGCGCCATGAGGAAGACGTCCTGGGTGGCGTCCTCGGCCGCCTGCTCGTCGCCGAGGGTTGCAAGGCAGCGGCGGTAGACGAGGTCCCAGTAGTCCCGGTAGATCGCCGCCAGGTCGTCCGGGCAGTCGACCGCCACCTGCTCGACCGCGCCCGCGACCCGGACCCGTCGACCTCTCCACAGGTGCTGGATCACCGACATTGCACAAACCCTTCCAACCCGCCCCACACCCGCGTCCGTATTGTGCGGGACTCCACCGTTCTCTGTGTTGTTGCATGTGCCGCCGGCCTCCTCCCGAACGTCTCTGTGACGCGACCAGCCGGCTGAATGACGTTTGTGGCACCATGCCTCCGCGTAGGGAAGACTGACGAAATTCGCGCCGGTCCCCGGAATACGACGGGTGGTGGGGACGGGGGCGCGAACGCCTCGACGTCAACGTTTGCGGGAGTGCTCGGGTGGCACGCCAAGGAGGGGTCTCCGAACCGGCAGGCGCCGCGCGCCGTCTCGGGGTCTTCGTCGACTACTGGTACGCCTACACCACGGCGCGCCAGCTCTTCGCCTCGCCCGGGGCGCCGCCGCCGTCGTGGTTCGGCAACATCTCGCCGCGCGCCCTCGCCGGCTCGGTGGTCAAGCGCCCGCCCGTCGGGTCGCGCCGCAGCGAGCGGCAGCTGGCCGGGCTGCACGTCTTCGTCCGCCACTTCGACCCCCAGGTGCACCGCAGCCAGCTCGACCGGGTGCGCCGCTGGGAGCTGGAGGGCGCGGAGGTGGTGGTCGGCCCCTCTGCCGCCGAGGGCGGGGGGCACTGGCAGAGCAGCCTGAGCGTGGCGCTGGCGACCGCGGTGGTGGAGGCGCTGGCCCGGGGACGCTATGACACCGCGGTGGTGATGGCCGGCGACGGGGCCCTGTGGCCGATGCTGGCCGCGGTCCGCGGCGAGGAGACGCCGTCCGGCGCTGTGGAGCTGGCCACCTGGGTGGCCCCGGACGGCACCGTGCCGACGGGGCTGACCGGCCTCCCCGGGCTCTGGTGCCACCGCCTCGGGGAGGCGACCTTCCGGGTCCTCCTCGACGACCGCCGGCCGGCGCACCACCCCCAAGGAGCCGCGGTCGCGAAGCCCAGGGGCCGGCCGGGCCGCGCCCCCGCTCCGCCGCCGACGGCGATGGCCGCAGCGCTGGCGGCCGCCGGGGTACGGCCGGGGGCAGGGCCGCAAACCCCCGCAGCCACGTCCGGCCCCGCCGCTGCGGACGTCCCCGACCACCCGGCGGTGGAGACGGCCACCGACGACGCCGACCACGGCATGCGGCGCCTCGCCCAGCGCCTGTTCGGCCGCGGCGCCTGAGACCCTCGAATCGGGTCCCACCTATGGCCGCAGACGCCCGGGGGTGCTCGCGCTACAGCAGCTCGGCGGGCTCCCGCATCTGGCGCTCCTGCGTGCGCAGGTCGTTCTCGACCATCATCGCCACCAGCTCGGCGAAGCTGACGGTCGGCGTCCAGCCCAGCCTGGTGCGCGCCTTGGTGGCGTCGCCGATGAGAACGTCGACCTCGGCGGGACGCATGAAGCGCGGGTCGCTGACCACGTGCTCCTGCCAGTCGAGGCCGACGTGGCGGAAGGCCAGCTCGAGGAACTCGCGGACGCTGTGCGTCTCGCCGGTGGCGATGACGTAGTCGTCGGCCTCGTCCTGCTGCATCATCAGGTGCATGGCGCGCACGTAGTCGCCGGCGAAGCCCCAGTCGCGCTGCGCGTCGAGGTTGCCCAGGGCCAGCTGCTTCTGCCGCCCCAGCTTGATCTTGGCGACGCCGTTGGTGATCTTGCGGGTGACGAACTCCATGCCGCGGCGCGGCGACTCGTGGTTGAAGAGGATGCCGCTGCAGGCGAAGATGCCGTACGACTCGCGGTAGTTGACGGTGATGTAGTGCCCGTACACCTTGGCCACGCCGTACGGCGAGCGCGGGTGGAACGGCGTCGCCTCGGTCTGCGGCGTCTCGCGCACCTTGCCGAACATCTCGCTGCTCGACGCCTGGTAGAAGCGGATCTGCGAGTTGACGGTGCGGATGGCGTCGAGCATGCGGGTGACGCCGAGCCCGGTCACCTCGCCGGTCAGGGCGGCCTGCTTGAAGGACAGCCCCACGAAGCTGATGGCGCCGAGGTTGTACACCTCGCTGGGCTGGCAGGTCTCCAGCGCCGCGATCAGTGACGACTGGTCGAGCAGGTCACCCTCGACGAACTCGATGCCGGGAGCGATGCGCTCGATGACGCCGAGGCGCGGGTTGTTCTGGCCGTGCACCAGGCCGTAGACGTTGTATCCCTGCGCCAGGAGGTGTTCTGCGAGGTAGGTCCCGTCCTGCCCGGTGACGCCGGTGATGAGCGCGGACTTCATGACGCTGCGGAATCATACGGGATCACGCCGCCGCCTCCGGGACGACTCCGATCGAGGCCAGCGCCTCGGCGAGACGCGTGCGCACCCTGTCCGGCGTGAAGTCGGCGAGCCGGCGCTCACCCGCGGCGACGAGCCGTCCGCGCAGCGCGGGATCGCGAATGACCCGGTCGACGACGGCCGCCCACACCAGCGGATCCTTGTGGCGCAGCAGGACTCCGGCGCCGTCGAGGGTGTCCGGCACCGCCGCCGCGGCATAGGCGACCACCGGCACCGAGAAGGCCATCGCCTCCAGCAGCGGCACGGAGAACCCCTCGTGCTCCGAGGCGCTGACGAACACCGAGGCGCGCGCGTACAGGTCACCGACACTCTCGTTGCCGAGACGTCCCGTCCACTCCACCGCGTCGCCGACGCCGAGATCCTCGGCGAGGGCCCGCAGCGACTCGACGTAGTCCTCGGTGTCGGTGAAACGCCCGACGATGGCGAGCCGCGCCTCGGGCTGCGCGGTCGCGCGCAGCGCGGCGAGGACGCGGATGAGGTCGTCGTGCCGCTTGTTCGGCGCCACCCGCGAGACGAAGAGGAGCAGCGGCGGCTGGGACGGCGTCGACGCACGCGGGTGCAGGTGGGCGAGGTCGGCGACCGGCGGCACCACCGCGGTGCGCCGCGCGCCGAGCAGCCGCATCTCCTCGACGTTGAACCGCGACACGCCCGCGCACAGCTCGACGCGCGGCACCAGCATGGCGAGCTGCGCGCGCCCCGCCACCAGGCGCGCGGCGACGCGCGGATTGGTGTCGCGGAAGTACGCGGGCGGCGTGATGTTGTGGTACATGACGATGCGCGGTCCGCGCAGCCGCGCCAGCAGGAACGCGACCGGCGAGCCGATGCCCATCTGGTAGATCACAGCGTCACCGTCGCCCGTCTCGCCCTCCAGCAGGGCCGCGGGACGGCAGCGGTCGCGCAGCCGCGGGTCGATGACGTCGGCGTAGATCTCCGACGCGAAGCCCAGCGAGCGCAGCATCTCCTGCGTCTGCATGGTGATCACGCCCATGGCGTCGCCGAAGGCGAAGTCGGAGAGGAGCTGATGGACGGCGCGCGTCACCCTGACAGCTCGCGCACCGCGCGCTCCAGCCGTCCCAGCACCGCCGGCCACGAGTACTCCGAGCGCACGTACCGCGCCCCGGCGCCGGCCATGCGCGCGCGCAGGGATGCATCGCCGCGCAACCGGTCGAGCGCCGCGGCGAAGGTCTCCGCGTCGCGCACCCACAGCCCGCCGCCGCTCTCCGCACAGTGTGCCCGCGTCACCTCGCAGTCGGCGTGGACGACCACCGGCGTCCCCGCCAGCCACGACTCCATCAGCACGTAGCTGAAGGACTCGTTCAGCGAGAGCTGGGCCGTCGCCACCGAGGCCGCCAGCGCCTCCAGCTTCTCGTGCTGCGAGACGAAGCCGAGGTCGTGCACCACCGACCGCGCGCTGCGCGGGGCGCGGATCTCGCCGCTGCCCATGGCCACCAGCGTCGCCGGACCGCAGCGCGAGAGCCCCTCGTGGTAGGCGGCCATCCACTGCAGCAGGAGGGGGAAGTTCTTGGCGATCTCCCGCCGCCCGGCGTAGGCGACGAGGTCGCCCGACAGGTGGCTGCGCCGCCGCAGCGCCGCGGCGTCCAGCGCGCCGGGCTCGTCGAAACCCACGCCCACCACCGCGTGGGGCGGCAGTGACGAGCCGAGCAGCCGCGCCGCGAGATCGCGCTCCGGCGCGGAGTTGAAGATCAGCCCCGCCACGCCGCGGAGCGTCTCCTGCACGATGCCGAAGCGGGCGTACACCTCGTCGTGCAGGCAGGGGATCACCAGCGACCGCTGCGGCGCCACCCGCGCACCGAAGACCGTGGAGGCGAAGAGATACGGCGCGAAGAGCAGCGCGTCGACGCGCTGCGCCGTCTCGGCGATGGCCGCCAGCATGGGTTCGCTGTACCCCGTGTTCTCCACCCAGCGCCGCTCGGCCGCGGGGTCGAGGCGGAACCCGGCGTCCATGCGCGCGTGCAGCATGGTCACCGCCCCGTGGTCCTTGGCGATGGTCACCGGGAAGCGGTGCACGGGGATGCCGTCGACCGTGGTCGTTCCCGCGGGAAGCTGGTTGGCCCAGGAGAAGTGGTCGCGCGCGCAGGTGGTGAGCACCTCGACCTCGTGCCCGGCCGCGTGCAGCCGCTCGGCGTAGTCCCGGCAGAGCGTCTCCGCGCCGCCGACGATCCCCGGCCCGTACCGGGGAACGACGATGGCAACCCTCATGGAACGCGACGGGCCGTCACCGCATACCAGAGCGCGCGGCCCACCTGCTCGACCTCGATGCTGCGCAGCCCCGCGGCCTCGCAGAGCAGGGTGACCGTGTCGCGCGAGACCCAGCGACGGTAGCCGGGGTCGATGAGCGAGGGGTCGGCGGGCACGCCCGGTGCGGCGGGATCCGGCGCGTCGAAGCAGACCAGCCCGTTCTCGCGCAGCGCGGCCGCGATCAGCGGCACCAGCGCGAGCGTCTCGGTTGGTGCCAGCATCGGCAGCAACCCGGGCGCCACCACCGCCGCCAGGGTGGGTCCGCAGTCGCGCAGGAAGTCCAGGGGGTCGACGTCGTGCACCCGCACGCCCGCGGCGCGCGCGGCCACCGCCATCTCGGCGTCGCGGGTCGCCGTCTCCACGGCGAGGCCGCGCGACACCAGCGCGCGCAGCAGCGCGTCGTCGGCCCACCACAGCACCACCACGGGTCCCGCGGGCAGGTCGCGCAGGGCGACGTCGAGGACGCCGAGGCGCGCCGCGGTGAGGTCGAGCACCTGCACCCCCGCCTCGCGCGGCGGCGACCCTGCGGGACGCGACCAGGCGCTGTCGAGACGGGCCACGCGCTCCCCCAGCGAGCGCACCTCGTGGAGCAGCGCGAAGTTGAAGCGCGACTGGTCCTCGGCGACGGGGCGCACGTACCAGGCCATGGTGCGGCGGAGCACCTTCTTGGCGAAGACCGCGGCCGGCGCCAGGCGGCTGCGCGTCGACACCAGCGGGCGCACCGTCTCGATGTGGGCCAGCTCCTCCAGCGAGGTGCGCTCGCCGGCGACGTCGTGGAACTCGACGGCGAGACGGTGCAGGAGGTCCTCGGGATACTCGCCGGCGGAGCGCCGCCTGGCCACCTCCGCCTCGATCTCCGCCACCACGGCGGCGACGTCGACCGGCTGGGCGGCGTCCTGGTCGGTCACGGCCGCGAGCGTATCAGCCGGGCGCGAGCCGCCGGTACACGGCGACCGTGGCACCCGCGGCGCGCTCCCAGGTGAACGACGCGGCGTGCAGCCGCCCCAGCTCGCCGCGCCGGGAGCGCTCGACGGCGTCGTCGAGCAGCTCCCCCGCGAGATGCGCCAGGGCCTCCGCCATCGCCGCCTGCGAGCCCTCGGGGACCAGCAGCCCGGCGTCGCCGGCCACCTCCGTGATCGCCGAGTTGGCGCAGGCGGCGACGGGGCAGCCGCAGGCCATCGCCTCCAGCAGCGGCAGGCCGAAGCCCTCGTACCCGGAGGTGAAGAGCAGGCAGGCGGCGCCGGTGTAGAGCGCGGGCATCCACTCCTGCGGCACGTAGCCCGCGTGCACCGCGCGGTCCGCCAGGCCCGCCGCCGCCACCGCGGCGCGAACCGGCTCGGCGTAGTCGCCCTGGTCGCCGGCGAGGACGAGCCGCAGCGAGGGATGCGAGGCGCACAGCCGGGCGGCGGTGTCGAGGAGCAGGGGCAGCCGCTTGCGCGGGTCGAACACACCGACGCTGAGCAGGTAGGGCTCCTCCGCGGCGAGCCCGAGATGCGCCCGCAGCGCGGCCACCTCCTGCGCGCCCGCCGGCGCGTACGCCGGGTCGACGCCGTGCGGCACGACGGTGATCCGCTCCGCGGCCACTCGGGCCAGCCGAACGCAGTCGCGCGCCGTCGCCGCCGAGGGGGTGATCAGCGCGTCGGCGCGGCGCAGCAGGCGCAGGGCGAGCAGCCGCTCCCGCCGCATCCAGGGGTAGTCGCGGGGGAACAGGAAGGGGATGAGGTCGTGCACGGTCACCACGACGGGCACCCCGCTCGCGGCCACCGGCTGGGCGTACTCCACGGCGTGGTAGAGCGCCGGACGCTCCCGCCGCACCACCCGCGACACCAGGAAGGGATCGGCCACGGGCTGCAGCCGCCGCTTCAGCACGGGCAGGCGAGGTCCCGGCGCGGCAGCCCAGCGGCCGAGGTCCGGGGGCGGTGGGGCGCCGGCGCGGAGCATCAGCGTCACGCGCGAATCGGCGCCGAGGGCGTGCAGCCCGTCGAGCAGGCCGCGGAGGTAGCTGCCGATGCCGCGGGTCGAGGAGCGGTCCTGCAGCGCCCGGCCGTCGAGGAGCCAGCGGTCGCTCACCCCCCAGCGCCCGGCTCCGCCGCAGCCCAGCCGCGCGCCGCAGCGGCCGGCAGGGCGCCCGTGATCAGCGAGGCCACGCGGTCGCGCACCGCCTCCCAGCGGTAGGTGGACGCCACCCAGTCGCGGCCGGATGCGCCCATCGCGGCCGCCAGCACGGGCTCGGCGAGCAGCCGCAACGCTCCCTCGGCGAGCCCGGCCGCGCCGCGATAGGCGATGCCCCCGTCACTGCGGGCCACCTGCCCGCGCAGGACGGGCGAGGCTCCGTTGGCCAGCACGGGCCGGCCCACCGCCCAGGCCTCCAGGGCCAGCAGCGAGAGCGACTCGTGGAAGCTCGGCACCACCACCGCCGCGGCTCCGGCCAGGGCGTCCCAGCGCGACGCCTCGTCGAGCCGCCCCACCGGCAGCACCCCGTCGGACGCCGGCACGACCGTGCCCGCCTCCCCGGTCAGCACCAGCCGCACCCCGGCGCCGCGGTCGCGCAGCAGCCGCACGCCGCCGAGGAGCTCCTCCATGCCCTTGCCCGGCGCGACCCGGCCGCCGTAGAGCAGGTACGGCTCCTCCGCACCCAGACCCAGGCCGGCCCGGAACCGGGCCGCATCGACGCCCGCCGGCACCGCGATCCCCACGTTGCCCACCGCGTACGGTCGAGAGGCGGCGGCGGGATGCCGGGCCACCACGATCTCGCGCTCCTCCTCGGTGCCGAAGAGCAGCCCGTCCGCCGCCTGCAGGGCCGCGCCCACCGCCCGCAGCTGCAGCGGGCCCTCGTCGTGCGCCGCCGGCAGCATCAGCCGGGGCCCGCGGTAGGCGGGCAGCCCGACCACCGTCGGCTGGTACAGGTAGGGCACGAACAGGGCCGGCATCGGCCCCGCGGTCTGCAGCGCGCCGAGCAGCGACGGCGACCACGGTCCCTGCAGGGCCAGCCAGGCCGCCTCCGGCCGCAGCCCCGCCGGCAGCCGGAAGAAGCCGCGCGACAGCTCGTGGAACATCCGCGGCCGTCGCGGCGCCCTGACCCGGAAGCGCCGCACCACGACGCCGCTCTCGACCGCCACTCCGGGCTCCAGCTCGTCGCGCCAGGTGGCGGCGTCCAGCGCGCAGGTGGTGAAGACCTCGACCCGCCAGCCCGCGCCGGCCAGCCACTCCGCCAGCATCCGCGCCAGGCGCTCCGCGCCGCCCACCACCGCCTCGCCGTACCGGGGGGTGACGACGCGCAGCGCGGCGGGTGCGGCCGGGGTTTCGGTCACGGGCGGCAGTATGCCGCAATCGTCAACGCAGTCCCGTCACGCACGTGCGCGCCCGCGCGCGCTGCTCGCGCCGTGTGCGCGTGTAGGCGCATGTAAACGCGAGACAACAGTCCGACGGGGGCATCGCCTCCGCGTAACGGCCCTTTCGCGGTTGCCTCACATCGGCCCCGATTCGCAAGGAGCCTCCCTAGGATCGGGCACATGTCCCCCCAGCGTCCCCATCTCACCGTCCTTGCGCGCGTCCTCGCAACCGCCACCGCAGCCGTGCTGGTGCCGCTCGCCGTGCCGACCGCGGCGGGAGCGGACTTCGTCCCCTGGGGCACGGTGCTGGTGCCCACCAGCCAGTGGGTCAGCCCCGAGGTCGCCGAGCTCGGCAACTTCAACGTCTACAGCAACGGCACCGGCAGCCAGGACCAGAGCAGCACCTACGGCCTCGCCTACGAGTGCGTCGAGCTGGCCCAGCGCTTCGCCGCGGTGCGCTACGGCGAGCAGAAGGTCTGGCCGATCAGCTACGCGTACCAGATGTGGGACGCGGCGCCCACCCTGTCGATCCCGCTGCTGCAGCTGCCCAACGGCGGGGCGCAGCCGCCGCAGACCGGCGACCTGCTGATCTTCAACCACTCCACCGCCGCCCCCTTCGGGCACGTCGCCGTGGTCGCCGACACCGGTCCCGGCTACGTCGACATCGTCGAGCAGAACTGGGGCAACTCCAGCCCCACCGGCACCGCGCGCCTGCCCATCGACGGCACCACCATGCCCGACCGCAGCGGCGTGCCGATCATCGGCTGGCTGCGCTCCAGCACCTCGGCGCTGCCCTTCAAGCCCACCCTGATCACCCAGTCGGGCCTGGTCTACCCCGTCGCCGGCGCCAGCAACTTCGGCGGTCCCGTGAGCCTGGCCCTGGCCTCGCCGATCGTCGGCGCCGCCGGCACCCCGGACGGCAAGGGCTACTGGATGGTGGGCAGCGACGGCGGCATCTTCAGCTACGGCGACGCCCAGTTCTACGGCACCACGGCGGGCACCAAGCTGAACGCGCCGGTCATCGGCATGACCGCCACCCACGACGGCAAGGGCTACTGGCTGGTGGCCGCCGACGGCGGCATCTTCAGCTTCGGCGACGCCCGCTTCTACGGCAGCACCGGCGGCATGAAGCTGAACGCGCCGGTGGTGGGCATGGCCCCCACGCCGGACGGCAACGGCTACTGGATGGTGGCCTCGGACGGCGGCATCTTCAGCTTCGGCGACGCGCAGTTCTGGGGCAGCACCGGCGGCATGAGGCTGAACAAGCCGGTCAACGGCATGGCCCCGACCGCCACAGGCAACGGCTACTGGCTGGTGGCCTCGGACGGCGGCATCTTCAGCTTCGGCGACGCCCGCTTCTTCGGCAGCGCCGGCGGCATCCAGGTGCCCAGCCCGGTGGTGCGCATGACCGCCAGCAGCGACGGCAACGGCTACTGGCTGGCCACCAGCGGCGGCAGCGTCTACGCCTACGGCGACGCCAGGTTCTTCGCCAACAGTGGCGTGGTCGGCACGGCCAGCCCGGTGGTCGGCATGGTCGCAACGGTGGCGCAGCAGTAGATGTCCTCGGTGCGTCGCGCGCTGCTCGTCCTGGCCCTGGCAGCGCTCGGCGCACCGGCGCCGGTTCTGGCCCAGGCTGACACGAACTCGCCGTCCGCGACGAGCGCGGCCGCCTGTCCCGCGGCCACCGCGGGGCACGTCACGTGCTTCGCGCGGGTCAAGCTGCAGAGCGCGGGCGGCCCCAGGGTGCACGCCATGACCGCGAGCGCCAGCGGCGGCTACGGACCCGCCGACCTGCAGAGCGCCTACGGCATCGCGCCGCTCAACGGCGGCAAGGGTCAGACCGTCGCCGTCGTCGACGTCGCCGACGACCCCAACGCGGAGAGCGACATGGCGGCCTACCGGGCCGCGTACGGGCTGCCCGCCTGCAGCAGCGGCACCGGCTGCTTCCGCAAGGTGAACATGAGCGGCGCCGCCACCCCCGACGCCAACTGGGCGGTGGAGATCTCGCTCGACCTCGACATGGTCTCGGCCGGCTGCCCCGACTGCTCCGTCCTGCTCGTCGAGGTTCCCCAGGACCAGAGCGGCAGCGCCAGCGTCCAGGCCATCGTCCAGGGCGTCGCCCTGGCGATCCAGCTGGGCGCCCGCGAGGTCAGCCTCAGCCTCGGCTCCTCCGAGTACGCGGGCGAGACGCTCAGCGACCCGCAGCTCAGCCACGCCGGCGTCTCCATCACCGTGGCCAGCGGCGACAGCGGGTTCGGCACCTCGTACCCGGCGACGTCGCCCGACGTCATCGCCGTCGGCGGCACCTCGCTGCGCCGCGCTGCCACCTCGCGCGGCTGGGCCGAGACGGCCTGGTCGGGCGGCGGCTCCGGCTGCAGCGCCTTCGAGCCCAAGCCGGCCTGGCAGCACGACGGTGGCTGCCCGCTGCGCACCGACAACGACGTCGCCCTCGACGCCGACCCCTCCACCGGCGTGGCGGTGTACGACAGCTACCAGAGCTCAGGCTGGACGGTGGTCGGCGGCACCTCGGTGGGCGCGCCGCTCCTCGCCGGCATCACCGCGCTGGACGGCGGCCTCTCCGGCAGCGGGGCGCAGAGCTTCTACTCCAGCGTCAGCAACGACGTCGTCGCCGGCAGCAACGGCGTCTGCGCGCCGCTCTACCTCTGCACCGCGGGGCCCGGCTTCGACGGGCCGACGGGGGTGGGCTCGCCGGTCGGCGCGCCCCATCCGCCCGCCCCGCCACCCACGGGCGGCTACTGGCTGGTGGCGGCCGACGGTGGCATCTTCCCCTTCGGCACCGCCACGGGGTACGGCTCGACCGGCGGCGTCCGCCTCAACCAGCCGATCGTGGGCATGGCCTCGACGCCGGACCACGGTGGCTACTGGCTGGTCGCGGCCGACGGCGGCATCTTCCCGTTCGGCGACGCCGTGGGCTACGGGTCGACCGGCGGCATCCACCTCAACCAGCCGATCGTCGGCATGGCGGCGACGCCCTCGGGTCACGGCTACTGGCTGGTCGCAAGTGACGGCGGCATCTTCCCCTTCGGGGACGCCGGCGGCTGGGGCTCGACCGGGGGCATCCACCTCAACCAGCCGATCGTCGGCATGACGCCCACGCCGACCGGCAACGGCTACTGGCTGGTGGCGTCGGACGGCGGGATCTTCCCCTTCGGCGACGCGGGCGGCTACGGCTCGACCGGTGGCATGCGGCTCAACCAGCCGATCGCCGGCATGGCCGCGACGCACGACGGCGCGGGGTACTGGCTGGTGGCCTCGGACGGCGGCATCTTCCCGTTCGGCGACGCCGGCGGCTGGGGCTCGACCGGCAACCTGGTGCTCAACCGGCCCATCGTGGGGATGGCGGCGGGCTCCTGACGTCCCGGTTGAGGTGCACGGCGCACGCTCGGCCCGCCGCTGCTAGGATCGCCGCCGCACATGCCCCGCCGCGCAACCGTCGCCGTCCTCGCCGCGATGCTCGCCGCCGCCGCAGGCACGCACGGTGCGCGCGCAGCGGTGCCGGCGTCTCCGGCGACGTCGGGACCTGCGCTGCAGGGCGTGGCGCGGGTGATCCCGCTGGCGGGCGTCGCCCATCCCGCGCGCACCGCCGCACCGCGCGTGGCCTCGCCGTCCGTCGTGCAGGACACCGCCGCTCGCGCGCCCGAACGGCGCGCACCGCACCCGCGCACGGTCTCGCCGTCGACGGCGACGCAGTTCCTGCCGGAGATCGTCGAGGGGCGCCTCGGCGTCTCCCAGCTCAGCACGCTGCAGGGTGCGCAGCACGACACGCAGGCTTCGCGCGTGAGCCCGCCCGACACCACCATGTCGGCCAGCGCCACGACCGTCGCGGAGATGGTCAACCTCAGCCTGCTGACCATGAACCACGACGGCAGCAACCCGCAGATGGTGCAGCTCAAGGACATCTGGAGCCTCGCCGACGCCCGGGTCGGCACGGGACAGTTCGACCTCTCCGACCCGCGCATCGTCTTCGATCCCCAAGCGGGGACCGGCGGCCGCTGGTTCATCTCCATCGTCTACTACGACCCCAACCTGTTCAACGGCAACGCCGCGGCGTCCGCCACGCACAGCTGGATCGGCTTCGCGGCGTCGACCGACGCCACGCCGACGTCGTGGAACGTGTACTCGTTCCAGGGCGCGCCCGGAGTGCTGATGGACCAGCCGGGCCTGGGCGTCAACGTCGACAAGATCACGCTGAGCGCCAACGACTTCGACTACGGCAACGGCGGGCTGTGGACCGGCGCCAACGTCATCGCCGCCAACCAGGCGCAGATGGTCGCGGGCAGCGCCGTGTCGACCTTCGCGATCCAGGACTCGACAGGCTTCGGCTACGCCCCCGCCGTGACCACGGGATCGACGACCACCGCCACCGAGTACGTGCCGGAGAACTTCCAGCCCTTCGACCCGAACACCGGCAATCCCACCGGGCCGCAGGCGGTGCGCATCCAGGCCATCAGCGGTATTCCCGGCGTCGGCGGCGGGGCCAGCGACATGCAGTTCACCATCACCATGTGCGTCTCCTGCGGCAATGCCTCGCTGACCGGCCAGCCGGGCGGCGTAACGCAGCCCAACTCCGCGACCACCCTGGACCCGGGTGACGACCGCTTCCTCGGCTCGGTGTGGCAGAGCGGCAAGCTCTGGACCGGCGGCAGCACCGCCGTCACCACGGGACCGGAGTCGGCGATGTCGATCTTCGAGGTCGACACCGCCAGCATGACCATTCCCTTCGACGCCGCCCTCGACTCGGGGACGGGCGAGTCGTTCTTCTATCCCAGCATCGCGCTCGACCAGAACGGCACGCCGTTCGTCGCCTTCAGCCGCGCCTCGGCGACGCGCTACGCGAGCAGCGCGGCGGGCGCGGTGGTCGGATCCGGCGCGAGCGTCGCCTTCCTCACCGCGGGAGTGCTCGACGGCGGCGCCGGGCAGGGGCCGTACGACTGCATGTGCACCGGCGGCCAGAACCCGACGCGCTTCGGTGACTACTCCGGTTCCGCCGTCGACCCGTCGGATCCCAGCACGGTCTGGGTCGCCTCGGAGTACTCCGGCGTTGGTGACGGAAGTGGCAAGAACTGGGCGACCCTGATGACCCGGGTCACCCTCGACGCGCCGGGTGCGACGTCGTCCTCGCCGGGCAGCGGGCCCACCCGCGGCGGCACCTGGGTGACGGTGAACGGCAGCTCCCTCGACGAGAACAGCCAGGTGCTCTTCGGCGGCACCCCGGCGCAGGCCGTGCAGCAGCGCGGACCGGCGCAGCTCGTCGCCCTGAGCCCGCCGCACCGCGCCGGCACCGTCGACGTCACCGTGGTCACCCCGACGGGGAGCGCCACCCTGCACGCCGCCTTCACCTACGTCCTGCCGCCGCGGAGCGGCGGGTACTGGCTGGTCGCCTCGGACGGCGGCATCTTCCCCTTCGGCAACGCCGGCGGCTACGGCTCGACGGGGAACGTCCGGCTCAACCAGCCGATCGTCGGCATGGCCGCCATCGCGGATGGCAGCGGGTACTGGCTGGTGGCCGCCGACGGCGGCATCTTCCCGTTCGGCAACGCGCTCAACCACTCCTACGGTTCGACCGGAGGCATCCACCTCAACAAGCCGGTGGTGGGCATGGCCCCGACGCCGGACGGCAACGGCTACTGGCTGGTCGCCTCGGACGGCGGCATCTTCCCCTTCGGCGACGCCGGCGGCTACGGCTCGACGGGGAACATCCGGCTCAACCAGCCGATCGTCGGCATGGCGCCGACGCCGACCGGGCACGGCTACTGGCTGGTGGCGTCCGACGGCGGCATCTTCCCCTTCGGCGACGCCGGCGGCTACGGGTCGACGGGGAACATCCACCTCAACCAGCCGATCGTCGGCATGGCGGCGACGACCGACGGCGGCGGCTACTGGCTGGTCGCCTCCGACGGCGGGATCTTCCCCTTCGGCGACGCGGCGGGGTGGGGGTCGACGGGCAACATCCACCTCAACCAGCCGATCGTCGGCATGGCCCAGTCGGGTGACGACGGCGGGTACTGGCTGGACGCGGCCGACGGCGGCATCTTCCCCTTCGGCGACGCGGCCGGCTACGGCTCGACGGGGAACATCCGGCTGAACCAGCCGATGGTGGGAATGGCGGCGAGCCAGCCCTAGAAGGGTGCGTTTCCGGCGATGCGCCGCTGCCGCGGTGCTCGGGACGACCACGGTACACTGGCACGGATTGCCTCGCCCGAACGAATGTTCTACGGAGTCGGCATGGCCGAAACTAGCCTGGAAGGCCCCACCACGGGGCAGGCACGAGCTGCCGGAGCCGCCGGCCGCGGAGCTCTGAGCCTGGAGCTGGACCACCCGACGCTGAGCATCGTCATGCCCGTCTTCAACGAGGGTGCGGTCATCGAGCAGGTCGTCAGAGAGCTCGATGCGGAGATCGTCGAGAAGCTCGGCACATGCGAGATGGTCGTCGTCGACGATTGCTCGACCGACGACACCCACCGGATCCTGAGCGAGCTGAGCGCAACGCTGCCGCAGCTCACGGTCGTCCGGAACGAGCCCAATCGCGGCCACGGTCCCAGTGTCCTGCGCGCCCTCGACATGGCGACGGGCGACTGGATCTTCCAGGTCGACTCGGACCGGCAGCACCTCGCGGCGGAGTTCTGGGACCTGTGGGCCGTCCGCGACGACGCCGATCTCGTCCTCGGCGTGCGCCGCCAGCGCCGTGACGGGCCGTACCGGCTGCTGATCACGTTCTTCGTGCGCCTCGGAGTCTCGATGCTTGCGCGCAGGCGCATCCGCGACTCCAACGTGCCCTTCCGGCTGTACCGGCGGGAGCTCTGGCAGGACGTGGGTCCGCTCATGGAGCAGGACACGCTGGCGCCGTCCATCCACCTCGCCGTCGGCGCCGCACTCCGTGGCTGGCGGATCGTCGAGGTCGAGGTGACCCACCTGCCCCGCGTCACCGGCCTGTCCTTCCACCGAGGCTTTCGGGTCCTCAAGTTCAGCCTGCGTGGTCTCCGGCAGCTGATTCGGTTCCGGATGAAGCAGGCGAGGAGTCCCAGGACGACCACGCGCCCTGCATGACGGAACAGCTGCGCACGGCGATCGTCGTCCCCACCATTCGCGAGACCAGCCTGGCTGACTTCCTCCGCCGTTGGGAGCCGGAGTTCCGCGGGCTGGAGGTGATCGTCGTCGAGGACAATCCCGAGCCGACCTTCGACGTCCCCGACTGGGTTCGCCACTACTCGTGGGCGGACATCGACGCCACCCTCGGTGGGGACGCGTGGATCATTCCCCGGCGAAGCGACTGCGTCCGGTCCTTCGGGTACCTCATGGCGTACCGGTCGGGGATCGACGTCGCCATCACCCTGGACGACGACTGCTACCCGGAATCTGAGTACTCCCCGTCGTACCTCAGCCAGTTCCACGCCGCCCTCGCTCAGGAGTGGCCGTCCGATCGCTGGTGGAACACCCTCGAGGACGTCTTCCCGCGGGGCGTCCCGTACACCGTTCGTGAGGTGAAGAGCACGGTCGCGGTCCACCATGGTCTCTGGTCGAACGTCCCCGACCTCGACGCGCGCACACAGATGCGGATGCCCGATTACCGTCTGCCGCCGGCGCGCGGGGTGCAGCGGGTGCCCACCGGGGCGTTCTTCCCCATGTGCGGGATGAACCTCGCCTTCCGCAGGGAGTTCATCCCGGCGATGTACTTCCTCCTGATGGGACAGAGCGCGAGCGGCGAGCGCTGGCCGTTCGACCGCTTCGGCGACATCTGGGCGGGCATCTTCGTGAAGAAGATCGCCGACCATCTCGGCTTCGCGATCACCTCGGGGAGCCCCTCGGTGCACCACTCGCGTGCCTCGAACGTCGACGCGAACCTGGCCAAGGAGACGCCCGGCTACCCCGTCAACGAGTACCTGTGGGAGCGGGTGGACCGAGTCCACCTGACCCAGGGCAGCGTGGCGAGGTGCTACGCCGAGCTGGCCGAGAAGCTCGACATGGACGGTGAGTACTGGAGCACGCTGAAGCGGGCGATGCGGACCTGGGCGGACCTCTTCGACGGCGACTGAGAGCGGAGCGGGCAGCCTCTCACCGTCCCGTTCCTGTGGGCAGGACCAGGGTGTCGACGCGCAGGGCGTACCCGTCGCGCTGGTACAGGCGCGAGCCCGTCAGGTCGTAGCCCAGCCGGAGGTTGGCCAGCCCGCCGGTGACGATGCTCGTGTCGATGTAGGGGAGCTCGATGTAGTAGATGACGGGAGGCAGAGGCTTGACGTGGCCGAGCGCCAGCTCGATCTCCTCTCGCACGTAGAGACTGTCCGTCCCGGCGCGCGGCAGGTCGCGGTGTGAGTGCTGGCTGTCGACGGCTGGAAGCACCTCCGCATCCCACGAGAGGAAGGGCACGACGACCAGCGCCGGGGCCTTCGGGCGAAGGTCGCCGAGCACGTCGTTCAGCAGGGAGTGGATCTCGGTGAACTGCAGGTTGTAGACGAGCTGGTCGCGGCCGTATCCGAAGCCCTCGTGGGTGATCGACGTCATCGTCAGCAGGCTGTGGTCGCCGAACGCGAACGTGCCGTAGATGCGCTTCGACAGCGGGTCGATCGTGTGGTAGGTCGAGACGAGCAGCAGTGCGACATAGGCGGCCAGCATCACCTCCCGCCCGCGCCGCCAGATCCTCAGGCCGAGGGCCGAATGCCATGCGGTGAGCAGCAGGATCGGGCTGAGGGCGAGGAAGTACCGCGGGATGCTGAAGGTGCGCACGCGGGTGAGCATGTAGAGATCGCCGGCCAGCACCAGCCAGAGGAACCACCCACGGGCGCCGGCATCGGACGTGATCTGCCAGCGCAGCCAGGGCCGCGGGTGGTGGAGCAGGCGGGAGCCGAGCGATCGCAGCCCGAACAGGGCGGCGAGCAGCGCTGGCAGCCACGCGAAGTTGAGGACGAAGGCGAGCGCCAGGTACGAGATGAAGGTTCGGTCGGTGACCTGGAACGGGTTGATCCCGCTGTGCGCCCCCACCGCCGCGTTCCAGACGAGGGGAAGGTGTGCCAGGGCTCTGCCGCCCAGGTAGAGGATCAGCGCGGCGGGGACACCGAGCAGCGGGAGGTGGAACCTGATCGCATCCCGCCAGCCCGTCCAGGCCGGGCTGGGACGCTGGCCGTAGGTGAGCAGATAGGCTCCGGCCGCGACGGCGAACAGAGCGATTCCCGGCTCTTTCGAGAACGTCATCCCCAGCCCGCCGATGATGGTGAGCGCGCGCCGTCGCTCCAGCAGCCCGAGCAGGGCGAGCAGCGAGAACGCCGCCATGCCGTAGTCGGGACTCAGGTTGAGCGCGTTGGCAACGAGGACCGGGCCTGCGGAGAACGCGGTCGCCAGAAGGGTGCGCTCGACCAGCCCGCTCTCCGGGAACAGCAGCCTGGCGATCCGGAGGAAGGCGAGGATCGCCGCGATGCCGAGACCCAGGTTGACGAGGATCGTCGCGACGGGCGCCTCGTGGGCGATGGCGGAGAAGGCGGCGACGATGCCGAAATAGACGACCGAGGAATGGCCCTGGCACATGAGCGATTCGACATCGTGCGAGGACACCGCGTTGTGGATGCACTGGCTGTACACGACGCCGTCCCAGAGCGGGACGAAGTCCAGGTGGGCGAGCACGCTGACCGCGAACGGCAGGATGGCGACGAACGCCGGCAGCGCCCGCGCGAGCCGTCCAAGCCACCTCACGCGCGCCTCACTCCGCTCTACGGCTGGGGCGCGGGGCGCTCCTCGGCGTCCCAGCGGCCACCCAGCTCGACCATGCCGGGGCGGCTCTTCTCGTCGATGACCCGGAAGCTCACCGCTCGCTCGAGGTGGTCGTAGGTGTGGCCGCGGTGGGCGTCGTGGATGGTCACCGACATGGCGTAGCTGGCCGCCAGCAGCGGCAGCGTGTCGACGCGGTAGCGCAGGGTGCCCGTGTTGCCGGGACGCTGCGGTGACATGCTGAGCTGGCCCATCACCGCCTCGGGCGTCGACAGCGTCACCCCGTCGCTGCGGTCGATGCGCAGCGCGCAGAGGAAGTCCTCCACGGGACCCTGCACCGCGTAGTCGACCTCGACGATGAGCGGCGCGCCGGAGGAGAAGACGCGGTGGGTGCCGCCGTCGATGTCGAGCAGGCGCACGGCGGTGACCTCCACCTCGCGCGTGCCCCAGCGGTCGCCGCCGTCGACGGCGCCGCTGTCCTCGGCATCGGAGACCGCACCCATCATGCGGCGGTAGAGCGCCGTCACCTCGGACGCCGGCCCGTCGGCGTGGAGGCGACCGTGGTCGAGCAGCAGGGCGCGGTCGCAGTAGAGGTTGACCGAGCCGACGTCGTGGGTGACCAGCACGACCGTCTTGCCCTCGCGCTTGTAGCGGGCGAAGACGTCGAAGCACTTCTCCTGGAAGCGCGCGTCACCGACGGCCAGCACCTCGTCCATGAGCAGGATCTGGGCGTCGGCCTGGATGGCCACGGAGAAGGCGAGGCGCACCTGCATGCCGCTGGAGTAGTTCTTCAGCTTCTGGTCGGCGAAGTTCTCCAGCTCGGCAAAGGCGATGATGCCGTCGATGCGCCGGTCCAGCTCGTGCCGGGTGAGGCCGAGCACGGCGCCGTTGAGGTAGATGTTCTCGCGTGCGGTGAGCTCCGGGTTGAAGCCCACACCCAGCTCCAGGAATGGCGAGACGTTGCCGTTGATCTGCACCGTCCCGCTGTCCGGCGTGTAGATGCGGGAGAGCACCTTGAGCAGCGTCGACTTGCCCGACCCGTTGTGGCCGATGATGCCCAGGAACTGCCCCTCGGGGACCTCGAAGCTGATGTCGTTGAGCGCGTGCAGGTCGTGGTAGCGCGACGAGGTGCGCATGTGGGTGAAGCGGTACTTGAGCGTCGTGCTGCGGTCGAGTGGGATGCGGAACGTCTTGTTGACGTTCTGGCAGACGACGGCGGCGCTCAAAGGTACTCGGCGAACCGAGGGGTGAGGCGGTTGAACACGTAGAAGCCGAGCCCCAGCAGGATGGCGATGATGGCGAAGGGGACGAAGTAGGTGGCCTGCATGATCTCGACCGACCACTTGATGTTCGACGACACCAGCGCGCGACGCATGTCCTCGATGATTTGGGCCACGGGATTGGCGACGACCCACGCCTCCAGCCGCGGCGGCACCAGGGAGATCGGGTAGATCACCGCGCTGGCGTAGATGAGGAGCTGCATGAAGATCTCCCAGATGTGGCCCAGGTCGCGGTAGAAGACGAACAGCGACGAGAGCAGCAGGGAGATTCCGAGGACGAGCAGATACAGCTCGATGACGAAGAGCGGAGCCAGCAGGCTGTCCCAGCTCAACTCCAGCCGTCCCAGGGAGCCGGCGATGAGGATGATCAACGTCAGGTTGATGAAGAAGGTCATCAGCGAGCTGAGCGTCGCCGCCACCACCAGGATGCTGCGTGGGAAGTAGGCCTTGCGGATCATGTTGCCGTTGCTGGCAATGGAGTTCATCGCCGCCGACGTGGTCTCCTGGAAGAACGTGAAGAGCACGATGGCGAGCAGGAGCTGGAAGACGAAGTTGGGCGTGCCGCGATCGATGTGGAAGAGCTTGACGAAGACCACGTAGAGGATGCCGAACAGCATCAGCGGCTTGAAGAGCGACCACAGGTAGCCGAGCACCGAGCCGGTGTACTTGAGCTTGAACTGGCTGATGGCCAGCTCGCGGGTCAGGTTGGCGTGGCGCCTGAGCGTGCCGCCACGGCGCTCAGGGGAAGTCGCGGCGCCGGCGTCGGTGGGCAGATGCGTCTCGACGGACGTCGCCATCACGCCCACCCTGTGCTGGGGGAGCGGGTCATGTGGGGGCAGTCTAGCAGGGGCTTTCCGCGCCGGGCTCCGGTCAGGGACGGATGCCGATCGAGGCCAATTGGGCCACGAGATCGTCGAGCGCGCGCTCGGGGGCCAGCTCCTCCGCGCGGCGACGGCCCCGCTCCAGATGGTCGGCGAGGGCGACGGCGTCGCCGAGCAGGATGCCGAGGGCCTCGGCCATGAGCGGGAAGTCCTTGGGGGCGATCTGCAGGCCGGCCTCGCCGAGGGTGAAGGGGACCGCGGAGGACGGATAGGCGAGGATGGGGAGCTCGCAGACCATCGCCTCCAGGAGCGGGACGCAGAAGCCCTCGTGCTCGCTCATCGAGACGTAGGCGGCGGCGCCGCGATAGCAGTCGACCAGGTCCTGCTGGCTGACCCGGCCCAGGAACCGCACCCCGTCCTCGAGCTGCAGGCGGTGGACGAGGCGGAGCAGCGCGTCGCGATAGACGGGAAGGCGGTCGGCGTCGCCGACCACCCAGAGGCGAGCGCGAGGATCCACCCCTGCGCGGTAGGCGGCGAGCAGGCGAATGCAGTCCTCGATGCACTTGTTGGGGGCGACCCGCCCCACCGTGAGCAGCGTCGGCGCGGCGGCGATCTCGTGGTGGAGGGGGCCGGGACGGTGCCGGCGGTACGGACCCTGGTCGAGCACGATGGGGAGGACGCCGGTCGGGGAGAAGCCCATGGCCTCGAGCTCCCGCCGGGTGTACTCGGAGTCGCCGAGGGCGAGCGCGGTGTGGTCCGGCAGCAGGGCGAGGTCGGCCGCGGCCGCGGCCATGCCCGCCTCGTGGGCGGGATCGATCATGTGGAACCAGCGCGCTGGGGTCACGTTGTGGTGGATCAGCACCAGCGGCAGGCCGGACTGGACGAGGAGCGGCGTCGCCGGCGAGGCGACGGCGTAGTGGTAGACGACCGAGGCGGGCGGGGCGCCGTCGAGAAGCTCGGCGATCGGCCGCGCGGTCGCGTCCAGGTTCGGCGCCGGCCGGTCCTGGGGGAGGATGAACACCTCGGACTCGAAGCCCCGGGCGCGCAGCCCGTCGCGGATGGCCCGCGTCTCGTCGCCGATGGCGTCGGCGTGGAGGAGGACCGGGACGACCTGGTGGATGGCGGTCATGCGCCGCGGATCATGCCCGCCGGTCGCGCCTCTCCGCCTCCAGGGCCGCCACCCGCCGGCGCAGCTCGTCGATCTCGCGGCGCAGCGCCACGATGTGCCGGCTGTGCTCCGCCAGCACGTCGAGCACGGCGCGGTTGTGGGCGCTCACCTGGGCCGCGACCGGGGGCAGGTACCACCGCAGGGCGCGTTCCACCGCGCGCTTGACCGCCGTGAGCGCAGGCCCCACCGCCGGGCGACCGGACGGCGGCGGGGGGCCCACCACCACCTCGGCCGTGCGCACCGCCTCCGGCCACGCGGGGCCCGCCGCGACCGAGGGCTCGGGCTGGAGGTCGAGCGGCTCCGCCAGTGCGTCGAGGAGGTCCGCCGCGTAGACGCCGCGTGCGGCCTTCTCGCCTGCGCTCGCGCGGGCGCGCGCCAGCAGCTCGTCCTGCGATGCGGAGCTCATGCCGCCGCCCGCCTTCGCGACACTGCGGTGATGGCCTCGTCGTAGAGCGCCATGATCCGTTCCCACCTGAAGTTGGCGGCGACGTAGCGACGCCCGTTGCGCCCCATGGCGTCGCGCACCTCCGGCCGGTCGAGCAGCAGTGACGCGGCAGCGGCGAACTCGCCTCCGTCCCGGTAGGACAGCCCTGCGGAGCTGCGCCGCGCATGTCCGCGCAGCACGGGGGACGCGGACGTCACCAGCACCGGCACGCCGCAGGCCAGCGACTCCAATGCCGCCATGCTGAGGCTCTCGTTGCGCGACGGCACCACGGTGGCGGTCGCGCCCGCCATCAGCGCGGCGAGGTCGTCGGGGTCGAGGAAGCCCAGGTGGCGGACGCGCGGATCCGAGGGGATGTCCATCCAGGCGCCGCCGGCGAGGACGAGGTCGGCTCGACCGTCGTGGCGGGACCAGGCGAGGAAGTGGTCGAACATCTCCCCGCACCCCTTGTCCGGGTCGACGCGGCCTGCGTACAGGAAATATGGCCGTTCCAGGCCAAAACGCGCGCGCGCCGGCTCGCTCCGGCCGTCGCCGCTGTCGGGCGGGTCGACGCCGACACCGGCGATGGCGCCGGGCACGTCCTCGACGCCGAGGATGCGTGACGCCAGGTCGCGCTCCTCGGGCGTGTTCCACATCACCCGGCGCGCCAGGTTCAACGCGCGCGCCTGGGCGTCGAGGTGCGCGGCGGGCTCGTCGTGCAGCGTGGGGACGAGGATGGCGCGGTCGGCGACGAGCGGGAGGCCGGCCACCGCCGGCAGGTAGAGGAGGGTGAAGAACACCACCGCGTCGTAGTCGGTGCCGTGGTCCCGCAGGTGGTCGAGGAGGGCGCGGACGTCGGGGCCCTGCTCGCGCAGCAGGGTGGCCTCGTCATGGTCGTCCCAGCAGCCGTCGAGGATGGGCTGCATGGCCCTGCCCCACCGCTCCAGGTCGCGCTGGGTGTCGACAGGGAACCGCAGCACGCGCAGCGGCCCGTCGCTGCTCTCGCCGGGCGGGAGGACGTTGGCCCAGGTGACGTAGTCCTCGGCGCACGTCGTGAGCACGGTGACGTCGTGGCCGCGCTCGGCGAGGCGTGTCGCCACCAGTCGCGCGTGGCGCTCCGCACCGCCGGTGATCCCCGCGCCGAAGCGCACCACGACGACGGCGACGCGGCTCACTCGGACAGCGGCTCGAGGAGACCCACGTCGCGCGCTGCGCGCTGCAGGTCCATCCTCGCGCGGGCCAGCTCACGGCGATGCGCCTCGACGGCGTCGGCGACGGCGCGGTTGTGGTCGCTGATCGCACCGGTGATCGGCCAGAGGTACCAGCGCAGCGCCCGTCTCACCGCGCGCTCGGCCGTGACGACGATCGGACCGACGAGCGGAGCACCCGGGCGCAGGGGCGGATGCGGCGAGATGCCGGCGCTGCGGTGCAATGGGTGCCGCCGCGGTCGCACCTGGTTGCCGGGAGCAGCCGCACCGCGGCGCGCGCCGGCCGCCAGCGCCACCTCAGCCTGCAGTGCCGCGACGTCCACCTCAGGCGTCTCCACGGCGGCGAGATCGGACGGCAGCCGGCTGAGCTCCATCGGCGGCATGATACGGCGCCTCGCCGGGGCGCCTCAGTACCTGCCCGTCTTGAGCTGCAGGATGGTCGCCACCAGTGGAAAGCCGACGCCGAGCAGGAGCAGCCCGTAGCGACCGGCTGCGCGGACCACGACCAGCGCCAGGATCGGGACCAACGGCAGCGCGTACCGGCCACTGGCCGCGTAGTCGAAGTGCCCCTGGACGAAGACCAGGAGGGGCCATCCCACCGCGAGCGCGATGAGGGCGACGAGGGCTCCCGCGGCCAGTGCCCGGGCCCCCGACAGCGCCCCGTTGAGCGGCTTGACGAGCAGCACGCCCGCGACCACGGCGAAGAAGGCGAGGTTCCAGATGGCGTGGAAGCTGCTCGGCGTGCTGGGGTCGAAGATCGAGGTGACGGCCTGGAGGCCGTCGAACATGGCGGTCGGCCGCGGGTGGTTGGTCTTGCTCGCCCCCAGCAGGAGGTTGAGGATCACCGAAGGGCGCACCGTGGCGCGCGCTGACTGGAACAGGAACCACCCGACGAAGGCGGCTCCAGACCCGGCCAGCATGGCGACCACCGAGGCGTTGCGGAACGTGCAGCGGCGCCATCCCTCCAGGCGCTCCCGCCAGGGGCGCTCGCTGACGAGCAACGCGATCAGCAGGGCGAACGGCACCAGCACGAAGAGGCCCTTGAGCAGTCCGATCACCACTCCCGTCAGCAGGCCCGCAGCGATGCGCAGCCACAGCTTTCCACGGTCGCGGGTGAGCGTCGCGACCAGGAGGGCCAGGGCGCCGGCGGCCGCCGCCGAGGCGTCGTTGTTGATGGTTGCGGCAGCGTGGACGTGGGTCGGGTTGAGCAGGCAGGTTGCCAGCAGCAGCGTCAGCGCCAGCAGCGGGAGCCCGGCGAACCCTGCGAAGAGGAGCAGCAGGACGGCGGCGATCGCCGTCCAGATCACCCCGCCCTCGCGCGCCTCGACGATGGCCGTGGCCGGCGGCTGGTCGGTGTGCGTGGTGAGTGTGTACGGCAGGTACGCCAGCGGCGGCTGCTGCGCCTCATAGGAGTAGCCGCCGGCGGGATACTGGTGGTAGTCGCGCGGGTGGATGCTGCAGTCGCGCGGCTTGCTGACATCCGAGCCGATGCAGTCGGCGTCGAGCAGCGCCGACTGGGTCGCCGGGTCACCGAAGGCCGGGACGTGGTGGTTCTCGAGCTGCACCACGTAGTCGTAGTGCGCACCCTCGTCGTAGATGTCGAAGGGCGTCTTGTCGCGCCGGACGTTGCTCAGCAGCGTCGACAGCACCACCACCACGACGGTGATGGCGACGGCTGCGACCCACCACGCCGGAGAGCGCTGCGGCTTGAGCGTCAGCAAGTGTTCGACGTCGAGCCGGTCCTCAGGCGGCGTGGATACACAGCGCTGTGGAACCTCCCATGCTTGCGGGCGATCCTAACAGACCGGTTCCGGGCACCTCGGCGGGTGGATTGCGAACAGGCGTTCCCCAGGGTCGCGAATGAGCAGTGCTGGTACACTGCCGCGAAATGCGTCGAATTGTGATCACCGGCGGGGCCGGCTTCATCGGCTCCCACCTGTGTGACCGCCTCCTGCACCGAGGCCTCCAGGTCGTCTGCCTCGACAACCTGCTGACCGGAAGCGCCGAGAACGTCGCCCACCTCTTCAGCAATCCGCAGTTCTCCTTCCGGCACTACGACGTCACCGAGTACCTCTACGTCGAGGGGCCCGTCGACGCCATCCTTCACTTCGCCTCGCCGGCGTCGCCCATCGACTACGCGCAGATGCCCATCGAGACCCTCAAGGTGGGCACGCTGGGCACGCACAAGGCGCTCGGCCTCGCCAAGGCCAAGTCCGCCCGGTTCCTGCTGGCCTCGACGAGCGAGGTGTACGGCGACCCCGAGGTCCATCCCCAGTCCGAGGACTACTGGGGAAACGTCAACCCGGTGGGGCCGCGCGGCGTCTACGACGAGGCCAAGCGCGCCGCCGAGACCTTCGTGATGGCGTACCACAACACGCACGGCCTCGACACCCGCATCGCGCGCATCTTCAACACCTTCGGCCCGCGCATGCGCCGCAACGACGGCCGCGCCGTGCCCGCGTTCATGACCCAGGCGCTCGCCGGTGAACCGCTCACCGTGTTCGGCGACGGCTCGCAGACGCGCAGCCTGTGCTACATCGACGACCTCGTCGACGGGCTGGAGAAGCTGCTCCTCTCCGACTACACGCAGCCGGTCAACCTCGGCAATCCCGTCGAGGTGACGGTGCTGCAGCTGGCCGAGATGATCAAGGACCTCGCCGAGAGCCAGAGCCGCATCGAGTTCCGGCCGCTTCCGGTGGACGATCCGCGGCGCCGCCGGCCGGACATCTCGACGGCGCGCCGCGAGCTCGGCTGGGAGCCGAAGGTCGGCCTGCAGGACGCTCTGCTGCGGACGTTGCACTGGTGGCGAGAAGGCGGCCCGCATGCCCTGGCCACGCTGCCCGGCCGCCCGGCACCGCGCGCGGTGGTCGAGCCGGAATCCCTCGAAGAGCCGACCGCCACACCCGCCGCCGGCTGAGCACCGGACCGCCTCGCGGCGCGCTACCAGCGCTCGCGGCGCCCGATGCCCATGTAGTTGAAGCCCAGCCCGGCGAGGTGCTGCGCGTCGAGCGCGTTCCGCCCGTCGACGACGATGGGCCGGCGCACCGCTGAGGCCACGCGTCCCCAGTCCATCTGCACGTATTCCGGCCACTCCGTGATCAGCACGACGGCGTCGGCACCGGCGACGCAGGCGTAGGGATCGTCGGTCATCGCCGTGGTGGGCAGCGCGGGGCGCGCACGGTCGATGGCGACAGGGTCGGTTGCCGTCACGCTGGCGCCGAGATCCTGGAGGTGCCGGATGATGTCGATCGACGCCGCCTGGCGGATGTCGTCCGTGCCGGGCTTGAAGGCCAGCCCGAGGACTCCGATCCTGGTGTCGTGCAGCTGGCCACCGAGGGCGCGCTGCACCTTGGCGACGAAGCGCCTGCGCTGCTGGGTGTTGACCTCGATCGCGGCCTTGAGCAGCCAGAAGCTGTGGCCGTGGTAGCTCGCCGTCTCGTCCAGGGCGCGCACGTCCTTGGGAAAGCAGGAGCCGCCGAATCCGAGGCCCGCGTTGAGGAACGAGCGGCCGATGCGCGGGTCGGAGCCGATGCCGTCGGCGACGGCGGTGATGTCGCCACCGGTGAGCTCGCAGAGATGGGCGATCTCGTTGATGAAGGAGATCTTCAGCGCCAGGAAGGTGTTCGACCCGTACTTGATCATCTCGGCGCTGGTCGAGTCGGTGAGGATGCGCTCGCCGGGAAGGCCGTCCCAGAGCTGCATGACGCGCTGGCACGCGGCCTCGTCGTCGCCTCCCACGACGATGCGCGCGGGATGCCGCGAGTCGTGGATGGCGCTCCCCTCGCGGAGGAACTCGGGGCAGGCGACCAGCTCGAGGTGGCCGAACGAGCTGCAGCCGGCGGTCCGCCGCAGCGACGCGGTGGTGCCCGGCGGCACGGTGCTCTTGATGGCGATGACCGTGCCGGGCTCGGCCGCGGCGGCCGCAGCGGACACCGCCGCGTGCACCTGGCTCAGGTCGGCGTTGCCGTCGACGAGGGGCGGGGTGCCCACCGCGATGAGGGCCACGCCGGCCCCCGCCATGCCCTCGCGGACATCCTCGGTGGCGCAGAACCGGCCGCTGCGGGTGACCTCCTGGAGGATCTCGTCGAGCCCGGGCTCGTGGATGGGGGCCCTGCCCGCCCGGAGCATCTCCATCCGCTCACGCTCCACCTCGACGATGCGGACGGTGTGGCCCCGCTCGGCCAGGCAGGCGGCGGTGACCACACCGACGTATCCACCCCCGATCACGCACACAGGCGTGCGAGCACGATCCTGGGAGAGGTTGGTCGGCACCATCGGGCGAAAGAATACGCGATGCGGCCCGTTGTAGGCGGCATGGGATATCATCGCTGCGGGGCGCCTCTATCACTGGTCGCTGCCGCGCGCCCCGGACACGGCGCCAAGAGGATGGACATACATGACGACAGTCGATCGAGCTGAGACGAGCGACCGGGACGTCGTGGGTCGCAAGGCCCTCGGGACCGCCGGCTCGGTGGCCGGTGGGGGCGAGCACACCTCGGTCGTGGTGATCGGCGCAGGCCCAGCGGGCCTGGCGGCTGCGGAAGAGCTCCAGCGCCACGGCGTCTCCTGCGTGGTGCTCGAGAAGGACAGCGTGATCGGCGGCCTGGCTCGCACCATCGAGCACATGGGCTGCCGCTTCGACGTGGGCCCGCATCGCTTCTTCAGCAAGGCCGATCTCGTCGAGGAGCGCTGGACGGAGTGGCTTGGCGAGGACATGGTCACCTGCGACCGGCTGACCCGCATCCTCTATCGCGGCAAGTACTTCGACTACCCGCTCAAGGCGACCAACGCGCTGTTCAGCCTGGGCCCGTGGCAGACGGTGCTGTGCATGGCGAGCTACGCCAAGGCGCGGCTGCGCCCCGTCAAGCAACCGCGCAGCTTCGAGGACTGGGTGAGCAACCAGTTCGGCAAGCGCCTGTTCTCGATCTTCTTCAAGACCTACACCGAGAAGGTCTGGGGCATCCCCACCGACGAGCTCTCCGCCGACTGGGCCGCCCAGCGCATCAAGGGCCTGAACCTCTTCGAGGTGGCGCGCAACGCCATCCTCCCCAAGCGCGTGCGCGGCGGCGACGCGGTGATCAAGACGCTGATCGACAGCTTCCGCTACCCGCGGAACGGCACGGGCTCGATGTGGAACCACGTGGCCGACGACCTGCGCCGCAAGGGAGTTCCCGTGGAGATGAACACCGAGGTGGTGCGCATCGACCACGAGGGCGGCAGGGTGCGCAGCGTCACCGGGCGGACCGCCGGCGGCGCCGAGCGCACCTGGACCTGCGAGCACGTGATCAGCACCCTGCCCATCCGCGAGCTGGTCGCCTCGTTCAACCCGCCGCTCGCCGAGAACGTGCGCAAGGCGGCCGCCTCGCTCAACTACCGGGACTTCGTCACCGTCGACCTGGTGATCCGCCGGGAGAACGTCATCCCCGACCACTGGATCTACGTGCACGACCCGAGCGTCAAGGTCGCCCGCATCTCCAACTTCAAGAACTTCAGCCCGAACATGGTGCCGGAGCCCGGGCTCACCGGCCTCGGCCTGGAGTACTTCTGCTTCGAGGGCGACGGCATCTGGGAGCGCTCGGACGAGGAGCTCGTGGAGCTCGGCAAGCGCGAGCTGGTCCAGCTCGGCCTGGTGCAGAGCGGCGAGGTGGTCGGCGGCCTCATCCATCGCCATCTCAAGGCGTACCCCGTCTACGACGACGTGTACGACAAGCACCTCGAGGTGATTCGTGCGGCCGTGGCCGAGCACGTCGGCGGCCTCGAGTTCGTCGGCCGCAACGGCATGCACCGCTACAACAACCAGGATCACGCGATGATGACGGGCATCCTCGCCGCACAGAACATCGCCACCGGCAGCGACTGGGACGTGTGGAAGGTGAACGGCGACGCGGAGTACCACGAAGAGGTTCGCGAGAACGACCGGTCCGGGCGGATGGTCCCGGAGCGCGTCGTCTAGCCGGCGACTACCCCTTGCGGGAGGCGGCCAGTCGCGGACCCGCCGCGTCCACGCCCAGGACCACCAGCTCGTCGCCCGGCCCGTCGTGGGCGTCCTCGTCCTCCAGCACGCGGGTGATGTGCTGGCCCCGGAAGACGAGGTAGTGGCTGGCCAGGTAGTTCCACACCGCGGCGACGCCTGAGCCGCACAGCCCCGCGGCCAGGTAGTACACGCCCCAGGCGCCGTGCAGGACCGCGATGGTCAGCAGGTACAGCCCCAGGCCGCCGCACGTCACCAGGTGGAACAGGGCGAGGCGCAGCGCCAGCGGACGCCGGCGGTGCCCGCGCCAGGTGAACAGGTTGTTGAGGACGAAGGTGACCAGGATGCCCGCCTCACCGGCGAGGATGCCGGCCAGGTAGACCGAGCTCACGCCGGCGCGGCTGTGGAGCAGGTAGAGGCCGCCGTTGGTGACGATGACGCCGCTCACGCCGACGCAGAGGAAGGTCGCGAAGCGCCGATAGTGGCCCTTGATGAGGCCGCCGACCAGGGCGCCGTACTGGGTCGGTGTCTGCATTCGGGTCTTGATCATACGGGGTTGGGCTCCGGCGTGGCCGGTCACGTGTACTCGCGGGGCCGCACCGACCTCAGGTGCCGTCCCACGAACGGGTCGCTCAGCCGGCCCTGCCAGCGCGCAGTGAGCACGCGCTCGTCCTGGAGCGGCAGCAGGCCGTCGCGCCGGGTGGCACGGGCGCGCGCGACCTCGGCGAGCGGCGTGTAGACGTTGCGCAGTCCTCGCTCGGCGAGGCGGAGGCAGAGGTCGACGTCGCCGTAGGCGAGCCGGAAGGACTCGTCGAAGCCACCGGCCTCATCCCACAGCGACCTTTTCAGCATCATGCAACTGGAGCTCACCGCGCTGACCGTCCGGACGACGCGCCCCATGCCGAAGTAGTCGCTCATGTCGAGGGGAACGGCAGGGCCCTGCGGAGCCGCGACGCGGATCCCCTCCTGCTCGACCGAGCCGTCGGCGAAGAGCACGCGACCGCCCACGGCGCCGACCTCGCGTCGCTGGCTCTGCTCGAGGAGCCCCTCGAGCCAGGTGGGCTTGGTGATCACGGCGTCCGCGTCGAGGAAGACCAGGTGGTCGACAGGCCCGGCGGCTGCGGCTCCGGCGTTGAGCAGGCGTGAGCGGTTGGTGGCCGTCGAGCTGCGCACCACGACGTGGCCGCGGCGCTCGAGGCCGGCGAGCGCGTCCTGGTCGGTGCAGTGGTCGTCCACCAGCACGACGCGCAGGTCGCGCCCGCCACTGTTCTCCAGCACGCTGTCGACGCACTCGTGCAGCGCGGCGGCACCATCCTGCACGGGGATGACCACCGCGATGCTGGGATTGCCCACGATGGCGCGGCGCACGTAGTACAGGCCGATCGAGTAGCCGTGCTCGACACGGCCCTGCTCGCCACGACGTTCCAGGCTGCTGAGGAGCGCGCGACGCGCCGCCTCGTACGCAGCCGGCTTGGCGTCGGCGGAGGCGGCAGCGGAGCGCGGGATCATCCTCCAGGAGTACAGCACCTTGGCGACGTGCCCGACAGCGCGGGCTCGCTCGGTTGCCCGGAGCATCAGGTCGTAGTCCTGGCTGCCGTCGAAGCCGGGACGGAAGCCGCCGGCCTCGTCGAAGAGCGCGCGGGTCAGCATGGTGAAATGCGAGATGTAGTTGCACGAGTCCAGCAGCTCGGGAGACCAGTCCGGCTTGAGGTGCGCCTGCACTCGGCGGCCCCACGGATCGAGCTTGTCCTCGTCGGAATAGACGAAGTCCTCGTCAGGATGGGCGAGGACGTGCCGCACCATCTCGTACACCGCGTCCGGCCGCAGCAGGTCGTCGTGGTCGAGCAGCGCGACGAGCTCGCCGGAGGCGATGTCCGCGGCTGACTGCGTCGCCATGGCGATGCCGCCGTTGGTCTCGCGGCGGACCAGGCGGATGCGGTCGTCGTGCTGGTAGCGCGCGACGGTGCCGACCACCGAGGTGGAGGGCGACGCGTCGTCGGCGACGCACAGCTCCCAGTTCTCGTACGCCTGCGCCCGCACCGAGTCGATGGCGGCAGCCAGGAACCATGCCTCCGACTCGTACGCGGGCATGAGGATGCTCACCTTCGGCCGCCGCGTCCACGAACGCGAGGCCTCGCGCATGGCGCGCAGGTCGTCCTCGTCGGGATCGTGGCTCTGCAGCCATTCGTTCCAGCGCTGGTCCACCTCGTGGAGGGGAGGAGCCTCCTCGGTCGGCGAGGCGGGCGCCCTGCGCTCGCGCAGCCGCTCCAGGACCGCGGCCGGTCCCTCCTCGGCGGTGAGCAGCCCGGCGCGCACCACCCGGCGGAAGGCGTTGCCGCGGCGCGTCCCTGCGGGGAGGAGCGCCGAGCTACTGCGGCGCAGGCGCTGCGCCAGCCGGTAGGTGTTCTCGGAGCGCAGCCGCGCCATCTCCGCGCGCAACTCCTCGACCTCCGACTGCGCCTCCTCGGCAGCTCGCTGCAGCGCGGCGACCTGGCCGGCGGCGTCGCGAAGCTCGGCGCTGAGGTGCTCGATCTCGGCCAGGTGCGGACCCTGTGCGGCGATCAGCTCCTCGGCGGTGCGCCTGTCGGCGGCGGCTTCCTCGGTGCGTTGCACGATGATCCGGTCGCGGGCCTGTTTCTCGTCGCGCATCCGCCACAAGTGGCGTTCGAGTTCGACGATGTGGCGGCTGTGCGGGTCGTGAGTGCGGCGGAAGCGCATGCCCCACGGCGCGAGGTTGGCGAGGCGGTGGTCGTAGTCCAACTCGTGGACGAAGCCGCAATCGAGAAACAGCTCAGCCCAGTACTCCGGCGGACGCACGTTGACGTGCGTGGGCTCCTCGTGGTCAGTCGGAGTCGACGTGAAGAGAACATCGTCGGTGTGGGCGCAGAGATTGCGAACTGCCGCGGCGGCGTCCACGGCGTCGAGGTGCTCCAGCGTCTCGATGCAGGTGATGAGGTCATAGCGCTTGTCGAACGGCTCGAGGATGCTGGCCACGCGGACGTACGGGCGGATGTCCTCGCGCGCCTGGCTGATGGCGTACTCCGAGATGTCGACGCCTTCGGAGTCGACGCCACGATCGTGCAGCGCTTCGACGAGGAAGCCCATGGCGCAGCCCGCGTCGAGGTGGGTCCGGGGCGCGATGTCGGCGACGATCTGGTCGGCAATGCGGCCGAAGAAGGTGAGCCAGTGATCGCTCCGTTCATAAGGCGCCCCGCCGAAGTAGGTGGCGTAGTAGCTCTTCCCGTACAGATCGGAGGTCGGGGTCGCTGAGGAGCGCGTCTCGCCGAGCTCGCCTGACTGAGAGTCGGTCGGAGAGGGCACGCCGCGTCCTGCACTCGGCATCGAGGAGATGATACCGGAGGCGCTTTTGACGGGGTCAGCGGGTCGCACAGCGCTCCTGCAAGTATCGGCCAAGGGCGTCGCGCCAGTCCGGGAGCGGCGGTTCGCCACTCGCCCGCCAGGCCGCATTGTCGAGGACCGAGTACGCCGGCCGTGGCGCTGGAGCCCCGTACTCGGCGGTGGTCGTGGGCTCGACGCGGGCGCCCAGCCCGGCGGCGTCCATGATCGCGCGGGCGAACTCGCACCACGTCGTCTCGCCGCCGCTGGTCAGGTGGTACGTGCCCGTCTGGCCCAGCTCCACGAGGCGCAGAAGGGCCGGGGCCAGGTGGCCGGTCCAGGTCGGCGCGCCGCGCTGGTCGGCGACGACGCGCAGCTCGTCGCGCTCAGCGCCGAGGCGAAGCATCGTCAGCACGAAGTTGGGACCGTCCTGGCCGTAGAGCCACGAGGTGCGCACGATCTGGTGCCGTCCGTCGACGGCGCGGATCGCCTCCTCGCCCGCCAGCTTCGACTCGCCGTACACGCCGAGCGGGTGTGTCGGCGCATCCTCCGGGATCGGCGCGGTGGCGGTGCCGTCGAAGACGTAGTCGGTGCTGATGTGGCACAGCAGCACACGCGCATCCGCGCACGCCTCGGCCAGCAACCGCGGCCCTTCGGCGTTGGCCCGGAACGCCTCGTCGCGGTGCTCCTCGGCGGCGTCGACTTTGGTCCAGGCGGCGCAGTTGACGACAGCATCTGGACGGCTCTGCTCCAGAGCGCGTGAGGCCGCCCCCGGCTCAGCGATGTCGCACTCCGCGCGGGTGAGGCCGACCACCTCGTGGGAGGTCGTTGCCTGCACCAGCTCGCGCCCCAGCTGCCCGCCCGCGCCGAGCACGAGGATGCGCATCAGCCCGCCGCCGCACCGAGCGGCTTGTAGTTGCGCCGGTAGAACTCCCAGAACTCCCCGGACTTGAGCGGCCGCCACCAGTCCTCGTTCTCCGCGTACCAGCGCGCGGTGCGCTGCATGCCGTCCGCGAAGGACACCCGAGGCGCCCAGCCCAGCGCGCGCAGCTTCGCCGTGTCGAGCGCATACCGCCGGTCGTGTCCCGGCCGGTCCTGCACGTGCTGCTTCAGCGACTCGGGCTTGCCCAGCGCCGCCAGGATGGTGTCGGCCACCTCGATCCCGTTCACCCCGTCGCCGCCGTACCCGACGTTGTAGTCCTCGCCGACCGCGCCCTGCCGCAGCGCCACGTCGATCCCGGCGCAGTGGTCCTCGACGTGCAGGTAGTCGCGCACCGCCTGACCGTCGCCGTAGATGGGGAGGGGCCGGTCGTCGATGGCGTTGGTGATGAACAGCGGGATGATCTTCTCGGGGTACTGGTAGTGCCCGTAGGTGTTCGACCCCCGCGTGATGATCGCCGGGAACCCGTACGAGGCCCGGTACGACCACACCAGCATCTCGCCCCCCGCCTTCGACGCGCTGTACGGCGACCGCGGCCGCAGCGGGTCGGCCTCCACCGACCGTCCGGAATGCACCGAGCCGTACACCTCGTCGGTGCTGACCTGGAGGAACCGCGAGTGCCCCGCCGCCCGCGCCGCCTCCATGAGCACGAAGGTCCCGTAGACGTCGGTCTGGATGAAGGCGCCCGGCGACTCCAGCGAGCGGTCGACGTGCGACTCCGCTGCGAAGTTGACGATGACGTCGACCTCCGCGGCCAGCGGACCGACCAGCGCCGCGTCGGCGATGTCGCCCTGCACGAAGCGGAACCGCGCATCCGACCGCACCGGGTCGAGGTTGCGGGGATTCCCCGCGTAGGTGAGCTTGTCCAGCACCACGACGGAATCGGAGGGGTGCGTGCGCAGCGTCATCCGCACGAACTCGCTGCCGATGAACCCCGCACCGCCGGTGACCAGCAATCGCATAGGCGCCTCAGATGTTCTCGATCGACCAGTCGAAGCCGATCCGCGGGTCGTTCCAGGCGATGCGGCCCTCGTCCGGGTCGGCCGGGTCGTACGGCTCGGTGACGTAGTAGTTGAGGATGACGTCCTGCTGCGAGACGCACTGGTACCCGTGCGCCACGAAGGGAGGGATCGCCACCATCCGAGGTGCGTGCTCGCCGAGCATGACCACCTGGATGCGCCCCTCGGTCGGCGAGCCCTCGCGCAGGTCGCAGAGCACGACGCGGGCGTTGCCGGCGACGATGTCCCAGTAGTCCCACTGCTTCTTGTGCCAGTGGAACGCCTTGATCAGCTCCGGCGGGTTGCCGCCTCGCGCATAGGCCAGCGATCGCGACATCTGCGCGAACGGCTGCTCCGGGATGAAGGGATTGCCGTCGTCGTCGAGGTCGCCCCGCTTCAGTTGCTCGATGAAGTAGCCGCGCTGGTCGACGTGCTTCCTGAACGTCTTCACCATCACGCCGTCGATCCGGCCCAGCCGCTGGGCCGCGGGGACCGAGGCCAGCCGCGCCAGCACCCGCTCCATCGATTCGGTCACAGCCATCCAGGCCATATGCTCAGTGCAGCTCCACCTTGGAGTGGTCGCCGAGCATGAGGCGCAGGGCCCGCGGTCGCTCCGGCGACTCGCAGACCACGCAGTCCTTGCCCAGCAGCGACGACTCGATCTTCCCGTTCACGTTCTCGATGCGCGACCGCTCCAGCACGATCGAGTGCTCGATCTCGGCGTTGCGAACCACGCAGTCGTAGTAGATGGCGGTGAACGGCCCGACGTAGGCGTGCTCGACGACGGTCCGCTCGCCGATGATCGCCGGCCCCCGCACCCGGCAGTTGCTCAGCGTCGCGCCCTTCTCGACGATCACCTTGCCCTCCAGCCGGACGTTCTCGCCGATCGTCCCCTCCATGCGCGGCTCCATCCCGTCGAGGACGATGCGGTTCGCCTCCAGCATGTCCTCCAGCCGTCCGGTGTCCTTCCACCATCCGGTGATGACGTGCGGCACCACCGACCGGCCGTCGTCGATCATGCGCTGGATGGCGTCGGTGATCTCCAGCTCGCCGCGCGGCGAGGGCTCGATCCGGTCGATGGCGCCGTGCACCAGCGGGGAGAACAGGTAGACGCCGACCAGCGCCAGGTCGGACGGCGGCACCTCCGGCTTCTCGACCAGCCGCACCACCCGCCCGCCGCTCAGCTCGGCGACGCCGAAGCGCTGTGGCTCCGGCACCTTGGCGAGCAGGATCATCGCGTCCGGCTGCGCCGAGTCGAACTCGCGCACCAGGGCGGCGATGCCGTCGCGGATGAGGTTGTCGCCGAGGTACATCACGAAGCGGTCGTCGCCCAGCCACTCCCGCGCGGTGAGCACCGCGTGGGCGAGGCCGAGCGGTGCGGGCTGGGGGATGTAGGTGATGGCGCAGCCGAAGCGGCCGCCGTCGCCGACCGCGTCGCGCACCTCGGGCCCGGTCTCGCCGGTGATGATGCCGATGTCGGTGATGCCGGCCTCCACCATCGCCTCGATGGCGAAGAAGAGCACCGGCTTGTTGGCCACCGGCACCAGCTGCTTGGCGCTGGTGTGGGTGATGGGCCGGAGCCGCGTCCCCTTGCCACCGCTCAGGATCAGGCCCTTCACCGGCCCAGTGTCCCAATCACGCGGCAGGAGCCTAGCACGCAGCGGCGCCCGCGCCGGGAACGCCGAACGCATGTGCGCGCAGAACACATCTCTGTGACATGACCGGGCTCACAAGTGACTCCCGCCGGCACCCGGGTTATGATCGACGCCCCCATCACGTCGGCGTTCCGGCGCATTCCCCATCACACCATGCGTCTCACTCCTTTCGCACCGCCCCGACGCCTCGCGCTGGCCCTCGCGGCCGCGCCGCTCGCCCTCATGCTGGGCACGCTGGCGCCCGCAGCGCCGGTGCAGGCGGGCGTCGCCGTCGCCGACCCGGCGATCGGCCCCAACGCGCAGCAGCAGGCGCTGCTCGGCGCCGGCGCACCGGCGCTCGCCCCCGATCCCAGCCTCCGCCCCGCCGCGAGCGCGCCGCAGGGCGTCACCCGCGCCGCCGTGGCCGTGCAGTCCTCGCAGGCGCGCGTCGCCGCCGGCAACGGCAACCTCACCCGCGAGGTGTTCGGCTTCGCGCCCTACTGGGAGCTGGGCGACTGGAGCGAGTGGCAGCTGCAGTGGCTGTCGACGATCGCCTACTTCGGGGTCAGCCTGGACGGCAACGGCAACCCCGTCGAGGGCGGCGACGCCGGCTGGTCCGGCTGGAACAGCAGCGACCTGAGCAACCTCGTCGGCGCGGCGCACAGCACCGGCGACCGCGTCCTGCTGACCATCAAGGCCTTCGACGACGCCACCATCAACGGCATCGTCAGCAGCCCGGCCAACAGCCAGAACGCGATCAACCAGACCATCGCCCTGGTGCAGCAGCGCGGCCTCGACGGCGTCACCGTCGACTTCGAGGGCAGCACCAGCAGCAGCTATCCCAGCATCCAGCAGCAGTTCACCGCCTTCGTCACCTCGCTCACCCAGCAGATGCACAACGCGGTGCAGGGCAGCGAGGTCGCCGTGGCCACCTACAGCGGCGCGGCCAGCTGGGACCAGGGCTTCATGAACATCTCCGACCTGGGCAAGGTGGTCGACGCCCTGTTCGTGATGGCCTACGACATGTCCTTCGGCAACACGCCGAACAACGCCTCGGCGAACGCGCCGCTCAACGGCTGGACGTACAACGACACCCTGACGGTGCAGCAGTACACCTCCAAGGCGCCCGCCGGCAAGGTGATCCTCGGCGCCGGCTACTACGGCTACAAGTGGTGCACCGCGAACACCAACCCCAACTCGGCGATCATCAGCAACGGCAACGGCTGCCCCGCCCAGGGCGTCGACACCTACTCCTCGATGTTCGACGACTTCACCTGCAGCTGCACCCAGAACGTGCAGTACCACTGGGACTCCACCGCGGCGTCGCCCTGGGCCACCTGGTACTCGCCCTCGTACGGCGCCAACCGCGAGCTGTACTACGAGGACACCTCGTCCCTGGCGGCGAAGTGGGACCTGGTCAACAGCTACGGCATCCGCGGCGCCGGCATCTGGGCGCTGGGCTACGACACCGGCCACAGCGAGCTCTTCACCCTGCTCGGCCAGAAGTTCGGGCCGCTCGCCGGCTACTGGATGGTGGCCTCGGACGGCGGCATCTTCCCCTTCGGCCGCGCCGGCGGCTACGGCTCGACGGGCAACGTCCGGCTCAACCAGCCGATGGTCGGCATGGCGGCGACGCCCACCGGGCGCGGCTACTGGCTGGCCGCCTCCGACGGCGGCATCTTCCCCTTCGGTGACGCGGGCGGCTACGGCTCCACCGGCAGCGAGCGGCTCAACGCGCCCATCGTCGGCATGGCCTCGACCCCGGACGGGCACGGCTACTGGCTGGTGGCGTCGGACGGCGGCATCTTCTGCTTCGGCGACGCCTCGTTCAAGGGCTCGATGGGCGGCCAGCACCTCAACCAGCCCATCGTCGGCATGGCGCCCACGCCCGACGGCAACGGCTACTGGCTGGTGGCGTCGGACGGGGGCATCTTCCCGTTCGGTGACGCCGGCGGGTACGGCTCCACCGGCAACATCCACCTCAACCAGCCCATCGTCGGCATGGCGGCGACGCCGACCGGCCACGGCTACTGGATGGTGGCCTCGGACGGCGGCATCTTCCCCTTCGGCGACGCCGGCGGCTACGGCTCCGAGGGCGGCACGCGGCTCAACCGGCCGATCGTCGGCATGGCGGCCACGCCCAGCGGGCACGGCTACTGGCTGGTGGCGTCGGACGGCGGCATCTTCACCTTCGGTGACGCGCCCTTCCTCGGCTCCACCGGCGGGCAGCACCTCAACCAGCCGGTGGTGGGCATGGCCTCGATGAGCCTGGGCCACTAGCGCGTCAGCGCTAGAATGGCGGGCCTCGGAAGCACGCGGCCTCGCACGGGTCGATCTCGGAGCTCGAGATGTCGCTCGGTCATCAGGTCCCGGTCTTCGTCAACTGCCGAGACCGCCTCTCTCCGCTCCGCTCCTTGCTGGAGTGGTTGGAGGGCGCGGGGCATACGCGCATCTACCTCGTGGACAACGCCTCCACGTACCCACCGCTGCTCGCCTACTACGAGACCACGCCGCACACCGTCGTCCGCCTCGGTGAGAATCTCGGCCACAAGGCGATCTGGATCAGTGGCGCCGTCAAGACGCACGCCGCCGGCGAGTACTACGTGGCCACTGACCCGGACATCGTGCCGGTTCCGGAATGCCCGCCGGACGCCGTGGCGCATTTCCGGAGGCTCCTGGACCGCCATCCGGATCGTGACAAGGTCGGCTTCGGACTGAAGATCGACGATCTTCCACGCCATTACCGGTTCGCCCGGGAAGTGCGCGAATGGGAGGGGAAGTTCTGGGATTGCGAGGTGGAGCCAGGCGTCTATGACGCACCGATCGACACCACCTTCGCGCTCCACCGACCGGAGACCGAGTTCGTGGCGTCCGATGTCCTGCCGAACCACGCAAAGAGCCTGCGCACCGGCGAACCCTATGTTGCGCGTCACACATCCTGGTACGTCAACAGCCGTCGCCCGGATGCTGAGGAGCGGTACTACCGCGAGCACGCGCGGCCGGACGTCACCCACTGGAACGTCGATCAGCTGCCCGCGCGACTGGTCGAGGCGATGCGATCCGAGGGATCGGCGTCGGACGGGCAGGGCTTCATGAGGCGGGTTGCCCGTCGACTGGGACGGTGAGCCCCCTCGCGGCCGGCCCCGGCGCCCGACCTGCTCAGCAGGACGTCCAGTCCACAGTCCGGCGGCGTCGCACCGCGTCAGCAGTCGGCCTGCTCGGGGTGATGGTCGCGCTGATGGCCGTTGCCGCTGTCAACGTGCGCGGATCGTTCACCGGCCCCGTTGCGTGGTCGCCTGACGGTTACTACTACCAGGCCAAGGTCGTGCAACTGGAAGAGGGCCTCAACAGCCAGGACGCTCTCACGAGGGTGATGAACGAGCCCGCGGGGCGTGCCGCTCAGGCTGCGGAGCGAGCGAGCCACGTCGTGCCGCGCCTCAGCGATCCCGCGTGGCTACGCTACTGTCTCCCGGTCTTCCAGAACCGCTGGTTCGTCCCCGTTCTGGCGTATCTCATCACTCCCTTCTCCGGCGAGCGCTCGCTCGAGCTGGTGACCCTCGCCGGATACCTGCTCTGCGGCCCGCTGCTGTTCGTCATGCTCCGCCAACGCGCTTCCGTGCTCAGCAGCCTCGTGGCCACGATCGCGGCGCTGCTCATCCCGCCCATGACCCTGGCCGCTGAGCATCCGCTCACGGACACATGGGGACTTCTGCTGGAGGTTGCGGCTGTGGCCGTGGCGTTTCGCGTGCTCCAGGGTCCGCGTGCGTGGCGCTGGTTGTGTCTCTGGACCGTTCTGCTGGCGGCGCTGGCGCTGACCCGCGAGGTGAACGTCGTGCTGATCCTGGCCGCCTTCTGCGCGGCGGTGTTCGTTCGCAACCGCCGCTCGTTGTGGTTGGCCGCCACCGGTGCGGTCACGGCCCTCCCGTCGCTTCTGCTGTCCGGCTTCCCGTTCCGCGCGCAGATCGCCTTCACCATCGACGGCTTCCAGATCCCGCGCGACGACTCATGGTCGTACATCGCCAGTCACATCCCGGGCGCGATCGCCGGTGAGCTGGACGCGGATGTTCTGAGTCCCATCATGCACGCCGATCTGGCCACGACTGGAGCTGTCGTCCTGCTTGCCGTCGGACCCGCGGTCGCGGTGTGGACCTCCTTCCGGCGACGTGATCCATGTGCCGGCTTCCTCCTCGGACTGGTCGTCGCCGGACTGCTGTACCTCGCTTCCAGTCCGGGCCCCAGTTCACTCCGATTGGCGCTGGTCCTGCTGCCGGCTGCCTCGTTGGGGTTTGCCATGACCCTGGACTCGTGGCGAAGCTGGATGTCGGCCGCCGCTCGACCGGCTGCGCGGCTTCGCTAGACTGGCGCCCGCATGTCCGACCGCGTGTCCGATCGCACCCTCGCCGAGCGGCTGCGCGCCGTGATCACCGACGTCCCCGACTTCCCGCGTGAGGGCGTCCTCTTCCGCGACGTGACCACGCTGTTCGGCCATGCGGAGGAGTTCCGCGCCGCCATCGACGCTCTCGCCGACGCCCACCGCGGGCAGCGCATCGACCAGATCGTGGGTGTCGAGTCGCGCGGGTTCGTGGTCGGCGGGGCGCTGGCCTACGCGCTGGACACGGGCTTCGTGCCGGTGCGCAAGCAGGGCAAGCTGCCGCGGCAGACGCTCAGCGTCAGCTACACCCTGGAGTACGGCGAGGGCGTGCTGGAGATCCACGCCGACGCGCTGCGGAGCGGCGAGCGCGTCCTCGTCGTCGACGACCTGCTGGCCACCGGCGGGACCGCCGCGGCCACGGTGTCGCTCGTCGAGCAGCTGGGCGGGGAGGTGGCCGGCATCGCGTTCCTCGTCGAGCTGGAGGCGCTGGGCGGCGGCAGGCTGCTCGGCGACCGGCCCTACGTCTCGTTGATCCGCTTCTAGGAGTGACTGCACCGACATGCCAAGCGTCATTGCGCACGACGTCGCCGACCTCGGCCTCGCCTCGGAGGGCCAGCGCCTCATCGAGTGGGCCGCCCAGGAGATGCCCGTCCTGCGGCTGATCCGCGAGCGCTTCGCCGAGGAGAAGCCACTCCAGGGCCTGCGCCTGGCGGGCTGCCTGCACATCACCACCGAGACGGCCAACCTGGCCATCACCCTGCAGGCGGGCGGCGCGGAGTTGCGCCTCTGCGCAAGCAACCCGCTCTCGACGCAGGACCCCGTCGCCGCCGCGCTGGTGAGCAACCACGGCATCCCCACCTTCGCGGTGAAGGGCGAGGACAGCGCGCGCTACTACGAGCACATCGACGCCGTGCTCGACGTCAGGCCGCACCTCACCATGGACGACGGCGCCGACCTGGTCGCCCGCCTGCACAAGGAGCGCACCGACCTGCTCTCCGAGGTCATGGCCGGCACCGAGGAGACGACGACGGGCGTCATCCGCCTGCGGGCGCTGGCCCGCGACGGACGGCTGCGCTTCCCCATCGTCGCCGTCAACGAGGCGCTGACGAAGCACATGTTCGACAACCGCTACGGCACGGGGCAGTCGACTCTCGACGGCTTCATCCGCGCCACCAACATCCTGCTGGCCGGCAAGACCTTCGTGGTGTGCGGCTACGGCTGGTGCGGTCGCGGTCTGGCCATGCGCGCCTCAGGCATGGGCGCACACGTCATCGTCACCGAGATCGATCCCACCCGCGCGCTGGAGGCGGTGATGGACGGGTACCGGGTGATGACCCTGGAGGAGGCGGCGCCCCACGCCGACATCGTGGTCACCGTCACCGGCGACATCAACGTCGTCGACCGCCGCCACATCACCAAGTTCAAGGACGGCGTCGTGGTGGCCAACAGCGGCCACTTCAACGACGAGATCAACCTGGCCGCCTTCGACGACCTCTCCACCGGGGTGACCAAGCCGCGCCCCTACGTCGACGCCTACACGATGCAGGACGGGCGCACCCTGCACGTCCTCGCCGAGGGGCGCCTGCTCAACCTCGCCGCCGCCGAGGGGCATCCCGCCGCGGTGATGGACATGTCGTTCGCCAACCAGGCGCTGTGCGCGGAGTACGTGGCCAGGCACCACGCCGAGCTGAAGCCGCAGGTCTACGACGTGCCCGAGGAGATCGACCGCCAGGTGGCGGCGCTGAAGCTGCACAGCCTGGGCGTGGAGATCGACACGCTGACCGCCGAGCAGCAGGCCTACCTCGCCTCCTGGGAGTCGGGCACCGCGTGAACCCCCTGCGCGGCGCGCGCAGCGCGGTGCTGCGCGCGCTGCCGCTGGCGCCGCTGGCCGGCGTCGTCGCCTACGCGGTGGTGCTGGCGCAGCGCGTCCCCTCGCTGGTCACCGACACCGCGACCAGCGACTCGGTGGGGCCGATGGTGATCGCCGAGTCGCTGCCCTCGACGCATCCGGGCAGCGTGGTGTCGATGGGCAACGCCGCGCACTACACGACGCTCTGGTTCGACGAGCTGACGCGCTCGCTGCCGGGCCATCGCGAGATCTGGCAGGCGATGCCGTTCGTGCTCTCGCTGCTTGGCCTGCTGCTGCTCGCATTCACGGTGCAACGGCTGCGCGGCTGGCGGGCGGCGCTGATCACGCTCGGCATCGGCATCGCCACGCCGCCGCTCCTGCTGGTGCCGCTGCTGGCGCAGGCCTACCACTCGACCACCTTCGTCAACGGGATCGTGCTGGCTGCGCTGCTCGTCTGGCTCTGCCGCAGGCCGCGTGTCACCGCGCCGCACGTCGTGGTGGTGGTGTCGCTGGCGGCCGTCGTCACCGGGCTCGACGTCGCCTCGGACCCGCTGCTGCTGGTGACGGGTGTGGCGCCGTTCGTCGCGGCGGCGGTGCTCGTCCTGTGGAGGCATCGCGTGCGGCGCGCGGCGGAGGTCCTGGTGGCCGTCGGCGGCGCGGCCGCGGTGGCGCTGGTGACGGCGGGTGTGACCGCGCTGGTGATGCGGCACGTGGGGTACCAGGTGATCGGGCTGCCGCTGCAGGTCGCCTCGCCGTCGCGGGCGAACGCGAACCTGACGCTGCTTGGACATCTGGTGCTGGACATGGGCAATGGCCGGCTTGGGCTCAGCAACCTGGGCGACCTGGGCGTGCTCCGGCTGGTGTGCGGAGTCCTGGTCGTCGTCGGGGTGTGCGTGCCGGTCTGGGTTGTCCTGCGTTTCGCGATCTCGCCCAGACGAAGAAGCCCTTCCGCGCAAGCAGAGATCCCCCGTCGCAGCGACGGAGGCGACGCCGACCTCGCGCGCGACGCGTTCCTCACCTTCTGGGCCGCCACCGCCGTCTTCCTCGTCCTCGCCTTCGTCGCCACCACCCTCGCCCTCGACACCAACTCGATCCGCTACCTCCCGCCGCTCTTCTACTCCGTCGCCGCCACCGTCCCCTTCGTCCGCCGGCAGGGCGCCGCAGCCCTGGCCGTCGCGTTCGTCGGGGTCACCGGCGCCGTCCTGCTCAGCCGCGCCCAGCTCGAAGCCGACTTCAACGTCGCCCCCCAGGACGCGCAGCCGCTCATCGCCCTGCTGGAGCAGCATGGCCTGCACCACGGCTACGCGGGCTACTGGCAGGCCAACCTGCTCACCTGGGAGAGCGGCGGCGCCGTCCAGAGCCGCGCGGTGCAGCAGTCAGCGGAGTGCAGGGCGCAGCAGCCGGGATGGTTCTGCCCGTATCCCATCTTCACCGTCAGCGACTGGTACGCGCCGCAGGGCGGACCGACCTTCGTCATCCGCGAGCACGACGGCGCCTTCGTTCCCGATCCACCACCCAGCACACCGGCGCCGAGCGCCGTGTATCACGTCGACCGTTTCGACGTGTACGTGTACACCCAGGACATCGGCGCCGCGGCGGCGGCGGAGACCGCTGGCTGGGCCGGCTGAACGTCCCACCACACGAACACTCCCTGGTCCTGCTCGGGCGGCCGTCCCACCACCGTGGTGAGCAGCTGCACCATCTCGTCCTCGTGCGCCCAGGGTGCGACGACGACGACCGACGTCCGCCAGTGGCGCAGGTCGTCGCGCATCGCCGCCAGCACCGCGTCGGTCAGCGCGGGGGCACCGGCGCTGTTGCCGATGTCGACGATCGCCTGCGACAGGGGACGCAGGATGGGGCCGGTGAGGTGGTCGTCGGACTTCGCAGGGTCGGGCTGCAGGAAGTAGCCGGAGGGGACGCGGAAGCGCATCCCGCCGACCACCTGCCAGACCTCCGCCGATGCGATCGCCGGATGGTTGACGAACGGCGCAACCAGCACGCTGGCACCCTCGGGGATGCGCTGCTGGTCGCCGGTGGCCGCGAAGAACGCGGGGTCGTCGTGCGGTGCCGCGAGGAAGTGGACGGTGGGGAGGAGCAGCACAGCCGTGGCGGCGAGGCCCGCCGCGCCCACCGCCAGAACGCGGCCGCCCGAGCGCAGCATGTGGTCGACGAACAGCGCCAGCAGCATTGCGGCCACCAGGAAGGCGTAGAGCATCACCCGCGCCGGGATGATGTTGCTGAACACCGGCAGGTGCTCGAAGATCGCCCAGGGCAGCGGGATGTGCGTCGAGTGGCCGAGGATGTGCAGAGTCGGGCCCATCGACAGCACCACCGCGACGGCTCCGGCCACCGCCGTCACGCGCACCCAGACGAGCCGGCGGAAGCGCCACAGGGTATAGGCCAGGATGAGCAGGAACGGCAGCGACAGGTAGCCGTTCTGCTCGGCGCCGTTGCCGCTGAAGTGGCTGACGGCGCGCTGCGCCAGGCCGGGGTCGACCTGCTGCACGCCGGTGGGGACGACGAAGCTGAGCAGGTCGCTGCTGAAGCCGCCGGGATGCTGGAAGGTGCCGGAGAGGTGGTGCGGGCCGAGGAACTGCACGTACAGCAGCGGTGCGCCGAGCGCCAGCACCATCGCCGCGGCGACGCCGAGGGCGCGGGCGACGTGGGGCAGCGCGGCGCGCCAGCGGTCGCGGTGCATCGCCGCCAGGGTGAGCACCCCCACCAGGGCCATGATCGCCGAGGTGGCCAGGATCTCCTCGGTGAGGTAGAGCTGCACCACGGCGAGCAGGCCGAGCAGCAGCCCCGCGCGCAGCGGCGAGAGACGGCGCCGCACCAGCACCTCGTCGAGCGCGAGCAGGAAGAGGGGAGGGATGAAGGCGAGCGTCAGGTTGACGTGGCCGAGGGAGTGCGCCGTCATGTACGGCGAGAAGCCGTAGAGGAGGCCGCCGGCGAAGGCTGCGGAACGCCGCGGCACCCAGCGCCGGATGGCGAGGTAGGCGCACCACGCGGAGAGCGCCAGTGCGGCGGTGGCGACGACGTCGTAAGCGACGTAGGGACCGGCGGCGAGGGCGACCGGCCATGACGCGACAGCGGCCAACGGCTGCGAGGTCTGCCAGGCAAGGTTGATGCCGTCGGGATAGTTGAGGAAGTCGCTGAGCATCGGGTTGTTGCCGTGGCTCAGCGCGTGCTGGATCCAGGCGTAGTACCAGATCGTCGCCTCGGGGTCCCCGTGGCCGCCGACGGTGAGATGGCGCGGGTCGGCCCAGGCCTCGTGGAAGAGCAGCACGGCCAGCGCCGTATATGCCAGGAGTGGCAGCAACGCCAGGGCTGCGCGGCGCAGGGTGCTCAGGCCGCGCCCACCGTGACGCTCCAGCCGCAGCCGCCCGCCTCCTGGAACCGCCAGGTCCCCGCGCCCAGGGTGACGGTGGCGCGGTCCTGCCGCGTGTCGGAGGGCTGGAGCTGGACGCCGCCGACGACCTGCTGGGTGCTGCCGTCGTCGGCGACGAGGTTGATGCTGACCACGCAGCCCGGCGACTGCGTCGCGCCCTTGAGGACGTAGTCGACGGCGTAGCTGCCCGGCTGCGCGACGCTGAACGACGGGCTCGAGCTCTCGCCCTGCGCCTCGTAGTGGAAGGGGAGCGAGCCGGTGGGCGCGGCGGTGCTCGACTGCGTCGCGGTGCCGCCGCTCGACGGCGTGCCCGACGAGCTGCACGCCGCCAGCAGCAGCCCGGCGCCGGCGGCGACCAGGCTGAGGGCGGAGCGCTGCGTCTGCATGGGCGGCCCGCATTCTCGCAGACGCCGCGCGCGGCTCACGGCGACAGCACCGTCGTCTCGCCGGCCCCGCCCGCGAGCACGTGGAAGCCGCACCCGGCCAGCCGCGCCCGGTCGCCCGCGCCGCCGGCGACGTTCTCCACGACGACGAAGCGCACGCCCGTCGCCCGCACGGCCGTCGCCAGCGCGCACGGCGCCGGGTCGGTGACGGTGAGCGACAGGCCGCCGACGCCCTGCGGCGAGGGCATCGGCGCCGCGCCGGGCAGCTCCGGGTCCTGGGAGGCCACCAGCTCGCCGGGGAAGACCACCGGTGCCGGGTTGGCGGCCAGCCGGCCGGTGAAGGGGAGGGGCTCGTAGAGGTGCCAGGGGAGCACCAGGACCGCCTGGCCGTCCGCGCCGGCCTGGTCGAGGGCCGCGGCGGCCGCCTCCCAGTCGGCGGGGTAGGCGGCCGGTGCGGTCTCCTGCGGCAGCTCCCGCAGCTGGGTGACGCCGGCGGGGAGGAGGATCGCGGCGAGCATGGCGATGCCGAGCGCGGGCGCCTCCCGGCCGCGCGCCGCCGCCAGCGCCTCGGCGTCGAGCACCACCAGGGCGACCAGCCAGAGCGCCAGCCACTTCTGCGGCTCCCGGTACGCCGCCAGCAGGGGGACGTGCTCCGCGAGGGCGCCGGCGGCGCTCAGGCCCCACGACGTCGCCGTGGAGGCGCTGAGCAGGACGCCGAGGAGCCCGACGGCGAGCAGCCAGCGGCGCTGCGGCGAGCGCCAGGCGCCGAGCAGCGCCAGCCCCACCAGCACCGCCGCCGCCAGCGGCCACCAGCCCGTGCCGTCGCTGGCGACGGCGAAGCGGCCCGTCCCCTCCGCCCACTCGCCGTAGAGCCCGAGCAGCGAGGGGACCAGCCCGAAGCGCGGGTCGGGCACCGAGCGGTAGGCGGTGAAGTCGGCGACGCCCGCCCCCTGGAGCTGCTGGTACGTGCCCGCGCCCGAGCCCGCCGCGAAGCCCGCGATGCCGGGGATCAGCAGGAGGGCGGCCACTCCGGCGCCGACGGCCGTCCACCGCAGCAACGGCGGGGAGCGCCACGCCCGGGCGGCGATCACGGCGCCGATGGCGAGCACCGCCAGGATGCCCAGGAAGTTCGGGCTGAAGCTGACCGCAACCACCGCGCACAGCCCCGCGGCAAGCGCGGGTCGCAGGCCGGGCCGCGCCCGCAGCGCCTCCCACGCCGCCAGCCAGAGGAAGAGCAGCGCCGCGGCGCAGACCACCGCCCACTGCCCCTCGACGACGCGGTCGTAGGTCCAGGGGTTGAGCATCCCCAGCAGGCCGCCGGCGCACTGGGCCCACCAGGGCAGCGCGCGCAGCAGCACCATCGGGCCCACCCCGGCCAGGACCAGCGCGAGGGCCACGACCGCGCGCCCGGTGGCGGCGCCGCCGAACCAGCTCGACGCGAGGTGCACCACGGCCGCGACGGGGGTGGTGAGGTTCCAGGGGACCGGGGCAGGGCGCGGCCCGAACACCGCGTCCGGCAGGAGCACGTAGCCGCCCCCGCCCATGCCGCGGAGCTGCACGGCGGTGAGCGCGGCGGGCACGAGGAGGACTCGCAGCCAGGCGCCGCGCGAGGTGGACGGCATCACCCGAGCGGGGTGTGCCGGCGGCCGCCGGGCCGGCCGATTGGGGCCGCCAGGCCGGCGAGTGCAACAGACGGAGCAAACGCTCCGTCCCTCTCACTGACGGCGGCGCTTGTCAACTTGTGGTCTTTGGCTCGTCTGTGCTGATGCGATGACCACAGGGGATGGTACGGCGTCGCGACCAAGGAGGACGGGGATGCGGGGCAGCGCACTGGCGGGCGCCAGCGACAGACCGGGCCGGCTCGCCCGCCGTCTGGCCGGCTGGCTTCTCGCCGGCATCGCCCTCGGCGCCGTCGCCGTGGGCGGGACGCTGCTCCCCTCGGCGCCGGTCGCGACCACCTGCCAGCCGGGCTACAGCGCGCAGGGCGGCGGCGCGGTGTGCCCCGCGGTGTCGGCATCGGCCGGCTACTGGCTGGCCGGCGGCGACGGCGGCGTGTTCAGCTTCGGCGGGGCGCAGTACCACGGCTCGGCGGCGGGGCAGCGGCTGGCCGCACGCGTGGTGGGCGTCGCCCCGGTTGGCGGGGGCGGCGGCTACTGGCTCGCGGCCGCGGACGGCGGCGTCTTCAGCTACGGCGGCGCCGGCTTCCACGGGTCGCTGGCGGGACGGCGGCTCAACGCGCCGGTGGTCGGCATCGCCGCCACCGCGGACGGCGGCGGCTACTGGCTGGTCGCCTCCGACGGCGGCGTCTTCACCTTCGGCGACGCGGCGTACCACGGCTCGATGGCCGGCACCCGGCTGAACGCCCCGGTGGTCGGCATGGCGGCCACGCCCGACGGCGGCGGCTACTGGCTGGTGGCGGCGGACGGCGGCGTCTTCGCCTTCGGCGACGCCCCCTTCCACGGCTCCCTGGCCGGGCAGCGGCTCAACCGCCCGGTGGTGGGAGTTGCGGCCACCCTCGGCGGGAACGGGTACTGGCTGGTGGCGGCCGACGGCGGCGTCTTCAGCTACGGCGACGCGCCCTTCGAGGGCAGCGCGGCCGGCGAGCCGCTCAGCCGGCCGGTGGTGGGGATGACGGCCTCCCCCGGTGGCGCGGGCTACTGGCTGGTGGGCGCGGACGGCGGGGTGTTCGGCCACGGCGACGCGCCGTACCGCGGCGGGATGGCGGGGCAGCCGCTGGCCGCCCCGGTGGTCGGGATGACTGCGGGATGAGATCAGGCGAAGGGAATGGAGGACTGAAGGGATGACCGCGTTGCCCGTCGAGGCAGCCGTCGTCGCCGAACGGGGGGCGAGAGGGCTGGTCGAGATCGAACTGGTCGGACTTGGTCCGACGTCACGGCCCCGCCTCTCGGTGGTGGTTCCCGCCTACCACGAGAGGGCCAGCATCGCCGCCAACCTGGCGCGCCTGGTCGAGGCGCTCGACGCCACCACACTGAGCTGGGAGGTGATCGTCGTCGTCGACGGCGACCGCGAGACCTACCTGGCCGCGCTGCGCGACCGCGACCCGCGCGTCCAGGTCTACGGCTACGAGTCCAACCGGGGCAAGGGCTTCGCGCTGCGCTTCGGCATGTCGAAGGCGAGCGGCGACCTGGTCACCTTCATCGACTCCGACATGGAGATCTCCCCCGACGAGATCGGCCGCATGGCCGCGCTGCTCGACCTCTACCACGCCGACGTCGTCGTCGGCAGCAAGCGCCATCCCCTCAGCGAGGTGCAGTACCCGTGGCTGCGGCGGCTGCAGTCGGCGGGCTACCAGATGCTGGTGCGCCTGCTCTTCCGGGTGCGCGTTCGCGACACCCAGACCGGGCTCAAGATGATGCGCCGGGAGGTGGCCCTGCGCGTGCTCGGGGCGGCGCTGGTGAAGCGCTTCGCCTTCGACCTGGAGCTGCTCGCCCTGGCCCGGCACTTCGGCTTCCGCCGCATCATCGAGGCGCCGGTGAGGATCACCTACGCCTTCGCCAGCACCACCAACCTGCGCTCGGTCGTCTGGGTGCTGCTCGACACCCTGGCGATCTTCTACCGCCTGCGCCTGCGCCGCACCTACGACCGTGGCAACCTCGGCATGGTCGCCCTGCTCGCGGCCCTGCCCGCGATCCTGGGGGCCGACTGAGCATGGCGGTCCGCGCGATGGAGGCGCCGGCGACGAACGGCGCGTCGGAGACACGGCACGCCGCGCGGGCCGCTGGGCTGCTCGCCGCCACCGGCTTCGTCACCGGGGTGAGCAACTTCGCCTTCAACGTCCTGGTGGCGCGCAGCGGCGGGGTGGACAGCTTCGGCGGCACCGCCGCGCTGCTCTCGCTGGTCACCATCGCGGGCTTCATCGCCAGCGGCGTGCAGTACGCCATGGCCCGGCGCGCCGCCACCTGGGACGGTGCGCCCCGCCATCTCATCGCCGCCTCGGTGCGGCTGATGTGGCCCTGGGCGGTGTGCGTGCTGGCGGCCTGCGCCTCGGTGCGCCAGCTCGCCGGCTATCTCGGCGTGTCGACCACGCCGACGCTGCTGGTGATCGCGCTCTTCGTCGCCGTCCTGGCCGCGGCCCTCCCCGGCGGGGTGCTGATCGGGCGCCGCCGGTTCGGCCTGATCGCCGGGCTGAGCCTGGTCGGCGTCGCCGTCCGCCTCGCCGGCGGCGCGCTGCTGACGCGCAGCATGGACGCGACCACCGGCGCGCTGCTGGCGTCGTTCCTGCCCTCGGCGCTGAGCGTCGTGGTGTTCCTCGTCTTCGCGCTCCGCATCGCCGCGATGCAGCGCACCGTGGAGTCGCGCAGCGCCGGCGAGATGAGCCAGGGCTTCACCTCGGAGAGCTTCACGGGGGCGCTCAGCTCGGCGGCGCTGTGGGCGCTCTGGGTGCTGCCGCTGGTGTTCGCCCGCCACCTCCTCGGCGACACCGTCAACGGGCGCTTCGCGGCCGCGCAGGTTCTGGCCAGTGGTGTCCTCTTCGTGACGGCCCCGGTGGCCACGGCCTTCTACCCCACCGTGGCGCGGCACCGCCAGTGGCGCACCGTCCTGGTCGGCGCCGCGGCGACGCTGGGGCTGGCGGGCACCGCCTCGATCGGCATGGCGGTGCTCGGTCCCGCGCTGATGGCCCACGTCTACGGCGCGGGCTTCGCGGTCAGCGGGCGGCTGCTCTTCGAGCTGGGGCTGTCGGCGGCAACGGTGTCGCTGGCGACGTACGCGGTGTGGACGTCGCGCGCGATGCGCCATCGCACCGGGCCGGTGGTGGCGGCGGTCGCCGTCGCGGCCACCGTCGAGCTGCTCGCCGGGGTCGCGCTCACCGTCAACGTCGAGGTGCTGGCGGCGCTGCCCTGCATCAGCCTGGTGATCGGCGGCGCCGCCGCGGTCCTCGCCGGCGCCCTGCGCCGGCCGGTGCGCCGTCCCGTCGTCGTGCTGCTGGGAGCGGACGAGGCGTGAGGATCCTGCTGCTCAACTGGAAGGACCTCCGCCAGCCCGACGCGGGCGGCGCCGAGCGCTACGTCGAGCAGGTGGCGCGGCGCTGGTGCGCCGAGGGACACGAGGTCACCGTGTTCGTGCCGCGAGTGGCCGGAAGTCCGGCAGAGGAGTGGGACGACGGCGTGCGCGTGCTGCGGGCGGGCGGGCGGCACAGCGTCTTCGCGCTGGCGCGCCGGCACCTGCGGCGCCATGCCGCCGGGTACGACCGCGTCGTCGAGTCGGTGAGCACGCGTCCGTTCTTCGCGCACCACGTCGCCGGCGATCGCGCCCTGGCCCTCTACCACCAGATGGCGGACGACGTCTGGCTGCGCGAGTTCCGCTTCCCGCTCAGCGTCGTCGGCCGCCGCGTCGTCGAGCCGCACTGGGTGCGCGCCATGCAGGGTGCGCGCGTCGTCGCCGTGTCGGAGTCGACGGCGCAGGACCTGCGCCGCTTCGGCGTCGACGCCACCGCCATCGTGCCGCCGGGCTCGACGCCGCCCGCGGGGTGGGTGCCGCGCATTCCGGGGCGCCGGCCGCGCCTGCTCTTCCTCGGCCGCCTCATCGCCACCAAGCGCCCCGGCGACGCGCTGCGCGCCGCCGCGCTGGTGCGCCGCGCACTGCCCGAGGCGACGCTCGACGTCGCCGGCGACGGCTACCTCGCCGCAGCGTTGCGCCGCGACGCGGGCGACGGGGTGCGCTTCCACGGCGGCGTCGACGAGGCGACCAAGCACGAGCTGCTGCGCCGTGCCGACGTCCTGCTCCTCCCCGGCACCCGCGAGGGCTGGGGGATCGTGGCCCTGGAGGCCGCGGGCCACGGCGTTCCCGTGGTCGCCTACGACGTCAACGGCCTGCGCGACGCGGTGGTCGACGGCGGCACCGGGCTGGTGGTGCCGCCGCAGCCCGAGGCGATGGCCGCCGCCGCCATCCAGCTGCTGGAGGACCCGCTGCGCTGGCGCACCATGTCCGCGGCGGCGCGGCGCCGCGCCCTCCACTTCACCTGGGACCGTGCCGCCGCCGACCTCATGGCGGTCGTCGCCGAGCGCGCCCGGGTGACCCTCCCGGTCGTGGAGCGGGTGGCGTGAGCACCGTCCTCGCTCCTCCCGACGTCGCGGGCATCGAGCTGCGCGGCGTCGGCGTGCGCCGCGGGCGTCTCGTCCCCGGCGTCCCGGAACGCCGCTCCCTCGCCGGCCGCCTGGCGTGGACGCGCCGGCTCTGCGCCGGTTCGGGCGTCGTCGCCCTGCTGGCCATGGGCGTGGTCGACGGGCTCAGCCCGGCCGGCGCGCAGAAGCGGCTGGAGGTGCTCTCGCTGCTGGCCCTGCTCGCCCTCGGCCTCGCCGTGGTCGCGGGTGGCGCCGAGGTCGTGCTCCGCGGGCGCAGCCGCGCCGAGCCGGCCCTGGGTGGCGCCGTCCGCTTCGGCATCCAGGGCTCCCGCCGCGCCTGGCTGATCGCCTTCGGCGCCGTGGCGCTGGGCGCGGCCGCGGTGGTGCAGACCTGGTACATGGGCGTCGGCCCGGCCGTGGCGGGCGGCGACATGACCCCGCCCGTGGGCACCGCGTGGACCGACCAGACCTTCTCCGCCTGGGGCTGGACCGGCTGGGACGTGGGCAGCCCGGGGGGCTACCAGAACATGCTGCCCTGGGCGCTGGTGCTCCGCGCCGTCACCGGGCTGGGGGGCGACCCTGCGCTGGCGCAGCGGGTGATGTACACGCTGCTCCTCGCCGGTGCGGCGCTCGCCGGCCTGTACCTGTTGCGCGTGCTCGGCCTGCGCCCCGTCGGTGCGGCGGTCGGCGCGGCGGTGTACGTCCTCAACCCGTACACGCTGACCTCGGTGGGCATCAACCCGGTCTTCCTGTGCGGGCTGATCCTCCTGGCGCTGAGCCTGGCCCTGGTGCTGAGCGCGGGACTCGGCCGGCTCCACCCCGTGCTGGCGGCGGCGCTGCTGGCGCTGACCGCGCCGCTCTGGGGCTGGGCGTTCCTCAACCCGCCGCTGGTGGGCATGGTGCTGCTCGCCCTGCTGCTCTCGCCGCTGGTGGCGCTGTGGCTGGGCGGACGGCGCGCGGCGCTGCGCACCGGGCTCACCCTGGTGGTGGCCCTGCCGCTGCTGGCGCTGGCGTCCGCCTACTGGCTGGTCGTCGCCGACGAGCGGCTGGCGCTGGTGGACTCCAGCGGCCTCTCCGCGGACGCCGGCTGGTTCTGGACGCAGGGCCGGGCCACCCTGCCCAACGCCTTCTGGCTCAACACCAGCTGGGGCTGGGCGCATGCCGAGTACTTCCCCTACGCGTCCGCCTACGACGCCTTCCCGCTGGCGCTGCTGAAGTACGCGCTGCCCGCGCTGGCCTTCGCCGCGCTGGCCCTGCGCGAGCGTCGCGGCCGACCCCGCGCGACGCTCGGCGTCACCGTCCTCGCCGGCGCGGCCGCGCTCTTCCTGGTGGTCCTCGCCACCGGCACCAACGACCCCGGCGCGAGCATCTTCCTGCCCCTCTACCACCTGCCCTACGGCTGGCTGCTGCGCGAGCCCGGGCGCTTCCTCATGCTCGCCGGCCTGGCCTACGCCATCCTCATCGGGGTGGTCGCCGACCGTGCGGTCAGCACGGTGCGGCCCCGTGTCGCCGCGACGGCGCGGCACCTGTGGGGCTGGGGGACGCAGCTGCGCCGCGCCACCGTGCTCGCCGTCGCCGCCGCGGCGGTCATCGGGCCGGCCTTCCCGCTGGTGACCGGCGCGGTGGTCGCCGACGACCGGCCGCAGCTGCCGCCGGCGCACGTCAACGTCCCGGCGTACTGGCCACAGATGGCAGCAACCATCGACGCCCTGCCCGACCCCGGCGCGGTGCTGGTGCTGCCGGCCGACGACTTCTACCAGATGCCGTACACCTGGGGCTACTACGGCAGCGACGGCTTCATCGAGCAGCTCATCCACCACCACGTCATCAACCCGGCGGGACAGGGCTACGGCAAGGTGTCGCAGACGCTGCTGGCGGGCGTCGGCGACGTCGAGCAGGCCCTGGTCGGCGACGCCTGGACGGAGGCGCGGCGCGTGCTCGAAGGCATGCAGTCGCCGTACGTGCTGGTGCGCGGCGACGTCGATCCCAGCTACCCGCGCCGCACCATCACCCCGCCGGCGCAGATCGACGCCGCGCTCGCCCAGGACCCCGACGCCACGCTGATCGCCACCCGCGGACCGCTGCACCTCTACCGCATCGCCATGCAGCGGGAGGCGGACATGTCGGCGACGCCGCACGTCGTCACCGTCGACTCGCAGACGCCCGACCTCAGCGTGCTCAGCCTCCTCCCCGACGGCACGCACCTGGTCGGCGCCTCGCCGATGGCCGGGGCGACCGCGATGTCGCAGCTCCCGCCGCTGGCGCAGTGGTCGCTGCAGGGCGACACGCTGGTGGCGGGCGCGAGCACGCCGCCGGGTCGCGACGTCTCGGTGGCGGTGCTCGGCGGTCCGGCGCAGCGCACCGCGCAGGTCGAGGCCGCGGACGCCGCGCAGCTCCTCCCGGGGCTGACGGTGGTGCCCGACAGCAGCACCGGCACGGTCACCGCGACGCTGCAGCTCGGCCCCGACCGCATCAGTGACGGCCGGTTCGACCAGGGCACCTGGGGTGCCGTGGGCGATTGCTACGCGGTGCTCGGCAGCGCCGCCGCGCAGCTCCACGCCGGCGTCGTCGGCGGTGGTCCCGGCGGCGGTCGCGCACTGCAGCTCTCCTCCGCAGGGGACAGCGCCTGCGCCATGCAGGACGTCGGCAGCGGCGACGGCCCGCTGCTGGTGGCCTTCGACGTGCGCCACGTCACCGGCGCCTTCCCGCGCATCTGCCTGTGGGAGTTCGAGACGAAGAAGTGCTCGACCCTGCCCGACGTCGTCACCACCGGCGACGGCTGGACCCACTACCAGGCGGTGACCACGCCGGTGAGCGGCTACCACCTCGCCCTCTACCTCTACGGCGACGGGCCCTTCACCGGCCCGCAGACGATCGACGACTACGCCAACGTCTCGGTGCACCCGATCGCCTCGGCGCGCACCGTCGACATCGTGGCCGCCGCGCCCGCGGGCTCCACTCCGAGTGACGTGGTGTTCCAGCACCAGCAGGGCTTCGGTCCCTGGTGGGTGGCGCCGAAGGGGTACACGCACGCGGCGGTCGACGGGCTGTTCGACGGCTGGATCGCTCCGTCGGGCGCGCATGCACCCGCCGTCGCCTACAGGCCGCAGGGTGCGATGCAGCTCGGCAACCTCATCTCCGTCGTCGCCGGTGCGCTGGCGGTGGGGCTCCTCGCCGGAGCCGTGATCGGCCGCCGCCGGCGGAGGAGTCGCGGATGAGCGCACCGCTGTCCGTCACCGTCGTCGTGCCGACGCGCAACTCGGCGCGCACCCTGCGGCGCTGTCTGGAGTCGCTGCGCGCCCAGACGCATCCCTGCACGGTGGTGGTCGTCGACAACTTCTCCGCCGACGCCACGCGCGACATCGCCGCCGCCCACGCCGATGCGGTGATCGTCGCCGGGCCGGAGCGGTCGCGGCAGCGCAACCTCGGTGCGGCTGCGCATCCCGCCGCGGTGGTCGGCTTCGTCGACTCGGACATGGTGCTCTCGCCGCACGTGGTCGAGCAGGCCGCGGCCGCGATCGCCGCCGGGCACGGTGCCGTGATCGTGCCCGAGCGCAGCGTCGGCGACGGCTTCTGGGCGCGGGTGCGCGCCTTCGAGCGCGACTTCTACGTGGGCAGCGACGGCGTCGAGGCGCCGCGCTTCTTCGCCGGCGGCGTCCTCCACGCGGCCGGCGGCTTCGACGAGACGCTCGACGCCGGCGAGGACTGGGACCTCGGCCGCCGCGCCGCGCGCATCGCCACCACGGCCCGCATCGCCGCCCTCATCGACCACGACGAGGGACGCGTCCGCTACCTCGAGGCCTGCCGCAAGAAGGGCGGCTACGCCCCGGGCATCGCCCGCTTCGCCGCCAAGCACCGCGGCGCCGCGTGGACGTCGCTGCTCGACCGGCCCTACCTGCGCCGCCCCTGGCGCCTGCTGGCGCAGCCGCGCCTCGGCGCCGGGCTGGTGGCGCTGAAGACCGGAGAGGCCACCGCCGTCGCGTGGCGCCTCGCCTCGCTGCGGCTGCGCGGCGAGAGCATCACCACGAGGAGGCACGATGCCGCAGCCTGAGTCGACCCGGCACTGCGTTCTGGTCATCCCCGCCTACAACGAGGAGCGCGCCATCGTGCACGCCCTCGACGCGGTGCGCGCCGACCGCCTGCCCGACGGCTTCGCCTGGCGCGAGTGGGTCGTCCTCGACGACGGCAGCGGCGACGCCACGGTGGAGGTGGTGCGCGACTACGCCGCCCTGCACCCGGAGATCCCGCTCCGCGTCTGCAGCGACGGAGCCCGGCTGGGCAAGACCGCGCGCCTCGAGCAGATGCACCGGGCGCTGGTCGAGGCCGGCCACCTCGACGACGTCTCCGTCGGCCTCGACGCCGACTCCATTCCCGACCGCGGTGCCGTGAGCGCCCTTGTCGCGCCCTTCGCGCTCCAGCCCGACCTGGCCATGAGCAGCGGTCTCGACCTCCCGGGACGGGCGCGGTTGGGCGTGCGTGCGTCGGTGTTCCAGCGCAACGTCACCGCGCGGCTGGCGCGGTCCTGCGGCGCCCACGTGCCCCGCGCGGTGGGTCGCATGTACGCGTACCGCGTCGGTGCCCTGCGCGACTTCCACTGGCGCGACGGCTCGATGGGCGACGACGTGCAGATGGCCGCCTGGGTCCACCGCGAGCGGCTGCCCTTCCTCTCCGTCTGGGAGGCGGTGGTGCGCATGACCCCGGCGGCGTCGTGGCGCGACTTCTACCGCCAGACCTATCGCGCCCGCGTCGCCCGCCGCACCCTCGCCGCCCTGGGCGTCGAGGCGCCGCGCGCCGAGGAGGTGCGACGCCTGCACGCCTTCCTGCGCACGGCGCTGACCGACCCCGTCGGCGCCGGCGCCTACCTGATCGCACGCGCGGTGTCGCTGGGGATGCACCGCCTCCGCCCCGCCACCTTCCGCGCCGCCTGGGAGATCTCTCCCTCGACCAAGAGACCCGTCAACGCATGAGAGGACCGATCCCATGACCACGGCCGTGGCGTCGCCCGACGCCAACACCTACGACCGCGCCCGCGGCGGTGGCGTGCGCGAGCTGCTGCGCGCGTACGTCGGCGAGCTGCGCAACTGGAAGACCGTCGGCATGCTCGTCGCCGTCACCCACGCCTCGCCGCTGCCGCCGCGGCGCGGCATGCTCTTCCACCCGCTGCGCGCCATGCCCATCACCATGCGCAGCCGCAGCGGCCTGCGCATCGGCTGCCGCCTCGACGAGGCCTCGCCGTTCGTGGAGATCTTCGTGCGCGGCGAGTACGACGTGCCCGGGCTGGACTGGGCCTCGATGCGCACCATCGTCGACGTCGGCGCCAACGTGGGCATGGCCACCATGTGGATGGCCCAGCACGCACCGGAGGCGCGCTTCGTCGCCGTCGAGCCGGCGCCGTCCACCGCCCGGCGGCTTCGTGCCAACCTCGACCGCAACGGCCTGGGCGATCGAGTCGACGTGGTGGTCGCGGGCGTCGCCTCGCAGCGCGGGCGCGGCAGCATGGTGTTCGACGCGGGGTTCAGCTCGCACGCCTTCGTCGAGCAGTCCAACGCCGGCGAGATCGAGCTGTGCACCCTCGACGACGTCTTCGACCGCACCGGCGAGGAGACCGTCGACCTGCTCAAGATCGACTGCGAGGGCGGCGAGTACGACATCCTCCAGGGGGCGGTGCTGCGGCGGGCGCGCGCCATCGTCGGCGAGTACCACGTGATCCCCGGGCATCACCCCGAGGAGCTCTCCGACCGCCTGCGCGCCGCGGGCTTCCGGGTGTGGATGGAGCCGGTGGTCCGCAACGTCGGGCGCTTCCACGCCTTCCGGGTCGCGGAGTAGCCGGGATGGCGCTGCCGGTGCTGCTGGGGGTCGCGGCGGGAGCCTGCCTTGCAGGCGGTGCCTTCGCCCTGGTCGCGTACCGGCTGTGGGCCGCCTACTTCGGGCCCGGCGTGCACCGCTGCCGGTTCCAGCGCAGCCCGGTCACCGCCCCCCACCTGGCGGGGACGCTGCTCACCGACGACGGCGTCCGGCTCCCCTACCGCTGGCTGCCCGGCCGGGCGCCGTACGTCCTGGTCGTCGCGGGCGGCTACCGCCGCTGCATCGAGGAGAGCTTCGCGCTGGCCGCCGACCTCAACGCCGCCGGGCCCTCGGTGCTCACCTTCGAGTTCCGCGGCACCGCGCCGGGCGCGCACCGGCTGCTGGCGGGCGCGTCGCGGGAGAGCGCGGACCTGCGCGCGGCGCTGGCCCGGGCGCGAGAGCTGGGCGGCCCGCTGCCCCTGGGCGTGGTCGGGCTGTGCCTCGGCGCCTCCGTGGCGGTCCTGGTCGCGGCGGAGGACGAAGCGATCGACGCTCTCTGGATCGACGGGCCCTTCGTGTCGCCGCTCTCGGTGCTGGGCTGGGCCGTGGCGACGCGGACCCACCTGCCGGGCAGGCCCTTCGCCGCCGCGGTGGGGCTGGCCGTGCGGGTGACGCGCGGCATGCGCCTGCGGCGGGTGCGGGTCGACCTCGCCGCCCGGCGGGTGCGCGACATCCCCGTCCGCACCGTGGTGACCGACGAGGACCTGGCAATGCCACGCCAGCGCCGCCTGCGCAGGGGCCTGGGCATCGGCACGCAGGAGGAGGTGCTGTACGTGCCGAAGGCCCGTCACGCCGGCGCCTACTTCGCCACCCCCCAGCCCTATGTCGCCGAACTGGCGCGGTTTTTTATCGGCGCGCTGCTGCAGCAGCGACCGGCGAGCTTCAGCTCGCCGAGGAGGGGGCAGGCCGGGGGAGGATCTGCCTCCCCCGTGTTGGCGCGCGTCTCAGCGCGCCGGTAAGACCCGCTCCGGGGCGGCCGTACAATCCCCCCGATGATCAGCACCGAAGCCGCGACCGCCGCTCTGCAGCGTGCCCTCCGCCGCGGGGGAGACTTCGCCGACTGCTTCGTCGAGCAGCGGCACGCCGCGTCCGTGTCGATGGAGGACAGCCGGGTCGAGCGGGTCCAGGCGGGCACCGAGCAGGGGGCGGGGATCCGCGTGGTCAGCGGCCTGGCCACCGCCTTCGCCTACACCGACGACATCACCGAGGCCGGCCTGCTCCGCGCCGCCGAGGCGGCGGCCGCCGCCGCACGCGGTGCCAACGGGGGCAGCACCGTCCTCGACCTGCGCGAACACGCCACTCCGGCCCAGCAGGTCGAGGTGCCGCCCGACGAGGTCGACACCGCCCGCAAGGTGGATCTCCTCCGCCGTGCCGACGAGGTCGCCCGCAGCACCGGCGGCGACATCCGCCAGGTCAGCGCCATGTTCGCCCAGGGCGTGCAGAGCGTGCTGGTCGCCAACAGCGACGGCACCCTGGCGCGCGACCGGCGCACCCGGGTGCGCATGCTGGTGCAGGCGGTCGCCGCTCGCGGCAACGAGGTGCAGAGCGGCATGGAGGCGCCGGGCGGGGCGCTGGGCTTCGAGTTCTTCCAGTCCGGCAGCGAGGTGGAGCGGGCGGCTCGCGAGGCGGCGGAGCGCGCCGTGCTGCTGCTCGACGCCGATCCGGCGCCGGCGGGCACGATGCCGGTGGTGCTGGGCAACGGCTTCGGCGGCGTGCTCTTCCACGAGGCCAGCGGCCACGGGCTGGAGGCCGACGCCATCGCCAAGCGCGCCTCGGTGTTCGCGGGGCGCGTCGGCGAGATGGTGGCGTCGCCGCTGGTCACCGCCGTCGACGACGGCACCGTCGACACCGGCTGGGGCACGCTGCGCATCGACGACGAGGGCGTGCCGACGCGGCGCAACGTGCTCATCGAGGAAGGCGTGCTGACGGGCTACATGTTCGACCGCCTGCGCGCGCGCCAGGACGGGCGCGAGTCGACGGGCAACGGCCGCCGCCAGTCGTACCAGCACATCCCGCTGCCGCGCATGACCAACACCTTCATCCTGCCCGGGCTGTCGACCGTCGATGAGCTGATCGAGGCGACGCCGTACGGCCTGTACGCCAAGAAGCTGGGCAGCGGCCAGGTCAACCCGGTCACCGGCGACTTCGTCTTCGCCGTCACCGAGGGCTACCTCATCGAGAACGGCCGCATCACCCGGCCGGTGCGCAACGCCACCATCATCGGCAACGGCCCGGCGGCGCTGCGCAACGTCGACATGGTGGCCGACGACCTCTCCCTGTCGCCGGGCACCTGCGGCAAGGACGGGCAGTCGGTGCCGGTCAGCGTCGGGCAGCCGCACCTGCGCATCGCCGAGCTCACCGTCGGTGGCACCAAGCTGACCGGCGGGGTGCAGATGTGAGCCGGGCGGGGCAGTTCTCCGGCTTCGCCGACCGCATCCTCGGCGGCGCATTGCACGGCGGCGCAACCGAGGCGGAGGCCTTCTTCGCCCACGGGCGGGAGCTGACGGTGAAGGTCTTCGACGGCGAGGTCGAGTCGCTCACCAGCGCGGAGTCCCAGGGGGTCGGCGTGCGCGTGTTCACCGACTCGCGGATGGGCTTCGCCTACACCTCGGACCTGACGGTGCCGGGGCTGAAGCGCGTCGTCGAGCAGGCGCTCGACGCCTGCCGGTACAACGAGCCCGACGAGCACAACGGGCTCCCCGACCTGGCCACGCTGGACGAGATGCCGGAGCTGGTGGCCGCCGACTTCGACGCGCTCGACGTCGAGCAGCGCGTGGCCATGGCGCTGGAGCTGGACCGCCTCACCAACGCGCAGCACCCCGAGGTGAAGCGCAACGCGGGCGCGGTCTACAGCGACGAGCGCGGGCGGGTCGAGCTGTACAACACCCGCGGCCTGCGCTCGTCCTACGAGGCCACCGTCGCCTACGCGTACGCTGAGGCGATCGCCGAGCGCGGCGAGGAGATGCAGTCGGGCTTCTCCTTCACCTACGGGCGTTCCGCGTCCGCGCTCGACCTCGCCGCCTGCGCCGCCGAGGCCGCCGACCGCGGCGCGCGGCTGCTGGGCGCGTCGCAGGTGTCCGGGCGCACCACCTCGGTGCTCTTCGAGCCGTGGGCATCGGCGGAGCTGATCGGCACGCTGGCCTCGTCGATCAGCGCGGAGGCGGTGCAGAAGGGACGCTCCCTGCTGGCCGGGCGGCTGGGCGAGACGGTGGCCTCGGGCACCGTCACCATCGTCGACGACGGGCGCCGCAGCGACGGCCTGGCGTCGCGGCCCTGGGACGGCGAGGGCGTGTCGACCCAGCGCACCGAGATCATCGACCGCGGCGTGCTGCGCTCCTACCTGCACAACACCTACACCGCACGGCGCGACGGCTCGACGCGGTCGACCGGCAACGCCTCGCGCGGCTCGCACAAGTCGACGCCGGAGCTGGCGCCGTCCAACCTCGTGCTGCTGCCCGGCGAGGAGTCCGCCGAGGCGCTGATGCGCCGCATGGGCGACGGCGTGCTCATCACCGACGTGCACGGGCTGCACACCGTCAACCCGGTGACCGGCGAGTTCTCCCTGGGCATCAACGGGTTCCTCGTCGAGAACGGGGAGCGCTCCGCGCCCATCCGGGAGATGACGGTGGCGGGCAGCATCCTCGGCGTCCTCCAGGCCGTCGAGGCGGTGGGCTCGGACCTGCGCTTCATGGTGGGCGGCGGGTTCGTCGGCGCGCCCTCGCTGCTGGTGCGCGACATGCCGCTCTCGGGCGCATGACGGCGACCGCGGAGACGCTGGTCGCACGCTCTCCGGCCACGCTCGGCCGGGCTCTGGTGCGGCTGGCGCGCCCGCGGCAGTGGGTCAAGAACCTGCTGGTCTTCGCCGCGCCGGGGGCCGCGGGGGTGCTCGGCCACCGCACCCCGCTGGTGCACACGGTCCTCGCCTTCGTGTTCTTCTGCGTCGCCTCCAGCGGCACCTACTTCCTCAACGACGCCCTCGACTACGAGGCCGACCGGCTTCACCCCACCAAGCGGATGCGACCGATCGCCGCGGGGCTGGTGCCGCCGGCGATGGCCAAGGGCATCAGCGCCGCGCTCCTGGCCGTCGCGCTGGTGCTCTCGGCGCTGCTGCTCTCGGTGCAGTTCATGGGCGTCGTCGCCGGCTACGCCTTCATCACCGTCGCCTACAGCATGTGGCTGAAGCACGAGCCGGTCATCGACCTCGCCTGCGTCGCCTCGGGGTTCATCATCCGCGCCGTGGCCGGCGGCATCGCCGCCGGGGTGCTGGTCTCCGACTGGTTCGTCATCGTGGTCAGCTTCGGCGCCATGTTCATGGTCGCCGGCAAGCGCCACGCCGAGCAGCTCGACATGGGCGACGAGGCCGGCTCGCACCGCGCCACCCTGGAGGCGTACTCACTCTCCTACCTGCGCTACATCCGCACGGTGTCGTCGGCGCTGGCCATCGCGGCGTACTGCCTGTGGGCCTTCGAGAAGGAGGGCACCCTGGGCGGCATCCCCTGGTACGAGTTCTCCATCATCCCGGTGGTGATGGCGATCTTCCGCTACGCGCTGGTGCTGGAGACGGGCGCGGGCAGCGCGCCCGAGGAGATCGTGCTCGCCGACCGCTCGCTGCAGGTGCTCGGCCTGGCCTGGGCGGTGCTCTTCGGCCTCGGCGTGTACGGGCGGTGAGCGTCGAGCTGCTCGCCGGCTGGGGCCGCACCGCGCCCACCGCGGCGGAGGTGCTGCACCCCGAGGCGGCGGCGGGGCTGGACCCCGTGTTCGGCGCATCTCCCCCGCGCGGCGTGATCGCCCGCGGACTCGGCCGCAGCTACGGGGACGCGGCGCAGAACGCCGGCGGAGTTGTGGTCGAGCCCGACAGGATCTCCTCGCTGCGCTCGCTCGACGTGGAGCGCGGCGTGGCCACCGTGGGCGCGGGCATGAGCCTCGACCGGCTGATGCGGCTGATGGTGCCGCTGGGCTGGTTCCCCATGGTCACCCCGGGGACGCGGCACGTCACCGTCGGCGGCGCCATCGCCGCGGACATCCACGGCAAGAACCACCACCGGGACGGGTCCTTCTGCAACCACGTCCTCTCCTTCACCATGCGCACGCCCACGGGCCTGGTGCGGGTGACGCCGGACGGCGCCGACGCCGACCTCTTCTGGGCCACCGCCGGCGGCATGGGCCTCACCGGGGTGATCCTGGAGGCGACGCTGCGCATGCACCCCGTCGAGTCCTCGCGCATCGTCATGGACACCGACCGCGCCGCCGACCTCGACGAGGCGATGGCGCTGATGGAGGGCGGCGACCACCGCTACCAGTACTCGGTGGCCTGGATCGACTGCCTTGCGCGAGGTGCGCACCTGGGCAGGTCCGTGCTGACGCGCGGCGACTTCGCCACCGCAGAGGAGCTGCCGCGGCGCATGCGGAGCGACCCGCTGCGCTTCCACCCCGTGGTGCGCCTGGCCGCACCGCCGTGGGTGCCCGACGGGCTGCTCCGCCCGGTCACCGTGCGCGCCTTCAACGAGCTGTGGTTCCGCAAGGCGCCGCGCCGCGCGCGCGGCCAGGTCGTGCCGCTCGCCTCGTTCTTCCATCCCCTCGACGGCGTGCGCGGGTGGAACCGCATGTACGGCTCGCGCGGCTTCGTGCAGTACCAGTTCGTCGTGCCCTTCGGCGCCGAGGACGCGCTGCGCCGCTCGCTGGAGATGCTCAGCGACGCGGGCACCGCGTCCTTCCTCGCCGTGCTCAAGCGCTTCGGCGACGGCAACGAGGGCTTCATCTCCTTTCCCGCGCCGGGCTGGACCCTGGCGCTCGACATCCCCGTCGGCGACGAGCGCCTGCCCGCGCTGCTCGACTCCCTCGACGAGCTGGTCGCCGGGGCGGGCGGGCGGGTGTACCTGGCCAAGGACTCGCGGCTGCGCCCGGAGCTGCTGCAGGTGATGTATCCGGGGCTCGCCAGGTGGCGGGCGGTGCGCGACCGCGCCGACCCGGGCGCCGTGATGCAGTCCGACCTCGGCCGGCGGCTCGGCCTGACGGCGGAGCCCGCCGCCTCCTCGCTGCGCACCGCGAGGTCGGCATGAAGGACGCTTTCGGCTCGGTGCAATCGGTGCTGGTCCTCGGCGGCACCTCGGAGATCGCGCTGGCCACGGTGCGCAAGCTCGCCGAGCGGCGGCTGCGCAGCGTGGTGCTGGCGGGACGCGACACGGCGCGGCTGTCCTCCGCGTCGGCCGACCTGCAGCGGGCGGGCGTGTCCCAGGTGGAGGTGGTGGCCTTCGACGCCCTCGACGTCGCCGCGCACGGGCGCCTCGTCGAGGAGCTGTGGTCGCAGCACGGTGAGTTCGACCTGGTCCTGCTCGCCTTCGGCGTCCTCGGCGAGCAGGAGCGCGACGAGCGCGACGCCGAGTCGGCGTTGCGGGTCATCGACGTCAACTTCCGCGCCGCGGTGTCGCTGGGGATCCCCGTCGCGCAGAGGCTGCGCGCCCAGGGACACGGGACGATCGTGGTGCTGTCGTCCGTCGCGGGCGAGCGCGCGCGACGCGCCAACTTCGTCTACGGCGCGTCCAAGGCGGGCCTCGACGCCTTCTTCCAGGGGCTCGCCGACTCGCTGGTCGGCAGCGGCGTGCAGGTGGTCGTGGTGCGCCCGGGCTTCGTGCACACGCGGATGACGGCGGGCCGCCCGGCCGCCCCCTTCTCGACGACGCCGGACCGCGTCGCCGACGACATCGTGCGCGGCGTCGCCCGCGGGTCGGTCACGGTGTGGTCGCCGGGCGTGCTGCGCCCGGTGATGTCGGCGCTGCGCCACCTGCCGCGGCCGATCTTCCGCAGGATGCGCGGGTGAGCGCGGTGGCGCAGGCTGCACCTGCCGTGCGCACCGTCGCCGCCTTCGACTTCGACGGCACCCTGACCCATCGCGACACGCTGCTCCCCTTCCTGGTGCGCGTGCGCGGCCGTCTCCCGGTGCTCCGCGCCGTCGCCGCCAACGCGGCCTGGCTGGCGCGCTCGCTCCGCGGCGACGAGGCGCGGCACCGGGCCAAGGAGTCGCTGCTCGTCGCCACCGTCGGCGGCTGGTGGCTCGACGAGCTGCATCCGGTCGCCGAGGAGTACGCGCAGCACGTCGTCGACACGCAGCTCCGCCCCGACCGCGTCGCCCGGCTGCGCTGGCATCAGCAGCAGGGACACGACGTCGTCGTGGTGTCCGCCTCGCCCGAGCTCTACGTCGCGCGCGTCGCCGCCATGCTCGGCTGCACCGCCACCCTGGCCACGCAGATGGAGGTCGACCGCCGCGGCCGCCTCACCGGGCGGATCTTCCGCGCCAACGTCAGGGGGCCGGTGAAGGAGGAGCGGCTCCGTGCATGGCTCGGCGACGCCCCCGCCCACCTCTGGGCCTACGGAGACAGCGACGGCGACGCCGCCATGCTGGCCATGGCCGACGTGGCCACCCGCCTCCGTCCCCGCGAGACCCTGAGCGCGCAGCCCTAGTACCAGATCGTCCGCACGCGGTGGTAGGGCTGCGCGCGCAGACCCTGGCCGCGCCACCACAGCATGGTGTCGACGAGCGGCGGGTCGGCGCGGAGCAGGGCGCCCAGGCGGTCGACGGCGACGACGGTGCAGGCGCGGATCTCCACCTCGACGGCGCAGCCGGGGTCGAGCTCGACCCGGGCGTCGATCGTTGCAGACAGGGATGGCGAATACTCCAGCGCGCCGGCGGCGCGCAGCACCTGGGGGAGCTTGTAGTCGGCGAAGGCGGTGAGGCCGGAGCGGTCGCGAAGCCCGGCGGGCGCGGCGGCCCCCAGGGCGGCGGCGCAGTCGTGGGCGGCGATCTGGGCGCGCTTCAGCAGCGGGACGCGGCGCCCCCGGTACTCGGCGACGTCGCGGAAGAGGCGCAGGGTTCCTGCCAGCTGCTGCGCGAACCCGGCGGCCGAGGGCGCGGCGCGGAGAGCGGTGAGCGCCGAGCCCGCGAAGGAGTCGCGCAGCCAGGCGCCCATCTCCGCGGCGACGGCGTGCCGCTCCGCCAGCATCGGGGGTGCGGCTGGACCGCCGGGATCACCCTGCAGCAGCACGGCCAGATCGCCGACGGGCCACGACGCCCACGCGGCGGGAGAGCACACCGGCGCACCGGAGTCGTGGGCCCGCCGCAGCGCCTGGGCGAGGGCCATGTACCCGTCCCGGCCGTCCACCCGCCAGCGCGGCTCGTCCTCCCAGAAGCAGAAGTTGAGAGCGCTGAGCAGCAGCGTCCAGGCGGCGACGTCCTCGGCAGGGGCGGCGTCCGTCCCGAGATGTGGCCATCCCCAGGCGGGCGGGGCCTGGGCGTCCCGCAGGTCCGCCGCCAGCGCGGCCAGGGCCGCCCCGTCGATGCGAACGTCCGAGGCCACCGACGCCACCCACTCGCACGCGCTGCGCACATCCAGCCCCGGCACGCGCGGAATCATCGCCAAAAACGAACGGAGGGCGGCCGGACCTGTGCAGCCCGGCCGCCCTCGTGCAAAGGGGGGCGAAGTCAGTCGGGGATCAGCCCCAGGAGGTCATCCCCACCACCGGCTGGTTGAGCCGGATGTTGCCCGCCGAGCCGAGGCCCTGGGCGGCGGTGCCGAAGGGGAAGATGCCGCCGTCGGAGGCCACCAGCCAGTAGCCCTGGCCGCCGGCCGACGCGGCCATGCCCACGATCGGCTTGTTGAGGTGGATGCCGCCGGTCGAGCCGCAGCCGCAGGCGTTGCCGAAGGGGAACATGCCGCCGTCGGAGGCCACCAGCCAGTAGCCGTCGCCGGTCGGCGTCGAGGCCATGCCCACGATCGGCTGGTTGAGGTGCATGCCGCCGGTCGAGCCGTAGGAGTGCTGCATCGCGTCGCCGAAGGGGAAGATCCCGCCGTCGCTGGCCACCAGCCAGTAGCCGTTGCCGGAGGGCGTCGGCGCCATGCCGACGATGGGCTGGTTGAGGTGGATGTTGCCGGTCGAGCCGTAGGAGTGGTTGACCGCGTCGCCGAAGGGGAAGATGCCGCCGTCGGAGGCCACCAGCCAGTAGCCGTTGCCGCTGGCCGTCCTGGCCATGCCGACGATGGGTTTGTTGAGGGGGATGCCGCCGGTCGAGCCGTACCCGCCCGCGTCACCGAAGGGGAAGATGCCGCCGTCGGAGGCCACCAGCCAGTAGCCCCCGCCGTCCTTGGTGCGGGCCATGCCGACGATGGGCTGGTTGAGGTGGAAGCCTCCGGTCGAGCCGTAGTACGGCGCCGACCCGTAGGTGAACATGCCGCCGTCCGCGGCCACCAGCCAGTAGCCGGGGTTGCCCGGCACGGGCGGCGGGGGCGGGCCCAGCTTGGCGCCGACGCTGTTGCCGGTGCGCTGCATGTCGTGGTGGAAGGTCGGCCACTGGTGGTCGGCGACCGGGTTGAGCATGGCGGCGGTGGTGCCGGGGATCTGGAAGGCGCTCACCACCCACGAGGTCTCAGCCTGTGGGCCGGCGTTGCTGCCCTGGGACACCGCGATCACCGAGAGCGTCCTGCCGTCCAGGCTGGCCACGGTGGGCGTCGACCAGGTGACGCCGGGGAGCAGCGTGTCCGAGACCAGGCCGCCGCTCGCGTTGTAGGCGAGCAGGTGCTGGCCGGCGCCGATCCAGACGCCGTTGTTGCCGCTGCTGTCGACGGGGGCGATGATCGGCGAGCCGAAGAGCGCGCCGTAGCCCGGGGTGACCTTCCACTGCAGGTTGCCGTTGGCGTCCCACACGTAGACCGACCCGTCGAGGCTGTTCTCCACCACCGACTGGTCCCACGGGTTGCCCAGCAGGTGCCCGACGGCGGGCGAGGCGAAGTTCTGCCCGCCGGTGCCGGCGGTCCAGTGCCAGCCGGTCTCGCCGAAGGCGTTGACGTAGTTGCCGCGCGGCTCCGGGAAGTTGAGGCCGGTGCCGGTGACGATCGCGTTGTTGTGCTCGTTGTGCAGGTCGGCCACCGCCGGCGAGGCCCAGGGCGTCTGGTCGATGAGCTGGGTGTAGGGCAGCCGCGCCCCGTAGGGGTTGAAGGACCAGTACACGCCGCCCGAGGGGTACGGCTCGGTGGAGCCGCCCGACGAGTCGGAGCCGATGATGATCGACATCTGGCCCAGGTGCTCGTAGTCGGCGAGCGCCGGCGTGTCCCAGATGGTGTCGAAGAGGTTGATGGGGAAGCTGTTGAGGATGTGGCCGTTGCGGTCCCACGCGTAGAGCGTGTGGTCCCAGCTCCCCGCCACCAGCTCCTGGCCGCCGTTGCCGTAGAGGTCGCCGACGGCGACGCCGCCGAAGAAGCCCTTGGGGAAGTTGGAGGCCAGCGGGTGCGAGGTCACGGGGAAGCCGGGCTGGTTGCTGCCGTCGGCGTTCCAGACCTGGACGTTGCCGGACTCGCTGGTCTCGATGACCTCCAGCCTGCCGTCGCCGTTGAGGTCGGCGAGGGTGGGCGAGGCGTGGGCGGGGCCGGGGCCGGCCGAGCGCGGCCAGGCGCCGTTGAGCACCCCGAGCCCGCTGTTGAGCAGCACGACGTTGCCGTCGGGGAAGGCCGCGGCGACCTCAGCGCCGCCGTTGCCGAGCACGTCGCCCACCGCCACCCCCGCGAAGGGCTGCGGCGCCGTGCCGTAGGCGGACGGGGAGTTGTCTCCCGCGGGGAGGTGCTCGACGTACTGGCCGGTGAGGGCCAGCCCGGGCGCCGAGGCCTGGGCCGGGACGGTCGAGCCGGAGGCGAGGCTCAGCGCCGCGACGGGGAGCAGGGCGGGCAACAGGAAGAGTCGTCGCATGGGCAATGTCCGATCCACGTGAAAGGGGGGTGAGCGGGCTGCCCCCCACTGTGCCGGAGACCATGCGTCCGCTCCGGCCCGCGCGGGCGGAATTCCACCACCTCGTGACATGGCCCAAACAGGCCGGCGCGGCCCTCGGCGCCACCCCGAGGTCGATGGGAGCCTTGCAGACAAACGCCTTTGGCGCGTTCACCCCGCGCCGCCGCGGACCGCCGGCTAGGGGCAGGTGTAAGGAACTGTTTGGGTGATCACCCGCTCCGCCGGCTGCAGGACGTGGAAGGTCATCTGCAGCTGCGGCTGGTGGCCGCTGATCCGCCACGGCGGCCCTGAGAGCGCGAAGCTGCCCTGCGTCGCGCCGATGCTGACCGGGATGTCGGCGCTGTGGAACCCGTCGCTGCGCTCCCAGCGGTAGGTCATCGTGCCCGTCCCCGAGAGCACCGAGCCGGTGGCCTCGAAGGTGAACACCGTGTTGCAGCCGCCGCTGCTCGGGCTGACGGTGAGCTTGACGTCGGTGCCGATGGTCAGCGGGCCGCCGGCGGTGCTGCTGCCGCCTCCGAAGGCGCCCAGGGCGTAGGCGGCGCCGACGCCGCCGCCGATGAGCACCGCCGCCAGCAGCACGATCAGCGGGATCAGCCAGGGACGGCGGCGGTCCTCGCTGTCGACCTCGGTGATGGCGGCCCGCGAGCGGGGCTCCGGCGGGGGGAGGTAGGAGGACGGCGGCGTCACCGGTGGGCGGGCCATCGGCGGCGGCTGCGGCCCCCCGTGGGCAGCCGTCGAGGCGGGCGGGGGCGGTGTGCTGAAGGTGGGCGGGATGGTGGCGGTGGCGGCCAGCGGGGGCACCGGCGCCGCGGGGGCGGGGGCGCTCGCCGCGCCGGCGGCCTCCGGCGCGGCCGCGGTGCTGCGGCTGCCGAGGTCGCTGGCCAGGCGCCAGGCCGGGCCCATGCTCCCGGCGGTGGCGTTGATCAGCGCCGTGCGCAGCTCGGTCGCCGACCCGTAGCGCCGCGAGGCGTCGACCGCCAGGGCGCGGCGGAGCACGTCGGCGACCGCGGGCAGGGCGGGCGGCCCGATCCGGCCGGGGGAGGGCGTGCTCCCCGTCATCAGCTCCGAGGCGAGCGCGGCGATGGCGTAGAGGTCGGAGGCCGCGTCGGGTGGCCGGCCCGCCAGCCGCTCGGGGCTGGTGTAGCCGGGGCGCCCCGCGCCGGGCTGGGCGGGGATGCCCTGCATCGCCTGCGACACGGCGAAGCCGCCCAGCTTGGCGATCCCGCTGGGGCTCACCAGGACGTGCTCGGCGCGGATGTCGCCGTGGACGATGCCGGCCTGGTGCGCCGTCTCCAGGGCGTTGAGGGCGTCGTCGACCGCCGCGACCGCGGAGGCCGGGGGCAGCGCCTGCCCTGGCGGGGCGATGGCGCGCAGGGAGGCGCCGGGGACCAGCTCCAGCACCAGGTAGACGCCGTCCTCGACCACCAGGTCGTACACCCCGACGACGTGCGGGTTGCGCAGCCCCGCCACCTGGCGGGCCGCCTCGCCGAGACGGTCGGTGAAGCCCTCGGTCTCGGCCAGGTGCTGGGCGATCTGCTGCAGCACCACGGGATGGCCGGTGAGCCGGTGCCTGCCGCGGTAGAACGTGCCGCTGCTGCCGGTGGCGAGGAGCGCCTCGACCTCGTAGTCGCGCAGCGCGGGCAGTCCCGGCGCGCCCGGCTCGGTCATCGCCGCCGCGCCGGGCCGCCGCCGGCCAGGCTGGGCAGCGACCAGAAGCTGCGCTCGCAGTCGCGGCAGCGCCACTCCTGGCCGGTGACCACGTCGCCGGCGTCCCCGGCGGGGGCCAGCTCGGTGCGCCGTCCGCCGCAGTGGGGGCACAGCGGCGCCAGCCCCGGGAGGGCCATCTGGGCGCCGCTCGTACGCCTGTTCATCGCGGGTCAGCCTACGCGCTGCGCGCCGGCTTGTGCAGGGCCTACGGGTAGATCCCGCGGACCGCGGTGGCGTCGGCGACGCGCTTGACGGCGACGAGGTATGCGCCCATGCGCAGCGAGGTGTGATGGGCGTCCGCCTGCTCCGCCGTCTGGGCGAAGGCCTTGCGCATCACCTTCTCCAGGCGCTGGTTGATCTCGCCCTCCTCCCAGAAGAAGGACTGGATGTCCTGCACCCACTCGAAGTACGACACGGTGACACCGCCGGCGTTGGCCAGGATGTCGGGCACCACCACCGCGCCGCGCTTTTCGAGGATGCGGTCGGCGTCGGGAGTGGTCGGACCGTTGGCGCCCTCGACGATCAGCGTCGCCGCGATGCGCCCGGCGTTGCGCGCGGTGATCTGGTTCTCCAGCGCCGCCGGCACCAGCATGTCGACGGGCAGCTCCAGCAGCGCCTCGTTGGACACCGGCTCGGTGCCGGGGAACCCCTCGAGCCGCCCGTGCTCGGCGCGGTGCTCGACCACCGCCGCGACGTCGAGCCCCGCGGGCGAGTAGATCCCGCCATACACGTCCGAAACTGCGCAGACCTTGAAGCCGGCCTCGCTCATCAGCCGCGCGGCGGTGCCGCCGACGTTGCCGAAGCCCTGGACGGCGACGGTCGTCGACGCCGGGTCGCGCCCCACCCGGCGGCACGCCTCGAGGGAGACGATGGTGACGCCGCGTCCGGTCGCCGCCGGGCGCCCCTCCGAGCCGCCGATCTCCAGCGGCTTGCCGGTCACCACGGCGGGCACGGAGAAGCCCGACTCCATGGAGACGGTGTCCATGATCCAGGCCATGATCTCCGCGTTGGTGTTGACGTCGGGCGCGGGGATGTCGGACTCGGGGCCGATCAGCACCGCGATCTCCGAGGCGAAGCGCCGGGTCAGCCGCTCCAGCTCGCGATGCGACAGCTCGGCGGGGTCGACGATGACGCCGCCCTTGGCGCCGCCGAAGGGGAGGTTGGCGATGGCGCACTTCCAGGTCATCCACATCGCCAGCGCCTTGACCTCGTCGAGCGACACCTGCGGGTGGAAGCGCAGGCCGCCCTTGGCCGGACCGCGCGTCAGGTTGTGCTGCACGCGGTAGCCCTCGAACATGCGCAGCGAGCCGTCGTCCATCTTCACAGGGAAGCGCACGGTGAACTCGCGACGCACCTCGCGCAGCACCGCGCGGAGACCCTGGGAGAGGCCGAGCAGCTCGGCGGCGGCGTCGAACTGGGCCTGGGCGTTGAGCCAGGGATTGTCGAGCGAGGGGACGGCGGCGGCGACGCTCACGTGGGCGCAGCGTAGCAGCGCGCGATGACCCCCGCCACTCCCGCGGCCGCCCGGGCTACCATCGCCCGCAGATGATCTCTGCGCGCGTCGACGGGACCCACGTCGAGCTCCCGCCGGTCGAGCGGGTGCGCGCCTGGACGGCGCAGGACGGGCTGCTCTGGCTCGACGTCTCCGCCCCCGCCGCCGCCGACCTCGGCTGGCTGGAGCAGGCGCTCCGCCCCCATCCCCTGGTGATGGAGGACCTGCAGCACCGCAACCAGCGCCCCAAGGTCGACGACTACCCGACCCTGCTCTTCGTCGTCCTCTTCGGCGCCGTCCGCGGCGGGGACGGGACGCTCACCCTCTCCGAGGTGCACCTGCTGGTGGGGGACTCCTGGGTCGCCACCGTCAGCGACGTCGAGGTGCCCGCCCTGCGCAAGCTCTTCGAGGCCTGCGAGGTGCGGCCCGAGCTGGGCCGGGGCGGGCCGAGCCGGCTCTTCCACCGCATCTGCGACACGCTGGTCGACTCCATGTTCCCCGTCCTCGACGAGGTCGACGACGAGATCGACAGGGTGGAGACCAACATCGTCGAGCGCGCCGACGCCACCACCGTCGCCGACATCTTCCGGCTCAAGCGCGAGCTCAACGCGCTGCGCCGCGTGCTGGGGCCGCAGCGCGACCTGTTCCAGCTCCTCTCCGGTCCCCGCGCCGCCCGCCTCGACGCCGAGGCGCAGCTCTACCTGCGCGACGTCTACGACCACGCCGTGCGCATGGTCGAGCAGATCGACTCCTACCGCGACATCGTCACCGGCGCGCTCGACGTGTATCTGTCAAGTGTGTCCAATAGGCTCGGCGAGCAGACCCGCCGCCTCACCATCGTGGCCACCATCTTCCTGCCGCTCACCTTCCTCACCGGCTTCTTCGGCATGAACTTCGGCGTGCTGGT
>DASRDZ010000006.1:0-5608 GCA_035652335.1 Candidatus Dormiibacterota bacterium
GTAGCCGAGCGACGAGTAGCCGGTGCCGAAGTCGTCGATGGCGATGTGGACGCCCGCGTCGCGGAGGTCCTGGAGGCGGGCGCAGGCGGTCTCCAGGTCCTCGAGCAGCACCGTCTCGGTGATCTCCAGCACCAGGTTGGCGGGAGACAGCCTGGCCTCCTCCACCTCGGCGAGGACGCGGCGGGAGAACTCGGGATCGCGCAGCGCGCGGGAGGAGACGTTGACCGACACCCGATGCGGTGCCGCGTCGCCGAGCTTCTGCTGCCACTCGCGCAGCTGGCGCAGCGACTCGCGCAGCACCATCTGGTCGATGGCGATGATCAGTCCGGTTTCCTCCGCGAGTGGCACGAACTCGACGGGGCTGAGCAGGCCGCGCTCGGGATGCTCCCAGCGCAGCAGCGCCTCGACGCCGGTGATGCGCCCGGTGGTGAGGTGCACCACCGGCTGGTAGTACGGCGTCAGGCCGCCCTGCTCCATGGCCCGCTGCAGGTCGGCCTTCATGCCGTGGCGCTCCTCGACGGCCACCTGCATGGAGCGCTCGAAGAGCTCCCAGCCCCCGCCCGCCCCCTTGGCGCGGTACATGGCGATGTCGGCGTTGCGCAGCAGCTCCTCGGCGTCGGCGCGGGCATGGCCGGCCCAGACGACGCCGATGGAGGCGCGCACGTTCACCGCGTGGCGGTCGAGGGCGAAGGGCGTCGCCAGCGCCTCCTCGACGCGCTGGGCGACGCGAACCGCGTCCTGCGGCGAGCGCGAGTCCTCGATGAGCACGGCGAACTCGTCGCCGCCGAGCCGCGCCGCGGTGTCGAAGGGGCGCAGGCAGGCGCGCAGGCGCTCGGCGACGGCGACCAGCAGCTGGTCTCCGGCGGAGTGTCCGAGACCGTCGTTGATGAGCTTGAAGTCGTCGAGGTCGAGGTAGAGGATGGCCACCGACTCGTCGACGGAGCGGCGGTTCAGCGCGTGCTCGATGCGGTTGGTCAGCAGCGCGCGGTTGGCCAGGCGGGTCAGCCCGTCGTGGAAGGCCTGGTGCTTGAGCTGCTGCTCCAGCCGGCGGTTCTCCAGCGTCACCGAGGCGTGCGAGGCGAGCGCCTGGACCAGCTGCAGGTCGCTGCTGTCGAAGGTCGACACGTCGCTGTGCCGGTTGGCCACCAGCAGGGTGCCGAAGACGCCGGACTCGCCGGTGAGGACGGTGGCGATGAGATCGTTGAGGCCGCGCTCGTGCAGCACCGCGCGGAGCGGCGTGTCGCTGCGCCGCGGGATCACCAGGTTGCCGGTGGAGCCCACGGCGGCCAGGCAGATGGGATCGGCCGCCGCCTCTGGATAGGCGGCCAGCGGCTGCAGGGTGCCCGACGACAGCGAGGCGCGCAGCGGCGTCGACTCGGCGTCGAGGGCGAAGAGCACCACCTCGGCGTGGTCGGCGCTGGCCATCTCCGCGGCGTGCCAGAGCACGGCGGCGGCGGCGGCGGCCAGGTCGGGCGAGCGCTGCAGCTCGTGGGTCGAGCGGTACAGGGTCTCGACGCGCTCCTTGCGGATGCGCTCTCCGGTGTAGGCGCGATAGGCGCCCAGCAGCACGATCGAGGGCGGCAGCAGCAGGGCGATGGCTCTCGCGTCGCCGAGGAAGAGCATCACGCCGGCCAGGCCCATCGAGCTGTTGGCGATGGCGCCGGCCATGGCGAAGGCGGCCATCTTCGGCCACTGGCGCAGCAGCGAGCGTCCCTCGGCGAGGGAGATGGTGACCACGATGACCGTGCCGCTGGCCAGCGTCACCAGGGCCACGGTCCCCAGGCAGCCGATCCAGCCCGCGGGGCCCGAGGGGTCGTGGCCGCTCACCGCCAGCCGGAAGAGCAGGGCCGCGACGGCGCTCTCCACCGCGATCAGGCCGAGGTTGAAGACGAGCTTCATCGGCGTCTGGCGGCGATGGCTGACCAGCGCCAGGGCGCTGCCCGTCGTCTGCGCCAGGATGAGATGGGTCGGGCTCACCGAGAACAGACCCACCACCAGCACCATCTCGCGCAGGGAGAAGGAGTGCGCCTCTCGGTGGTAGTGGATGTGGACGACGCAGATCTCGGCGATGGCGGCCAGCGCGGCCAGCACCGGCCAGGGCACCTCCGGGATCACGTGCACCGGCTCCGCGGTGCGCAGCGGCCCCAGGCTCAGGGCGAGCGCCGTCACCGCCAGCAGGCTGTTGACCGCCCAGACTCGAGCGGTCCCCGTGGCCAGCACACGGGCGAGCAGGGGTGGACCGGCGCCGCCGCGGCGAATCGCCAGTCGAGCCGACGCTCGCTGCATGCTTCTCCTCTCTCTCAGCCCTCTCGCCACGCGTTCGGCGGGCTGATTGGAAATCTAGAAGCGGCGGCGGCCGTCGCTGATAGCCCCGCGGTCACGTTCTCTGCTGTGCGTGTAAACGACGGCGACAGAGCTGTGACATCCGTGCGCTGCACCGCATGGAGATGGCGCCACGCGCCCCGCCCCTGGCCGCTCGTCACACGGTCGCAACAGCCGGATCGGCGCGGCCGGATCTCAGCGTGACGGGCAGTCGAGCGCCAGGTAGGCCTGCTTGCCCAGCGAGGGATCGGGCCTGGCCGTCACCGTGATCGACTGGTCGCGACCCGGCTCCCGGCAGCCGCCGGGGAGGCGCAGGAAGACGCTGCGGGCGCCCGCCTGGACGTATCCCTGGACGCACCCGGAGTCGCAGCTCACCGGCTCCCAGCTGCCGCTCAGCGTGGCCACGCCGCCGGCGCCCACCGAGCGCACCGGGTCGCCGAGGAGGCCGCGCACGCCGATCACTGCCGCGACCGCCACCACGGCGACGGCCACGACCACCAGCGGCACGCCCCACACAGGACGGCGCCGCGGGGGCGCTGGGGCGGGGGCGACGGCGCTGCTCGGCACGGCCCGGTACGGTACCCCGTTCCCGTACGCTCGCGGCGTGGCGACCTCTCCCATCGCCTTCGTCACCGACTACGGCAGCCACGACACCTATGCGGCCGCGCTGCACGCCGCGGTGTGGGCGGTCGACCCGTCGCTGCTGGCGCTCACCGGGATGCACGGCGTCCTGCCGGGCGACGTGCTCGGCGGCGCCTACCACGTCAAGGCGATGGCGGCGGCGATGCCGCCGGGCGCGGTGGTGTGCGCCGTCGTCGACCCGGGCGTCGGCACGGCGCGCGCGGCCATCGCCGCGCAGCTCGGCGGGCGCAGCTTCGTGCTCCCCGACAACGGGCTGATCTCCTATGTGTGGGACGAGTCGCCGCCGCTGTCGCGCCAGTGTGTGGCGCTCCCGGTGCCCGAGACCGCGTCGCCGACCTTCCACGGTCGCGACGTCTTCGCGCCGGCCGCGGCCCGGCTGGCCGGGGGCGCCTCCCTGCGCGACCTCGGCGAGCCCGTGAAGCCGCAGCTCCACCCGCACGCCTTCGCGCGCGTCGAGGACGACGAGGCCGTCGGAGTCGTCGCCGTCGTCGACCGCTTCGGCAACGCCGTCAGCACGGTGCGCGCGCGCGACGTCGACGGTCGCCGCGTCACCGCGGTGGAGTGGGAGGGTGGCCGCAGCGTCCTGGTGGTGCGCACCTACGCCGACATCCCCGACGGTGCCCTGGGCGTCCTGCTGGGCAGCGCGGGGCACTGGGAGGTGTCGGCACGCGAGGCGCCGGCGGAGGACCTCGGCGGGCCGCCCCGCGGCACCGAGATCCGGATGCACCTGGCATGAACGACGCCGAGGTCGCCCGCTTCGGCTCGCTGACGGCCGACGACGTGGCGGCCCTGGACCGCGCCGCGGTGGACAGCGGCGTGTCCGTGCTGCAGCTGATGGAGGTGGCCGGCTGGCAGGTGGCCCGCTGCGCCTGGCGCATGCTCCACCACGCCCCGGGGCGCATCGCAGTTGTGGCCGGACGTGGCAACAACGGGGGCGACGGGCTGGTCGCCGCGCGTCACCTGGTCGCCTGGGGCTGCAGCGTGCGCGCGGTGGTGGTGGCGGAGTCGCGCGACGCGCTGCGCGACATCGTCGCGCTGCATCTCGACGCGGCCGAGAAGTCCGGTGTGCACACGGTCTTCGCCACCGAGGCGCCGGCGGTGCGCGACGCACTGCGCGGCTCCGCACTGGTGATCGACGCGCTGCTCGGGACCGGCCTGCGCGGTGCGCCGCGCGAGCACGACGCCGCGGCGATCGTCGCCATGGAGCACACCCACCTGCTCAGCGTCGACCTCCCCAGCGGCCTCGACGCCACCACCGGCGAGGTGCACCAGCCGGCGGTGCGCGCCGCCGCCACCTGCACCCTGACGGCGATGAAGCGCGGCCTCTGGACGGCCACCGGCGTGGCCCACTCCGGCGCCGTCACCGTGGCCGACATCGGCATGCCCGTCGCCGCCTGGCGCCACGCCGGCCTCCAGGCTCCGCATGAGGTCCGAGGCGGCGAGCTGCTCGACCTGGGTTGACGGCCATACCACACATATGTATGCTGCCCACCAAGCTCGCGTGCACCGCACGCAATCGTCATGATCAACGTCGCAGCACCCGTCTTGCCCGATGCGAGCACGCTCGCCGGCCTCGTCCGCGAGCATCTCGATGACCTCGTCACCTACGCCACCCATCTGGTCGGCGATGTGGACGACGCGGTCGAGTTCGTCGCCGGCGGGATCTACCACGCCTCGCGCTATCCGCCGGCGCGCCTCCAGCAGGACGGCCGCGTCGCCCTGTACCGCGCGGTGACGCGCGCCTGCCGCCAGGAGCAGCGCTTCCCGCCGCGGCCGCACGGGCCGGCGCGCTTCTTCCGCCGGGGCCGGGTCCCCTTCCACGTCGACGTCGACCCCGGCGACGCCGCCCGCATCAACACCGTGAAGCGCGCCCTGATGACCGTGCCCTTCGAGCGCCGCGCCGCGCTGCTGCTGCGCGACCTCGGCGGTCTCAGCTACCGGGAGATCGGCACCGCCCTGGAGTGCTCACCCGAGGCGGCGGCCCGGCTGCTCGCCGGGGCCCGCCGGGAGTTCGGCACCGTCTATCGCGAGATCGCGATATGAAGTGCTCCCTCCTCGTCCTCAGCAGCTATCTGGACGGGGAGCTGGAGGCTCGCCGCCAGGGCGAGCTGGAGGCGCACCTGGTCGGCTGCCAGCGCTGCCGCTCCGGGCTCGGCTACCTCAGCGAGGAGGTGGAGCGGGTGTCCGGGCTCGGCCGGGTGAGCGTCGCCGACCACTCCGTCGAGCAGCTCCTCGTCCAGCTCGGGCTGGCCGAGCCGGACCCCGAGGAGGCGACCGCCTTCTGGCCCGAGGCCGCGCACGCCGCGCCCGGCGTCCACCACGCCGAGGCGGCCGAACCCATCCACGACGAGAACCGCGTCGACATGACCGGCAGCCCGCTGCACGGCTCCTTCTGGGAGCCGCCGGAGCTCACCCCTCCGGAGCTGGCGCCGAGCGTGCCGCACGCCGCCGTCCCCCCGGCTCCACCACCGGCCACTGCCGCGCCACCCCCCACTCCGGCGCGGCAGTGGCCACCCCCCGACGCGCCCGAGCTCGCGCCGATCGCTCCACCGAGCGCCGGCGCTTTCCCCCCCGGTGGACCTGAACCCTCCGAACCTTCCGACCACGTCACCGCCTCCGGAGGAGATGCCGAGATGACCGCCAG
>DASRDZ010000007.1:0-67149 GCA_035652335.1 Candidatus Dormiibacterota bacterium
CGGACACGCTGAGCTTCCTCACCGCCGCGGCGCAGCAGGGCGTGAAGCTGACCTCGATCCAGGGACAGCTCTACGTCAACGACTACCTGACGGGACCGACCGCCCAGATCATGACCGGCATGTACGCGGCGGCACAGTGGAACCCGGTGCTGAGCAACTCCTCGGTGCAGCAGGAGCTGAGCATCCTCAACAAGTACGGTGACCCGACCATCGCGCCCGACTTCCGCAGCTCCACCGGCTACCTGCTGGGCATGCTGCTGATCAAGGCGCTCGAGGTCGGCGGCCAGAACCCGACGCGGCAGTCGGTGCTCACCAACCTGCGCGCCGTCACCAACTGGGACGCCGCGGGCCTGGCCCCCGGCCCCATCGACCTCTCCAAGGAGATCTCCGATCCGCCGCCGTCGGGTGGCCTCTGCGCCTGGCTGGTGAAGGCGACCGGCAACAGCTTCACCCCGGTGAGCAACCAGCCCATCTGCACCTCGAAGGTGACCCTTCCCTAGAAGCTCCACTCCGTGAAGGGAGTCCCGTCCGCCGCGGCCTCGCCGTTGCGCGGGCGGGACTTCTCTTGCTCCATCAGATCGGAGGTGGCACCGACCCGATGATCGTCGACACGCTGTCCATGTCTCCCGCCGAGCTGCGGCGGCAGACCGGCTGGGAGCTCAAGCCCGAGGGCGCCTGCCGCGGCGAGGTCTGCGTCCCCATGCAGGGCCTGGCGACCGAGGGCGGGCGGGTCGACGTCGCCGACTTCGCGCGGCGCATGGGCATGCCGCTGGCGCACGACGCGGCGCACGGCATCTGGGCGCTCGGCCCGCGCAGCGGCGGGCGGGTGCTGGAGAGCGCGGAGCTTCCGGACGTCGTTCTGTCCGATTTCGACGGGAACTCCTTCGACCTCGCCTCGCTGCGCGGACGCAAGGTGCTGCTGCTGGCCTGGGCGTCGTATTGAAGCTGCCGCCTCGACCTGCCCGGGTGGCAGGCACTGTCGGAGGAGCTGGAGCCCCTCGGCGTCACCGTGGTGACGGTGGCGATCGACACCGACGTCGAGGCGGCGCGGCCCTTCCATGAGGCGGCGCATCCGACCCATCCTGCGCTGACCGACCCGGGGCACACGCTGGTCGAGCTGCTCGGCTTCACCAACGTGCCCACCGCGGTGTGGATCGACGAGTCGGGCACGATCGTGCGTCCGGGCGACCAGGCGTACCGCGCGCCGGCCGCATCCCCGCCCGCCGCGGGCGGAGCAGCGCAGCCCCAGCAGCAGTACGTGCCACCGCCCGAGCATCGCGAGGTGCTGCAGACCCTGGCCAGCATCATCGACCGCAGCGGTCGGTACGACGACGCCATCCGCGACTGGGCTGCGCATGGTGCGCAGAGCCGGTACGCGCTGTCACCCGAGCAGGTGATCGAACGCTCGCGCCCGCGGCCGCCGGAGGTGGGGATGGCGGCCGCCGAGTTCGAGCTGGCGCAGCACCTGCAGCGGCTCGGCGCAGGCCTCGACGCCGTCCCTCACTTCAAGGAGGCGCACCGCCTCGACCCCCGCGAGTGGACCTACCTGCGCCAGGCGCTCGCCGTCGCCGACCCCGCGTGGGGCAGGGTCTACGAGCGGGACATGCTCAGCGAGGTCGCGGCGGTCGGGGCCGGCACCTTCTACGCGCCGCTCGACCTCTAGGCGATCAGCCGCCCGAGCCGCCGGTCACGGCGTGCACGGAGCTGCCGCCGCTCGGCGTCGTCACGCTGGGCGTCGAGGTGGTGGTGGACGCGGACGAGGTCGTCGTGGAGGACGCCGCACCCGGAGTTGCGGTTGCCGAGCTCGTGGCGCCGCTCGACGCGGTCGCGGTCGTGGCGGTGGTGACGGCGCTGGCGGCGGCGGCGTGCCCGCTGACGGCGAGGCCGGCGGCCAGCGCACCGACGGCGCCGGCGCCGCCCACGGCGACGGACGCTGTGAGACGGCGCAGGCGGCGGAGCGCCCGGTCGCGGTCCCGCGCAGAAGGGGTCGGGTGGGGGGAGCTCATGTCGCGTACTCTGACCGCGCCGTCTCCACCGTCCCTGGGCTCCGCCTGGGACGCTGCTGAGAATCGACGAGCGCCGGATACCTTGATCATCGAGGGACACGGCGCGGGTCGGCTATCCTGGCCGCGCCGCATGCCCGACACGTCGACAACCGCCAGCCTGCCCGACGACGCCGCCATCGGTGCCGACCGGCGCCCGCAGCACAGCAGGGAGCGAGGGCTGGGCGACTTCACCACCAGCCTGGCGGTCCTGCGCCTCGTCCCGCTGGGGATCGCGGTCGGCGCCGTCAGCGCCGCCGTCGCCCTGGCGCTGCTCGACCTCATCGGCCTGGTCACCAACCTCCTCTACTTCCAGCGCGTCGACGTGCACCTCGTCTCGCCGCGGGTCACCCCGCTGGGTCCGCTGTCGCTGGTCATCCCGGTGGCGGGCGGCGCGGTCATCGGGCTGATGGCGCGCTACGGCTCGGAGCGCATCCGCGGCCACGGCATCCCCGAGGCGATGGAGACGATCCTGGTCGGCGGCTCCAGGGTGCAGCCGCGACTCGCGGTGCTGAAGCCGATCTCCAGCGCCGTCAGCATCGGCACCGGCGGCCCGTTCGGCGCCGAGGGTCCGATCATCCTGACCGGCGGCGCCATCGGGTCGGTGGTCGGGCAGCTCTTCCACTTCAGCGCGGTGGAGCGGCGCATCCTGCTCGTCGCCGGTGCTGCGGGCGGGATGAGCGCGGTGTTCGGCACGCCCGTCGCCGCGGTGCTGCTCGGCGTCGAGCTGCTCCTCTTCGAGTGGAAGCCGCGCTCGATGGTCGTCGTCGCCGTGGCCAGCGCGGTCGCCGCCGCGGTGCGCATGCGCTTTGCGGCGTGGGGGCTGCTGGGCGCGGCTCCCCTCTTCCCGGTTCCGCAGCATGCCGCGCTCGACGAAGCCGGCCTGCTCTCGGCACTGATCGTCGGCATGGCCGGCGGAGCACTCGCCTGGGTGCTCACCGGTGCGGTGTACGGCGCCGAGGATCTCTTCAAGAAGCTGCCGCTGCACTGGGCATGGTGGCCGGCCATCGGCGGGGTCGCCGTCGGTCTCGGCGGCCTGCTCGACGAGCGCGCCCTCGGCGTGGGCTACGACACCATCGGCGCCGAGCTGGCGGGACGGCTCGCGCTCGGCGCACTGCTCGCACTGCTCGTGGTCAAGCTGGTGATCTGGGCGGTGGCCCTCGGGTCGGGCACCAGCGGCGGCATCCTGGCGCCGCTGCTGATGATGGGCGCGGCCGTCGGCGGCATGATGGCACCGGTGCTGCCGGGCGGCGAGGGACCGGCTGTGTGGGGCCTGGTCGGCATGGCGGCCGCGCTGGCGGGGGTCATGCGCTCGCCGTTCACCGCTGTGATCTTCGCCTTCGAGCTGACGCGCGACGCCAACGCGCTGCTGCCGCTGCTCATCGCCTGCACCTTCGCGCACCTGGTCAGCGTGCTGGCGCTGCGCCGCTCGATCCTCACCGAGAAGGTCGCCCGGCGCGGCTTCCACGTCATGCGCGAGTACGTCGTCGACCCGCTGGAGGCGCTCTTCGTGCGCGACGTGATGACCACGAGCATCGTCAGCGTCGCGGCCGAGCGCTCCGCCGCCGAGCTGTACGCCTCGCTGCGGCGCGGACCGGCGCAGCGGCGGCAGCGGCTCTACCCCGTCGTCGGCGAGAACCGCTCGCTGCTCGGCGTCATCACCTGGTCCGACCTGGTGGAGGCGCACGCCGAGGGCGGCGACCGTGTCGCCGTCGCCGACCTGATGCGCCGCGACGTCACCGTCGCCTACGCCGACGAGACCCTGCGGCAGCTCGCCGACCGCATGGCGGCGACGCAGATCGGGGTCATGCCGGTCGTGGAGCGCGACGACCCCTCCACCCTGCGCGGCACCGTGTCGCAGTTCGACCTGCTGCGTGCGCGCGAGCGCCATCTCGAAGAGGAGCGCCACCGCGAGCGCGTGCTGCGCGTGATAGCGTGGCGTCGCGATGGCCGAACCCCGAGATGGTCGAACGTCGCGCGCCGGTGAGCATCCGCCCGAGCGCCTGCGCGCGCTGGTCAGCGGCTACCGCAACGCCAACCTCGCCTTCGACCTGATCGGCCAGACGCTGCAGGACGAGGCAGCGCTGGGGCGCACCGACCTCCGCGTGCTGCAGATCCTCAGCGAGTCCGGGCCACTCGGCGCGGGCGAGATCGCCGAGCGCACCGGCCTCACCACCGGCAGCGTCACCGCTCTGCTCAACCGGCTGGAGGCGGCGCGCTGCCTGGAGCGCAGCACCGACGCCGGCGACGGGCGCCGCCGCATCGTGCGCATCACCCGCCTGGGCCGCCGGCGCTGGGAACGCGCCTTCGCCACCCTGCAGGAGGTGCTCGCCGAGGTGGCCGGCGAGTTCGACGACGTCGAGATGGACGTCGTGCTGCGCTTCCTCACCCTCGCGGAAGAGGTCTGCCGCGACGCGCTCGAGGGCTAGCCTGCGTCATGCTGGCGTCATGTCCGCGGACCCTGCCAAGGCCGACCTGCAGCGCTACCTGCAGACCGCGCGCGAGACGCTGCTCTGGAAGCTCGACGGTCTCTCCGAGCACGACGTCCGCCGCCCGCTGACGCCGACGGCGACCAACCTGCTCGGCCTCGTCAAGCACGTGGCCAGCGTCGAGCTGGGCTATCTCACCGTCGTCTTCGACCGCCCCCTCGGTGAGTCGCTGCCGTGGTTCGACGACGGCGCCGAGCCCAACGCCGACATGTGGGCGACACCCGACGAGTCGCGCGAGATGATCGTCGACCTCTACCGCCGCGCCTGGGCGCACGGTGACGCGACCATCGCGGCGCTGCCGCTCGACGCGGTCGGGCGAGTTCCCTGGTGGCCGGAGGAGCGGCGCGAGGTGACGCTGCATCGCATCCTCGTCCACGTCATCGCCGAGACCAACCGCCACGCCGGGCACGCCGACATCGTGCGCGAGCTGATCGACGGCGCGGTCGGGCTTCGCGCCGAGGCGCGCAACATGGCGCCGGGGGACGCGGACTGGTGGGAGGACTACCGCAGGCGCGTCGCGGACGCGGCGAGGGAGGTGGCCGAGCGGGGCGGCTGAGCCGGCGGGGTCAGCGGGGCGCCGGCGCCGCTTCCGCCGCCGCGGCCGGTGCGGAGGCGCGCGCGCCGTTGAGCACGCTGTCGAGCAGGCCCGGGTAGACCGCGTCGACCTCCTCCTTGCGCAGGCGCAGGTACTTACGCGTGCCCTCCATGCGCCCGCTGATCAGGCCGGCGAACTTCAAGGTGCGGAAGTGATGGGTCATGGTCGCCTTGGTCACCGGCAGGTCGATGGCGCCGCAGTAGAGCTCGCCCTCGCAGCCGGCCAGCGCCTGGACGATGGCCAGCCGCATCGGGTCGGCCAGCGCCTGGAGCACCTGGCCGATGTCGGCCACCGGGTACTCATGGAGGAGTGGGGCGGCCTGCGCCTCCGGAGACTCGTCGAGCATAGTTTGACAATGATCTAACTACGGATGTATGATCCTGGTCGAACGATACCACAAGCGCCCAGGAGGCACACATGAACCAGGAGACGCTCTCCCCGGCGGTCGCGCAGCGTGCCGCCCGGGAGCCGGACCATCTTCACTTCGACCGCCACGCCGGTGTGTGGCGGTCCCACGCGGAGCTCGCCACCCCCCAGGCGGCCCCGTCCGGCCCTGGCGCGGTGGCCGTGCTCACCCGCCCCGAGGACGACGGGGGGTGCGAGTGATCCCGGCCGCGCTGCGGACGATCGACCGGCGCTGGCTGGCGCTGGTGATCCTCTGCGTCGGGCAGCTGATGATCGTGCTCGACGCGACCGTGGTCAACGTCGCCCTGCCCGAGATCCAGTCCTCCCTGGGCTTCTCGCAGGCGTCGCTGGCCTGGGTCGTCAACGGCTACCTGATCACCTTCGGCGGGCTGCTGCTGCTGGCGGGACGCCTCGGCGACCTGCTGGGACGGCGGCGCGTGTTTCTGACAGGGGTGGCACTTTTCACCGCGGCCTCGCTGCTCTGCGGCATCGCCCCGAGCGGCGCGCTGCTCGTCGCCGCCCGCTTCGTCCAGGGCATCGGCGCCGCCACCGTCGCCTCGATGGTGCTGGCGCTGATCGTCACCCTCTTCCCCCTGCCGCGCGACACCGCCAAGGCGATGAGCATCTACGCCTTCGTCGCCTCGGCGGGCGGGTCGATCGGGCTGCTCGTCGGCGGGCTGATCACCCAGGCGGTGAGCTGGCACTGGATCTTCTTCATCAACCTGCCGATCGGGGCGGTGGTCCTGGTGCTCGGCTCGGCGTTCATCCCGCGGACGGCGGGGCGCGGGCTGCACCACGGGGTCGACGCTCTCGGCGGTGTGCTCGTGACCGCGGCGCCGTCGCTCGCGGTGTACGCCATCCTGCAGGCGGGGGACAGCGGGTGGGTGTCGTTGCGCACGCTGGGGTTGCTCGGCGCTGTGGTGGCGCTGGCCGTGGTGTTCGTGGTGCGCGAGTCGACGGCGCGTGCGCCGCTGATGCCGCTGCACGTCTTCGCCTCGCGGACGCTGGTGGCGGCGAACCTGATGCGGGCGCTGTTCGGGGTGGGGTTGTTCGGGACCTTCTTCCTGGGCGTGCTCTACATGCAGCATGTGCTGGGGTACGGGTCGCTGCAGACGGGGCTGGCGTTCCTGCCGCAGACGGTGATCGTGGCGGTGGTGTCGCTGTTCGTCACCCGGCGGCTGGTGCAGAGGTTCGGCAACCGGACGGTGATCGTGGCGGCGCTGGGGCTGGTGGCGCTCGGGCTCGCGCTCTTCTCCCGCGCCTCCGTGGGCGGCTCGTACGTGTCGACGATCCTGCCGGTGACGCTGCTGATCGGCATGGGTGGCGGGCTCATCTTCGCGCCGAGCGCGACGCTGGCCATGTCGGGTGTGGCGGCGGGGGACGTGGGGCTGGCGTCGGGGCTGGCGAACGTGGCGCTGCAGTTCGGCGCGGCGGCGGGTGTCGCGGTGCTGGCGTCGCTGTCGTCGTCGCACAGCGCGTCGCTCGCGTCGGGGGGCGCCTCTCCCCTCTTCGCCCTGACCGGGGGCTATCAGCTCGGGTTCGTCGTGGCGGCGGGGTGCGTCGTCGCGGCTCTGGTGGTCACCGCGGTGCTACTGCGCAATGTGCGCGGGGCGGCCGTGGCTCCTGCGCCGGCGCCGCGGCCTGCAGTGCTGGGGGCGGAGGATCTGGCGGCGTAGGCCGGGGTGGGCGAGGTGACGAAGCCTCGCCCGGTGGCGGCTATTGCGCTGGCACAACCGCTTAGTCGCGGGAATACTTCCCATGAGTTGCCGCCCAGAACCGGTCGCCGTCGCCTCCTGGGCCGTTCACACGCTTCGCGCCCCAGTCTGCCTCCGGCGCTACGCTTGCGAATCCTCCGCCATTGGAGCTACACCTGCACCGACAGGACTTCCACTGAACCAGTACGGCAACAGCGCCAACCGGCGCCCACTTCACAGCGGCACGACAAGGTCAAGAAGCTATCCGCGCTGTCCAACGCCGCAGCCCCGGGCCGCTCCCCTGTCTCAGTGCCGCACCTTCTCCGGTTCGCAAATCGTACGACCATGCTGGGCGGTCGGCGCCGTGATTTGGGGGCCTCCGTCACGTGCGAGTAGTGAACGCTTCAAGTCTGCGTCGTTGCGAGATCGCTTCTACCTCGGCCACTCACCCCGCGAATCTGACAATCAACTCCTCCAGTATCGCCCCTTCCGGAGTAAGGCCGTAGTCGCGCTTGAATCCCGCTGCGGCGAGACGTTCGGTGAAGCACTCCCGGAACCGCTCCGCGGTCTGATCGTCCACAGACAGGATCACGTCCGATCGCACTCGCTGAGCTTGGTACGAGTGGCGCACTGCAAATCGGCGGGAGGATACCCAATGGATCTCAAATATCGACAGAGTGCTGGGGACACTGAAATCGCTCTCATTGGGTCGGGCCAGCTCCTGACATCGCAATATCGACTCTCTGGGCGATCCTAGGTCAGACTCTTGGCCGGGTCAACAGTACTAGTTCGCGGTGTGGCACTCGCCCACTACGCGCAGCCACCCTTGACGGATGACGGCGCTATGACGAGACCGCCCGCACGACCCAACGACAGTCTCCAGCCTAGTTCATGTCTGGCCGCACACTCAACATCTCGATGTTGCGGGCGAGTGTATGCTCATCGAGCCACCCCACGTCCGAATCCCCCAGATCGAGGAGCAAACCCATCACCTCGTTCATGGCGAGAGATGGATCATCCTCCCACTCAGCATCAAACGTGGGCGACATTCCCTCGACCTGCTGCGGAAACAGCCCCTCCCTCCAGAAATAAGCCCAAACTTGGGCCCGACGCTGCGAGGGTATGTCCAGTGGAAGGTCGCCCAAGGTGGCGATCAACCTCTCTCGGCTCAGTCGGTATTCGGTTCGTTCACGGGCTAGGGCGTCCAGGTCTTCACGTGAAGCGGCTCGGATGATATCGAGTGTCCCGAAGTCACCTTCGGCAAAAGCCCGAACCGCCGCCCTGAGGTCATCTAGCCGCCTCATTCTCCCACCGCCGAATTCGTCCGAACCACCAGTGGCGAACTCGCCATCTCATTAAAGAACGAGTCGTCGGCAACGACCGGCAACGCGTTCCCGATCGCCCAGCCCATGTCACAACCCCCAGGATCAGTCTCACGGCGCATCACTCCGCTCAAGGCTGGCGCTGAAGCCAGCCGCGCCACCGGCACGGTGAGGGCAAGAACGAGCGCTTCTCGGACGTCTGACGTCGACTTGGTGAGTGCCCGCCACTCTCGCCGCCCGCACGCGTCCAATCCGTATACCGACAGACCTCATGTAGCTCCCAGCGAAGGCGGAACCAGTCTCGGCCACCAAGGAGCAGTGCTCATAGTGACACGACGAGATTGAGAAGCCTCCCCCGGCTGTCCCGCGTCGCAGTCCCGACCACCTTCCCCTGCCTCGGCGCGCCGCCGGCCCTCATGCGCAAATAGAGGGCATCCATCTCGACATCGTACGACCATGATGGCACGTCGACTCCGGACTCAGGCGGTGAGTCTTTACCAAGCTGGCGCCGGAAGTCCAACACCTCAACGCCTAATGGAACGCCGAAGTCGTCGAAGTCGACAACGCAGTCAACGGCACGAGTCTGAACCGGATCCCCCGGCATGAAACATATGAGCACCTGATCCTCGGCGATCGTAACTCTAGCCTTGGCGGTCATAGCATCCACCGGCATCAGGCCAGCGAGTGACGGTCTGGCGTCTGCTTGGCGCTAGGCGTGCCACCGCTCGACCCCATGCCCGAGGCGCAATGAATAGCCACAGCGCCACCTTCGCGAAACCATTCAGCGAGACCAAGGCAGTTCGACCGTACCGAGGATGTCAAGAAAGATGCGAGGGTTACCCGGCTCACAACGCACGTACCAAGTCGAGCCGTCGCGCGCCGTACCAGCGGCGTACCATGTCTCGTAAGGCCCAACTTCGGGCAAATCAGTGAGCGTCGCGCCGTTGGCAAACGTCAACGTAAGGGTCCCGTCCTCTGATACGACACATTCCTGAACCTCGCGCGGCAGTAGGGTCACGAACCGCGCCGCGGCGTCTTCACCTCCCTGATCTGGATTCCACTGGCCCACGAGGTCACCCCGTTCGTCGGTCAGGCGCAACGGCCCGGAAAGGTGCAGCGTTACGTCAGAAGTCCTCAGCAACACATGCTCCGCACCCCACGACGTGGCCTCGATAGCGTGAGATGCCAGTGGCAGGGCTGAGTTCCGCATCCGATTAGAAGTCATCTGGTCGAAGTTCAGGTATGTCCCGTTCGCCGATCTCGACGTTACCCCAGGCCATCTCGTCGGTCACGTGGCAGATCTCACCGGGCTCATTCGTGAGCCGCGGCGCCGGGAGGCAGGAGGTCCATGACCTTAGAGAGCACGCCAATCACCCTCTCAACATCAACGGCCGTCATCTCCCGTGGTCGGCGCTCCGTGGCGGTGGCGTAGATCTCTTCGAGCTTCTCCCATTCGGCCCGAAGACGCTTCCGTCGCTCCTCGTCCCACGTCTCAGCGCGCCAAATGGCATCCAGGTCAGCCACCAAATGGCCAAGGCTCGCAACCCGGCCGTCGTAGGAGCTGATCCTGCGCGTGACCTGCTCACGAATTCGCGAGTCCATCGGCCGATTTCCGCCTTCACGCTACCGTCAGGGTTCAAGGTCACCCTCACCCAGTTCACCGGGTCGCAACCCGCCATGGTACCGGTCACGTGGTTGGCATCGCACTGCGCAGCGTCGGACCGAGACGAGCCACCAATGCATCGAGTACCGATCCCGCCTGATGGAGGTTCTCCAGAAACGATGCGGCGATCACATCCCTCCCACCTACGTCATCGGGATCTGAGAACTTGACCTCAAGGAAGGCAAGAGCTCGGTCGCGCATTTCCGCCGAACGCACGTCGCCGGCGCCGGCATCTCGCTGGAGGTCAATGATCCACCTGGTGAGCTCAGCCATCAGTACATGCGGAAGCAATTCGTTGAAATTGTCTGCAAGGTGCTCGTCTAGAATTGGCCGGGCCTCAGGGAGCGCCATTACAAATTCTTCAACAAGAGCCCGGGCCTGATCTTCCGGTTGCGTCATCTCATTGCCCACTCGAGGCAGCGATTAGGTCTTGAAGCATGCCCTGGGCTGCCCAAATGTCCTCAGGACTCGCATCGGGATTCCTGCGAAGCCAGTTCGAGAGCCCGTTGATGTACTGCTCGGCCTTCATCGAGTGAAACACGCCCTCCGTCGGCTGTCCGGTTGCGAGCTCGTTTCGCAGCGCGTCCGCGGTGCTCCCCGTACCTATCTGGTTCGGACTGCCCTCTCCCTTGTAGAGATCGTTGACATAATTCTGGAGCTTTGCGTCGGCCACAGAAGGGCGAGCGAAGCCCGCTGTACCGGCGCTGTCGGTGGCTGCAGCCTGCACGAGCTCAGACGCTGTGCCAGCCTCTGAGCTGATCGGCGACCCAATCGGCAGCCCTGCAGCCGGCCCGCCCTCTTCTGCATCACCTCCAGCGTCTTCAAGAAGGCCCTCCAATAGATCACCTAGGCCGCCATTCTGAAGGACTTCGAGCTGGGGAGCAAGTGCCTGGCAGTTCTCGGTGCAGAGGGTGAACGACCGCCCTCCCGGAGCGGTCAAGGTCTCGTATTCGACATCCGCCACCGATTCACACACGGGATTGGAGTCGAGACAGAAATTGCCCCACGCCATCTCTGGGGATCCCGGCCGCATGTCGAGCCACTCGCACCGCTTTTGGTCGAAGACTAGTCCCGTCCCTTGATTGCAGACAAGGCGCAGGCCACCGCCTTCAGTCGTAACTGCGGCTTCATTCACCGGGGCGTCGGTATCCGGCGCGAGTCCCGGATCGAGATTGGATGCGATCAGCTTGTTCGTCTTCGGAGGGGGTGGTGGCGTGTTCGCGTGCGGCGGCTTCACACCGTAGTGCGGATGCGCGGGCGCCTGCGTGGAAGACTGGTACGGCGTACTGCTCCCCGGTGTCGCACCTGGCGCCGACCCCGCAGCCAAGGCGGTGTTCTCCTCGAACGTGCAGCCCTGGTCTCCGCTGTCGTCGTAGCCCTCCGTCGAGCACGGATTGTGGCCGGTCGGGTCCGAGAGGTTGACGGGATCGCCGTTAGCGAAGCTATACCGGTTCCGAAGGCCCGAGGTGGCACCCGACGCAATCGACAGGTCGAGGTTCCCGGAGGCATCGTCGACGGTTGCGTCAGCCTGCGTGAACAGACCCCACTTCGGCTGGTAGTCGCGCAGTCCCAGGTGCTGGCCCCTGGTGGTGCGATCCTGCTGGAAGCCCTTGTATCCGATATCGCCGGCGGCTGAACTCCGCTGCTCGGGTGTCGTGCCCGTGAGTTGGTCGTTGATCGGGGCGCCGAACGGGTCGGCCATCGGGACGGCGACAACCATCCCACTTCCGGTGGTGATGCGGACCGGGTTGCGATGCTGGTCATAGACGAAGTACTCGGACTTCTGGAATCCGCCAGCAAGTGAGCCGAACATGTCCGCCAGGGCAGTACCGTCTGGGGCGAGCGCGTAGTAATCCTCGCGGTTGGCGGTGACGGGCTCCCATTGCTGCTGTTCCATTGCCAGATTGTTGGTCAGGGCATCGTGGTAGATGCCGGTGAAGAGCCCCACCGAGCCGGACGGGCCGCCGCCATTGTACGGCTGTTGCGCTTCGCCAATCTGCCGGTGCAGCCCGTCGTAGTAAAACGTCACGCCTTCTGCGGTGTTAGCGCCACACTGGTTTCCTGGCGCCGGCGTCGAGCTGGTCATCTGATCGAGTCCGTCGTACGCCATGTTGCGACAGCCGTCGTACAGGGTGTCCCCCGAGGGTGAGTAGGTCGACGTGGCGGTCTCGGTGCCCCCGGGGTGGCTCTGCGAGATCCCGGTCGTCTGCGTCTGGATGCTGCCGTCCGCGTTGTAACTGGCCGTCTGCTGCGTGTCGGCGGTGGTGACGGTTGAACCCCAGGACAGACGGTTACCGTTGTGGTCATACGTACCGTTGAAGGTCAGGCTGTCATTGCCCAGGCTACCCGACGAGATCCGGTGCGTGAACTGGGTGACACGACCCGCGTTGTCATACGTGAAGGCCTCGTTCACGTTGTAGCCGGTATTCGACGGGTCGACGCCGCTGAAGAACGTCGAGGTCAGTCGGTACAGGCTGTCGTAGGTCCAGTCGTACTGATTGCCCGAGTAGTTGGTGTCGTAGGGCGTGAGCTTCTGGATGGTGCCGTCCGAGTTCCACCCGTATCCGGTGTGCGTGTTGTTCGGGTTGGTCTGGAGGGTGGGCCGTCCATCCGCGTCGTAGGTCCAGGACCACGACCCGAGGTTGCCGTCCGTGGCACCGGTCACGGCGCTGCCATCATTGCGGGTGTAGGTGATCGTGTGCGTCCCGTAACCCGTCGTCTTTCGGTACGCGAGCGCACCGGCACCGTCGTAGGAGTAGGTATAGCCGGCCCCGGAGACGCTGGGGATCCCCTCCACCACCGAGATCGGCGACTCGTTGAGGTAATACGACGCGGTCACGGTGTTGGCCGTGACGCCCGCGCCGGCGTAGGCGACCGAGGTCGGCTGGCCCGCGCCGTCGTATTGGTCGGTGATGGTTTCGCCGTTGCGCCCGGTGGTCGTGGAGACACGCTCGTCGGCGTAGTACGCGTAGCTCTGGGTGCCGCCGGTGGCGATGACGCCTCCCGACCCGTTCACCATGTTCACCGTCTGGGACGACTTGGAGCCGAAGGGGGTGTAGGCGTAGGTCGTCTGGCGGAGCTGGCTGCCGTCGGGGGACACGGGCACCGTCGTGCTCGCGAGCAGGTTGTCCACGGTGTAGGTGTTGACGGTGGGGGTCCGGCTGCTGTTGTTTGCGTCGCCGGCATTGGCTGAAGGCGACATGACCTGGGTGGCGTTGCCCACCTGGTCCCGGGTCCAGCTGGTGACGTTCCCGCCGGCGTCCGTGTCCGACATCTGGAAGTTGTCCGTGGAGTACGCCCACGTCTCGGTCAGCGGTGTGTTGGAGCAGCCGGCGGAGGGGACCGGGTTGTTGTCCAGGTACTTGGTGTCCGTGGTCTTGTTGCCGTTGGCGTCGTAGCCCAGTGTCTCGCAATGCCAGACGCTGGTAACCCAGGTCCCGTTCTGGTTGGTCTGGGCCGGCTCGGCGCTGTGCTGTGTCACCAGGCTGTCAGGGGAGTACGTCGTCACGTCGGGCGTGCCCAGGGCGTCGAGCGTCTTCACGGTGCGGCCGCCGGCGTCGTAGAAGGTGTAGGTGGCGGCGGTCCCGCTCCCGGTCGGGTTCGGGCTCGTCTCCGACGCCTTGTCGCCGTCGGCGGTGTAGGCGTCGTCCACATGACGAGGGGACGACCAGTTGCCGGCTGCCGTGGGCAGCAGCGTGCTGGTGACATGCCCGTCGCCGTCGTACCGGTACTTCGTCACACACACGCCAACGGTGCTGGCATAGTTCGCGGCGCCGGTGGGGCACTGCCCGGTCGAGGACGGGTCGGTCTTCGAAGGATCGTTGGAGTCCGAGTAGGGCGTCCAGCTGGCGATCACCCGGCCGTCGGCGTCGTAGTCGCTTCGCGTCTGGAAGCGGGTGTCGGGCGAGCTGACGCTGGTGAAGGCCTGGGGCTGCAGCACCTCGACGGCGTTGGAGTCGGCGTCGTAGAAGGTACGGCTGCGCACGTTCTGGCCGCCGTTGCCCGCCAGGGCGCCGGCCGAGGCCGCGCTCATGTTGTCGGAGCCGTCGACCACGTCGACCTTGCGGTGCGCCGCGTCGTAGCTCGTCGCGGTGATCTTCCCCGATGGGTCGACGACGTCCACGGTGTCCCCGGCGTCGGAGTACGTCCAGGTCGTGGTGATGGCCGTGCCGCTCCGCGTGTAGCTGGACGACGTCTTGCGGTCGAGGAGGTTGTAGGCGGTCGTCGTCGTGGTGCCGCGGGGGTCGGTGGCCGTGATCTGGTTGCCGTCGGCGTCGTAGGTGAAGCTGGAGGTGAAGACGTTGGGCGAGGTGCAGGAGGTCCGGCAGGTCACCGTCGTGGCCAAGCGGTCGTTGACGTCGTAGGTGTGGGCGGTGTCGTAGGCGGACGTCGAGGTCGCGCACGACGTCGTCCCGTTCGCAAAGGAGTTGGGCGGGCAGGTGCGGGTGGCGTTGCCGTCCTCGTCGTAGACCGTGTCGGTGCGCTCCCACATGAGCGGGCTGGCCACCCGCTCCACGAGCTTGCTGAGGAGGTGCCCCTGCGGGTCGTAGGTGCTCTGGGTCTGGCCGCCGTCGCCGTCGGTGGTGGCCACGGCGGCACCCGTGCCGTCGTAGGTGGTCGTGGCGTGGCACTCGATCGTCCCCGCGGCGAAGGGACCGTCGGCGCTGCCGAGCACCGGGCAGTTCGCCGGCGGGGGCGCAGGCAGCGACGCCGCGTAGTACGGGGACTGCGTATTGCTGTAGCTCCAGCCCCGGATCCAGGTGGTCTTCGTCTTGCGGTTGGCGGCGTCGAAGGTGGCCACCGTGATATTCCCGACCGGGTCGGTGACCTGCGTGGCGTTGCCACGGACGTCGTAGACCGTCTGAGTGGCTCCGGCGATCCGGCTCCCTGAGGCGTTGCACGTCGTCCCGTTGGCCTCGACAGGCTCGATGCTGCAGACCACCTCGTCGTCCCCGTCGAACGCCTGGGTGACGTCGTAGGTGGCATTGCCCACCTGGTTGCCCAACGGTGGCCGGATGGCGGTCTGGTTGCCGTCGGCGTCGAGGGTGTAGGTGGTGAGGTCGCCGAGCTGGTCGCGCTTGGAGACGACGAAGCGGCCGGGCGACGAATACGCATTGGCGCCGGAGGCGTGCAGCGTCTCGGTGTACTTCGTGTTCGGCGGCGAGGAGATGGTGCCGGGGTAGCTGGAGAGCTGCGTGCCCGCCGTCGCGTCGCGGTCCCAGGTCCGGGTCACGTTGCCGGCGGCGTCGTAGGCGAAGGCCGTGAAGCCGCCCGTCCCCGTGCCGTCACTCGGGTCGGTGACCGCCTCCAGCCAGCCGCCCGCCTTGGTGGTGCCGGAGAGGTCCGTGGCCGTGTCGGCGTAGTACGTGTACGTCGTCATCGCCGGCGTGTTCGCGTTGCGCTCGATCGCCAGCGGCGACGCCTTGGCCGACAGCTCGCCCGTGGACAGGTACCGGTACTGCGTGAGGGCGGCGTTCGTGCCGTCGTACGCCGGGCCCTGGATCTGGCAGACGTCGCCGGTGTTCCCGGTGGGCGTGCTCGGCACCATGCACACGGTCATCGACCCGCGCTGATTGGGCGCGAACGACACCGAGTTGTCGAGCGACGTCGTGGTGAGGTACGCCTGCCACTGCGCAGTGGTGAGGCCGCTCACGTTGCCACGCGGTGGGAGGCTCTGGGTGTGGTCGACGAGCGCGTACAGGGTCGTCGCCGTCCGGCGCACACCCCCGCTCCCCGGCCCGTTGGGGTCGGTCAGCTGCCCGCCGCCGGATGGGACGTCGTCGTACGTCGCCGTCGAGCCCGAGGCATCGACGTAGATGGCGTGCGTGCCGTACGTCGTGTAGAGGTACTCACCGGTGCAGTCGTGGCCGCCGCCGCGACCGGAGAAGTCGGTCATGGCCGCGCAGTTGAGGACGCGGAGGAGCTGCCCCTCCGAGCCGTACCGGAATCGCGTGTAGGTGGCGTCGCTGCCGCCGGCGAGGTTCTGCACCACCATCGAGCAGAGGTTGTGGTCGGGCAGGTTGTCCGGCTTGCGGCAGCTGCCTCCGTAGGTGTTGTCCCAGAAGAAGAACGTCTGGGTGACGGTCAGGCCGGAGCCCGGATCGACGACGTCGAGCTCACCGGCGTCGTCGAAGGGATCGAAGCTCGAGTACACGCGGTTCTGGCCGGGCGCGGCCAGGGTGGCGGCTCCTGTGGAGGTGTTGTAGGAGAACGTCGTGGTGGTGCCGCGGCGGTCGACGACGCTGGCGACCTGCGCCGGTCCGAGGTAGGTGGTCCCGTTGGAGGACGTCTGAGTGTAGGTCAGCTGCGTCGTGGTCGTGCTGCCCATCGGGCTGCTCAGCGAGCACAGCTGGGTCGACGACGACGCCGTGCAGCCGCCGTAGGTGTAGACCAGCTGCGTCCCGTCGGGGTTGGTCACGCTCACCAGCAGGCCCGAGGTGGCGTTGGTGAAGTACCTGGTCACCCGATGGGCGACGTCGGTGACGTCGAGCTCGTTGTTCGGTGAGCCGGTCGTGTAGGTGAAGGTCAGCGAACGCCCCGTGGCCGGCTCGACCACGCTGGACAGGTTGCCCATCGCCTTGCCGGCCGACGGCGGGTCGTTGACGTAGTGGACGCGGATCTCGTTGCCGTTGGCGTCCTCGGTGTCGAGCTTGTGGCCGTCGCCGGCGAACTCGTAGCGGACGCGGTCCACCCGCTCGACGCCATAGCCGAGGATCGCCGAGGACGTCCATGTCGACGGCGAGCACGACAGGGTGGTGCTGTTCGCTTCGACGTAGCGCCACAGCGAGGCGTGCACGCCCATCGGCGGTGCCGAGGTCTGGTCGACGCAGAGCTTGTTGTAGCCGGAGTCGAGGGCGAGGGCGCGAGGGATGGTCACCGCCAGCGGACCGGTGCTGTTGGCGGTCTGCAGGGCGGTGACGTCGATCGGCGAGGCCAGCTTGACCAGCGGGAACACGGTCCGGCCGCCGTCGGCGGAGACCACCGTCACCGGCAGTGGCCGGCCCACCGACTCGTCGGCCGGCAGGAACAGTCCGGCGGCGGTGAGGTCCTTGGCCACGACGCCGCCGTCGTCGAAGGTGAGCCACCACGCGCTGCCCAGCATCCCCGCACCGCTCGCCGAGCTCAGGGCGATGCTGTTGTAGGCGCGGTGCAGGCCCAGGGTGAGGTCGCCGTGGAGCGGAACGGCGGTGCTGTCGTCCTGCGACACGACGGCGTTGCCGTCGCCGACGTTGAGGGCGAGGGAACCGCCGGGCCCGGTGGCCCAGCTGCTGCTGGTGAACCAGGAGCGGTTGCCGAGACCCGCGTCGCAGAGGATGGGCGCCTGCGACGAGTCGGTGCCGGTGCCGTAGGCGTTGGTCCCGGTGAAGGTGGTGCGGTCGTACGCGCAGCCCCGCTCGCTGCCGATGACGACGGTGTAGTAGCGCAGGACGATGCTGGCCCCGCCGGCGAGGGTGAACGACCCCATGGTCATCGTCCCGTCGCCGGGAAGGGTGCACGTCGGGGTCGAGGTCGCGTTGCAGAAGGGCCCGTTGACGTAGTCCGTGCTGTTGAGCGTGATGTTGAGCTCGGGCACGTAGCCGCTGTCGAGCGCGTCGTTGGCCGAGGTGACCGACATCGTCGTCGTCTGCGGGTTGAAGACCTTGAGGCCGAAGCCGATCTCCACGCCGCGCGAGTAGGGGATGCTGTTGTCGGACGCCAGGGTCCGGCTCCACTTCTGGACGCTCGGCGGCGCGTTGAGGGTGAAGTTCGGCGACTGCGCGGTGGGACCGTTGCCGACGCTGTTGGTGGCATACACGGTGGCGTAGTACGAGGAGCCGTTGGTCAGGCCGGTGACCGTCGCCGAGAGGCAGTTGCCGCAGACGGTGACCGGGCTGCCGACCGCCGTGCCGGACGTCGTGTACGCCTGGGCGGTGTAGCCGGTGATCGTCGCACCGCCGTTGGAGGCGGCGGTCCAGCTGATGCTGGCGTTGGTGTTCCCCGGTGTCCCGGTCACCGACCCGGGCGCGCCGGGCACGGTCGGACCGGACGTCTCAGGTAGAGCCGAGATGGCCACACCACCCTGATCCGAGACCACCGCCGCCGCCGGGCCGACCGAGGCGGACGGCGAGGCGGACGGAGTCGCGGATGGCTGGGTCACCGTGGCGCTGGCCTCCGCGCTCGCCGTCCCGAAGTTGGTGCTCGCGGTCACACCCACCGAGGCGACCTGCGAGCCGTTCGGGAGCAGCAACACGGACGTGCAGGTGCCACAGACCACGGCCTGAGCCACGGTCGAGCCGTTGCTCGCATATCCGGTCACGTCGTATCGCGCCACGCCACCGGCGACGCTCGACGGCGCGTTCCAGCGCACGTCGACTCCCGCCGACCCGCCGGAGGCCACGAGCGAGGACGGAGCCGCAGGAACCAGGTCCGGCGGCGTGGCCGTGGCCACCGTCCCCGACGCGGTGCCAGGCGTCGGGCTGCGGTCCCCCGCCGTCTGCGACCAGGCGCTCGCCGACAGCGCGTCGCCGGAGTGCAGCCCGAAGAACCAGGCCTGCGCGTCATGTGTCAGCACCGTCTGCGAGGTGTTGGCCGTGGTGTCGGTGAGCGTCACCAGCGAGCTGACCACGGGGTCGCCGGGGGCCATCGCCGGCGGGGTCCACGTCACCAATGCACTGCTGGTTCCCGCGGTCACGCTCACCGCCGACGGCGGAGGTGGGGGCGCCACGCCGTCGGGGACCAGCGCAGTGTGATACGTGACGTCGAGCTCCGGCACCGTCGTGCCATCCGCCGACTGCGGCCCCGCGAAGCTGAAGCCGCCGCCGAGGTCGTGCTCCGCGGCGGCCTGCAGGCTGACGCCGAAGTTGGGAGCCGTCCCGTTCACCCAGCGCTGCACCAGCGAGGCGACGTTCCAGGTCACCGTCCGCGCCGCGGCGCCGACCGTCTGCGTCGCCACCGCCGGGCCGCCGGTCAGAGCGGCGATCCCAGGGGCGGTGGTCTGCAAACCGACCGGACCCGTCAACGCATGCACGTCGATCTGCGCGCCCTGCGAGCAGGCGGCCGCGACGCACGCGGTCACGTGCGCGGTCAGCGTCGCGCTGTCGATGACGGCCCCGCCGGGGAGGGACGACGTGTCGAACGCGAGGATGCCGCGCTCGATGCGCGCTCCATCGGTTGCATCGGGCTCCGCGGCCGCGGTGAGGGCGTCCGCACCGGAGAGAGCGCAGGTGGCACAGCTGTCGCCCGCGAGAATGACGGTGCCCGACGCACCGTGCTGCCTCGGCGTGAACGCGAGGTCGATGCCGACGACAGAGGGCGCCGTCACGCTCGCGCCCGCGGCTGCAGGAGCCGTGATGGTGATCTGGACGCCCGCGTTGGTCGACGCCGTTGCCATGGTCACCGCCGCCGGGTTGCGGGACGGCCCACTCGCCGACTCACTCGCCATCGCAGCGGCGATCCCGAGCCCCGCGCCGTTCAGCAGGTGGCTGAACCCGACCGAGCCGTCGGGCTGCAGCGACGCAGCGCCGAGCTGATGGGCCAGGTCCGTCACGGTGAGCGTCAGCGTCGACGGCGCGGCGGGACTGATGCGCGCCACGGCGAGGTGGACGCCGGTGCGGGTCACGTGGCTGGTGACCTGCGCCAGCGGACCACCCGAGTACGTCACGCCGTCCGTCGTCGGCGTCGCCGTGGCCGCCGCGATGCCGTTGAGCCCGACGGCGATCGCCCCCGAGGGACCGGAGAGCGTCACCGCGGTGGCGGGGGTGCTGCCGAGATGGATGGGAACGACGTGTGCCGACGCCACCGCGACGTCGCCACCACCACCGCCGCCGACCCAGGGGTCGACGGCCCGCCAGCGATTCTCATCGCCGCCGGGACGGTACATCGGCGACGCGAAGAGCTGCGCCTGGTCCGAGGCGGGTCCTCTGACGATGTGCGACAGCGCGGTCCACGCCTGCTCGTCGGCGGGCAGCTGCGGGTTCGGCGCCGCTCCGCGGGCATCCGCCGGCGCGGCGAGCGGCTTCTGGTAGCTGGTCGGCAGGTCGACGATGGGCGGCTGCTGCCACGCCGGCGACGGCGTCGCCGCGAGCGACGACACCGGCATCGCCGACACGACCACCGAGCTGAGCGACAGCGCGCCCGCGAACAGTGCGCGCCGGCGGCGCCGCACCGGACGGACGGAGAGGGTGAGACGGCGAACGATGTCGATCACTGGTAGCTCCCCCCGTCGCCGAGCGTGACGACCTGTCCCATTCCTCGCGCGAAGTACATGCCGTGGCCGAGCAGGGTCATCGCCGCGCCGACGACGTCGTTGCCGGGAATCCTCCCGGCCCACGACCCGAGGTATTCGGTCGCCGTGCCGTAGGCGAAGACGCCGCCGTCCCCGCCGATGAGGAAGTACCCCTGTCCCGTGCCGGGCGGCGTGATCACCGCAGTGATCGGCGCCGCGAGCTGGATGCCGCCGGCGCTGCCGCACCCGCATGCGTCGCCGAACGGCCACACGCCACCGTTCGCCTCGACGATCCAGTAGCCGTTGCCGTCGGGCGTCGCCGCCATGCCGACGATGTCGGTGAGCTGCGGAGAATGGCCGCCCAGGCCGCCGTAGCTGTGGTTGACCGCGTCGCCGAACGGCCAGATGCCTCCGTCCTGCTCGAGGAGCCAGTACCCCGCACCCGAGGCCGTCGGCGCGATGCCGACGATGTCGTTCGCGCCGAGGTCGTACGTCCCGCCGTAGCACCCGGCGTCGCCGTACGCCCAGACCATCCCGCGGCGCTCGACCAGCCAGTACCCCTTTCCCGACGGCGTCATGGCCATGCTGGTCGTGATGGTCTGGATGGAGCCGGCGGCGGACCCGTAGCCGACGCCGTCGCCGTAGGGGAAGACCCCGCCGTCGTCGCGCATCAACAGATAGCCGTCGCCGTCGGGAGTGGCGACGATGGCCATCGTGTTGCGGGTGACCGTGGCCCCGCCCGAGCCCTGGTTGCAGGCGGAGCCGGTCAGCGTCCCGCGGATGTGGAGCACGCGCTCGATCGCGTGTCGCGTGCTCGGGATGAGCAGCAGGACCAGCAGCACGGCGAGCGCCGATGCGCCGAGGCGCCGCCGTCTCGTGGTCAGCCGCAACCGCTCCAGGGCGTGTGTGTATGCCGGCGCCGCACCGATGTCCGCCACTCCCTTCCTCCTCCCCTCCTGGGTTCGCTTTGAAGCTTTCGCCGTGACTGGAGCGGCGACTGTAGCAGCGCGTGTCAAGAAAAGCAAAGCCAACAAACGCGCCACAAGCCTGAACGCACCGGCCTGGGGCTATCGTTGCCGCATGCCCGCCACCAGCCCGCCGCCCAATCCCTTCAACCGCCAGACGCCCGGCGGCGCGCCGCCCCGGCAGACGCCCCGCCCCGGCCCGTCCTTCACCCGCAGATGGATCTGGGCGATCCTCGCCCTGCTGCTGGTCAACGTCCTCATCGCCAACCTGGTGCCCACGGGCAGCAGCAACCGCATCACCATCCCCTACACGCAGTTCAAGGACGAGGTGCAGGCGGACAACGTCACCAGCATCACCGCCACCGCCGACCAGATCGACGGCAGCACCAAGAAGGCGATCTCCACGTCGGGCAGCTCGACGACGTCGACCGACTTCCACACCGTGGTGCCGAGCTTCACCAGCAGCACCGGTGCCGGCGGCCTGGCCGGCGACAACCTCGAGCAGCTCCTCGAGGCGCACCACGTCCAGGTCACCGCGCAGGTGCCGTCGCAGAGCGTCCTGCTGACACTGCTGCTCAGCTTCGGCCCCACCATCCTGCTGATCGGCGGCTTCATCCTGCTCAGCCGAGCCGCGGCTCGCGCCACCGGAGGCGCCGGCATCATGGGCTTCGGGCGGAGCACGGCGCGCCTCTACGACGCCGAGCGTCCGTCGACGACCTTCGCGGACGTGGCCGGCATCGACGACGCCAAGGAGGAGCTGGTGGAGGTCGTCGACTTCCTCCGCGAGCCGCAGAAGTACCAGCGGCTGGGCGGCACCGTGCCCAAGGGCGTGCTGCTCGTCGGCCTGCCGGGCACCGGCAAGACGCTGCTCGCCCGCGCCGTGGCCGGCGAGGCGCGCGTGCCCTTCTTCTCCATCTCCGCCAGCGAGTTCGTCGAGGCCATCGTCGGCGTCGGCGCGGCGCGCGTGCGCGACCTCTTCGTGAAGGCGCGCGCCGCGGCGCCGGCGATCGTGTTCATCGACGAGCTCGACGCCGTGGGACGCAGCCGCGCGACGGCGGTGCGCATCGGCGGGCACGACGAGCAGGAGCAGACGCTCAACCAGATCCTCACCGAGATGGACGGCTTCGACTCCCGCGAGGGTGTCATCGTCATCGCCGCCACCAACCGCGCCGACGTGCTCGACGAGGCGCTGCTGCGACCCGGCCGCTTCGACCGTCGCGTGTACGTGTCGCCGCCCGACCGCGTGGGTCGCGCCGCCATCCTGCGCATCCACGCGCGCGGCGTGCCGCTGGCGCCCGACGCCGACCTCGATGGCATCGCCCAGCTGACTCCAGGACTGGTCGGTGCAGACCTGCGCAACCTGGTCAACGAAGCCGCGCTGCTGGCGGCTCGGCGCGGCCACGACGCCGTGACCATGGACGACTTCGCCGCGGCGCTGGAGAAGATCCAGCTCGGCACCGAGCGCCGCGTCGTCCTCTCCGACGAGGATCGCGAGCGCATCGCGTACCACGAGAGCGGACACGCGCTGCTGGGACTGCTGGTGCCCGGCAGCGATCCGGTGCGGCGGGTCAGCATCGTGCCGCGCGGACGGGCACTGGGGGTCACCGTGCAGTCGCCGGTGGACGACCGGCAGAACTATCCGGAGCCGTACCTCCGTGCGCGCATCACCGCCGCGCTGGGCGGCCGCGCCGCCGAGTCGATCGTCTACGGCGTGGTCACCACCGGTGCGGAGAACGACCTCCTGCAGGTGACGCGCCTGGCGCACGAGATGGTGGCGCGCTGGGGCATGAGCGACAAGCTCGGACCCATCAACTTCGGTGAGGGCGACGGCGACAGTCCCTTCTCCGGCCGCCGCGTCTACAGCGAGCAGACCGCCGAGCTGATCGACGCGGAGACGCGCCGCATCATCGAGGAGTGCCTGGGGCAGGCGTGCTCGCTGCTGAGCAGCCATCGCGCCGAGCTGGACACCCTGGTCAAGGAGCTGCTCGCCCACGAGACGCTCAACGAGGGCGACATCCTCCGCGTCACCGGCATCGCGCCGCCGCCGAAGGCCTCGCCGGCCGCGGCGCTGGCGGCCAAGGGCTAGAGGCCCGGCGAACGGGGCGTTATCGCCCGGCTAAGGTGTGGCGAAGACGCGCAACGGTGGATGTACCGGCGCGTGTCCATCCCGTGTGACCCTCCCTCCCCTCCCCTCGCGACGCGTCAGCCGTCGCACCGTTCTCAAGACCGCCGGCGCGGGCGGCCTCGCCCTGCTGGCGCCGCCGTGGTTCTGGCGCAGCAGCGTGATCGCGGCATCCGGCATCGACCAGGTGCACCTCCAGTTCGGCGACGATCCCGCGACGTCGATGGTCGTGTCGTGGGTGACGTCCGGTGTGGTCGGCAACCCGCGTGCTCGCTTCGGCCCGGCGTCGTCGGGCGACGAGGCGGAGGTGCCCGCGGACACGGTCACCTACACCGATTCCGCATCGGGAACCGAGGTGATCGTGCATCACGCCACGCTGCGCAACCTGCAGCCCAACACCGCGTATGCGTATACGATCACGCACGACGGCGCGACGCCGGTGCAGGCAGCCTTCACCACGCCGCCGCGCGGCCGATCGCCGTTCCGCTTCACCGCCTTCGGCGACCAGGGCGGCGGTACCACGGGATTCCTGGGCACGCCGTACGGCACCGCGGTGGTCGCCGCGGTCGAGGCCGCGCAGCCCAGCTTCCACCTCATCTGCGGCGACCTCTGCTACGCGGACACCGCGCGCACCCAGGTGCAGGACCGCGCCGCCATCTGGAACAGCTGGTTCGACCTCAACCAGCCGTCGGCGCAGAACCGCGCCTGGATGCCCGCGCTGGGCAACCACGAGGTGGAGATGGGCAACGGCGCGCTCGGCTACCGCTCCTACCTGGCGCGCTACCGGCTTCCCGACAGCGGCTCTCGCCAGTTCCCCGGACAGTGGTACGCGTTCACCGTCGGCTCGGTGCGCTTCATCACCACCGACAACAACGACGTCGTCTACTCCACCGACTTCAACTTCGAGGTGCGCGGCTACAGCCGCAGCGCGCAGCTCGCCTGGCTGGAACGCGAGCTGGCACTGGCGCGCAGCGATCCGGCCGTCGACTGGATCGTCGTCTTCGTGCACTTCCCTGTGATGTCGACGGCGGGCGGGTCCGACCTCGGCGTCCGCCAGACGTTCCAGCCGCTCTGGGACCGCTACGGCGTCGACCTGGTGCTCACCGGGCATTCGCACGACTACGAGCGCATGTACCTCACCCGCGGCGTCGAGGCGGGCAGCGCGACGCTGCAGCCGCACGTCGTCGACACCGGGCTCGACGACCTCGACACCACGCGCGGGTCGATGCATGTCGTGGTCGGCGGCGGCGGCGTCAGCATCCCCACGCCGACGTACGGCCGCGACGCCTCGACGCTGCAGCCCGACGCGGCGGTGACCGACGAGAGCGGCGGCACGACGAGCGAGCCCGCACCCTACTCCGCGGTGCGACTGCCGCAGTACCCCTACGGCTTCGTGGTGGTCGACGTCGATCCCGGAGCGACGTCGGGGAGCACGACGTCGATGCACGTGACCTACTGCCCCACCCCGCTCGCCGGCTCACCGAGCGCCGCCGACAGCTTCACCCTGCGCCGCACGCGGGGCGGTGCCGTGGTGCGTGCCGCGGCGGTGCCCGCAGTCTCCTCGAGTGCGGCTCCCGCCACGGTCGGCCTTCCCGATACGTCGGCCGCAGCGGGGACCGCGCCGGGTGTGGCGGCGACGGCGGCGCTCGCCGGTGCGGCACTGCTGCGGCGCTCCAGCCGCCGCGGCGGCGGGGAGGACGAGCCCATCCGCCGATGACTGACAATCGTGGGGATGAGAGCCGCCATCTACGACCGCAACGGGCCGGCGCGCGAGGTGCTGCGCGTTGCCGACGTGCCCACGCCGGAGCCGGGGCCTGGCGAGGTCCGTGTGCGCCTGCATCGCTCGGGCGTCAACCCCACCGACTGGAAGTCGCGCGGCGGTGCCACGGCGCGGCCGATCGAGGGGTTTCAGATCCCCAATCAGGACGGCGCGGGAATCGTCGACGCGGTCGGTGAGGGCGTCGACCGCACGCGCATCGGCGAACGCGTCTGGGTGTGGCTGGCGGCGGCGGGACGGCGCTGGGGCACCGCCGCCGAGCACACCGCCGTGCCCGCGGAGCAGGCGGTGCGGCTCCCCGACAGCGCCTCGATGGAACTGGGCGCCAGCCTCGGCGTCCCCGCCATGACCGCGCATCGCTGCCTCTTCGCCGACGGTCCGCTCGACGGCAGGGTGGTGCTCGTCGCGGGCGGCGCGGGCGCGGTGGGACACTTCGCCATCGAGCTGGCCAAGTGGGGCGGCGCGCGCGTCGTCGCCACGGTGAGCACCGACGAGAAGGCGACGCTGGCGCACGCCGCGGGCGCCGACCTCGTCGTCCGCTACACCGACGCGGACGCCGCGGAGCGGATCAGGGCCTTCGCGCCGCGCATGGATCGCATCGTCGAGGTGAACATCCGCGACAACCTGCAGCTCGACCTCGGCGTCTCAGGCCCTGGGACGGTGATCTCGGTGTACGCCGCCGACGGTCCAGACCCGGTGCTGCCGGTGCGCGCCTGCATGAGCGCGAACGTGGTGCTGCGCTTCCTCCTGCTCTACGGCGTGCCACGCCCCGACCTGCTCCAGGCCGCGCGTGACATCACCGCTGCGCTCGACGCTGGAGCGCTGAGCGAGCTGCCAGGGCGGCACTTCGCCCTCGACGACATCGCCGCCGCTCACGACGCCGTCGAGCAGCGCGCCGTCGGCAAGGTGTTCGTCGACCTCGACTGATCGACCGAACACACGGTCGACCGCGTCACCGCCCACACTGTGCCGCGCAGGCGGCATCGCGCATCCCTCAGCGGAGAATGGCGAACACCATGGCACTCGACGACGACGGCTACGCTTCGTGCCCCGCCGGCGTCATGATCGCGCGGTCTCGCCTCAGCCGGAAGCGCCGAACAGCCTGCCGACGGCGAAGCCCACGGCGGCGGCGCCGAGCCCGATGACCACCATCTGCACGCCGTTGCGGCGCCAGTCGCCGACCAGGGTGACGGCGGAATAGACGCCGACCGCGAAGAGCACCACCGCGGCGAGCACGACGGCGGTGATCAGTGCGGGCTGGCGGGCCAGCCAGACGAAGGGCAGCAGCGGGATGAGATGCCCGATCAGCGTGGCGACGGTGATGATCACCGCGCTGCGCAGGATGGTCGGCGCCTCCACCGGGGAGAGGTGCAGCTCCTGGTCCATGATGGTGCCGATCCAGGTGTCGCGGTTGGCGGTGATGGTGTCGACCACCCGGTCGAGCAGCTCACCCTCGAAGCCCATGCGCGCGTAGATGTCGCACACCTCCTCGCGTTCCAGGTCGGGCTCGGTGCTGACGTGAGTCTCTTCGCGCGCCCGCTGCGCGCGATAGTAGTCGCGCTGCGATCGCGCCGACGTGTATCCGACGGCCCCCATCGAGATCGACTCGGTGATCCCCGCGGCGAAGCCGGTGGCCAGCAGCACCGCCTTCGAGCCGCCGCCCGCGATGACGCCGAGGATGATGCCGAGGATGTTGACCAGCCCGTCCTGCCCACCGAGGATGACGTCGTAGAGCCAGTTGGTGCCCACGTCGTGGCGATCGCGCCGGCGGTGTCGCGCCGCGACGACGTCGAGCACCGCGCGGCCCAGGCGCGTGGCCGGCGATCTCTGGTCCGTCTCGCGCGACACGGCGTCGGAGGGATCGCGGGACATCGTGGTCCCGCAGTATGGACGCCCCAGCGTCAGCGCGGGTCGACGGTGAGCTTGCTGGCCCCTCCGCGCACGTCGACGACGTAGCGGTCGGCGGCTCCGGCCGCCGTGGCGGGGACGTACCACTCGGCGTCGCCGCCGCTTGGCCCGAAGCGCCGCCCGTCGACCGCGACATGCGCGGCTCCGCCCTTGACGCGGACCTCGACGGGCACGCCGCGCGGCCGCCGGATGGCGACACGATGCGCGCCGCCGCTCAGGCTGATGGGCACCACGCCGGAGGGGGCGCCCACCTGCAGGTCGACGCGGACCGCTCCCCCGGAGACGGCGAAGGAGCGCAGCGCGACCGCGCTGAGGTCGGCGTCCAATCCCACCGCGCCGCGCTCCACCTCCACCTCCCAGGGGATGCGGGCGTTGAGGGTCAGCGCGAGGAGGCGGTGCCCCCAGCCGAACAGCGGAGTCCTGCGGGGCCTGACGTTCACCGTGCCGCCGTCGACATCGATGAGGGGTGCGGCGCCCTCGGCGTGGGCGCGGTAGAGCTCGGACATCCCCGCGTCGCCGGTGATCCGAATCGCGCCGACGCCCGGCGAGAGGACCAGCCGCCCCACCCGCGCGCCGGCCAGCGGCGCGTCGAGCTCGTGCTGCGCGGAGTGCTGGCCGCGCAGCGCGGCGGCGTGCTCGAGCAGCACCGGGTGGGCGCGCGACATGGCGTCGACGACCAGCTGCAGCTCGCGGTCGCTGTAGCCCTCGTACTGCTCGGCCGACGCTCGGGTGAGGCCGGCCAGCGCCTCGCCCACGGCGGCGTCGCGCGCCGCGATGACGTCGCCGGGCACGGCGCGGACGACGACGCGGCGCCGGTCGCTGGGGTCGTTCTCGCGCTGGAGCAGCCCGGCCTTCTCGAGCCGGTCGAGCACGCCGGTGACCGCGCCGGTGGTGAGGCCTGTGGACTCGGCGACCTGGCCGGCCGTCATCGGGCCGGCGCTGACCACGACGGCGAGGCACTGCAGGTCGGTGATGTTGATCTTCAGCCGGTCGGCGACGCTCTGCGCCAGCAGGACCAGCTCGGCGCCGAGGCGGGTCCACTCGGCGGTCAGGGAGGCGACGAGGTCGTCACGGGATGCGGGCATGGCTTGACTCTTTCTCTCAGCGTGATTATCTTCTTAGTACTCTAAGATACTCACGGCCGCTGAATTCTAACACAACTTGAGGAGAGACGCCACCCATGACACCCATGATCGAGGCCTCCGGCCTCACCAAGCGCTTCGGCAGGACCCTCGCCCTCGACCGGCTCGACCTCGTCGCCCAGCCTGGCCAGGTGGTCGCCGTGCTGGGACCCAACGGCGCGGGCAAGACCACCCTCGTGCGCAGCATCGCCACCCTGGTCCGTCCCGACGGCGGCAACCTGCGCGTCTTCGGCCACGACGTGCGCCGCGAGGCGGCGGCCGTGCGGGCCGTCATCGGCCTCGCCGGGCAGTACGCCGCCCTGGAGCCCGCCATGACCGGGCGCGAGAACCTGGAGATGATCGCCGTCCTCTTCGGTCTCGACCGCATCTCCGCGCGCACCGCCGCGGCGCGCGTGCTGGCCCAGCTCGACCTCGTCGACGCCGGCGACCGCCTGGTGCGCACGTACTCCGGCGGCATGCGGCGCCGGCTCGACCTGGGGGCCTCGCTGGTCGGCGCGCCGCGCCTGTTGCTCCTCGACGAGCCCACCACCGGGCTCGACCCGCGCAGCCGCATCGAGCTGTGGGACGCCATCCGCGCCCTCGTCGACCAGGGCACCGACGTCCTGCTCACCACCCAGTACCTCGACGAGGCCGACCGTCTGGCCGGCCGCATCGTCATCGTCGACCACGGCCGCGTCGTCGCCGCGGGGACGCCGGCCGAGCTGAAGCAGCGCGCCGGTCGCAGCGTCGTCGAGGTGCACGTGCGCGACAGCGCCGAGCTGCCGCGCGTCGCCGCCGCGCTTGCACGCCTCGACCACGGCGCACCGCAGGTCGAGGAGGCGACGCGGCGGGTCAGCGTCGCCGTCGAGGCGGGCGTCGACCGCCTCCGCGACGCGCTGCAGGCGCTCAGCGAGGCGGACGCGGAGGTCGAGGACATCTCGTTGCGACCGCCGACGCTCGACGAGGTGTTCCTCTCGTTCACCGGCACGACGGGCCACGGCACCGTCGCCATGGAGGCATGTGCATGAGCAGCGCGACGATGCGGGCGAGCACCCTGGTGATCGCCCGCCGCAGCATGGTGCGGTTCTTCCGCACGCCCCAGCTCGTCGTCCTGGGCACGGTGCAGGGCGCCATCTTCCTGCTCGTCTACCGCTACGTCTTCGGCGGCGCCATCGACGCCGGCGGCATCCCCTACGTCGACTTCCTGGTGCCGGGGTTCATCGCCACCATGGTGCTGTTCGTCGGCGTCGGCGTCGCCGCGGGAGTCGCCGAGGACATGCGCGAGGGCTTCGTCGACCGGCTGCGCTCGCTGCCCATCCCGCGCAGCGCCGTGCTGAGCGGGCGCGCGCTCGCCGACGTCGCGCAGCTCGTCTGGGGCCTGGGTATCACCACTGCGCTCGGCTTCGTGGTCGGCTTCCGCTTCCACGGATCTGCCGGCGCGGCGCTGGCGGCCTTCGCGCTGTGTGTCGCGTACGGCGTCGCCTTCGAGTGGATGTTCGTCGCCCTCGGCACCCTGGCCAGCAACGCCCAGGCGGCGCAGGGGATCGGCTTCCTCGTCTTCCCGCTCACCTTCGTGTCGAGCGCCTACGTCCCCGTGGACTCGATGCCCGGATGGCTGCAGGCCTTCGCCAACCATCAGCCCATCACGGTGATGGTGGACGCCGTGCGCTCCCTCGCCCTGGGGCCGCAGGCGGGTCCCCTGCTCGCCCACGACTCCGGCTACTACGTTGCCAGGGCGCTGCTCTGGACGGCGGGGATCATCGTGGTGTTCGCGCCGCTCGCGGTGGCGCGGTTCCGCCGCGGGTGAGCCGCGCTGGTCAGTCGCCTCCGCCTGCGGAAACCGCGGCGGAAGCGTACCTGGCGCGCACCGCCTTCTTGTCGAACTTGCCGACGCTGGTGCGCGGCACCTCCTCGACGATCTCGACGCGGTCGGGAAGCTGCCAGCGCGCCCAGCCGCGCGACTCGAGATGCGCGCGGACGCCGTCCAGGGTCACCGTCGCGCCGGATCGCGGCACCACCACCGCCAGCGGGCGCTCCTGCCACTTCGGGTCGGGGATGGCCACAACCGCCGCCTCGACGACGTCGGGCATGGCCATGATGTCGCCCTCCATGTCGACCGAGGAGATCCACTCCCCGCCGGACTTGATGAGGTCCTTGCTGCGGTCGGCGATGACGAAGTAGCCGTCGGGCGAGGCGACGGCGACGTCGCCGGTGCGGAACCAGCCGTCCTCGAAGCACTCCGCGCCGGCCCCCTTCCAGTACGACTCCGCCACCCACGGGCCGCGGACCCAGAGGTCGCCCATCGTCTCGCCGTCGGGGGGCACCTCCTTCCCCTCGGCGTCGCGGATGGAGAGGTCGACGCCGGGGATGGGCAGTCCCGCCTGGCAGCGCGCACGCGTGGTCACCTCGTCGTCGGGCAGGTTGCGCAGCGCGTGGTGCGGCCAGGCCATGCTGGCCAGCGGCGAGGTCTCGGTCATCCCCCACGCCTGGATGACGGGCAGGCCGAACTCGCGGAGGAAGCGCTCGATGAGGGGTCGCGGTGGTTGCGACCCGCCGCAGACGAGATGGCGCATCGCGGGCAGGCGCACGCCGCGCGCCGCGAGCTCGTCGGCAGCGGCGATCCACACCGTGGGCACGCCGCCGCTGATGGTCACCTCCTCGTCGACGAGCAGGTCGACGAGCGGGCCGGCCTCCAGCGGCCCCGCGCTGAAGACGAGCTTGGCGCCCACCGCCACGGCGGCGTGCGGCATTCCCCAGGCCATGGCGTGGAACATCGGCACCACGGGCAGCACGCAGTCGGAGGGACCGATGCCGACGCCGGCGGCCGAGCTCACCGCCATGGTGTGCAGGACCACCGAGCGATGCGTGTACACGACGCCCTTGGGCCGCCCCGTCGTCCCCGACGTGTAGCAGATGCCGAGCGGCGTGCGTTCGTCGATCTCCGGCTCGTCGTAGGTGTCGGGCTGCGCCGCGAGCAGCGACTCGTAGGCGACCACGTCGCGCAGCGAGGTGGCAGGCACGGTGTCGGAGAGCACGATGACGTGCGACACGCCACCCAACCCGCCCAGCGCGTCGACCTGCTCCAGCAGCGGCAGCAGATCCGGGTCGGCGAGGATGACGCGGTCGTCGGCGTCGTCGATGATGTAGGCCAGCTCCGCGGGGCTGAGGCGCAGGTTGAGCGTGTGGATCATCCGCCCCGTGCCGGGGATGCCGAAGTAGCACTCCAGGTGGCGATGGTGGTTCCAGGCCAGGGTGGCGACGCGCGCACCCGCCTCGATCCCCAGCGAGTCCAGCGCGTTCATCAGCCGCCGCGTGCGCAACGCGAACTCGCCGTAGGTGGTGCGCCGCACCTGCCCGTCGGGGAAGCGGCTGACGATCTCGACGTCGCGGTGATGCCGGTCGGCGTGGGCGAGCAGCAACCGGCTGGTCAGCTGCACGTCCATCATGGTCACCGGGCGCGCACTCCCAGGAACTCCGCGATGTGGCGCGCCGAGTCCTCGTGGGTGTTGATGCCGTAGTGGTTGGCGTCGACCTCGACACTGCGCGCGGTGGGCACCTCGCGCAGGAAGCGGACGCGCTCCGGCTCCGGCACGATGTGGCCCAGTCCGGGTAGCAGCTCCCGCGAGGCGCGGAGCAGCAGCACCGGCATGGTCAGCGCCTTCCAGAGTGCGTAGACGCCGGCGCTGTCGCCGAACGCATACGACCCCGCCCCGAAGGCGCCGTCCTCCAGCACCGCGCCGCGGTCGGTCAGCGAGGCCACGCCGCCCTCGGCCGGCTGCAGCTCGTACTCGAAGTAGCGCTGCCAGTAGTCGCTCCAGGGCTCGATGGTGCCGATCTGCCGGACCAGGGCGACGTAGCCCTCGACCGAGGGGTACACGGCGCCGAGCCGCGCCACCGCCGCACCGATGGGACCGAGCACGGACTCGTCGGGACGCCCGGCGATGTCGAGCAGGGCGATGCGCTCGATGCGCGACGCGTCGAGCCACGCCGCGGTCATGGCCACGGCGCCGCCCATCGACTGCCCGATCAGGGAGAACCGCTTCGCTCCCAGCGCATCGGCGACGGCGAGGACGTCGCGCGCGTGGTTGATCCAGCCGTAGGTGCCGGGCGGGGTCACCTCGCTGCGTCCGCGACCGCGCAGGTCGATGGCGACCACCTGGAGCGCGTCGCAGGCGAGCCGCTCGCCGAGGAAGTCGAAGCTCTTGAGGTTCGCGCTCAGCCCCGGGATGCAGATGGCGAGCGGCGCGTCCTCGGGCCCGAAGCGCTCGGCATGGACGCGTCCCGAGGGGAGCTGGAGGTCGAACTCCTGGGGCACGACGGTGGGCTGCAGCGTCGTCATGTGCGGTCTCCGTTGCCAGCGTGTGGGTGTGCCGCCGCCCCGCCACGCCGGAGGAGGCGGCCGATGCCGAGCTCCTGGGCAACGCGATCGCGGTCGAGATGGGCGACGTCGCCGCTGTACACGACGCGCCCCTGGCGCAGCAGGTGGGCGGTGTTGACCAGCTGCATGCCGAAGGTGATGTTCTGCTCGACGAGCAGGATGGTGAGCCCGTCGCGGTTGAGCGCGCCCAGGGTGGTGAAGAGCTCCTCGACGATCTTCGGCGCCAGCCCCGCCGAGGGCTCGTCGATGAGCAGCAGGCGCGGCTCCGACATCAGCGCGCGCGCCACCGAGAGGCTGGCCTGCTCGCCGCCCGACATCGTGCCCGCCGCCTGGTCCCGCCGCGCGTAGAGCACCGGGAAGCGCTCGTAGACGCGCTCCAGCAGCGGCTGGTACTGCTCGCGGTTGCGGCGGCGCAGCTGGTAGGCGCCGAGACGCAGGTTCTGCTCGACGGTGAGCTCGGTGAAGACCTGCTTGCCCTGGGGCACGTTGCCGATGCCCAGCGACACCCGCCGCTCCGCACTCAACCCGGTGATGGCGTTGGCGCCCAGCATGATCCTGCCACTCCAGGCAGGAACCAGGCCGGCGATGACCTTGAGGGTGACGCTCTTGCCCGCGCCGTTGAGCCCGAAGATGCCGGCGATCTCGCCGTCGCGCGCGGACATGTCGATGCCGTGCAGCACCGCGTGGGCGCCGAAGCCGGCCACCACGCCGCTGACGTCGAGCAGCGGCTGGACCGGGTGCCGGCGGGAACGGTCCTGCGGGACGACGCCGAGCAGCGCGGTCATGCCACCGCCTCCCCGAGATAGGCGTTGATCACCTCGGGCTGGGCGAGGATCTCCTCCGGCGTGCCCGAGGCGATGACCCGGCCGGCGGTGAGCACGTAGACGCGGTCGCAGACGTCGAGCACCAGCGGCACGTTGTGCTCGATGAGCAGCACCGTGCGCCCCTGCGAGTCGCGCAGGTCGCGCAGCCGGTCGGCCAGCGACTCCGCCATCACCGGCGCCATGCCCGCCGAGGGCTCGTCGAGCATCAGCAGCTCGGGATCGGTGAGCAGCGCGCAGGCGACCTCGACGATGCGCTGCTGGCCACCCGAGAGCAGGCGCACGGGCACGTCCTCGCGGCCGCCGAAGCCGAGCGCCGCGACGGCCGCCACGGCGCGCTCCCGCATGCGCTCCTCGGAGCGCGCCACCCGCCCGCTGTAGACCAGCGCCGAGCTCGGGTCATAGCCGGCCAGAACGTGCTGGGCCAGGAGCATGTTCTCCAGGATGCTCTGGTCCTTGGCCAGCCCGATCTGCTGGAAGGTGCGGGAGAGACCGAGCGCGGCGCGGTCGTGCGCGGTCAGGGCCGAGATGTCGCGCCCTCCCATGCGCACCCGACCCGTGTCCGGGCGCAGCAGGCCGGAGATGCAGTTGAAGAGGGTCGTCTTGCCCGCACCGTTGGGGCCGATCAGACCGACGATCTCGCCGCGGTCCACGCGCAGCGAGGCGCCGTCGACGGCGACAAGCCCGCCGAATCGCATGCTCACGGTCTCGACCTCGAGCAGCGGCACGGAACGGTCGAGCTCCAGCGTGCGCGCGGCCTCGACGGGGCGCGGCATCGAGGGCAATGCGGGCATGGGGTGCTCCGACTCGTCGGCGGCCGCGGCGGCGAGGCGGCGACGGCGGTGCCCTCGCCGCTCGCGCACCAGGCCCGCGAAGCCGTCGGGATGGCGCGCCACCGTGAGCATCAGCAGCAGCGAGCCGAGCATGGGGAAGATGCCGTAGATGAAGGAGCTGCTGCCGAAGCGGTCGCCGATGATGAACTGGAACATCTGGAAGACGAAGGCGGCGATGACCACGCCGGCGCGGCTGCCCAGGCCGCCGACCACCACGATGATGAGCAGGAGCAGCGAGTAGTCGACCGCGGCCGGCGGGTTGAACGTCTCCGAGTTGACCTGGTAGAAGGCGAAGCCGAACAGCGCGCCGGCGACACCGGCGATGGCGCCGCTGAGGACGAAGGCGAGCAGCTTGTAGCGCGACACGTCGACGCCGAACGAGCCCGCCACCGCCTCGCTCTCACGGATGGCCCGGAAGGCGCGGCCCAGCTTGCTGCGGGTGACGTTGCTGTCGAGCAGCCAGATGAGCACCAGCACCACCAATGCGGCGGCGAGCATGTCGGACTGCGGGGTGCTCACGGTGCGGCCCCACAGGCGTCGCACCACGTCCACGCCGGACGACCCGCCGGTGAAGACGGTCAGCTGCAGGACGAAGTTGTACATCATGTAGCCGAAGGTGACCGTCACCACGGCGAGGTAGAGGCCGCGCAGCCGGAGCGCCGGGAAGCCGATGACCAGGGCGATCAACCCGCTCATCAGAGCCGCGACCGGCAGTCCCACCCACATCGGCAGGCCGGCGCCGCTGGTGACCAGGCCCGCGGCGTAGGAGCCGACGCCAAGCAGGGCGCCGTGGCCCAGGGAGATCTGTCCGGCGTAGCCGAGCAGCATGTTGAGCGAGAGGGCGCCGACCGCCATCGCCGCCGCCAGGGCCAGCGCCTGCGGATAGGTGCTGGGCAGCAGCGGCATGGCGCGGTACGTCAGCGTCGGCAGCAGAATGGCGCCGAGCAGGACCAGGATGACGTTGCTGCGCCGCGGCGTCAGCAGCGGACCGCGTCGCGAGGGCGCTGGTTGGGTGGCGGGTGGCGCAGCGCCCGGCTGCACCGCGCTGTCGGCGACGTGCAGCGTGGTCATGCCGACTCCGCGCGCACCGCGGCACGTCCCAGCAAACCCTGGGGACGCAGCAGCAGCACGCCGACGACGATGACGAAGAGCACCACGGTGAACACGCCGGCGACGCCGCTGGGCCCGTACTGCGTCGCCTCCGAGGTGAGCACGCCGACGACGAGGCCGCCGGCGATGGCCCCGCTCAGCGACGTCAGCCCGCCGAGCAGCGCCGCGGCCAGCCCGCAGATGAAGAGTCGCGGCCCGACGGCGTTGGGGCCGAAGTAGGTGATCGTCGGCGCGATGAGCAGCGCCGCCAATGCGCTCAGCGCCGAGGCCACGCCCCAGGTGAACATGCTGACCATCGCCTGGGGGATGCCCACCAGCCGCGCCGCGGTGGCGTCCTGCGCCGACGCCAGCACGCCGAGCCCGAAGTCGGTGTGGCGCAGGAACCAGGTGAGGCCGCCGGCGACGGCCGCGATGATGCCGAAGGTGAGGATCTGCGTCCAGCTCACGCTGACGCCGGCGACGTCGACGCCGTTGCCCCCGATGGGCCGCGGCAGGTAGCGCGGCGTGGGTCCGTTGAGGTACGCCTCGGCGGCGACCAGGAAGCCGAACAGCCCGATGGTGGCCACGGCCACGGTGAGACGCGACGCCGCCGCCATCGGCCGCACGATGAACGCCTCGAAGAGCAGCCCGACGACGACCGAGAAGGCGATCGCCGCCAGCGCACCCATCCAGTAGGGCCGGTGCCAGGCGCCGACGACGATCCAGGCGATGAACAGCGAGGCCGCGCCGATCTCCGCCTGGGCGAAGTTGAGCACCCGGGTGCCGCGGTAGCAGAGCACGAGCCCCAGCGCGATGAGCGCGTAGACGCCGCCCTGCACGATGCCGACGACGAGCGCGGTGATCACGAGATGTTGGCCTCGCAGTAGCCGGTGTTGATCCATCCAGGCCCGCCGTTCTCGGGCTTCACGGCGTAGAGGTCCTCGGCGGAGCCGCCGTGATGATGGTCGCCGCCGCTGAAGTCGACCGGGCAGTTGGCGCCGACGGTCGACCTGTAGCCGTCGAGCATCAGGCCGGCGATGGCGTTGCGGCTGCAGGTCACGCCGCACTTCACCAGCAGGTCGGCCACCTGGCGCCACGCCTCCCAGGTGCCGAAGAGCAGGTCGCCGCCGTCACCGCACAGGTCGGCGGCGGGGTCGTACTTGGCGTAGGCGGCCTCGAACTGCTTGATCTCCTCCATGTACTGTCCGTAGTCGGCGTCCTTGCGGGTGATCCCGCTGCCGCCCGAGGTGCAGCGCGCCGACGACGACGTGTACGCGGGCCAGGGCACCATGCCCTGCATGCCACTGGTGTCCACGCCCGACTGGTTGAGCGTGTACAGGGTCAGGTTGAAGGGATAGAGCAGCCACTTGGGGTCGTATGACTGGTTGCTCGACTGCTGGATGATCTGGTCGGCGGCCAGCGCGTTCTCCCAGATGAGCACCACCTGCGCTCCCGACGCCTTCATGTCCAGGATCTCCTTGGTGTAGTCGCCCTGGTTGTTGGTGACGAAGTCGTCCTTGACCACCTTGCTCGACATCCCCGCCGCGGCCAGCGCGGCCTTGAAGGTGGTGATGCCCGGCTCCCAGTTCGAGCTCTGCCGCTCGATGATGCCGATGTTCTTGCCGGCGAACTTGCTGACGTAGTACTGGCCGAACTGGGTGCCGATCTGCTCCAGGGTGGGCAGCATGGTGAAGCTGTACTGCAGGCCGCGTGCCTGGGTGGCGATGTGGTGGATGTAGAGCATGTGGTTCTGCTCGGCCCAGTCGCGCACGGTGGGGATCTGGTCGAAGCCGATGCCGCTGAGCAGGAAGAAGTCGCCGCCCGACTGGTTCTGGCAGGCCTGCGCCGCCTGCACCGCCTTGTTGGGCTGGTAGCCGTCGTCCTGGATGGAGATGCCCGCAGAGCCGTCGGGCTGCAGGATCTGGCGGTTGTAGATCCCCGACTGGCCGGCGGTGTGCGGGTAGGGGTCGGCGTTCGGGTCGTTGACCATCTGCCAGAAGACGTTGAGGTCGCTGGCGCCGATGTTGAAGGCGGGACCGAAGGTGAGCGCCGCGTGGGCGCACATCTGGATGCGCGTGTTGCTGATGCCGATGTTGTCCTCGGCGGGGGTGAAGAGGTTCGCCCGCGGTGCGACCGGCGCGCTGCCGGCGAAGGCCGCGGCGCCGACCGCGGCTGCGCCGCCCGCGCCGTTGGACCCCGCGCCGCTCCCGGCAGATCCGCCGCCGGTGCCGCTGCCGCCCGCGGCGCCCGGCGCGCCAGTCGCCGCCGAGCCCGGCGCCGCGCTGCTCGTCGCCGGCGCGTAGCTGGGGATGCCGGCGACCGGCTGGCCGCCACCGGTCACCGCCGCGGCGGGAGCCGGAGTCCCGATGGTGTGGTTGTAGACCCCCCAACCCGAGCTCCAGAGCAGCAGCGTCCCCGCCACCGCCACGGCGCGCGGGTGCAACTTGAGCTGGGCCAGCGTCCCGGCGCGCAGCCCGGCGGCGCTGCTGAACGCCTGCACCGCGGGCTGGGCCAGCAGAGCGGCGGAGAATGCCAGGCTGATGCCGAAGACGAGCAGCCAGATCGGAACCTGTCCCGAGGCAGCCTGCTCGACGACCACCGCCGGCTGCGGAGTCTTCGGCGCGGGAACCGCCGACGCGACGGGGGCCGGCGAGGCGCCGGTGGTGGGCACCGTCGCCGGAGCGACCACCGCGGGCACCACGGCCGACGAGGCGCCGCCACCTCCCCCACCGCCGCTGCCCCCGCTGGTGAAGACGCTGCCGCCGCCGCTCGACGCCGAGGAGCTGATCACCGTGGTCGCGCCGCTCGGCGTCGAGACGGTCGCGGTGGCGATGTCGTGGTCGCGGTTGAAGGCGACGGTCCACGGCTGGGTGGTGTCGACCGCGTCGGGAAGGATGGCCAGGCCGGTGTTGACGCCCTTGTTCTGCCAGTAGGGGAGGAAACGGGCGACGTCGAAGCTGAAGGCGGTGATGGCGCCGCTGCTGTCGGTGACCGCCTTGCCCACCACGGGGGACACCGTCTGGTCCGCCTGCGGCGCAGAGCACTGCGCCGAGCTGGCGCAGCCGGAGAAGCCCGCGGGCAGCTCGCTGCTCAGCGGGTATGCGTCGAGGATCCACGCGGGGCCGGAGTTGACGTTGTCGGTGCTGCCGTTGTCGGCGTTCACCGCCAGCGTCAGCACCAGCGAGCTGACCGTGTCGCCGGCGGGGATGGCGTTCAGCTCGATGTGGACCAGGGAGTGGTACGCGCTCTGGTTGGGCGTTGCGCCGACGTGGATGCTGGCCGGGTCCGGGCAGGGGGGAGTGGTGCAGCCGAACTCCACGGCGTAGGCCTGGTAGGCGTCGGCGCCCGCGTCGGGCACGTAGGCCTGGCGGTCGAGGGCGATGTCCTGGCTGTCGGCGAGCCCGGGGGTGGCCGCGAGCAGCCCGATCCCCGAGGCGATGGTCAGCGCCAGCGTCGCCGTGCCCAGCCAGAGCCGGACCTGCTGTGGCAGTCGCTTCAACTCCAACCTCCTTGGCGCCCGCTCCAGGCCACCGTGCTTGCCGAGCGAACGATCGCTCGGTATTGTGGAGCAGCGGCTCCGGGCGATGTCAAGGCCCGATCCCGATGTACCGTTCAGCGGTGAGCCGAGGAGGATCGGACCTGTCCAGCACGAACGCCGCCGCAGCTCAGCTTCCTGCGGCGGGCGCCCCCCAACCGATCGACAACCCCCCGCCCAGCGTCATTTCGCAGGGCGCCCTGCTGCCGCCGCGCCTGCGCTCGAACGGCACCCTGCGCCGCCTCCACGAGGCCGCCCTGGTGCGCTTCGGCGAGCGGGGCTACCACGGCGTCTCCATCCGGGAGCTGGCCGAGGCGGCCGGGGTCACGGTGAGCTCGGTCTACTCGCACGTCAGCGCCAAGGAGGACCTGCTCGCCGAGCTGATGGTGGTCGGCCACCTGGAGCACAACGAGTGGATGCGCCGCGCCGCGGAGGCGGCGCCCGAGGACCCGGCCAGCCGGATGCGCGCCGTGGTGCATGCGCACGTGCGCGTGCACGCCACCTATCCGCTGCTCACCCGGGTGTGCAACAAGGAGCTGCACGCCCTCTCCCCGGCCAACGCCGCGCGGGTGATGGAGGTGCGCCACGACTCCGAGCGGCTCTTCCTCGAGGTCGTCGAGGCGGGAGTCGCCGCGGAGCTCTTCTCCTGCCACGACCCGTGGCTGGCCGTCGCCGCCATCGGCGGCATGGGCATCCGCGTCTCCGAGTGGTTCGACCCGCGCGGTCCCTATGCCGTCGACGAGGTCGCCGACGCCTACGCCGAGCTGGCCCTGCGCATGCTCTGCGCCGGGCCCGGCTGAGCCTTGCTCGACCTGGGCGGCCGGGTGGCCGTGGTGACCGGCGCGTCCTCCGGCCTGGGTGCGCGCTTCGCCCGCGTGCTGCACGGCGCGGGCGCGTCGGTGGTCCTGGGCGCGCGCCGCGTGGACCGCATCGAGGCGCTGGCGGCGGAGCTGGGCGACGGCCGGGCGCTGGCGGTGCGCTGCGACGTGCGCGAGGAGGCCGACGTCGTGGCGCTGGTGCGCGCGGCGGTGGAGCGCTTCGGCCGCCTCGACGTCATGGTCAACAACGCGGGGGTGTCGCAGCCGGCACCCGCCGAGGAGGAGTCCACCGAGAGCTTCCGCGAGGTGGTCGAGGTCAACCTGGTCAGCGTCTTCGTCGGCTGCCGGGAGGCGGCGCGCGTGATGCTGGAGCAGGAGGGCGGCGGCAGCATCGTCAACGTCGCCTCGGTGCTGGGGCTGGTGGGCAACGGGCGGGTGAAGCAGGCCGGCTACGCGGCCAGCAAGGGCGGGGTGGTCAACCTGACGCGCGAGCTGGCGGCGCAGTGGGCCCGGCGCGGGGTGCGCGTCAACGCGATCGCACCGGGCTGGTTCGCCACCGAGATCAACGAGGAGATGTTCGCGGGCGAGCGCAGCATCGCCTTCATGGAGCGCGGCGCGCCGATGGGGCGCACAGGGCGTGAGGACGAGCTGGACGGCGTTCTGCTGCTGCTCGCGTCCGGAGCGTCGAGCTTCGTCACCGGGCAGACGATCGCGGTCGACGGGGGCTGGACCGCCGTCTGACGCGGGCGGCCTTCGCGCTCGCGCCACGCGCTGTGCCACGATCTCACTCGCGGTCGGCGGGTGCCCGATGAGAGGAGAAGGCCATGGTTCAGACACCCGCAGCAGCCCGGCCCGTCGCCAGCGGTCTCACGCTCGAACGCCTCGCCCCCGGCGGCAAGGACGGCCCCGACAACGTCGTTCGCGACAGCGACCAGCTCTGCGGCGGCCTCTGGGGCCAGCAGTGGAGCCTGGGCCGCGCCGAGGATCCCTGGCGCATGCAGATCCCCGACATCCGCATGGCCCGCAACCAGTTCTGGCCGATGCACTGGCACGACTGCTGGATCGCGGTCATCGTCATCGACGGGTCGGTGCTGATCGGTGACTGGTGGATGAACCCCGGCGACGTGCTGATCTCGCCTGCGCGCGTCGAATACGGCCCCGTCCTCAACGGGCCCAAGGGCTGCCAGCTGCTCGAGGTGTTCGCCCAGGACGTGCTCTCCGGCGGCGGCTACGGACCCGAGTTCCACGACCATCCCACGCTCGCGCACCTGCAGACGGCGAAGAGCGGCAAGGCCGCCAACTTCCTGCCGCGTCCCGCCGGCTCCGAGCACAACCTCGGCAACCAGACGACTCCGCTCGCCGGCGTCGCGGGGGTGCGCACGGGGAAGCTGCAGGGCGGCCAGCGCTGGGACCTCGGCGAGGCGGCCGATCCCGGGCGCGGCGTGATGCTGGACACCAGGCTGCCGGCGTCGGTGTCCATCCCCGCCCACCACCATCGCGACTGGCGCGCACTGCTGCTGTGGAACGGGTCGATGCGCATCGGCGACGTCGAGCTGACCAAGGACGACCTGCTCATCGTCGAGCCCGGCGCGGAGGTGCCCGCGGCGGTCACCGGTGCCTACGGCGTGCACATGACGGAGTTCGCCCGCACCGCGGCCGCGGTCCCCACCGTCTTCCGCGGCGGCGACCGCGAGTCGGCCGGCTACCGCGAGGGCATCGCGGCCACGGTGGACGCCGAGTTCGAGTAGCCGGCGCGCCGCACGGCGCCTCAGTCCACCGGTGCGGCGCCGTGGACCAGCACCTCGCAGTACTCGCCGAAGAAGATGCCGTTGAGCATGCGGCCCTCGTCGGCGCGGCACTGCAGCCGGCCGCCGATCCACTTGAACACGTCGCCGGCCGCCGGCTGGGCCACCCAGATCTCGCCGAAGTCGTTGACGGCGACGCCGCCGGCTCCGACGTCCTCGCCGAAGCCGCCCCGATGCATGCTGTGCACCTGCCCGGCGAACGTGCCCGCGATGTTGAACTCGCAGTAGCGACCGCCGTCGAAGACGACCCAGGCGGTGCGCACCAGCCCGCTGGTCTGCTCGGCGACGGGGATGAGCGCCATGTCCCGCGGTGCGGCGAAGGGCAGCTCGAAGTCGTGCAGCACGCGATCGCCGGCGGGGTCGATGCCGAGCAGCCGCCCCGGCGCCGGCGGGTCGGGGCGGCAGAGCACCCACACGCCGCCGTCCTGGGCGACGCGCACCGCACACGGCGGCGCGGGCACAGCGGCGCTCGCCTGCACGGTGAGGCCGGGCAGGCGCAAGCGATGCACGGCCCTCCGAGCGGAGTCGGCAACCCATGCCGCATCCCCGCCGGCGCCGATCGCCGCGTCGACCAGCCGTCCGCCGACCGTCGCCGTCGCGCACTCCCCGCCCGGCAGCGCGACGCGCAGCAGCGCGCCCGCATCCGTCGCCACCACCGCGAAGGAGCCGTCCGGCGCCACGGCACCGCCGAGCGGGGCACCCTGGGTCACCTCCAGCTCAGCCACGATCGTGCGGTCCGCCACCGCGAGGATCGACAACCGCGGTCGCGCACCACCCTGCGACACCAGCGCGTGCAGGTCACCCGTGCACACGTGCGTCGCATCCGCGCAGGCGATGGCGGGGCGCAGCTCGTCCATGCCGTTGAGCTGCCGGTCGTAGGAGTACCCCGGCCGGCCGAGCGCGATCGGCGTCACCACGCCGGCGGCGGGGCAGGTGACGAACGCCGTGCGACCGTCGGGTGTGACGGCGATGCGTTCAGCGCCGGGCACGGGCAGCGTCTGCGACCCGCCGATGATCCCGGCGATGATCTGCCAGGTCACCGGCCGCCCCGGCTCGACGTCGAGGATCAGGCGGCGGCTGCAGGTCGTGGCCCAGGCGGACTCACCGTTGACCGAGGCGACCGAGTGCACGGCCGCGCCCGGCACCGGCGCGCCACCCGAGTCGTAGAGCAGCGCGCCCGGCGTGTCCGGTTGGGCCGCGTAGAAGAGCAGCGCGCCGCGCGAGTTGCCGAGGAACGAGTAGGCCGACTGCACCTCGACGACGACGCGCGAGCGCAGCGGCATGAACACGCCGCGGAGCACCTCCGCCCCGTCGGCGGCGAGATCGTGGACGACGAGGTCGCGGGTGAGGCGGCTCAGCAGCGGGATGTCGGTGGCCGCCTCCGTCGCGGCGGCGGAACCCTCCCCGGGATCGGTCACGAGGGGGCACCTTAGCAGCGACGAGCGGCGTCCTCGCTCCGCCCCGACCCCGCCCTCCCCAACCCGCCTATTGATGTTCATAATCGTCAGGTTCGGGGGACGGCGGCCGGTTGGTGCGAACAGGAGTACGGGCCATGGACTACAGGGTCATCTCGACCGACAACCACATCAACGAGCCGCCCGGGACGTACGTGGACCGGGTGCCCAAGGCGCTGCGCGACAAGGCCCCGCGGATGATGCGCGGCGACGACGGCGGTGACGGCTGGAGCTTCGACGGCAACCCGCCCAAGGTGACCTTCGGCCTCGGCGCCGTGGGCGCCATCAGCGAGCAGAACTTCAAGCAGTACCGCACCCACGGCATCAAGTTCGAGGAACTGCTGCCGGGCAACTACGAGGGCGCCGCCCACATCAAGGACAACGAGCGCGACGGCGTCGACGCCGCCACCATCTACCCCGCAGCGGTCGGCTCCGCCTACATGATCCCCGACCGCGAGCTGGCGGTCGCCTGCGTGCGCGCCTACAACGACTGGCTGATCGACGACTTCTGTTCCGCCGATCCCAGCCGCCTCATCTCGCTGCCCTTCATGCCGGTCAACGACGGCATCGAGACCCTGGTGGCCGAGGCGGAGCGCGTCGTCGCCAAGGGCGCGCGGGGGCTCTACCTGCCCACCGCGGAGGTCGGCTACCACGACCATCGCTACGACCCGCTCTGGAAGGTCGCCACCGAGGCCGGCGTGCCGGTGACCATCCACCGCACCGGGGTGAGCCGCAAGGAGGAGACCCCTGGACCGGGTCCCGACGCACCCCAGGGCATCAACGTGGCCCGCATCGTGCAGCGCTTCTTCTCGGCCATCAACCCGATCAGCAACCTGATCTTCTCTGGCCTCTTCGACCGCTTCCCCAGCCTCATCTTCGTCGCCGCCGAGGTCAACTGCAACTGGCTGCCCGGCCTGGCCATGCAGATGGACCAGGAGTACGAGCGGCAGCGGCACTGGGCCGAGCTGGCCTTCTCCCGGGAGCCCAGCTCCTACCTCGGCACCAACGTCTTCGTCACCATCCTCGACGACTTCGTCGGCGCCGACATGTGCAGGCGCGACCCCAGGCTGGCCAGCGCCACCATGTTCTCGACCGACTACCCGCACAGCACCACGCTGTGGCCGAAGAGCAAGGAGTTCATCGCCAGGATGTTCGACGGCATGGACGCCGGCACCAGGCACGCCATCCTGGCGGGCAACGCCGTCCGCGCCTACTCGCTGAACTGAGCAGCGAGCACAGAGCGGAGCAGCGCATGACGGTCGTGAAGCTGACGGTCACCACCCGCCGGATGCCGCACACCTCGGAGTTCTTCGAGCTGTGCAACGCAGTCGAGCACTTCTACTACGCGCTGCTCTTCAGCGGCGACGAGAAGTACGCGTCGAACCCCGAGACGTGGCGGCGCTGGGAGGAGATGGGCTTCTCCAACGCCGTCAAGGACGCGCCGCCCTCGGCGCGCGCCGCCGATCGCCTCTACCGCACCGTGCACTCGGACGGCAAGCGGATCGAGATGACGGTGGCCTCGTCGCGCGACGGTGTCATGGCCTCGCTGGCGTCGGTGCTGGAGAGCGACGACATCGCCGCGGAGGTCGAGGACCGCATCGTGGCCCGGGCGCCCGCCGAGCTCACCGCGATGCTGCGGCGCGGCGCGGCGGCGCTGACCCACCCTGACGTCACCTCCGTCGAGGTGGCCACCGGGGTCGAGGACCCGCGCCCGGCGGCGGTGACGCGGCTGCGCGACCTCTCGCAGACCAGGCCGAACGGATCGGGACGCCACTACCGCGTCATCTCCGCCGACGGCCACTGCGAGTTCCCCGCGGAGCTGCTCGAGCATCGCATCCCCGCCCAGTACCGCGAGCTGGCGCCGAGGCTCGTCACCAAGGAGGACGGCACCGAGTGGTGGCAGATGGACGAGTGGGAGCGCAACAACGTCGGCAACCTCGTCTGCGACCTGCCCTACGACGAGTGGGTGCCTCCCATCGGCGCGCGCTACCACGAGATGGACGGCTCACCCCGCCCGGGCACCGGCGACGCCGTGCAGCGCCTGCGCGAGCAGGATCGCGACGGCGTCGACGCCGAGGTGCTCTACCCGCCGGTGTTCATGGGTGCGTTCATCCGCAACCTGGCCGGCAAGGACGCCGGCGCCTACAAGGCGGTGATCCGCGCCTACAACACCTTCCTCGCCGAGGACTACTGCAGCCACGCGCCCGACCGCCTGATCGGCAACGCCATGGTGATGGAGACGGGCGTCGACGACGCCATCGCCGAGATGGAGCGCTGCAGGGAGATGGGACTGCGCTCGGTGAGCCTGCGCATGTGGCCGAGCGGCGAGGCCGACTACACGCCCGAGGACGACCGCTTCTTCGCCGCCGCCCTCGACCTCGACGTCAAGCTCTCACCGCATCTCAACTTCGGCGGTGCGACGGGCGCGTTCCCGAGCCAGACGGCGCAGACCATGCAGGGCGCGCCCTTCACCGGGATGGGCACCGGCGTGGCCGCCTTCAACACCGTCGGGCAGCTCGCCAACCACGGCATCTTCGACCGCTTCCCCGCCATCCGCTTCTACTTCGCCGAGACCCAGGGCGGCTGGCTGGCGCACAGCCTCAACTGGGTGGACGAGTTCTACCTGCGCTGGTACAGCTACCGCGGCACCAAGCTCCGCCGGCTGCCCAGCGAGTACTACCGCGACCACTGCCGCTTCAGCTTCATCGCCGACCGCATGGCGCCGCGGCTGCGCCACTACATCGGCACCGACAACCTGCTCTGGGGCTCGGACTTCCCCCACAGCGTGGGCACCTTCCCGCACTCCACCGAGGTGATCGAGGAGCTGTTCGAGGGCGTCCCCGAGGACGAGCGGCGCAAGATCGTCTGCACCAACGCCTGCGAGTTCTTCGGCCTCGACCCGATGGCCGAGCTGACGCCGACGCCATGACAGAGACAGGTGGAGTCGGCCTCGTCGTCGAGCCGAAGCGCGAGTGGAGCCGGCAGGTCGCCATCGTGGGCGTGGGCGAGACCGACTTCGGTGCCGACTACAAGGCGGCGCGCGCCCAGGCCCCGGGATACGAGGCGCCCGACGCGGCGTCGCTCGCCCTCCGCGCCTTCGAGCGCGCCCTGACCGACGCCGGGCTGCAGCGCGAGGACGTCGACGGCCTCAGCGTCTCGCTGATCTACGGCGGCGCGGAGCCGGCGGAGATGGCCCAGGTGCTGGGCATCACGCCGCGCTTCATCACCCGCGGCGGCGGCATCATGGCCGGCACCATCCCCGCCGCGGTGGCGGCGCTGATGAGCGGGCAGTGCGACACCATCGCGCTGGTGTACGCGGCCGCCTCGCGCGCCATCGGGCGGCGCTTCGGCGGGGCGACGTACACCAACGCAGGACCGGTGTCCTACTACTACTACCACCCCTGGGGCTGGAGCTCGCAGGCCGCACACTGGGCGCTGATCTTCCGCTACTACATGAACACGCACGGCGCCACCGAGGCGGATCTCGGCGCCGTGGCCATGACGCTGCGCCGGCACGCCTCGATCAACGACAACGCGATCATGCGGACGCCGCTCAGCATCGAGGACTACCTGGGCTCGCGCTACATCGTCTCCCCACTGCACCTCTTCGACATGTGCCTGGTCAACGACGGCGGGCTCTGCATCATCCTGCGCCGGCGCGACATGGCGGAGGCGCTGCGGCACACGCCGGTGCTGGTCGCCGGCTGGGGACACGCCGAGATCCACCGCAGGAAGCTCCACCACCTGGTTCGCGAGCGGCTGCGGCCGCAGTTCGCCGAGGCGGGCGAGCAGGCCTTCGCCATGGCCGGGCTGGGTCGCGACGACATGCAGCACTTCCAGGGCTACGACGCGTCGAGCATCCACCTGGTGCAGCAGCTGGAGGGCTACGGCTTCGCCGGCACCGGCGAGGGGCTGGAGTTCTTCAAGGCGGGCCACGCCTCGCTGGGCGGGAGGCTGCCGGTCAACACCAGCGGCGGCCTGCTCTCCGAGGCGTACATGCACGGCTGGAACCACATCGTGGAGGCCACCCGCCAGCTCCGCCACGAGGCGGCGGGCCACCAGATCGAGGGCATCGAGACCTCGTTCTTCTCCATGGCCACCACCCAGGAGGTCGATCCCGTGATCCTGGTGCGAGGCGCGTGAGGCATGGCTGAACGACGACCCAACCGCGCCCTCGGCGGACCGCACGACACCTTCTGGGCGCACTGCGCCAACGGCGAGCTCCGGCTGCAGCGCTGCGGCGCCTGCGGCCACGTCTCCTGGCCCCCGGTCAACGCCTGCGAGGAGTGCGGCGACACCGGGCTCACCTGGGAGCGCATGTCGGGACGGGGCCGGGTGATCGGCTGGAACACCTTCCACCAGCGCTACTACAAGGAGCTGGAGCCGCCCTACGACACCCTCCTCGTCGAGCTCGAGGAGGGGCCGCTGTTCATCGGCAACCCGCTCGGCTTCTCCAACGACGAGGTGCGGTTCGAGATGCCGGTGCAGGTCGCCTTCCTCGACTGCGAGGACGACGCCGGCGCCTTCCGCCTCCCCGTCTTCGAGCGCGGCTGAGGCGGCCGCCGGCGGGCGCGCCTTGCCCGACCTGAATATCCTCACCATAATGGCCATACTTGGGCGCGAGGGCGGACGGAGGACGGCATGGCCACAGCAGTGACACCGGCGACCGAGGCGAGAGCGTTCCGGGAGACCAGGGCGCGCGTCCTCTCCGCCGACTCGCACATCTGCGAGCCGGGGGACCTCTGGACCAGCTACGTCGAGCCGCGGTTCCGCGACCGCGCTCCCCGCATCGTCGAGGACCCCGAGCGCGGTGACGTCTGGAAGGCCGAGGGGCTCACCCTGCCCAACATCGCCGCCATGGGCGGCAAGGACCGCACCTCCGAGACGGTTCCCATCAAGCCCAGCTTCGAGCGCGACATCATGCGCGGCGGCTGGGACCCCGAGCAGCGCATCAAGGACATGGACGCCGTCGGCGTCGACGGCCAGATCCTCTTCCCCACCGTGGGGTTCCACCTCTACGGCCTCGAGGACCCCTACCTCCTGCGCGCCGTCTTCACCGCCTGGAACAACTGGGTGCGCGACTTCTGCAAGGGGCGTGAGAAGCGGCTGCGCGGAGTCGGCTTCCTGAGCCTCGACGACATCGACTGGGCCATCGCCGAGATGAAGCGCTGCAAGGAGATGGGCCTGGTGGCGGCCAACATCCCGCTGACGCCGATGGACCCGCCCTACAGCCATGCCTACTACGAGCCCTTCTGGTCCGCCGCCGAGGACCTGGAGATGCCGCTGGTCAGCCACACCGGCTCGGTCCGCGGCCCCGCCTGCATGGCCCGCCAGCCCAACGCCTTCGCCGAGCGATTCACCCCCATCCACAAGCGCCCCTGGAGCGTCTTCGTCGGCACCGGCATGGCGCCGGTGGCGGTGTCGCGCTTCGTCAACGAGCTGATCCTCTCCCGCGTTGTGCAGCGGCACCCCAAGCTGTGCATCATCCCCACCGAGTTCGAGGCCGGCTGGGCGGCGTTCTGGCTCGACCGTCTCGACGAGACGCTGGTCAACGAGCGCATGCGCATGGGCTCGGTGCCGCTCGACTACAAGCCCAGCGAGTTCTTCCGCCGCAACTTCGCGCTCACCTTCATCGACGACATGACCGCGGTCGCCGCGCGCGACATCATCGGCGTCGAGAACCTGCTCTGGTCGGACGACTTCCCGCACATCGACGGCATCTGGACCCACAACGCCGACTACGTGTTCGACCGCTGCTTCGTCGAGACCAGGACCTCCGACGAGGACAGGCAGAAGCTCCTGGGCAGCAACATGACCCGCATCTTCAAGTGCTTCGACAGCTAAGCGGGTAGCCCAGCCGTGGGGTCGGGCCAGCAATCCTGGTCACGCCAGCTGGCCATCCTCTGGGCGGGGCAGTTCAGCATGATCAGCGGGGTCACCATCGTGTACCCCTTCATGCCGCTGCTGGTGCAGACCACCGGTGTGCACGACCCCGGGGCGATCGCGCTGTGGTCCGGCGCGATGTTCACCATCTCGCAGACCGCGGTGGCGATCTTCTCGCCGGTGTGGGGGCGCATGGCCGACCGCATCGGGCGCAAGCCGATGCTGGTGCGGGCGATGTGCGGGGTGGGCTTCTTCCTCATCCTGAGCGGCTACGCGCCCAACGTCTACGCGCTCTTCGCCGTCCGCTTCTTCACCGGCGCCCTGGCCGGGACGGGCGCCGCCGCCAACGCACTGGTGGCCAGCACCGCGCCGCCGGAGCGCGTCGCCAACAGCCTCGGCGTCATCCAGTCGGGGAGCTCGATCGGCTCCATCGTCGGACCCGGCCTGGGCGCCGTGCTGGTGCCGCTGATCGGCATCCGCAACGCCTTCGCGGTGGCCGGGGTGATGTGCATCCTCGCCGGCATCTGGACCGCCGCCGGCGTCGACGAGCGCTTCGTCAGGCCGGAGCGCGGCATCCGCCGCCCGCGGGCCATGGCGGTGATGAGGCTGGAGGGCGTGGGCCGCACCGTGTTCACCCTGATCGTGCTGGCCATGCTCGCGCAGTCGATCAGCATCGGCCTCACCCCGGTGACCCCGCTGCGCACCGCCCACCTCGCCGACTCCCACCACATCGCCGCCAGCGTCGGCGCCATCGCCGCCGTCCAGGCCTTCTGCACCGCGCTCGCCGCGCTGACGGTTGCACGCGTGGCCAGGCGCGCCGGCTACCGCATCACCCTGGTCGCCGCCGCGCTCTGGACGGCGACCGCCTACCTGCTCATCGGCCTGGCGCCGTCGCTGGCGGCGATGCTCGTCTTCACCGCCATGGTCGGCTTCGGCACCGGCGCGCTGGTGCCCAGCATCAACACGTTGCTGGGGCGCACCGCGCCGCTCCAGGTGCGCGCCGAGATCTTCGGCTACAGCCAGAGCCTGCAGGCGATGGCCGGCGCGGTGTCACCGCTGCTGGCCACCTCGCTGGTGGCGCGCTACGGCACGCCCGCCCCGTTCTTCATGGCGGCGACGGTGGAGATCCTGGTGGCCGGCTGGGCGGCGATGCGCATCGCCGCGCGGATCAGGCCGCTGCCGGCGGCCGTCACCGCCGTCAGCCCGGCGGTGCTGCCCGCCGTGCCCGGCGACGGCGCCTGAGCAGCGCCATGGTGAGGAGCGGGGCCACCAGGGTGGACAGCGGGCCGGCCGCTGCGGCACCCGCCGTATTGGGGCTCCCCTTGGCGGTGGCGCCCGTGGTCTGCAGCGTCCCGCCGCCCGGTGCGGTGGTGGTGCCCTGGTTGACCGCGCCGGTGCCGAGCAGCTCGTTGCAGGCGGGCCCGCCGACGTCGACCTTCCCCAGGAGCCCGCCGACGCCGGGCGCGCCCACCTCGATGTCGGTCTCACCCGAGGGCGCCTGCAGCACCTTGCCGAGTGTGGGACCGCCCACGTTGGCCACCGGCACGTCGATCTCGACGACGCCGTTCGGTCCTGTGGTGAAGGAGCCCGTGTCAGTGTGCACCGGGTTGTAGGTGTGCGTGCTGCCGGTGACGCTGACGTTCCCGTCGTTGAATGTCGGTCCCGTCCCCGCGGTGGCGGCGACGTCGGTCAGCTCCGCGTTGGCGAAGTACGTCGTGCCCGCGTAGGTCCAGAGCATGTACCACTCGTCGGCGGCCGCTCCGGGAGGCACCGTCTCGGTGAGGTCGTTGACGGTGAGCTTGACGACCAGCGTCTGGCCGTCGGCGCTCAGCGACATGCCGCCCTGCAGCAGGCTGAGCTGGGGATCGCTGTTGCCCAGCAGGTCGCTGGAGACGTGGTTGCCGTTGGTCCAGAGCGGACCGCCGGCGACGCAGACGGCCGCCGTGCAGGACGGCAGCCCGGGCTGCCCGCAGTCCTTCGGCGCCGGCGCGGCGACGTTGTCGGTGGCGACGTCGCAGGTGGCGACGTTGTCGATGTCCTTGGTGAGCACGCAGACGTCGGGCGCGCCGAGCCCCGAGACGTAGTCCCAGCCCGACGGGTCCACCCCGGGCGTGCGCGGCTGGCTCGTGTAGTAGCCGTTGCTGTTGGGCGGGAAGGTCGCCGAGCCGGCGCCGATGTCGAAGAAGGCCGTCGGGTCCTTGCTGGCGTCGAGACCGACGCCGTACAGCGCGGGATCGGCGAAGCCGTTGGTGTGCTGGCCGTGGTTGGTCGCCGACGAGGCCGCCTGGATGCGCGCCCACATGCCCATCCACAGCGGCGAGGCGAGGCTGGTGCCGCCGCCCTGGAAGTCCGGCTGGCCGCCGAAGGTGATGGCGTAGCCGTTGCTCTGGAAGTCACCAGACTGGGCGGCGACGTCGGGGATGCCGCGGCATGGCGTCGTCGAGCCGTACGGAGTGCCGTCGGGCTGCGAGACGCACGGCTGGTTGTCGAGGAAGGCGACCCCGCTCTGGTAGCCGGGCTCCGGGATGTAGAAGGTGTTGCCGCCGCCGGTGAAGTTCCAGGGGTACTCCTGCGAGCGCGTCGCGTTGGAGGCGGGCGCCGTGGCGGTGCTGGGCGTGGTGTAGAGCACCGTGCCGCCGACGGCGACGACGTACGGGCTGGAGGCCGGGTAGCTGGTCTCCGGGTACGCCTGGTTGAGCACGCCGTTGCCGGCGCCGATCACGGCGGCGACGACGACGGGGCAGGAGGAGCCCGTGTCACCGGTCGAGGAGAAGAGCGTCTTGCCCAGCAGGGTGGCCTGCTGCAGCGTGTTCTCCGAGGCCTGGGTGAACATCACGCCGGCGGTGCCGGCGAGCCCGCCGAAGCCGCCCCCCGGCTGGGGAGGATTGCTCGTCGCCGCAGACGTCGGGTCCTCCTCGCACTCGCCGAAGGAGGCATTGGCCTCCATGATGCCCGGTGCCGCCTCGAAGGCGCTGAAGAGCGTCTCCACCGAGGCGTCGCTGAGGTTGTCGGCGAAGATCCACGTCTCGCCGAACGCCTTGGGCGACATGCCCGTCGACGACTGCGAGTCGATGTCCCACTCCTCGGTGCCCGAGGTGTCGGCGAAGCTGTCGCCGATGGCGTCGACGGTGACCGGCACCTGGGGCAGGCCGAACTCCTTCTCGAAGAGTCGCAGGTCGCCGAGCGGCTGGGCGACGTTGCCCTCACCGAGGACCGCCATCTGCTGCCCCTGGCCAAAGTCCGCGGCCGGGTTGGAGATGTCGCTGGGCTGGTCGTAGACCTGCCAGAGGTCCTGCGGCGTGGCCACCCCGATGCAGACGCTGCCGGTGCACTGGCTCTGCGCGGGATGCGAGGCGCCGTGCGGCGCCGTTTGCAGAGGCTGGTGGTCGAAGGTCTGCGCGCGCAGGAAGCTGTTGAGCCCGATCACGCCGGCGACGTCGAGGCCGGCGGGCACGGTCGGCCCGTCGGTGTTGGCGTAGAAGCTGCGGCCACGCGCCTGGTAGCTGCGCAGCTCCACCGAGAAGGTCTGCTCCACCTGCGCCGCGGTGCCGCCGAGCAGGAGGTACTCGCGGGTGGGACCGGCGAAGATCTCCTGCAGGCCGTCGCGCCGGGCCCAGGCCAGCGCCTGGTCGAAGGTCGCCTGGGGCAGGCCGAACTCGTCGCTGAGCTGCTGCTCGCTGAGGAAGCGGTGATACTGCGGGCTTCCCGGCGTGTAGATGGCGCGGTAGGCCGCGTTCTGCGCAGCGGCGTGCGGGTTGCTGAAGGTGATGCCGACCTGGATGCGCATCGCCGGGTCGACGGGCGTGCCGTGCAGCGAGTCGATGCCAGGGAGCACGTCGCTGCCGAGGACGGCCGTCGACGGCGCGGCGGCGGCGACGGGCAGGCCCCAGGCGGCGGCCAGCGCGGACGCGGCGACGGCGAGGGCGGCGCAGACCGGGCGGCGCGTGGGCATGACAGAACCTCTCACTACGGCACGATTGGATGTCCCCGGTCGAAGAGGACACCGAGCACCCGAGGCCCATTGCAGCGGAGGTCAGCCAGCCCATGACGATCAGCACCAGGACCGTCGCCTACCGCGACGGCGACACCGCCCTGAGCGGGCACCTCGCCTGGGAGGACTCCCAGCCCGGGCCGCTTCCCGGCCTGCTGCTCATCCACGGCGGCGGCGGGCTCGACAACCACGCCCGCTCGCAGGCGGCACGGTACGCCGGGCTGGGCCTGGCGGTGCTGGCCTGCGACATGTTCGGCGAGGGCACCATGGGCGACCGCGAACGCACGGTGGCCCTGCTGACAGGGTTCCGCAACGACCCCGACCGCCTGGTGCAGCGGGCCATGGCGGGCATCAGCGCGCTGGCCGGGTGCCCCGAGGCGGACGGCTGCCTCGCCGCCGTCGGCTTCTGCTTCGGCGGCATGTCGGCGATCACCCTGGCTCGCGCCGGCGCCGACCTGGCGGGTGTGATCAGCATGCACGGCGCCCTGAGCACGGTGCGCCGCGCCGAGCCGGGCAGGGTCAGGGCCAAGGTGCTCGCCTGCCATGGCGCGATCGACCCGCACGTGCCGTGGAACGACGTGGCGGCCTTCGCCGAGGAGATGAACGAGGCGGGCGCGGACTGGCAGCTCAACGCCTACAGCGGTGCCATGCACGGCTTCACCCATGCGGGCGAGGAGCCGCGGCCCGGCGTCGCGTACCACGAGCCCACCGACCGGCGCTCCTTCGAGGCGGCGCGCCTCTTCCTCGACGAGCTGCGCGGGCGGGTGCCGGTGGCCTGAGGCCGCGGCTCAGCCGCGCGGGTCGAGGGCGGCGACTGCGGCGGCCGCGGGCAGGACGGCGTCGATGTGGCGGGCGCACTCGCCCGCGTAGAGGGGCGCGGCGTCGACGGCGGCGTCAGGCTGCCCGGCGAGGGCGGGGTTGGGGCTGGGCGGCAGCCAGCCGCGCGACGCCAGCACGTCCGACGCCTCCATGGGGACGACGCGGCCCAGCGCCGCGCTGGCATGGCTCAGGGCGCGCATCCAGCGCGGCTCGCGCCCGGCGCGCAGCCAGCGCTCGGTCGCGGCGTTGGGCACGACGCGGTGGCGCAGCGGCCAGCCGAAGCCGAAGAGCGTGGTCTCCAGGGTCCGCTCGGCGCCGCAGACCCGCCGCTTGTAGGCCGGATGCGCGCTGCACTCCTCGGTGAGCAGGAAGCGGGTGCCGGCCACCACCGCCGCGGCACCCGCCGACATCGCCGCCCGCGCGCCGGCGCCGTCGTGGATGCCGCCGGCGGCGAGGACCGGCCGCCCGCCCGCGGTTTCCAGCGCATCTGGCAGGAACTCCAGGGTGGGCCGGACGCCGACGAGGTGGCCGCCGGCCTCACGACCCTGGGCGATCAGCCCGTCGGCGCCGTCGCGCAGGGCGCGCCTCGCCTCCGCAACCGTGCCCACCTGGTGCAGCACGACGATTCCGGCGCTGCGCAATCGTGCCACCGCCCACGGCATGAAGCCGAAGGACAGCACGCAGAGCGAGGCGCCGCCGTCGACGGCCGCGTCGACGTGGGCGCGGCGGGTGAAGGGGACGATGAGGTTGACGGCGACGGGGCGGGGCGCCACCCGGGTGGCGGCCCGGCGCAGCTCGGCGGCGAGCAGCCGCGGGGCCAGGATGCCCACCGTGCCCAGACCGCCGGCCGAGGACACCGCCGCGGCCAGCGGGGCCGTGGCGATGCCGCCACCCATCCCCGCCTGGACCACGGGGCGCTCCAGCCGGAGTCGGTCGAGCAGGTCCACGGCCCGACATCATCGGCGTCCTGACCCCCTCGGCGCGAGGCCCGGGGCTCGCCGGGGTGCTGGCGAAACCGCTTCATGATGTCTACCATGTTCAGCGATACGGCGGGCTCGTCGGTTCGGAGGGTGACGCATGACCGAGCTTCGCCGGCCGCAGCAGGTGCACCGGCCGCAGCCCGTGCCCAACGAGATGACCGCGCCCTTCTGGGACGCCGCGCGCCAGGGGGTGCTCGCCCTGCAGCGCTGCACCGGCTGCTCGCGCTTCCACCACCCTCCCCTGCCCTACTGCCCCGAATGCCACGCCAACAGCTTCGAGTACGCGCCCGTCAGCGGCCGCGGCACGGTGTGGAGCTACACGATCATGCGCCAGGCGCGCGTCGTCGGCTTCGAGGACATGATCCCCTACGCCGCCATGGCGGTGGAGATCGACGAGCAGCCCGGCCTGCTGGTGGTCGGCAACCTCGTCGAGGCCGACCCCGAGAGCGTCCACGTGGGCATGCGCGTCGAGGTGCGCTTCGAACCCATCGGCGACGAGGGCATGATGCTGCCGCAGTTCGCCCCCGCAGTGGAGGGCGCCTGATGGCCATGCCGATCAGCAACAAGGTGGCCATCGTCGGCACGGGGTTCTCGCGCATCAGCCGGCACGCCGACGTCAGCCTGGGGCAGCTGGCGGTGGAGTCCTGCCAGCGCGCCGTCGAGGACGCCGGGCTGACCTTCGACGACATCGACGGCGTCAGCAACTACCCGCAGCCCAGCGGCATCGGCGTGGCGCCCATCGACGGGGTGGGCATCGTCACCGTCAACTACATGGTGAAGACGGCGCCGCTGCGCAACCTGCGCTGGAGCACCTCGATCACCCAGGGCACCATCACCTCGGCGCTCACCCAGGCGGTGCACGCGGTCGCCGCCGGCGCCTGCAACTACGCGCTGGTCTGGCGTGCCATGCACGCGCCCAAGGGGCAGTTCGGCATCGCCAACGTGCGGGTGGCCACCGACGAGAACCAGTTCGTGGCGCCCTACGGCTTCGGCAACATCGTGATGATGTGGGCGCAGATCTACTCGCGCTACATGGCCAAGTACGGCCACACGCGCGAGAAGCACGCCACCTTCATCGTCAACAACCGCAGGAACGCCTCGATGAACCCGGAGGCGATCTTCTTCGAGAAGGCGATCGGACGCGACGACTACCTGACCAACACCATGGTCAGCGACCCGCTCAGCTACCTCGACTGCGACATGCCCATCGACGGCTGCGGCGCGCTGGTGGTGACCAGCGCCGAGCGGGCGCGCGACCTGCCGGTGACCCCGGCGTACGTCACCGGATGCACCTCGCTCGGCGTGCCGTACCAGCACGTCCCCGTCTTCAGCCTGGAGAACTTCGTCGAGTCGGGCAGGCGCCTCACCCAGACCACCTGGGAGAACGCCGGCATGGGCCCGGAGGACATCGACAGTCTCAACCTCTACGACGGCTTCAGCTTCATGCCGCTGCTCTGGCTGGAGATGTTCGGCTTCTGCGGCGAGGGCGAGGCCGGCGACTTCATCCAGGACGGCCGCATCGAGATCGGCGGCTCGCACCCGCTCAACACCTCGGGCGGTGCCCTGGGCATGGGCCGCCTGCACGGCACGCCCCAGCTCATCGAGGCGGTGCGCCAGATCCAGGGTCGGTGCGGGCCGCGCCAGCTGCCCAAGGTCGAGACGGCCCTGGTCCACGCCGGTTCGTCGCTGCACGGCTCGGGCGCCTGCGTCCTCTCCAGGAACCCCTGACCGCCGCCGCCGCCCGGGGCGCCCGCCGATGACTTTCGCGGTGCAGCTTCGTCACCATGCCTGACGCCACAGGCACTGACGCAAGGAGCACACGAGATGGCACGCACCGAGCAGCACCCCAAGGGAGCCCCCTGCTGGGTCGACCTCAGCACCAGCGACACGGCGCGGGCGCGCGACTTCTACACGGCCCTCTTCGGCTGGACCGCCGAGGAGCCCGACGCCGCCCACGGCGGCTACTTCAGCTTCCTCAAGGACGGCGTGCGCGTCGCCGGCTGCATGGGCCGGGCGCCCGGGCAGGAGGGGCCTGACGTGTGGGTCGTGCACCTCTCCACCCCTGACGCGCGCCGGACGCTCGAGGACGCGAAGGCGCACGGCGGCCAGGTGATCGTCGACGCCATGGACGTCGACGACCTCGGCACCATGTCGCTGATCCTCGACCCCTCGGGCGCGCCCGTCGGCGCCTGGCAGCCGGGCACGCACAAGGGCTTCGGCGTCGCCTACGAGAGCGGCGCGCCGGCCTGGTTCGAGCTGCACACCCGGGACTACGCCAGGGCGGTCGACTTCTACCGCGACGTCTTCGGCTGGCAGACGGTCACCGCCAGCGACAGCGACGAGCTGCGCTACACCCTGCTGCAGCCGGGCGAGACCCAGCTGGCCGGGATCATGGACGACACGCCGCACACGCCCGACACGGTGCCCTCGCACTGGACGGTGTACTTCGGCGTCGCCGACGCCGACGCCGCCGTGGCCAGGATCCGCGAGATGGGCGGCACCATCCTCATGGAGCCGATGGACACGCCGTACGGGCGCCTCGCCGCCGCCGTCGACCCCACCGGCGCGTCGTTCAACCTGATGCAGGCGACGCCCGCCATGGCCATGGGGCACTGATCTCCGGAGCAGTGCCAGACTGACCGGATGGCCGGCGACGACGCGCTCGACGGGGTGGCCTTCACCAATCTCGACGAGCCCCTCTTCCCCGAGGCGGACGCCAGCAAGCGCGACCTCGTCGACTACCTCGACGCCGTCGCCGGCCTCCTCATCCCCGAGCTGCGCGACCGGCCGCTGTCGGTGATCCGCGTGCTGCGCGGGCAGGCGCCCTTCATGCAGAAGAACGTGCCCGCCTACGCCCCGCCGTGGGTGCGCACCGTGCGGCTCTGGGCGGAGACCTCGAAGCGCGACGTGTCGTATGCGCTGTGCAACGACCGCCGCACGCTGATGTGGTTCGCCAACCAGCGCGCCGTCGAGTATCACCCGGCGCTGGTGCGCGTCGACCACCTCGAGGCGCCGACGCATCTCGTCATGGACCTCGACCCGCCGCATGCCGGGGGCTTCGAGGCGGCGGTGCAGGCCGCCCACCTCGTTCGCGAGACGCTCGCCGGCCTGCATCTCGCCGGTGCGGTGAAGACCAGCGGCGCCAAGGGCGTGCACGTCTTCGTCCCGGTGGCGGAGGCGAGCGTCGAGGACGTCGCCGCCGCGGCCCGGGCCATCGCCGCGCGGGCGGAGCGGCTCGATCCCGCGCTGGCCACCACCGCCTTCATGAAGGAGGGCCGCGGCGGCAGGGTGTTCCTCGACTCGACGCGGGTGGGCTGGGCCACGGTGGTGGCGGCCTACAGCCCGCGGGCGCGGCCCGGCGTGCCCGTCTCATTCCCGGTGGCCTGGGAGGACCTCGACCGCGTGGCGCCCGGCGACTTCACCGTCCACACCGCCGTGCGGCTGCTCGCCGGCCGCGACCCCTGGGTCGAGCTGATGCCCCGACCCCAGGTCCTTCCTGCCGATATCATCGCGGAGGGCCGGGCCATCCCCCTGGCTCGCGTGCAGGCGATGCACGAGGGCAGGCGGAGGGCGCGGCTGCGCCGCAGCGGAGAGGGAGAGACGCCACCAGCATGAGAGACCGCGCGGGCTCGGCGAGCAACGGGCGCGGGCCGAAGAAGGCTGAGGCGCTGGCGCGCCTGCTCCTGGAGCGCGGGCTCGAGGAGGGCAGCCCGCTTCCCCCCGAGATGGCGCTGTGCGCCGAGTACCGGGTGGGGCGCAACACCGTGCGCGAGGCGCAGCGCATCCTCGAGGTGCACGGCGCGCTCGACATCAACACGGGCTTCGGCGGCGGCGCGCAGGTGACCGTGCCCGACAGCCGCGACCACGCGCGGATCGCCGCCTTCTACTTCCGCGCCGCCGGGGTGCGCATGCACCAGCTCACCGAGGCGCGCCTGGTCATGGAGCCGCTCTCGGCGGGACTGGCGGCCCGCCGGCGCACGCCCGAGGACGAGGAGGCGCTGCGCAGGACCCTGGAGGTGCTGGCCCGGCGCCGCGCGGGCCCCGACAACCCCGAGTTCCTCAGCGCCGGCCGCGAGTTCCACCAGCTGATCAGCACCATCTCGGGCAACCCGGTGATCAGCCTCTTCTCGATGGCGCTGGTGCACATGGTCGTCGACCGCGCCGGCCTGGTGTATCCCGAGCACCTGCGCGAGGATGTGGTGGAGGCGCACCTCGGCATCGGCCGCGCCATCCTCAACGGCAACGCGGCGCGCGCCGAGCGGTTGATGCGCGAGCACATCCTGGAGTCCGACGCCAGGGTGTGGGAGACGCTGGGACGGAACGAGGCGCTCTCCTGGCGCTGAGATGCGCCCTCGGCGGCGTCGGGGCGCACCCTCGCCGCGCTTGACCGTCCCTCCGTCCCTATCTACTATCCATATCCTATTCATAGATTTCCGGAGGACGGCTCTGCGATGGCCGTGAGCTCGAAGCTGCGCATCCTCTCCGCCGACTCGCACATCTGCGAGCCCGGCGACCTCTGGACGGGCTACGTCGAGCCCCGCTTCCGCGACCGCGCCCCGCGCATCGTCGAGGACCCCGAGAAGGGCGACATCTGGCGGGCCGAGGGGCTGAACCTGCCCAACATCGCGGCCATGGGCGGGGCGGGACGCACCTCCGAGCAGGTGGCCATCAAGCCCAAGTTCGAGCGCGACATCGTGCGGGGCGGCTGGGACCCCGAGCAGCGCCTCAAGGACATGGACGAGGGCGGCGTCGACGCCCAGATCCTCTTCCCCACCGCGGGCTTCTGGCTCTACGGGCTCGACGACCCCGACCTGCTGCGCGCCTGCTTCGTCGCCTGGAACAACTGGGTGCGCGACTTCTGCCGTGGCAAGGAGGACCGCCTGCGCGGCGTCGCCTTCCTCTCCGTCGACGACGTGCAGTGGGCCGTCGCCGAGATGAAGCGCTGCAAGGAGATGGGCCTGGTGGCGGCCAACATCCCGCTGGTGCCGCTGGGCGCGCCCTACAGCGACCTCACCTACGAGCCGCTCTGGTCGGCCGCCGAGGATCTGGACATGCCGCTGACCAGCCACACCGGCTCGGTGCGCGGGCCGAGCAACATCGCCCGCCAGCCCGACGCCTTCGCCGAGCGCTTCATCCCCCTGGCGGAGCGTTCCTGGAAGGTGGCGGCCAGCACCGGGGTGGCGAGTCCGCAGGTGCCGCAGATGGTCAACGAGCTGATCCTCACCGGCGTCGTGGAGCGGCATCCCAGGCTGCGCATCATCCCCACCGAGTTCGACGCCGGCTGGGCTGCGTTCTGGATCGACAAGCTGGACCAGACGCTGGTCTTCGACCGCAGCAAGCGCTACGTGCGCAGGTGGGACCTGACGCCCAGCGAGCTGTTCCGCCGCAACTTCGCGCTCACCTTCATCAACGACAAGACCGCGGTGGCGGCGCGCGACATCATCGGCCTGGAGAACATCCTCTGGTCCGACGACTTCCCGCACACCAGCGAGGGGCTCTGGAAGAACACCGACTACGTCTTCCACCGCCTCTTCGACGAGGGCGGCGTCCCGGACGCGGAGCGGCGCCAGATCCTCGGCGAGAACATGACCCGGATCTTCCACTGCTTCGAGGCCTAGGAGGCGACACCATGGCCGGACCGCTCGAGGGAATCCGCGTCTTCGACTGGACGGGATACGGCGTGGGGCCGTTCTCCACCAGCGTGCTCGGTGCGCTGGGGGCCGAGGTGATCAAGATCGAGCAGCCGCCGGGGGAGATCGTCACCCGATCCGGCAACGCGCAGGCGCCGGGCGGGACGATCAACGGCTACGAGGCCTTCTACCTCAACTTCAACATGAACAAGAAGCTCCTCCTGCTCAACCTCAAGGACGAGGCGGACAGGGAGAGGGCGTTCGCGCTGCTGCGCACCTGCGACGTCTTCGTCAACAACCTGCGCTTCGGCGTGCCCGCCAAGCTGGGCTTCGGCTACGAGCAGGTGCGCCGCGTCAACCCGCGCATCGTCTACTGCGTCAGCACCGCCTGGGGCAGCAGCGGGCCGATGGCCCCGGTGGGCGGCAGCGACGGCGTCTGCCAGTGCTTCTGCGGCTGGACCAGCATCACCGGCGCGCCCGGCGGTCGCGGTGAGTACCTGCGCTACCAGGGCCAGATCGACCTCAACACCAGCATCTACATCGCCGCCTCCATCCTCCAGGCGCTGGTGGCGCGCGACCGCACAGGCCTTGGCCAGGCGGTCGACATCAACATGCCCGCCACCGCCATCGCCATGCAGTCGACGCGCCTCGCCGAGTACCTCGCCACCGGCGAGCAGCCGCTGCCGTTGGGCAGCGCCAGCGCCACCACCGCGCCGCACCAGGCCTTCCGCAGCGGGGACAACGTCTGGCTGGCCGTCGGCGTCGTCGACGACGGGCAGTGGCTGGCCCTGTGCCGCGCCCTGGAGGCGCCCGAGCTGGCCGCCGACTCGCGCTACGCGAGCAACGCCGGCCGTGTCCAGCACCGTGAGGAGCTGGCCGCGGCGCTGCAGGAGATCTTCGCCAGGCGGCCGGTCATCTGGTGGAGCACGCAGCTCACCCGGCACAACGTGCCGCACAGCCGCTTCTGGGACTTCGAGACGCTGACCCTGCATCCCCAGGTGCGCGAGAACGAGCATCTCATCCGCATCGACACCGGCAAGGCCGGCACCGTCTGGACCGGCGGCCCGCCCTGGAAGTTCGAGAAGACGCCGGCGCGGATGGAGCGCAACCCCTGGCCCGACGAGGAGCAATCCGCCCTGCTGCTCGACGGCCTCCCCGCCGCGACGCCGGCCGAGCCGAACGGCTCAGCGGCGGCCGTCGACGGCGGTCCGTTGCACGGGCTCCACGTCGTCGAGATCGCCCAGGGCATCATCGGCCCCTACTGCGGCGCGCTGCTCGCCGACGGCGGCGCCGACGTGATCAAGGTGGAGCCGCAGGGCGGCGACCACCTGCGCGCCGCGGGACCGCCCTTCGTGGGCGAGGACAGCGTCACCTTCCAGACGCTCAACCGCAACAAGCGCGGCGTCACCGACGCGGGCCAGCGCCTCGAGGACCTGGTGCGCTGGGCCGACGTCGTCGTCTGCGACCACGGCGACCCGGCGGAGTCGCTGCAGTCGCTCAACCCGCGCGCCGTCTGGTGCAGCGTCAGCCCCTACGGAGAGAACGGCCCGCTCGCGGACATGCCCGCGTCGGAGCTGGTGCTGCAGGCGATGAGCAACATCTGGGCGGGCCTCGGCGTTCCCGGTGAGGAGCCGCGCCGGCTGGGCGCGGACAAGGTGAGCATCGACGCCGGCGTCTTCGCCTTCCAGGCGGTGCTCGCCGCGCTGCACGCGCGCGAGCGCAGCGGTGAGGGGCAGCGCGTGGCGGTGAGCGCGCTGGGCGGCATCCTCTACCTCAAGGGCATGCACTGGGTGCCCTACAGCAACCCGGACCACTGGCCCTCGATCCGCGGCTACGGCGGCCACGCGCTGCGCGTCTTCACCGACCCGCCCAACCACGGGTACGCCACCAAGGACCTGGCGGTGATGCTGCAGTCGTTGGACGCCAACGAGCAGGACTTCCGCGAGTTGCTCGACGACCTCGGCATCGCCGCCGAGGGGGCCGAGATGACCTTCCGCGTCCAGGACGATCCGCGCAAGCACTACGGCTCGCTGGAGAACATGCCCATCTGGGAGAAGGCCTTCGCCACGCGGAGCTTCGCCGAGCTGGACTCGATCTTCGCCCGCCACAACTGGAACATCTTCCCCTACAACGACTACGACAGCCTCTTCGCCCATCCCCAGACGACGACGCTGGACATGGTGCGGGAGTACCGGCATCCGTCGGCCGGGTCGGTGCGCGTCATCTCGACGCCGTGGCGCTACTCGGCGACCCCGGAGAGCCGGGACTACCGGCCGGCGCCGCTCCTCGGCCAGCACGACGGCGAGGTCGCCGAGATGCTGGCCGCGGAGCGAGCGCCGGTCTGACGCCCGGGGGGCGGCTGAGCTCTCAGCCGCCCGCCTGGATCAGCTTGCCGCAGACCGGGTCCTTGTCGGGGACGTAGGCGGTCGAGGTGATCTTCACGATCCAGCTGCAGAGCTGGGGCTTGCTGAAGTTCACCGGCGGGATGGTGCCGTGCCCGTTCCAGGTGGTGTCGTTGTGCAGCGCGCTGATGAAGCCGGCGCGCGTGGGGCAGGCACCCGCCTTCTGCAGGCCCTCGATGAAGAGCTCGGCGGCGTCCCAGCCCTCGACCGAGAAGGCGTTGAGCGGCGTGGCCGACTCGTACTTGGCGACGGCCGCCTCGAACTTCTGGGTCTCGGGCAGGTTGAGCTCGAACGGCGCGGTCGGCGAGATGGTGTAGGCGCCGCCCACGATGCTGCCGCCGACCTGCTTGAGCTGGGCCGGGTCGTAGAAGTTGGGGAAGATGAAGGCCTTCCAGGTGACACCCGCCTGCACCGCCGCCTTGTACAGGGCCAGGCTCACCGCGTTGGCCACCGGCGAGTACAGCGAGTCGACGCTGTTCGACTTCATCTGCTGCGCGTCGGCGGTGAAGTCACCGGGGACGAAGGGCAGGTCGAGCCGGGTGTAGCCGACCTTGAGGCCGTCCTGCTCCGCCGCCGTCTTGAAGGTCTGCGCGGCGGGCAGCGACGCCGGGTTGTTGTGCGCGATGATCGCCACCGTGGTGCCGCCGTGCGCCTTGATGAAGTCGGCGTACGCGGTCGATCCGGCGGTGGCCACGAAGGCGCCGAAGGTGCCGAAGTAGTTGGAGTTGGCCGGCGCGAAGTCGGGGTCGGAGCCGTGGCCGACGACGGGGATCCCCATCGGCGTGAGGTACGACGACGACGCGGAGACGATGGGCGCCTGGAGGATGCCGAAGACCTGCTTGTTCTCCACCAGGTCCTTGGCGCCGTCGAGGTCGGCGGATGCGGTGCCCTGGTCGTCCTTGTCGATGAGCAGGACCTTGCGGCCGTTGACGCCGCCCGTGTCGTTGAGCAGGTCGAAGCGGGCGCGCACGCCGCCGCCCCAGCCGTTGCGCTGCGACACGGTGGGACCGCTGAGCGGGTAGAGGTCGCCGAGGGTGATCTGCGTCGGGGTGATCCCCGGAGTGTCACAGCTCGCGGCGGCGACGCCCGAGCTCGACGAGGACGACGACGAGCCGCTGCTGCCGCACGCCGCCAGCGGCGCCGCCAGCAGCGCGCCCATCAGCAGCGCCGGGTGGAAACGATTGCGGAAGTGCCCCATCTCGTCTAACTCCTCGACATGCCGGTGTGGAGGCTCTGCACGGCCATGGCCTGGCCGCTCTGTCCCTGTGCAGCGAAGGCGACGCGGCGCAGCGAGCGGCGCGGGCCGTGGAGGCGAACGTCGCTCCTGGCGTGTTGGAGGGCGAGGTTGTCCCAGATCACCAGGTCGTGCATCACCCAGTGGTGCTCGTAGATGTTGTCCGCCGCGTAGAGGTGGCCGTAGAGCTCCTCGAGCAGCTCCTCGCTGTCGGCGGCGGGCATGTCGAGGATGCGGTCGACGGCCAGCCGGGTGATGAGCAGCACGGGCTCACCGGTGTCGGGCTTCGGGTAGAGGACCGGCTGGGTGGCGCGCAGGCCCTGCGGGCCCATGTGCCATTCGCGGGTGCGTGACTCGAGGTGGTCGGGCATGCGCAGATGCATGGCCGTGCGCCCGCGCAGCCGTTCGCGCAGGGTCTCGGGAAGCAGCTCGTAGGCGCGCTGCGCGTTGGCGTACTTCGTCGCCGCCGCGCCCGGCTCGACGTCCTCCGCGTACAGCGAGATGCCCCGGGTGGGCAGCTCGGTGTAGGTGAGGTCGCTGTGGAACTCCAGCTCACCCTCGGGCGCGCCGGCGCCGGCGACGGTGTTGGAGATGTAGCTCCCGCCCAGCGGCTCGCCGATATAGCCGACCGCGCGCACCTGCTCCTCGAGCGAGAGCGGGACGCCGCGGAAGAGCAGCAGGTGATGGCGGCGGTAGAGCTTGACGAGATGCTCACGCTGCGCGGGGCCGAGCTCCTCGCGAAGGTCGACGTGCACCTCGGCCCCGACATGGGTCGAGATGGGCGTGTGTTCCAGCCTGGCGGCTGCGCCCATGTCGTCTCCAACCCGCCTGCACGGCTGATCGCGGGCTATTATGATGACGATGTCCATAGATTACAAGGGGACGTCCGCCCCGCCTCGTGCCGACCCGCCGGGGGCCGGCGGCGGGCGCCGCACCAAGAAGGCCGAGGCCCTGGCGCGCCTGATGCTGGAACGCGGCCTGGAGGGCGGGCCCGGGCTGCCCACCGAGGCGGTGCTGCGCAGCGAGTCGCACGTCGGACGCAACACCGTCCGCGAGGCGCAGCGGATCCTCGAGGTGCACGGCGCGCTCGACATCAACACGGGCTTCGGCGGCGGTGCGTCGGTGCGCATCCCCGGGAGCCGTGACTTCGGACGAGTCGCCTCCTTCTTCTACCGCTCCGCGCGGGTGCGCCTCGGCGACCTGCTCGACGCCCGCCTGCTGATGGAGCCCCTGGCGGCGCGGCTCGCCGCCGAGCAGCGCACCGAGGACGGCGACAGGCGACTGCGCGGCCTGGTCGAGACGCTGGAGCGCGGCGACACCTCGGACAACCACGGCTTCCTCCGCGCCGGCCGCGAGTTCCACGAGGTGATCTGCGGCATCTCGGCCAATCCCGTGGTCAACCTCTTCTCCACCGCCCTGGTGCAGATGGTCGTCGACCGCATGGCGGTGGTGTACCCGGAGCAGCAGCGTGGCGACGTGACGCGCACCCACGTCGCCATCGGCCGCGCCATCCTCGAGGGGGAGGCGGCACGTGCCGAGGAGCTGATGCGCCGACACTGGCTGGAGTACGACAGCGGGATCTGGGGCGCCATGTACGCGGGCGCCGACGAGGTCCTCTCCTGGCGGTGAGGCCGCGGCTCAGCTTCCGCGCAGGCTGGCGCGCAGTGCCTCGGTGGCGGCGACGTCGACGCGGACGCCCTCGGGGTCCTGCGCCGGGTCGCCGCTGACGACGACGCCGTAGTCGCGGGCCGCACCCTCGACGCTGACGTACTCGTCGCGCACGTCGCGCAGCACGCGCTCGGGGTCGCGCTGCAGCGGGTCGCCCCAGCCGCCGCCGCTGTACGAGAGGCTGCGCACGATGGCACCCGTCTCGGCCGGAAGCATGTCGCCGAGGGAGACATAGGTGTCGCTCTGTGGATCGTGCTCGTTGCTGACGGGGTCGAACTTGCCGCCGGTCGGCCGCGCGCTGCGGTAGGCGCCGTCGCGCAGCGCGGCGGGGAAGAACGGTGGACGGGTGCCGTGGTCGCTGGCCGCGCCGTCCCACATCCAGGTGGCGCCGTAGGCCCCCGCCCTGCCGCCGTAGACGCCGCCGCCCGCCTGCGGTCGCTTCTGCGCCAGCGTCTGGAAGCGATGGCGCGTCGGGGCCAGCCACATGTGGTCGCTGATCGACGAGGCGCCGCCGCGGTTGGTGCCGGCGCCGGCGCTGTCGGGCACGTATTCGGAGCGCAGCACCACCATTGGGCTGATCCGCTCCGAGGCCTCGACACCGCCCTCGTAGAGCATGTTGGCGTTGAACACCTGCTGGCCGGAGTCGGCGTCCGCGTGCCTGGTGGCCCCCCAGGGCGCGCTGCTGCTGCCGCCCACCTGCGTCGGGTACTGCGAGCCGTCGGGGCGGAAGCACTCGGTCTGCGCCTGCACGCCCTGGCCGCACGAGGCGATGGCGTCGGCGCCGAGCGCCGGGTTGAGCGCCTTGAAGATGGCCCACACGGTGACCCGCACCACCGTGGAGTAGAACATGCATGCGTGCGGCGGGAAGGGGTTGATGATGGCGTCCGGCGGCACGACGCAGTCGACGGTGCGCAGCGTCGCCGAGGTCACCGGGTTGCGCTGGTCGACGAGGAACTTCAGCGCCATCGCCACCGAGGTCTTGATGTCGGGCCAGGCGCAGTTGAGGGCGCCGCGCGTCGCCCGCGAGCTGTTGCGGAAGTCGAACTCGGCGCGCTCGCCCACCTTGGTGATGCGCACCCGCACGACGTACTCCGGCGAGTCGGGACGGCCGTCGCCGTCCAGCCATTCCTCGCCCTCGTAGACGCCGTCGGGGATGGTGCGCAGGGCGTCGGAGAGCGACTCCGCCGAGGCGTCGCACGCGTAGCGCACCGCACCGGTGTACGCCTCGAAGCCGTACTTGTCGATGGTCTCGACGAGCAGCTGCTCGCCCAGCTCCAGCGAGTGGTACATCGTCTCCAGGTCGGGGACGATCATGTCGGGGAGGCGGGTGTTGGCGTAGATCAGCTTGAAGGTCGGCACCACCGGCCTGCCCTGGCTGAACAGCGGCATCGGCGGCAGGCGCAGGCCGTCGTGGAAGACGTTGGCCTTGGCCGTCTCCCAGCCGCCCATCACCAGGCCGCCCATGTCGGTCATGTGGGCGCGGATGGTCACCGCGCCGATCT
>DASRDZ010000008.1:0-25937 GCA_035652335.1 Candidatus Dormiibacterota bacterium
GCTGGCGGCCGGGGCGGGGCCGGCGGCGTACACGCTGGACACGGTGCTGGCGGCGCACACCGGGGCGATCCCCTCGGCGGGACCGGCCGTCGCCAATGCGGGCGGGCGGGGCGGTGGGTTCCCGGGCAGTCCGGGCGGATCCGGCGGCTTCGGCGGCAACGCAAATCCCGGCGGCGGGACTCCTGCCTTCGGAGGGAATGGCCTCCCGGGTTCCGCCGGCGGATTCCCGGGCTTCCCGGGTGGCAGCGGCGGTCCCCGCGGCGGCTTCTTCGGCGGAAACCAGGGCGCACCGGGCGGCGGCCGCTTCTTCGGCGGCAACGGCGGCACGGGCGGTGGCCCCGGTGGTGGGCTGCTCTTCGGCAGCACCCCCGGCGCCGACGTCACCGCGACCCTGCAGGCGGACGCGTCCAAGTACACCTGGGTTGCTGCCACTGTCGGCGCCAACGAGGCGGCCGGCTACCAGCTCGCCAGCGGCGACCCCATCCTCGCCATCGGCGGCTTCAACGGCACCGATCCCACCCCGACCCTGGCCCGGTTCGAGCAGCTGGTGAGCCAGGGCAGGATCCACTACTTCATCGCCGGCGGTCGCGGCGGCGGACCCGGCGTTGGGGCGTCGAGCGATTCGCAGGCGATCACCCAGTGGGTGGAGTCGCACTTCACCGCCACCACGGTCGGCGGGGTCACGCTCTACGACCTGACCGCCGCAGCGAACTAGCTGTACTGTCAACCCCCATGACCGGCATGCCCCGCCACGTCGCCGTCAATCGCGACGCATGGACGGCCGCCAACGCCGCCCACACCGACGCCCGGGCGCGGGCCAACTGGCTGCAGGAGGAGATCACCTGGGGCGTCTTCGGCGTCCCCGAGTCGGAGGTGCGCATGCTCCCCGACGTCGCCGGCCGTGACGTCATCGAGCTCGGTTGCGGGACGGCCTATTTCGGCGCCTGGCTCAAGCGGCGCGGGGCGCGCCGGGTGGTCGGCGTCGACGTCACCCCCGCCCAGCTCGAGTCGGCGCGCCGGTGCGACGCGGAATTCGGTCTTGGACTGGAGCTGATCGAAGCCAACGCCGAGTCGGTGCCGCTCGACGCGGCGCAGTTCGACCTGGCGCTGTCCGAGTACGGGGCCTCGATCTGGTGCGACCCGGAGCTCTGGATCGCCGAGGCGGCCCGGCTGCTGCGCCCGGGCGGAGAGCTGGTCTTCCTGCGCAACTCCACCCTGTCGATGCTCTGCCTTCCCGACACCGGCAGGGTGCAGACCTCCCTGCAGCGGCCCCAGCGCGGCATGAACCGCCTGGAGTGGACCGGCGAGGACCCTGGAGTGGAGTTCCATCCCAGCTTCTCCGACCTCTTCCGGCTGCTGCGGCGCAACGGCTTCGAGCTGCTCGACGTCGCAGAGCTGTACGCGCCCGCGGACGCGCGCGACCACGCGTACTACGACTACGTCCCTGCGGAGTGGGCGCGACGGTGGCCCGCCGAGGAGATCTGGCGGGTGCGCAGGCGACGGCCACGCGCCGCCCTGATCGAGGACCGTCGCCTCAGCGGCCGGTGAAGTCGGGGTCGCGGTGCTCGGCGATGGCGCGCAGCGTCTCGGCGAAGTCGTCGCTGGTGGTGGCGCCGAGGAAGGTGGCGGCGACGGCGTCGACGTCGACCACCCCTTCGGCGGCGCCCACGGCGGCCTTGAAGAAGCGCAGCACCAGGGGCGCGGAGTGGGCGATGCGGTCGGTCAGCTCCGCGACCAGGGACGGCAGCCGCCGCACGCCCACCACCTGGTGCACCAGCCCGAGGCGCAGCGCCTCGCCGGCGTCGATGCGCGACGAGGTGTAGAAGAGCCAGGACGCCGCAGGCTGGCCGAAGCGCCGGGTGAGGAACTCGATGCTGGGCGGCGTGTAGGGAATGCCGAGCTTCGCGGCGGGGATGCGGAAGGAGGCGCGATCCGAGGCGACGCGCAGGTCGCAGCGCAGGGCCAGCTCGCATCCCGCGCCGTACGCGGGACCGTCGACGACCGCGAGGGTGGGGACGGCGACCGTCGGCAGCAGCGCGAACAGCTCGTCGGCCGCCTCCTTGGCGCGACCCGACTGCATGTCGCCGGCGGCGCTCTCGTCGAGGCGCAGTCCCGAGCAGAAGGAGCCCGGCTCGTGCCCCGTGATCACCACGCAGCGCACCGCGGGGTCGCGTGCGTCGTCGCGCAGCGCGGCGTCGAGGGCGACGAGGTCGTCGACCGACAGCGCGTTGCGCGTCGCCGGGTGGTGCAGGCGCAGGCTCAGCACCCCACCGCCGCGCTCGACGACGAGGCTGCTCTCGGTGGCCACGCGACTACGGTAGCGGGCCACGCCCGGTGCCGTCACACCGGGCGCAGCCCGTGCCGGTCGCGACGCGGAGCCTCAGCCCGCGGCGCGCGCCGCCGCGAAGGTGCTCAGCACCGTCTGGGCGATGAGGTTCTGCCCGGTGATGCTGGGGTGCACGTCGCAGGTGGTGTTGGTGGGGTCGGACGGGTTGGCGTTGAGCAGGCCCGCGAAGCAGGTGTGGCCGCCCGCCCCGGAGGCGGCGGTCTGGAAGGCGCTGAAGACGTCCGCGACCACCGCGCCGTGCGCGGCCGCGCTGCCCGTCTCCGCCGTGTTGAGCAGCGTGGAGAGGGCCGTGCCCGCGGCGTCGGTGTAGTCGAGCGAGTAGTAGTTGACCACGATCAGCGTGCCGTGGAAGCCCGCGTCGCGGATGGCGCCGAGGATGGAGTCCATGTTGGCGGCGACGGTGCCCAGCACCGCCGGCAGGCCCGCCGCGACGCAGGTCGCCGGGGTCGGCGACGACGCGCAGGCCTCCTGCAGCAGGAAGCCGTCGTTGGCGCCGAGGCTGACCGTGACCAGCTTGGTCTGCGGATGCGCCGCCAGGAAGGAGAGCGCGTACGCCTCCTGCGTTCCCGCGTACGAGACGTGCAGCGGGAAGTGCAGCTTGTACGACGTCCGGCAGCCGTTGTCGGCGCCCGTCGCGGAGACGAAGCTGGTCGTCGCCTCACCGGGGCAGGCCGCGTTGCTGACCGCGGCGTTGAGCGAGCTGCCGACGATCTGCGGATAGCCGATGAAGTTGTCGGGATTGCCGTAGGCGGGTCCGTCGTGGGTGATGAACCCGAAGACGATGCTGTCTCCCAGGGCCAGGTACGGCGCGCTCCCCGCCGAGGCGGGCGCCCCGCCGGTCAGCGAGAAGGCCATGGTGCCTGCGACACCGAGCGCGACCGCGGACGCGCGCAGACGGAACGAGAGGCGACGACGCATCGCTGTGCCCCCAACTGACATCGCCTGACAGTTCAGCGCCAGGCGAAACGTCTTCTCACGCCGCGGCGCGACGTGGCTGCCCGTCGAGTGAAGCACAGTGCCCCGCAATGGGGCAAATCCGACTTGCGGTCAGCGCTCAGCTCAGGCGGGAATGGCCACCTCCCACCAGCGGCGCAGCTCGGCGGGGAGCACGGCGGCGACGTCGCCCGCCTCCTCGGGGACGGCGTCGCGGAGCGTGCCCAGCACCGCCTCGGCGACGGGGCCCACGGTGAAGGCGTCGACGCCCGCAGTTTCGGCCACACTGGACAGGAACTCGTCGACGTGCCGCACCCGGTGGCGGGCATGGCCCAGCGCGCGCGGCGGCACGAGCTGGGCGCGGACGTCGGCGGGCAGGTGGGCGGCGAGGTGGCGGCGCTCACCCTCGGGGATGCGCTCGGCGAAGGTGGCCAGGACGGCGCGCACGGCGTCGCCGGCGCGGTGGCCGTGCAGGCCCCACTCCTCCGCCAGCTCGAGCATCTCGGCGAGCATCGGCGACGGACGCTCGACCATGCGGCCGTGCGACGGCGGCGTGTCGCCGGGCGCCAGCCCGACGTGGAGGAAGGAGCGCACCCCCCAGATCCCCGACACCCTGAGCACGCGCCGCTCGATCTCGGCGACGTCGGCCGCGGTGCCCACCTCGCCGTGCAGCGTGGCCACGTGCCGGCGAACGCCGACGTGGACGTGCGGCACGTCGAGCCGCCTCTCCAGGCGTCCCAGCTCGCTGCGCACGCGATCGGCGAGGACCGCGTCGAGCGCCATGGGGTCGGGCTCGTCGCCGCGGGCGCGGTAGGCGACGCCGCGGAGCGTGCCGCGAAGGTGATGAGCGGTGCGCACCCCGTGCTGCAGTGCCATCCTTGCACGGCGGCGCAGGTGTGCGTCGCGAGCCACGGCCACGGCCGCAGCGCTCCCTCCCAGTCCGGCCAGGGTGAGGATCTGGCGTCGCCGCTGCATCTCGCACCTCCAGGTGAGCACGGCTCCGGCATCAGTGTCGCCGCGGACCGCACGCCGCGCCAGGGCCGGAGGTCACCGCCGCATGCGACGTTCGGCGCCGTGTCAGCCGGCGGACGAGGCCTCCCCGGAGACGACGTGGAGCTGCGGTGCGGCGGCGTGCGCGCCGACCAGCACCGGCCCTCCGCCGTGTCGCAGCATCGCCGTGGAGACGCTGCCCAGGCGCAGGCGGTCGAACCCGCCGAGGCCGCGGCTGCCCACCACCACCAGGGCGTGGCCGTGCACCATGTCGGCGGCGTCGAGCAGCGCCTCGGCGGCATCGCCGGTGACGACGCGCGGGATGGTGCGCGCGTGCACCTCGGGCGGCAGCGAGGCGGCGTGCTCCTCCAGCTCCGCCTGGGCGAACTCGAGGATGTCGTCGACGACGGGTCCGTGGACCTCGCCGTTGCCGCGAAGCGTCTCGCGCAGCTTGGGCAGCGCGTGCACCAGGGTCACCGCGGCGCCGAACATCTCGGCGACGGCGCCGGCCAGGCGCAGCATCGCCATGGCGTCGGGCGTGGCGTCGTCGCCGACGACGACGCGCGTGGGCGGCCAGGCCGCGGCACCGCCGCGCATGACCAGCACCGGGACGTGCGCGTGGTGCACCACGTCCTCCGAGACGCTGCCCAGCACGGCACGGCGCACCGCACCGAGGCCGCGGCTGCCCATCACGATCATGCCGGCGTGGATCTGCGTCGCCAGGTCGAGGATCTCGCGCACCGGCGCGCCCACGCGCACGTGCACGCCGGCGACCGGCGCATGGTGCTGCGCACGCAGATAGGTGACCTCCTCGGCGACGAGCGCGCGCGCCGAGTCGGGATCCATCACCGGCGACACCACCGGCACCATGCCGGAGAAGCTGCGGTAGGGCTCCCAGGCGTGCAGGACGTGGAGGGCCGCGCCCCCTCTCGTCGCCAGGTCGGCCGCCGCCCGCGCGGCGAGGCGGGAGTCCGGCGAGCCGTCGGTGGCCAGCAGGATGGTGCTGGGAAGTGGAGTGCTGTTGCTCATGGCGACCTCTGCCTCTTCCAGATCAGGCGGTGGACGGGGATCCAGCGCGGCAGGTCGCGCAGGCCCGGGACGAAGGGGACCAGCAGCAGCAGCAGGGTGAGCGCGCCCATGGCGAAGACGACGCCGAGGTCCGCGTTCGCCGAGCTGATGCCCAGGAAGCCGGAGTCGCTGTCGCGGTTGAACGGCGCCACCTGGTACCAGAGGGTGTACAGCCAGAGCCATGCCTGGCCGGGGTAGCGCCCGGTCTCGTTCATCATGCCCCACTGGCTGCCGGTGAGCTTCTGGTCCTCCGCCTGCCCGGAGAGGACTCCGCCGTCGCCCATGAAGAGCAGGGGGCGTGTGTAGTCCGTCTGGAAGAACTTGTCGGTGGCCAGCAGCAGGCCGTCGAGGCCGCCGCTGCGGGCGATGGTGAGCAGCCGGTCGGTCATCACCGGCAGCGGACCGTAGTCGCCGCTCTTGACCGCAACCTTGCCGTCCTGCACGGTGGCGTCGGCCAGCGCCTTGGTGTAGGCGTCGGTCCAGGTGGACTGCTGCGACGCAGAGGCGTTGGCCCAGCCGTCGAGTGCGACCTTGAGCTCGCTGTCGACGGGCGCCGCCTGCTGCAGCGGCTGGACCACGAACTGGTTGGACGAGTCGACGGGCTGGTGCACCCCGGCCCAGCTCTGCGGGTTGAAGAACCAGAGCGACTGCGCCGCGCCGCTGCCGTTGTTGTAGGGCGGCCCGTAGTCCGAGGAGGTGCTGGAGCCGGACAGCTCGCCGGTGGCGGTGGTGACGAAGTCGACGGGATCGGCCTGCGACCACTGGGCGATGGTCAGCGCCGGCACGTCGGGCGAGGAGAGCGCCGCAGAGAGGATCAGCACCAGCACGCCGACGATGCCCAGGGCGACCACCAGCTCCTTGACGATGTCGTAGGGCACCATGCGGACGCCCCGGTAGTACGTGGCCTTGTCGTAGCGACGGCGCGGGGGACGTCTCATGGCAGCGTCGCCACCTCGGCGTCGTCGGCGATGGGTCGCACCACGCCGCGCATGCGCACCTGCACCACGTGCAGGATCACCAGCAGGGTCACCGCGATGGGCAGCAGCATCACGTGCAGCCCGTACATCTGCCCGAAGTTGAGCGGGTTGAAGAAGGCGCCGATGCCGGTGGCGTTGATCGCGTCCTTGGCGTTGACGGCGATCCACTGGGCGTCGAAGTTCTGCTGGGCGATGTATCCGGTGAAGGCGGTGACGATGCTGGCCAGGAAGATGACCACGCCGATCATCCACGTGGTGGCCCGACCGTGCCGCCAGCCGGCGCCCCAGAACTGGCCCCAGAGGTGGAGCACCATGAAGATGAAGAACATCTGGACGCTCCAGAAGTGCACGCTGTTGAGGAAGCGTCCCTGCGGCGACACGTGCCACCACTGCGGCCCGAAGAACACCAGGATGACGCCGCTCACCACCACCCAGGCCAGCGCCGCGATGGTGACCACGCCGAAGACGTACACCCACGAGCCGACGTAGTACGGCTGGCGCGCGGGCAGCAGCTCGGTGATGGGAAGGCGCCGGTGGAGGCGGCTGCGCACCGCCAGCGTCCAGCTTCCGCGCAGGTCGGGCGGCGTGGCCTCGGGGGTGGCGGCGCCGGACGCCTCCGCCGCGGCGGGCTCCTCGTCCGCCCAGCGCTCCCGGCGGTGGAACGGGAAGGGCAGCACCAGGGCCAGCGCGAAGAGCCCCAGCATCACCAGGATGAGCACCAGGTTGGGCAGGGAGATGAGGATGAAGCCCCAGTGGACGTACGGCGCTGGTTGGTCCATGGTCAGCGCGCCTGCGAGCGCGTCGCCTGGCGGGAGGCCGCGTCGATGAAGCGCAGGATCAGCAGGTGCTTCTCGGTGTCGCGCTCGGCGAGCTGCACCAGCAGGTCCCAGAGCGTGGTGTCGCGCACCGGGCGAAGCTCCTTGCGCAGCCTGGCGAGCTGCACCCTGTCGTCCTCCTCGAGGGCGATCAATCGGCCCGTCAGGGGAGCGATCCTGGCCACGTCGTCGGAGGTCTCCAGCGGCGGGATGTCGTCGGCGCCGGTGGTCAGGTTGGCCTGCGACACCAGCGTGTTGGCGAGCTGGGTGAACATGCGGTGGTGGCGCTGCTCGTCCTCGAGGAGCAGCGAGGCCAGGTAGCGGATGAACTGGGTGTCGCCGTTCCTGGCCAGGTCCTCGTAGGCGCCGAGCAGGGTGACCTCCTGCTCGGTGTGGGCGGTGAAGTGGGCGAAGAGCTGCTCCTCCCACTGGCTCATGGGTTGCAGCAGGGCCGCGTCCGGGGTGGCGGTCATGTCGGTGGGTCCTCGTTTCGCGTGCGGGCTCGCTGCCTGGGATGCTGGCTCGGCCCGGGCGCATCGCGACAGAGGCGAAAGGCGCACCCGGTGGTGCCGGAAGTCCTCAGCCGCACAGGCCGAGATGCTTGGCCGCGAGCACGTGGCGGACGGCCTCCTCCAGGCGGCTCCTGGGCAGCGATCCCGACTGCACGGCCGAGGTGATCGCCTGCACGGTCTGAGCGGTGAGCCCCGGCACCGCGGAGGGGTCGCCGTCGAACAGAACCATGTCGGCGCCCGCGGCCAGCGCGGCAGCGGCAGCCTGCGGGACGGTGTAGCCCGCGGCGGTGACGGAGACGGCGGAGAGCGAGTCGGTGAGCACCAGGCCGCCGAAGCCGAGCCGGGTGCGCAGCACGCCCATCACCGCGGGCGAGAGGGCTGGCGGGGAGCGTGGTCAGCCCGGGCACGGCGGCGTCCATCACCATGATCGCGGGGATGCCGGCCTGCACCGCGGCGCTGAAGGGCAGCAGCCCCGCGGCCTGCAGCGTGCTCCAGGGCAGCGTCGACGCAGGGGCGACGTCAGGGTTGGCGCCGGCCCCGCCCAGCCCAGGGAAGTGCTTGGCCACGGGGACGACCCCGGCGCTCTCCAGCCCCGCGGCGAAGGCCAGCCCGTCGGCGGCGGCGACGCTTGCGCTGAGGCTGAAGGAGCGCGTGCCGTCGGCGTCCGCGTCATTGGGGCCGGCGCCGCCGTCGAGGTCGAGGACGGGAGCGAGGTCCATGGTGACCCCCGCCGCCCGCAGGCGCCGGCCGGTTTCTGCCGTGAGCGTCTGGATCTGCGCGGGCGTCATGGTGGCGCCCATCTGGCGCGCCGAGGGCAGCGACCCGACCAGGTTGGCCATGCGCTGCACGTCGCCGCCCTCCTCGTCGGTCATCACCAGCGGCGCGACGCCACCGGGGGCATGTGACGAGAGCGCCGCCAGCGCCGGCCCCAGGTCGGCGGGTGCCGTGCTGCCGAAGAGGAGCACGCCGCCCGCGCCCGCGGCCACCTCGGAGGTCACCGCGGCGACGTCCGCCTCCTGCACGGGCACCACGACGGTCTGCTCGGCGAGGCGCTGCACCGTCCACGCGGCCAGGACCGCGGCGGTGCTGCAGGTGGCCGTCGGGGTGGGAGTCACCGGTGGCGGCGCGGGCGTGGGGGTTGCGGTCGGGGGGACCGGAGTGGCCGCCACCGGCGCCGAGGGCGATGCGGGGAGGGGTGAGGGCGGCGGCGCGGTTGCCGAATGCGCGCCGCCGCCGCCGCAGGCCGCTCCACTCAGCGCCGCCAGCCAGGCGACGGCGGTGACGCACCGGTGCATGGCCGTCACGCGCCGGCGCGCGCCATCGCGCGCAGGGCGCGGGAGAGGGTCAGCGGAACGTCGCGGGTGGTGTCGATGGGCGCCGCCGACGGCCAGGGGTCGAAGTCCGCGGCCATGCGCTCGGCGACCTGCGGTGTGGCGCTGGACACGTCCTCGCCGCGGTCGAGCCGCGCCTCGATGCGCGCTCGCGCAATCGTCGCGGGGGCCTGGCAGCGCAGCTCGCAGACGTCGCTGAGGGTGCGCCGGGCGAGCTGCCGCGCCGCACGGCGGCGACGATGGTCGCTCCAGGTGGCGTCGAGCACCACCGACTCGCCGCGCTCCAGGAGCAGGCGGGCGCGATGCAGCATCTCCGCGTAGGTGGCGTCCGTGGTCGGCGGCGCGAAGATGCCCTGCGCGTAGGCGCCGCGATGCTGTCCACCGCGCGGCGCCCCGCTGACGTCGAGGCGCACCTCGTCGGAGCGGAGCATCGTCCCGCCCAGCGCGTCGCGCAGGCCCGCCGCCAGTGTCGACTTGCCCGTGCCGGGAAGGCCGCCGACCAGGACCAGCCGGGTGCGGCTTCGCTCGAGATGGCGGAAGGCCAGCTCCAGGAGGGCGCGGGCCTCGTCCGCCGCCTCCCCGTCGCCCTGCTCGTGGCGCAGGCAGGCCACCTTGCAGCGCACCATGGCGCGGTAGGCGACGTAGTGGGAGAGCAGCGGCCGGGGCTGCGGTCGCCCGCTGAACTCCTCGTAGCCGTCGACCAGCTGCGCGGCCAGGTCGGGACGGTGCAGGCGCTCCAGGTCCATGGCCAGGAAGGCCAGGTCGGCGAGCACGTCACCGTGGCGGAAGCGCGGCTCGAACTCCAGGCAGTCGAGGATGCGCGGGCCGTCGGCGCAGCAGAAGATGTCGGCGGCGAGCAGGTCGCCGTGCCCGTCGCAGACGTCACCGGCGGAGAGCCGCGAGGCGAACAGGGCGCCGCGGCCGCGCACCCAGCGCCGCGCCATGGCGGCGACGTGCTCGAAGATGCCGGCGTCGAGCAGGCGGCCGGCGAAGCGGCGCGTCTGCTCCAGCGTCTCCTCCCAGAGCGCCAGCACCGCGGCCTGGGTGCCCGCGGCGTCGATCTCCGGCGATCGCGCGGCGCGCTCGTGGAAGACGGCGACGGTGCGGGCGACGGCGCGGATGTCGTCGCGCATGTCGCGCGGCGTGGCCAGCAGCGTCTCCAGGCACAGCTCGTCGGGCAGGCGGCGCATCACCACCAGGTGGTCGCACGGCGTGCCCGACTCGTCGACGACGTCGGCGACGCCGAGGTAGACGTCGGGCGCGAGCCGGCGGTTCAGCTCCACCTCGTGGTGGCACGCCGCCTCGCGCGCGCTGCGCTGCGTGAAGTCGAGGAAGCCCAGGGCCACCGGCTTCTTCAGCTTGTAGACGCGGTCGCCGGCGAACACGACGACCGCGGTGTGCGTCTCGACCAGGCGCGCACGCGTGCCGTCCATGGCCCGATCGTGGGCCGAGCCGCCCGCCGCCGCCAGAGGCGCATGCCCCTGCGCCTCGGGACCTAAGGCAGGGGCGCCGCCGATGGCTCAGGCGACAGCCGGCCGGGTGACCTGGTGAGCAGGCGGCACGTCGATGTGCACGCGCGGCGGATCGACCAGCGAGTTGTGCACGGTGCAGTGGCTCACGGCGCGAAGCACCGCCGCGTGTCGCGCCTGCGACGTCCCCTCGGGAAGCTCGACCTCGATGCTCACGCCGGTCACGCGCCACGGCGGCGCGCTCGCCATCTGCCACCGGCAGTGGACCGTGGCACCGGGCGACGCGCTGCCCAGAGCGCGCCGCGCATAGTGGCCGACGCACGCGGCGAGCGATGCGACGAAGAGCTCGACCGGCGTCGGGCCGGCGTCCTCGCCCCCGTCGGGCACCGGCTGGTCCACGACCAGCCGGTGCCCCCGCACCTCGACGCGGTGACGGTCACCGCCCAGGCTGCGAACCGTCAGCTCTCCCATCGTCCACCATCCCTCAGTGGTGCATCGCGGCGCGCATCCGGGACACCGGATGGGCGAGCGCCGGACGGCCACCGAGCAGCACCAGCGCGCCGGCGCCGATGCCGAGCCCGAGCAGCGCGGGCGCCATCATCATCCAGAACATCGCGACCATCGAGCCGGGCGACCACGGGATCGAGGCGCTCTGGTCGAAGTTGCCGGCCTGCGTCACGATCAGGTTGGTCGCGCTCTGCATGCGCTGCATGATCTGCGGCAGCAGCGTCGCACCGGCGGCCACGGCGGGGTAGCTGGCGGCCATGCTCTGGCTCAGCTGCGCAGGAGTCACGTGCAGCGCCTGGGCCAGCCCGGGAACCAGCTTGGTGGAGAACTCGGTCGCCATGGCGCCGGCGGTGGCGGTGTAGGACTGCGCCTGCTGCACGCTCTGCGCAGCGAAGACCGGCTTGAACGCCGTGGTCATCTGGTCGGCGGCCGAGGCCTTGCCGTACATGGACACCGAGAGCAGCCCGACCACCATCACCAGGCTCACCACGGTGGCTCCGGCGAAGACGGCGCGGACGCGTGCCGGACGCGCCAGCCCGAACAGCCCGATGCCGAGGAGCAGCGCGCCCGGGATGACGAACAGCATGGTCATGCTGGTCGGCGGCAGGAACGAGGTGGGAATCTGGTCCGCCTGCTGGAAGTTGGCCTGCTGCGCCCACATGGTGGCGTTGATGCCGCCGAAGAACTGCAGCATCGCCGGCAGCTGGGCCACGCCGTTGGCGGTGGCGGGGTAGTTGGCGGCGAGGTACGACGACAGCTGCGCCGGCGTCATGTGCAGCTGCGCGGCCAGGTCGGGCAGCATCGACGTGGAGAGCTGGGTGCCCATCGCGGCCATGACCTTCTGGTCGTCATTGGCCAGCGCCAGCGCCGTGTCGGTCATCTGGGGGCGGAACGCGGCCATCATCTGCCCCGACGCGTCGGACTTGCCGGGCAGGCTGGTGGCCAGCGGCAGGACGATCAGGAACAGGCCGATGGCCGCCACGGTTCCGAGCGCCACGCGAGTGAGCAGCCGGCGCCCTGGCGGTGTGGCGGGTGGATACGCGGACATTGCAGACACCTCCGGAAGAGGCGCACGACGAGCGCTGCCTCGCCCTCACCGTAGGCGCAGATCCCCGCCACCGACAGAGGACAACGTCCGCACCGCGGAGGGAAGTTCGCCTCTGGGCCGCTGCGGCACGCTCCGCGAAGCTGGGGCAGACAAGTGCGAAGAGGAGACCGTCGCCATGACAACCACCATCGCGCCGGAGGTGTTCCTCGGCACCGCCCGCCCGGTTCGGCTCGCCGCGCGCGCCGAGGGGATCACCAAGGAGTACGGCGCGGGCGCGACGCGGGTCGTCGCCCTCGACCACGTCGACCTCGAGGTGCCGCGAGGCGAGTTCACCGCCATCATGGGCCCGTCGGGCTCGGGCAAATCGACCCTGCTGTACTGCATGGCGGGGCTGGAGCGCGTCACCCGCGGGCACGCGTACATCGGCGACGTCGACATCACCGCGCTCGACGACCGCCGCCTCACCCAGCTGCGCCGCGACCACATCGGCTTCGTCTTCCAGGCGTACAACCTGGTGCCCACACTGACCGCCGCGGAGAACATCACCCTTCCCCTGGCCATCGCCCATCGCCGCCCGGACCAGGTGTGGCTGGACAGCGTCATCGACACCGTGGGACTGCGCGATCGCCTCGCCCACCGTCCCGCCGAGCTGAGCGGCGGCCAGCAGCAGCGCGTCGCCGCGGCGCGCGCGCTGATCACCAAGCCGGACATCGTCTTCGCCGACGAGCCGAGCGGCAACCTCGACTCGCGCTCCGGCGCGCAGCTGCTGGAGTTCATGCGCCAGTCGGTGCGCACCTACGGCCAGACCATCGTGATGGTGACCCACGACCCGATCATCGCCACCTACGCCGACCGCGTCGTCTTCCTCAAGGACGGAGCGGCCGTCGACGGCATGTCACGGCCGACGGTGGACGGCGTCCTGCACCGGATGTCGACCCTGGAAGGGTGACCCCATGTTCCACCTCGCCCTCACCAACGTCCTGCACCGCAAGCTCCGCTTCGCGCTGACCGCGCTGGCCGTGGCCCTCGGCGTCGCCTTCGTCGCCGGCACGTACATGCTCACCGACACCATGCACGCCGCCTTCAGCACCTTCTTCACCCAGGCCGACGCCAAGGTGGACCTGACCGTCGACTCGCCGTCCAAGCTGTCCACCACGACCGCCTCGTGGGGCGACCGGCAGCCGCTGCCCGAGAGCACCATCAGCACAGTGCGCGGCGTGCCCGGGGTGGCGGCCGCGGAAGGCATGGTGCAGGGCTCTGCGCAGATCGTCGACAAGCAGGGCAAGGTGATCACCACCACCGGCGCGCCGACGCTCGGCATGTCGACGATCACCAATCCCGCTCTCGACACCCTGACCCTGCGCAGCGGCAGCCGGCCCATCGGCGGGGGCCAGATCGGCATCGACGCGCAGACCGCGCGCACCCACGACCTCCACGTCGGCGACCAGGTGCGCATCCTCTTCCCCGCCGGCTCGGGGACCTTCCGCATCGTCGGCATCTTCGGCGTCGGCGAGCTGGACAGCATGGCGGGAGCCACCGTGGTCACCTTCGACCTGCCGGTCGCCCAGCAGGCGCTCGGCAAGCAGGGCGTCGTCGACGCGGTGCTGATCAAGGCGCAGCCCAGCGCCGACATCGGCCAGCTGCGCACCGCCGTGCAGAAGGCGGTCGGCGGCGGCGTCGAGGTGCTCACCGGGCAGCAGGTCGCCGACAACACCACCAAGAGCATCGACCAGGGCCTGGGGTTCTTCTCGGCGATGCTGATGGTGTTCTCGTCGATCGCCATCTTCGTGGGCGCCTTCATCATCTACAACACCTTCGCCGTCGTCGTCGTCGAGCGCACCCGCGAGCTGGGGCTGCTGCGCAGCATCGGCGCCAGCACGCGTCAGCTCATCGGCAGCCTGCTCGCGGAGGCGGCGGTGGTCGGGCTGGTGGCGTCGCTCGCCGGCATCGCGCTCGGCGCCGGCGTGTGCATCGGCCTGACCAGCCTCTTCGCCGCCACGGGCATGGAGCTGCCGCCCGCGCCGCTGCAGATCACGGCACGCACGGTCATCGTCTCGCTGCTCGTCGGCGTGCTGGTCACCGTGGTCGCGTCGCTCGGTCCCGCCTTGCGCACGCGCAAGCTCTCGCCGGTGCAAGCGCTGGTCTCAGGGCTCGCCGCGCCGGGGCCGATGCCGCTGCGGCGGGTCATCACCGGCACCGCGATGTCGGCGGGCGGCCTCGCCGGGGTGATCTACGGCGCCTTCGCCCAGATCGACAATCGCCTGCCCTTCATCGGCGGCGGCGCGCTGCTCCTCTTCCTCGGCGTCGCGCAGCTCAGCCCGCTGATCGTGCGACCCGTGGCGCGGGTCGCAGGCTGGCCGGTGGCCAAGCTCTTCGGCCTCTCCGGCAGGCTGGGCCGTGAGAACGCGATGCGCAGCCCGGTGCGCACCGCGCGCACCGCCGCCGCGCTGGTCATCGGCATGGCACTGGTGAGCTTCGTGGCCATCTACGGCGCGTCGCTGAAGGCCTCGACCGGGTCGATGCTCGACCAGCTGGTCACCGGCGACTACGTGATGACCGGCACCAACCAGTACACGGGTTTCAGCCCCGAGGCGGTGCGCGCCATCCGCCTGCTGCCCCAGGTCGCCAACGTCGGCGAGATCCGCGGCGGCTATGCCGAGCTGAAGGGCAGCCTGGTCGGGGTCGGGGGCACGCAGGTGTCGGAGATGCTCGACGTCACCAATCTCACCGTCCTCGAGGGCAACATCCGCGGCCTCGACACCGGGGCCAGCATCGCCATGGGCAGCACCGTCGCCGCGGTGCAGGGTCTGCACGCCGGCGGCACCCTGACGCTGAGCTTCGACAAGGTCGGCGTGCGCACGCTGCCCATCGCCGCGATCTACGACGACTCCAAGGGCTCGGTCGGCGAGTACCTTCTCGGGCTGAACACCTTCGAGTCGGTCTTCGGGCAGCAGCTCGACATGATGGCCATCGTCAAGGCGACCAGCGGCGCCCCGCCGGCACAGGTGAGCGCCGCGTTGACCAAGGCGCTGGCGCCGTACCCCAACGTGAAGCTGCAGGACCGCGCCGCCTTCCGCCAGTCGACCATGGACCAGATCGACCAGCTGCTCACCCTGCTCTACGCGCTGCTGGTGCTGGCCGTGGTGATCGCGCTGCTGGGCATCGTCAACACCCTGGCGCTCTCGACCATCGAGCGCGTCCGCGAGCTGGGGCTGCTGCGCGCCGTCGGCATGGGCCGTCGCGAGGTGCGCGCCATGGTGCGCTGCGAGGCCGTGATCGTCTCCTTCATCGGCGCCCTGATCGGCCTCGTCGTCGGCGTCGTGCTGGCGGTGGTGGCGCTGCGGGCTTTGCAGGACAAGGGTCTCGGCGTCCTCTCGCTGCCCTGGGTGCAGCTCGCCGTGTTCCTCGCCGTCGGTGCCCTCGCCGGCGTTCTGGCAGCCGTCTTCCCCGCCCGGCGCGCGGCCCGCGTGGACGTCGTCCGCGCCATCGCCTCGACATGACATCTAGGGAGAGCGTCCATGGATCCTGACAGCAACGACCGCAACGATCGCATGATCCTCCTGCTCGACCCGGCGACCCGAGCCATCGTGGCCCAGTGCAGCGGCCCGGCGGAGAACGGCGACTGCCCCAACGCGGGCGCCGGCGGCGTCGTGCCCTGCGCGGGGCGGCGCATCGTGCCCGCCTACGGCACCGGCATCGAGGGGTGGCATCTCACCGTCGTCGACACGCACCGCACCAGCTGCCCGCTGGCCACGCTGCTTCCCGACGAGACCTAGCCCCTCCCGTTCGTTCGCCGGCTGATCGGCTGAGACCTCTAGGTGTCGGCGCTGCGCGGCCGCGCGAACGACGCGGCCGCCAGCGCCACCACCGCCAGCAGCGCGAAGAGCACCGCGTGCTTGGTGTGCCGCGCGTAGGCGTCGGCGAGGAACGACGTCGGGGTGGTCGCGTAGAAGATGCACATCCCGGCGAACACCACCGCGAGGGCGATGCACACGCCCACCAGTGCCCAGCTCCTCTGCATTTGCGCGTCGACCTCCTGGTTGATGCTCAGCGGATGACGATCAGGCCCACCACGCCGAGGGCGGCGCAGTAGTACGCGTAGGGGTCGAGCCGCCCGACGCGGAAGTAGCGGATCAGGAACCGCGCGCTGAAGTATGCGGCGACGCCCGCCAGCACCGCGCCGAAGACGTAGGTGCCGATCGGTGCGTGGGGGGTGCTGACCAGCTGGGGGATCTCCAGCAGCGCGGCGGCGAGGATGACCGGCGTGGCGAGCAGGAAGGAGAAGCGCGCCGCCTCCTCGTGGCGCAACCCCGCGAGCAGGCCGCCGGCCATGGTCGCTCCGGAGCGCGAGATGCCGGGGAACAGCGCCAGCGCCTGGCACGTGCCCACCAGCAGCGCAGCAGGGAACGACAGCCGCGAGGCGGGGCGGAACGACTCCTCCTGCGCCGCGCGCGAGCGGCCCTCCACGCCCACGCGCCTCTCGGCGCGGCGGCGCAGCATCTCGGCGCCGAGCAGGATGGCGCCGTTGACGACGAGGAACGACGAGGCCGCGCGCCCGTTGCTGAACAGCGACTTGAAGCGATCCTCGAAGACGACGCCGAGCACTCCGGCGGGGATGGTGCCGACGATGAGCAGCGCCATCATGCGCTCGTCCTCGGTGCGGATCTCGCCGCGGGGGATGGCCCGCAGGAAGGCCACGATCATGCGGATCCAGTCGTCGCGATAGAGGATGAGCAGCGCCGTCGCGGTGCCGAGATGGAGCAGCACCAGCAGCGGCACGAAGGTCGGGTCGGAGGGGTTGAAGTCGAGGTGGAAGATGAGCGGCACCACCACGGCGTGGCCGAGCGAGGAGACGGGGAAGAGCTCGGTCGCGCCCTGGAGGAGGCCGAGGAACGACACCAGCCACAGCGACACGGCGGGGCACGATACCAGGCGGGGACGGTGCGGCCGGGGCCCCGCCGCGGGATCAGCTCAGCCGGGGCTGCGCTCGCGGTGGCCGTGGGGCAGCCCGCTGGGCGAGGGCCGGGTGCCCGGCTCCTGGTGCGGCGGCGGGGTCTGCGCCGGGTCGGGCGCCGGGTAGGGATCGGCCTGCACCTCGGCGGTGAGGCACTCGGGGTGCTGGGCGGGGTCGTCGGGTGGCGCCGGCGGCAGCAGCGGGAGGGAGAGGTCCGGCCGCACGAAGTTGAAGGCCGCGGTGAGGTCGCCGACCGTCTGCCGCCGCCACTCGCTGACGTTCGCCGCGCGCACCCCGAAGCGGCGCTCCAGGAAGAGCAGCAGCGAGGTGTGGTCGAAGAGGTCGCGGCAGACGAAGCCGCCACGGCTGAGCGGCGACACCACCAGCATCGGCACGCGGAAGCCCAGGCCGATCGGCTGCGAGTCGCCGGTGACGAACTCGCCCGGCGTGCCCGCGGGCGGCACCGGCGGCGGCACGTGGTCGAAGAACCCGCCGTTCTCGTCATAGGTGACAAAAAGTGCCACCCGGGGCCAGAGCGTCGAGGCCATCAGGGCGTTGACCACCAGGCTGACGGCGTTCTCGCCGTCGTGCGGCGCCGCCGCAGGGTGCTCCGACTGCACGGCGCCGTTGACCACCCACGACACCGGCGGCAGCGTGCCCGCGGCGACGTCGCGGAGGAAGTCGCCGGGGAAGAGCGGCGCCAGGTTGCCCTGCAGGGTCGCGGCGCGCGAGGCCATCGCCGGGTCCCCCGTGAAGTTCTGCGGCCAGTACTGCTGGAACAGGTAGAGGGGGTTGTCCTCGTAGTTGCCGCTGGGGTCGCCGTAGCACTTCCAGGCGATGCCGGCGTCGGTGAGCTGCTCGGGGTAGGTGACCCAGCCGGGGTCGAAGACGCCCCAGGTGCCGGCCGGTGACGAGGGGATCGCGTCGGTGAGCTTGCGCGTGCTGAGGACGGGACCGCCGAACCTCCCCTGCGGGTCGAGCATCCCGGTGAGCGAGTAGAGCCGGTTCGACGAGGTCGAGCCCATCACCGAGCAGTGGTAGCCGTCGCAGAGGGTGAAGGCGTCGGCGAGCGCGTGGTAGAAGGGCAGGTCGCTGCGCTCGTAGTAGCCCATGAAGCTGTGGTCGCTGTCGCCCGCGTGCGCCACCGCCCAGCGGTCCATGGCGCCGCCGTCCCAGGAGGTGTGCTGGTCGCCGTAGCTGTGGGTGATGTCGTTGGTGCACTCGCCCGTCTGCGTCGTGCCGATCTGCGTGGTGTCGAGATGGAAGGGCACGACCACGCGCGACGCGCCGGAGGAGTCGGTGTACTGCTGCGCGAACACGCCCGGCAGCGCGTTGGGGTCGTCGAAGCCGCGCACCGCGGGGTAGGTGCCGAAGTAGTGGTCGAAGGAGCGGTTCTCCTGGATGAGGATGACGACGTGCTCGATGTCCTCCAGCCGCCCCGCCGCCGCCGGCGGTGAGGCGAGGGCGCGGAGCACCGGATCGCCGAGCACGGCCGCCCCCGCCAGGGCGGCGCCGCTCTTGAGCAGGTCGCGTCGGGTCAGCTGCAGCGGGGCCACGTCCCCTTGGGACAGCGGTGCCGCCCGCCGTCTTGCACCCTTGGTGAGTCGTCAACCGCCGCGCTGGTGGCGGGGAGCCGCCGCCTGTAAAGAAAACGCCTGCATCCGCTCCGGGGAGCGCCCGCGTACCGCGAGGTGTCGCAGCCCATCCCTGGAGGCAGGCACATGACCCATCGAAGACGTCGACTGTTCACCGGCCTGGTCGCGCTGGCCGCCGCGGGGGCGGGCATCGCACCCTGGGCGGCCTCGGCGTCGAGCCACCGCGAGGCGCCGCTGATCGCCCAGGACCCGGTGGCCGACAACACCGACCTCTACGCCTTCACCAGCCCGGACGCCACCGACACCGTCACCCTGGTGGCCAACTACATCCCCTTCGAGCAGCCCGCGGGCGGGCCCAACTTCTACAGCTTCGGTGACGACGTGCTCTACCAGTTCCACGTCGACAACGTGGGCGACGGGCAGAGCCACCTCACCTTCGACTTCCGCTTCCACACCAGCACCGTCGACAACCAGACGTTCCTCTACAACACGGGCCCGATCAGCTACGACGCGGTGCACAACCGCTACGTCAACTGGAACCGGCCGCAGACCTACACGCTGAGCGTGGAGGGACCGGCGGGGAGCACCGTGCTGGGCAGCGGCCTGCTCACCCCACCCGACGTGGTCGGCATGGCGTCGACGGGCAACGCGTCGACGTACCACGCCCTGGCCCAGGACGCGGTGCACACCATCAGCACGACCCAGGGTGACGTCACCGTCTGGGCGGGACAGCGGGACGATCCCTTCTTCGCCGACCTGGGCGGCATCTTCGACCTGCTCAACGTGCCGCCCTTCGGCACCGCGGGCGAGGACTACCTGGCCGGCATCAACGTGCAGAGCATCGTGCTGCGCGTACCCAAGGCCATGCTGCACAGCGCCAATCCCGGCGACCCCGTGGTGGGCATCTGGGCCTCGGCGTCGCGGCAGAAGGTGACCGTGCTCGACCCCGGGAGCAAGCACGAGGCCGGTCCCTGGGTGCAGGTCTCGCGGCTGGGCAACCCGCTGGTCAACGAGGTGATCACCGACTACGCCACCAAGGACCTCTTCAACGGCACCCAGCCGGCCGGCGACTCGCAGTTCCTGGGCCGCTTCCTCAACCCGGAGCTGGCCGCGCTGATCCACGCGCTGATCGACCCGGCGACGCCGACGACCAACCGCCAGGACATCGTGGCCGTGCTGCTCACCGGGCTGCCGGGGCTCAACCAGGCGGCCATCGCGCATCCCACCCTGGCCGACGAGCTGCGCCTCAACTTGTCGACCGCTCCCAGCAGCACCGACCCCAACGCGGTCAACCGTCTCGGCGTCCTCGGCGGGCAGCTCGACGGCTGGCCCAACGGGCGCCGTCTCGCCGACGACGTGCTCGACATCGCGGTGCAGGCCCTGGCCGGTGCCACCGACGGCGTCTCCATCCCCTCCGTGGTGGGCGACGGGGTGAACGCCAACGACGTGCCGTTCCAGCTGCACTTCCCCTACCTCGCCGACCCGCACATGCCGTGAGGGGGCAGATCCATCCCCGGCAGGGGGGCTCCTTCGGGAGCCCCTTTGCCCTCGCGGCGGCCGCCACGATGGCGGCGGTTCTGGCCGGGTGTGGCAGCAACTTCGCCCCCGCGCCGGGTCGGGCGCCCTCCCCCGTCGCGGCGGTGGCGGGTGCCACCACGCCGGCGACGGCGACCGAGCAGCTCATCGCCACCACCCAGGCGCACCTCCGCGTCGCCCCCGACGACGTGCAGTCGATCGACACCCTGGCGGCCGCGTACCTGCAGCGCGTCCGCGAGGTGGGCGATCCCTCCTACTACGACAAGGCGGACTCGCTGCTGCGGTCGGCGCTGGCGCTCTCCCCGAAGGACGCCGAGGCGACGCTGCTGAGCGGGACGCTGGCGCTGGCTCGCCACCACTTCCTCGACGGGCTGAGCTGGGGACAGCGCGCCGCCGCCCTCGATCCCAGCGGCGCCGAGCCGCTCGGCGTCATCACCGACGCCGAGGTGGAGCTGGGCCGCTACGACGCCGCCGTGGCCAGCGTGCAGCGGATGGTCGACCTGCGCCCCGACCTCGCCTCGTACAGCCGGGTGTCCTACCTGCGCGAGCTGCACGGCGACGTCGACGGCGCCATCGCCGCCATGCAGCTGGCGGTCACCGCGGGCGGTCCCGTCCCCGAGAACGTCGCGTACGTGCAGGTGCTGCTCGGCAACCTGTACTTCAACCGCGGTGACCTGGCCGGCGCCGAGGCGCAGTACCAGGCGGCGCTGCGCGCCGATCCCGGCTACGTCAACGCCGTGGCGGCGCTGGCGCGCCTGCGTGCCGCGCAGCGCCGCTGGACGGAGTCGGTCGCGCTCTACCGGCAGGCCATCCTGGTCTACCCGCTGCCGCAGTACGTCATCGGCCTCGGCGACGCGCTGAGCGCGAGCGGCGACGCCACCGGCGCCGCGCAGCAGTACGACCTCGCCGTCGCCGAGCAGAGGCTGCAGGAGGCGAGCGGCGTCGACGTCGACCAGGAGCTGGCCCTCTTCGAGGCGGACCACAGGCGCGACCTGACCGGCGCCCTGGCCGCGGCGCAGCGCGCGGTGCGCGACCGCCCCAGCGTGCAGTCCGCCGACGCGCTGGCGTGGACCCTCTTCCAGTCGGGCGACGCGCGCGACGCGCTGCCGGTGTCGCAGCAGGCGCACCGGCTGGGCACGCGCGACGCGCTGATGTTCTTCCACTCCGGGATGATCGAGGCGGCGCTGGGCATGACCACCCAGGCGCGCAGCGACCTCTCGACGGCGCTGGCCATCAACCCGGACTTCTCGGTGCTGCAGAGCGGCGTCGCCCGTGCAGCGCTGGAGGCGCTGCCGCGATGAACCCACGCCGGATTCTCGTCGCCCTCGTGGTCGCGCTCGCCGCCGTGCTGGTCCCGGTTGCCGCCTCGGCCCACCCGCTGGGCAACTTCACCGTCAACCACGCCACCGTGGTGCAGCTCGACGGCGACCAGCTGCGCGTGCGGCACGTCATCGACATGGCCGAGATCCCCACCTTCCAGGCGAAGCAGGCCATGGGAGGCGACGGCGCCGCCTGGCTGCAGCAGCGCGCGCAGATGGTGCGCGACGCGGTGCAGGTGAGCGTCGACGGCCACGCCGTGGCGCTGAGCATCGCCGACAGGAGCATGGCCTTCGGGCCCGGGCAGGCCGGCCTGCAGACGCTGCGCGTCGAGGTGCTGCTCTCCGCGGCCGTCAGCCCGGGCGTGTCGCACAGCATCACCGTGCACGACGCCGACGACGCCGGGCGCATCGGCTGGCGCGAGGTCACCGTGCAGGCGAGCGGCGGCGCCGCCGTGGAGGCCGCCGACGTCCCGTCGTCGTCGCCGAGCGACCTGCTGCGCAGCTACCCGCAGGACCGTCTCACCTCGCCCCTCGACGTCGCCGACGCGCACCTGCAGATGCGCGCCGGTCTCGGCGGCGGTGGGAGCACCCTGCTCGGCCCGCTGGGCGGAGCGGCGACGAGCGCGCGCGACGGGCTCGTCGACCTGCTCGACTCGCATGGCAACGGCGCCCTGCTCCTCCTCGCCGTCTTCGCCGCCATGGCCCTCGGTGCGGCGCACGCGCTCTCGCCCGGGCACGGCAAGACGGTGATGGCCGGCTATTTGGCCGGCACGCGCGGCACCTGGCGCGACGCGGTGATGCTCGGCGCCACCATCACCGTGACGCACACGGCCGGCGTCTTCGCACTGGGATTCCTGACCCTCTTCGCCGCGTCGGTGATCGCGCCCGACCGTCTCTATCCCGTGCTCACCCTCGGCTCGGGCGCGCTCATCCTCGCGGTGGGCCTGCTGCTCGTGGTGGTGCGCCTGCGCAGCGCGCGTCGCGGCGGCCCGCTGGCCGCACTTGCACCTCACCACGATCACGACCACGCGCACGGGCACGCGCATCCGCACCACCACTCACACGACGCGCACGGCGCGCACGCGCATGCGCATCCGCACCCGAGGCGGGCGTCGCGCCGCGGGCTGCTCGCCCTCGGCGTCGCCGGCGGCCTGGTGCCATGCCCGTCCGCGCTGCTGGTGCTGCTCGCCGCGGTGTCGCTGCACCGCATCGCCGGCGGCATCGTCCTCATCGTCGCCTTCAGCGCCGGGCTCGCCCTGGTGCTGGTCGGCATCGGCGTCGCCATCGCCTCGGGGGCGCGCATCGCCCGCCGCGTGCCGCGCGTCGCGCGCGTGCGCGGCATGCAGCGCGTCGCCGCCGCGCTGCCCGTCGCCAGCGCACTGCTCATCTCCGCCGCGGGCCTCGGCCTGACGGTGCAAGCCCTCTCAGGAGTCGCCTAGCCATGCGCACACTCGCAGCCGCCGCGGCCTGCCTGGCCGCCCTCACCCTGGTCGCCTGCGGCGACACGCAGCACGCCACCACCGGCGCGGCACTGACCGTCAACGGCAACGCCGTCTCGACGCAGAGCTACGACGCCGCCGTGCAGTCGCTGCGCGGGCGCCTGGAGCAGCGCACAGGACACGCCGTCGCCACCAACACCGCCGCCGGCGCGCGCCAGCTCGCCAGCCTCGAGGCCGCGGCGATCCGCGAGCTGGTTGCGCAGCAGGTGGTCGAGCAGATGGCGGCGCAGCGCCACGTCAGCGTCGGCGACTCCGACGTCGCGGCGACGCTCGCCAGCCTGCAGAGCAGCGCGGGCGGCGAGGACCAGATCATCGTCGCCCTCGGCGGCAGCGGCCTGAGCGACGCCGACGTGCACGCCGCCATCCGGCTCATGCTCCTCCAGCAGCGCCTGCGCGCCGCCGACCCGACCGGCTACGACGGCGCCTTCGCCGCGGCGGTGCGCGACGCCAAGGTCACCGTGAACGCCGCCCCCTGCACGAGCACCCACGCATACCCCGCCTGCGTGCAGGGCCTCTGAGCGCCGCCGACCTCAGCTCTGCGGCAGCACCGCCTGGAACACCTGGTCGCCGGTGGGCGCCTGCGTCCCGGGCGCCGGCTCGACGGTCGCCGCCACCGCCACCTGCGCCGGAGCCTGCCGGTGCACCACCGCCCGCCAGGTGCCGTCGGGCTGCTCGCTGAGCGTTCCCGCCGGGGCGACGCTGCCGTCGCCGCGCATCAGCCAGAGCTCGTAGACCGCCGCCGCGCCCGACGCCGTACGCGGCGTCGCGGAGAGCCCGCGCAGGGACACGAGGGCGTCGCCGCTGTCGCGGATGTAGGTGAGAGTTCCGGACAACCCCAGCTGATTCAGCCCCGCCTGCACCGGCTCGGTGACCACCGGCGAGGCGCCGCGCGACTGCAGCACCAGGGCCACGGCCAGCGCCACCGCGGCGGCGCTGCCCGCGAAGCCGGCGACCGTCAGCGGGCGGCCCGAGGGCACGCGCTCCCAGACGCTGCGCCACCACGGCTGCGTCGCGCGGTTCACGCGAGCCTCGCCCCGCGGCTGCGGTGACACGGCGTCGAGGATGCGGCGGCGCAGCTCCGGCGGCGGCCCGCCGGGGACGGCGGCGACGGCGACCACGTCGAACATCGCCGCGTACTGGCGCTCGGCGATGGCGCAGCGTTCGCACGTCCGCGCGTGGGCGCGCGCCGCCTGCAGCGCCTCCGCGTCGACGTCGCCCATGCTGGCCAGGGCCAGGGTCAGCTCGACGTCGTCGCAGGTCACGGGAGTGCCTCCGCACCGCCCGACTCGAGCAGCAGGCCGCGCAGGCGCTGCAGGCCGCGGCGCATCGTCGACTTGACGGTGCCGAGCGGCATCTCCAGCTGCGCGCTGATCTCGCTCTGCGACATGCCCCCGTAATACGCCAGACCGAAGATGCGGCGCATGTCCTGGGGCAGCGTCGCCAGGGCGCGGCGCACCCGCTCGCGCTCGGCCTCGACGCTCACCTCCTCCCAGACGTCGACGGCGTCGGCGGCGTCGCCGGGCATGTCCCAGCCGTCCACGGTGCTCTCGGGGCGCACCCGGTTGGCGCGCATGCGGTCGCGAGCACGGTTGCGCACGATGGTGAGCAGCCAGGGGCGGAAGCTGCCGCGGCCGGGGTCGAAGCGCCCGCGGTTGCGCCACACGGCGAGGAACGACTCCTGCACCACCTCCTCCGCCGTCCCCGGCTCGCGGAGCAGGACCATGGCGGTGCGGTAGGCGGCCGCGCCGTGGCGGTCGTAGAGCACGGCCATGGCGTCGGGGGCGCCCTCGGCGAGGGCCTGCAGCGCCGCGTCGTCGTCCATCGCGCCGAGGGCGTCGGGAAACGGCGGGCGCCGCCGCTCGTCACCCATCGACGGCCCGCCGGCTGCGGGGTGGACCTGCCCTGCGCGGCACGCCTGCATGATGCTCCCTCGCGACGACGGGCGGCAGCCCGTCGTGTGTTCACTGGGAGGTACGTGCCGCAGCGGTGCTCGGATTGCCGCGAGGGCGGCGTGGCTCGGGTGATCGTCGCGGCGCTGGTCCCCGGCGGCCTCGCCGTGATGCGCCGGCGGCGCCGGCGTCAGGTCCTGCGGTAGCGCCGCACCGCCAGCGGGACGAACACCGCCAGCAGCCCGACCGTCCAGACCAGGGTCACCAGCACGTTGCCCGTGGCGTCGGTGCCCAGCCCCGGCACCTGCGCCGCCTCGTGCCCCATGAAGAGCTGGCGCGCCGCGTTGACGGCGATGCTGAAGGGGTTGTCCTGGGCGATGTCGCGCAGCCAGGAGGGCTGGATGCTGGGCGTGGGCACGAAGGCGGAGCTGAGGAAGGTCACCGGGAACACCCAGATGAAGCCCGCCGACTGCACCGCCTCGGGGTTGCGGACGGCGATGCCGATCAGGGCGCTGATCCACTGGAAGGCGAAGCCGAAGAACACGATCAGCGCGATGGCGCCAATGGTGGCCAGAACTCCCCCGTGGATGCGGAAGCCCACGGCGACGCCCACCAGCAGCATCAGCAGGATGACGAAGACGTTGCGCAGCGCGTCGGTGCAGGTGCGTCCCAGCAGCACCGCGGAGCGGCTCATCGGCAGCGAGCGGAAGCGGTCGACCATGCCGCTCTGCAGGTCGTAGGCCAGCCCCATGCCGGTGAGCATCGCCCCGAAGATGGTGGTCTGCACGAAGATCCCCGGCATCAGGTAGTCGACGTACGACGACCCCGTCTGGATGGCGCCGCCGAAGACGTAGCGGAAGAGCAGCACGAACATCACCGGCTGGATCGTCGAGAAGACGATCAGCTCCGGCTGGCGCAGCGAGTGCATCGTGTAGCGGCGCACCAGCACCGCGGCGTCGCGGACGATCCACTGCGGGCCGCGAGGGATCGCCGTGGCGCGGGGTGCGACGGTCGCCGCCGCCTGGCTCATGCCGCGTCCCCCTCGGCGCGCTGACGCCGTCCCCGCCGCCGCCCGCGCTGGGGCGGCGCCACCCCCTGGTCCTCGGCCGCGTGGCCGGTGAGGGCGAGGAAGACGTCGTCGAGGGTGG
>DASRDZ010000009.1:0-10179 GCA_035652335.1 Candidatus Dormiibacterota bacterium
GGCACCAGCAACATCTACCGCAACGTCGACACCGGGCTCGCCGTCGTGGTGGGGCCGACGCAGTTCGTGCAGGGCCTGGTGCCCGTGCTGGCGGCCCGCGCGCTGCGCTTCGACGACGCCGCCCTCGTGCTCACCGCCCTCTGCGCGATGATCGGCAACGGCTGGCCCATCTGGCTGGAGTTCAACGGCGGGCGCGGCATCGCCGTGGCCACGGGTGCCGTCGCCGGGCTGAGCCCGTGGGCTCTCCTGGCCCTGCTCGCCTGCTACGCGGTCGGCGCCCTGCTGCACGAGATCGCCGAGGGCGTTCTCGGCGGCTTCGTGCTGCTGCCGCTGGTCGCCGCCGTGGTCTCCAGCGGGGTGATCGCCCTCGGCTGCGTGGGCCTGCTCATCCTGGTGCTGCTGCGCCGGCTGGAGGGTGTCACCACCGACGTGCGCCGCTACGGGCATCCCTGGCGGGTGGTGGGCAGGCGGCTGGTCCGCGACGAGCGCCCGGGACGCCCGCTGGTGGGACGGAGGACGGACGCGTAGAACGCCGCAGAGCCCTGCTGCGGTGGGTTCCCCCGCCGCGCAAGCGCCTCCGCGCGCTGATCCCCTTCGCCATCGGCGTCGCCGCGCTGACCGCGCTGATCGTGGTCATCAACCCGCGCCAGTTCGGCACCGACGCGCAGCGCTTCAGCCTGGTCGCCGTGCCCTTCGTCGTCGTGCTGTCGCTGAGCTACTACCTGGTGCAGGGCGTGCGCTGGCACTTCCTGCTGCGCGCCATCGGAGTGCAGCTCCCGCTCGGCGACACGGTGCTGCTCAACGTCGCCGGTCAGGCCGCCGGCCTGCTGCCGCTCGGTGAGCTGACGCGCGCGGTGCTCGTCTCCGAGGCCGCGGACGCGGAGCTGGGCTCGGTGGTGGCGACCATCACCGTGCAGGAGCTGATCTACACCATCTTCATGATCGCCGCGGCCATCCCGGGCTCCTTCGAGCATCGCGCCTGGGGAGGTGCGGTGGTGGCGGCGCTGGTGTTCACCGTCGCGGTGTTCGCGGTGCTGACCGTGCCGCGCGTGTTCCGCGTCGTCCACGTCGTGGTGCAGCACACCCCGGTGCTCCGCCGCTTCGCCCCCGACGTCATGGAGCTGCGGCGCGAGACGGTGGGGTTGCTGCGCCGTCCCGACACGTACCTGTGGTCGGTGCTCAGCCTCTTCGGGGTGCTCATCGCCATCACCCTGTTCTGGCTGGTGGTGCACAGCATCGAACCCACCCTGCTGACCTGGCCCGAGGCCGCCTTCGTCTACGCCGTGTCGCACATCGCCGGCGCGGTGAGCCTGCTGCCCGGCGGCCTCGGGGCCTACGAGGCGAGCATCGCAGGGCTGCTGGTCGCGCAGGGGACGTCGATCCAGATCGGCGCCACCGTCGCGGTGCTGCATCGCGCGGCCGACAAGGGCATCGCCACCGCCGCCGGGATGCTCTGCTACCTGATCGCGCGGCGCCGCTTCCGCTTCAGCGGTTTCTCTCTGTTCCGTCGACCACCCGTTCAGGAGCCGGTGTCGAGCCAAGCTGCGTCAACCCCATCGCAGTGCTGACGCGCTCGCCGAGCCGCCGCACCAACCACATCGGGTGGTGCAGCCGCCCGTGCTCGACGAGGTACACGAGGCCGCCGAGGATGGCGAAGGGCACCAGCTGCAGGTCGACGAACAGCGCCAGCGCCGTGGCCATCGGCAGCGACACGCCGTAGGTCACGAGCAGCACCACGAGCAGCCCCTCGCGCACGCCGATGCCGTTGGCGGAGATGGGGATGAACGTGGCCAGAAGCGCGATGGGCAGCGCCACGGCGAACACCTCCCACGAGGTGTTCCCGCCCAGCGCCAGCGAGAACGCCTGCATGGAGAAGAGGTTGAGCCCCCAGCCGACGGTGCCGGCGACGATGCTCTGCACCACGATGCCGGGACGGGTGCGGTACTCGTCGAAGGCGGTGGTGAAGGGATGCAGCACGCGACCGAAGCCGTGCCAGAAGCGCCGGTGCTCGGGGATCCGCGCCCGGTAGCGCTCGGCGACCAGCGCCAGCACCCAGGCGACCATCATCAGCGCGGCGAAGATGACGAAGCCCGCGAAGGCGGGGATGTCGAGCAGGCTGCGCAGCAGCACCGCGGCGCAGAGCCCCCAGAGCGACATGCCCAGGGTGCCCGCCATGCGGCTGGCCACCAGCGAGGCGACCATCGCGCCGTGTCCTGTGATGCGCCCCATGCGCAGCGCGCGCATGGCGTCGCTCCCGACTCCGGCGGGGAGCACCTGGTTCACGAAGAGTCCCTTCAGGTACCAGGTGCCGAGGAACCCCCAGTCGAGCCCGTGCCCGGTGCCGCGCAGGAACACGCCCCACTCCAGGACGCTGGCCGCCACCGACAGCGCGGCGAGGGCGACCGCCAGCAGCGCCCAGCCGCCGTCGATGTGCTGGAAGAGGTGGATCGCCGCGCCCAGGTCGACGCCGTGGACGAAGAGGAATACGGCGACGGCGCTGCCCACCAGCCGGAACCACAGCGACCCGGTGACGGCGCGCGCGGCGGCGGCGACGGGGTGGGCGGCGATGCGGTGCACGACGGTTCAGGCTAGCGCGATGTCCGCCGCCATGTAGCATCGCCGCCGTGACGGCCGAGTCCGCCCGCGCCACGGCGCCCGGGCGCTGCACGCTGGTCGGCGAGCACGTCGACTACGCGGACGGTGTGGTTGTCTGCATGGCGGTGCACCTCGGCATCACCGTGACGCTGGACCGCGGTGGGACGGCGCCCCCGCCGCCGCTGGTGGCGGCGACGCTCCAGGCGCTGGGCGAGCGGGGCATCGCCCTGCCGCAGCTCGGGGTGGCCATCGAGGCGACGCTGCCGGCCGGCGCAGGGCTCAGCTCCTCGGCGGCGCTCTGCTGCGCCACCGCGGTCGCCGCGCTGCGGCTCAGCGGAAAGCGGCTGCCGGCGACGGAGCTGTGCGACGTCGCCCTGCACGCGGAGCGCGACATCGCAGGCGTCCCCTGCGGGCCGCTCGACCAGCGCGCCGTGGTGCTCTCCCCGCCTGGCGGCGCGCTGGTCCTCGACTGCGGCCGGAACCTGGAGACCTCGGCCGCGCCCTGGCCCGAGGGCTTCGCACTGGCCGCGTGCCACACCGGCGACACCCACGACGTCGGCGGCGACGGCTACCGCAGCCGCCGCGCCCAGGCGGACGCGGCCCTGCGGCTGCTCGGCGCGGAGTCCTTCCGCACGGTCGACCTGGACGCCGTCGAGGCGCTCGCCGATCCGCTGCTGCGGCGCCGCGCCCGCCACATCGTCACCGAGACCCGCCGGGCGCTGGAGTGTGCCGGCGCGCTCGGCCGCGGCGACGCGGCGCGGGTCGGCGCCCTGATGAGCGCCAGCCACGCCTCGCTGCGGGACGACTACGAGGTGAGCACCCCGGCGCTCGACGCCGTGGTCGCCGCGGCGGAGTCGACACCCGGCTGCCTCGGTGCGCGCATGTGCGGCGCCGGCTTCGGCGGCACCGCGATCGCGCTGGTCGACGTCTCGGACGCGGGGCGGTGCATCGCGGCCATGCAGGCGGTGCTCCCCGAACCCGGCGGTCGCGGCGCCTGGCTGCTCCAGCCGTCGCCCGGCCTCGCGGCTCTCGCCCCCGACGTCCTCATCCCATGAGCGAGGAGCCGCCGCCGCAGCTCCTCGACGGCATCCGCCTCTTCAACCAGGGCCGGTGGTTCGAGGCGCACGAGGTCCTGGAGCAGGCCTGGATCGCCGAGCGCTCGTCGCTGCGCCGCCTCTACCAGGGGATCCTCCAGGTCGGGGTCGGCCTGCACCACGCCCGCAACGGGAACCTGGGCGGCGCGCTCAGCCTGCTCGACCGCGGCATGGCCCACCTGGCCGCCTTCGAGCCGCAGCGGCTCGGGGTCGACGTCACCCGGCTGGTCCGCGACGCCGCGGCCGCCCGCCGGGCCCTGGCCGCGCCCGGCGGCCTGGCCGGCTTCGACTGGGCACGCCCGCCCCGGGTCCACCTCGCCGCCGAGCCCTGAGCCGCGCCCACCTATACTCCGCGCGCATGCCTTCCGTCGCCGCCGCCGACCTCGCCGCCACCGGGGCCGGCTACGCGCTCGGCTCGCTCCCCGTCGGGCTGTGGCTGGGCCGGCGAATCCGGCGGATCGACATCCGCAACTTCGGCAGCGGCAGCATGGGCACGACCAACGTGCTGCGCACCATCGGCCCCGCCGCGGCCGCGACCACCTTCGTGCTCGACGTCGGCAAGGGAGCGTCGGCCGTGCTGGCGGCCCGGGCGCTGGGCGCCGACGCGGCGGGGCAGGCGGCCGCCGGCTTCGCCGCGGTGGTGGGGCACTCCTGGCCCGCCCTGGCGCGCTTCCGCGGCGGCAAGAGCGTGGCCACCGCCTTCGGCGGCCTGATCGTGGTCTCGCCGTTCGCCACCGCCTGCGCCGTGGCGGTCGGCGTGCCGGCCCTGGTGGGCACGCGGATCGTCAGCGTCGCCTCGCTCAGCGCGGCGGCGGCGGCCACCACCGGGGCCGCGGTCCACCTGGCCCGGGGCGGCTCGCTGGAGGAGCTCGCCTTCACCGCCGGGGTGTCGGCCGTGGTCGTCTCCCGGCATCGCGCCAACCTGCGCCGCCTGGCGCGCGGTGAGGAGCCTCGGGTCAGCCTGCACCGGCGTCCTGCGTGAGGCGTCCGACGACGCGACTGTCACCAAGTCGTGCAACCCAGATCGGGGCATTCGCCGGAACTGCCCGTATCATGTCGAGCATGGCCGGAGGAACGGGAGCGCAGCGTATGCGTGCGCGTGCGCTGCGGCGGGGCGTCGCGGTGCTGGGCCTCGTGTGCGGCGGGCTCTTCAGCGTCGGCACGGTCGGCGCCAGCGCCCAGACGGCGCCGTGCATCCTCGTCCTCTGCACGCCGGTGCCGCTGCCGACGGTGACCCCGATCCCGCTGCCGACGCTGACACCCCTGCCCACGGTGGCCCTGCCGACGCTCACCCCGCTGCCCACGCTGACCACCGCGCTGCCGACGCTGACCGACCCGCTGTCCTCGCCGACGCTCCCGCTGGCCACGCCGACGGTGAGCCTCCCCGGGGGCGGCGGGAGCGTCACCCAGTCGAGCCCCACGCCCACCGGTGGCGGCGGCCTCCTTGGCGGTCTGGTCAACACGCAGCAATCGGGCCAGACCTGCACCGTCACCCTGCCGGGCGGCATCTGCGTGCTGCCCTCCAGCTCCTCCTGCCCGGTGGGCTCCACCGACCCGTCGTGCATCGTCAACACCGGCGGCCCCAGCGGCTGCACGAGCGGCTGCACCCCGGGCGGCGGCGGGAACCAGGGCACCGGTGGCAACGACGGTCGCGGCGGCGGCGCGGGTGGCGGCTCGCAGCCGCAGTCGGTGGGGACCTTCTCACCCTTCGGCGGCGGCAGCCTGACCGCCGGCGACCCGGCGGGCGGCGCTGCGGCGGCCATCCCGCTCGGGCTGAGCGTCGCCTCCATCCCACCCGTGCAGCAGCTCAGCCCCGTCTCAGGGCTGCTCTTCGGCCACGCTCTGATCCTCTGGCCGCTCTTCGGCCTGCTCGACCTGCTGGGCCTGGCGGCCGTGTACCTGGTGGTGCGCCGCTTCCGGGCGACCCGCTCCGACTGACGCCCGGGCCGACGAGGCCGACACCGTGCTCCAACGCCTGCGCAACGCCTTCGCGACCAGCTTCGCCACCAAGCTCCTGGTCGGCGGGCTGACCCTGGCGGTGGTGCTGATCGGAGGGGTCAGCTCCTACCTGCTGGTCAGCCGCGGGCAGCAGACCCGAGGCGCCGCGCTGAGCAACTCGGACAACCGCGCCGCCGTCGTCCTCCAGCTGCTGCAGCACGTCACCGCCGCGCAGTCGGCGTCGGCCGCCAACGAGCTGGCCCAGGCGCCCGCGTTGCAGACAGCCCTGGCCGCAACCCTCACCCAGCCGGCCACCGCCGACAACACGGTGCGCACCCTGATCGCGGGCACCACGCTGTTCAACTTCGGCGACCGCTTCCTGGCCATCGTCGCCGCCGACGGGCACGTGCCCTACACCAGCGTGCCCGCCTCGCTGCCCCAGCCGACTGCGCAGCTCAACTCGGTGCGCGCCGCGCTGGGCGGCAGCAACGCCGCCGGCATGGAGCTGATCGGCACCGACATCCAGAGCTCCATCGCCGCCTACGACGTGGCCATCCCGGTGCGCAGCAACGGCCAGGTGGTGGGCGCCATCCTCTACATCGCGCCGCTCGCCCAGCAGCTCATCACCTTCGCCTCCATCACCCAGTACCCGCTTGCCTTCATCCCCGCCGCGCATCCCGACTTCCTGATCCGCCTGCAGAACCAGCAGGCGCGCACCTACACCACTCCGGAGCCGCTGCGCTCGGCGATCGCCTCGGGTGGCGGGACGCAGGTGCACGCCACCTACTCCGCGCCGCTGGAGAGCGGGGGCAGCGGCGACGTCGCCGGCAGCTTCGTCCCCGTCGACGCGCCCGGCTCGCGCACCGTCGCCGCGTACGTCGGGGTGGAGGCGCCGGTCAGCGTCTTCGTCGGCGAGGAGCGCACCGACGAGGTGACGCTGGGCCTGATCGCCCTCTTCGCGCTGCTGATCACGGCACTGGGGATCATCGTCTTCGTGGAGCGCACGGTGCGCCGCCCGGTGCGGCGCCTGGAGCGCGGCGTGGCCCGCATCGCAGGCGGCGACTACAGCACCGCCATCGCCGTCACCTCCCAGGACGAGCTGGGACGGCTGGCCCAGAGCGTCAACCGCATGCGCGGCGAGATCAACGACTACGTGTCGCAGATCGAGGCGCAGCGAGCCCGGCTCGACGACGCGGTGGAGCGCCTCGGCGGCGTGTCCCGCGCGCTGACCACGACCACCGCCGGACTGCCCGCACTGCGCGGCGCCATCGTCGGCGCGGCGGCGCGGCTGGGCGGCCAGGCAGCCGCGGCGATGCTGCTGGCGCGCGAGGACGGCCGGCTGGTGACCAGCGCGACGCACGGCATCGAGGGCGAGGTGCGCTCCCTCGACGCCTGGAACGTCGAGGCCGACCTGCTCGCCGGCCGCGCAGTGCGCGTCGAGCAGGCGCCGGCGGGCTGGCGCGCGGGCGGCATGCTGGCGGTGCCGATGTTCTACCAGGACGAGGTGGTGGGCGCCGTGGCGGTGATCACCGGCGCCGGCTCGACGCCGGTGGAGGGCGACGAGCAGGCGCTGGCGGTTCTGGCCAACAACGCCGCCATCGCCCTGGAGAACACCCGCCTCTTCGAGCAGGAGCGCGAGACGGTGCGCCGCCTGCGCGAGCTCGACGCCATGAAGTCCGACTTCCTGGCCACCGTGCAGCACGAGCTGCGCACCCCGCTGACCGCCATCCTCGGCATGAGCGACCTGCTCGAGATGTGCTGGGACATGTGGGACGACGCCCCCAAGATGGAGGCGGTCCACGACATCCAGATGGCGGCGAAGAACCTCTACGACATCGTCGAGACGCTCATCGACTTCTCCCTGCTGGAGGCCGACACCCTGGGCCTCAACCCCAGCCAGGCGCGGGTGCGCACCGCCGTCGACCAGGCGGTGACCCAGGTGCAGGAGCGGCTCAAGGGCGGGCTGCCGGTGTCGGTCGACGTCGACATCCCCGAGGACGCCGAGGTCTACGCCGACCCCGACCGCTTCCAGCAGGTGATGCGCGCGCTGGTCGACAACGCCGTGAAGTTCACCCCAAAGGGCGGCCACGTTCGTGTCCATGCCGGCAAGAACGGGCACGCCCCCGACCGCCTCCGCGTCGACGTCGTCGACGACGGCATCGGCATCCCCGAGGAGGCCATCCCGCGCATCTTCGAGCGCTTCTACCAGGTCGACAACAGCGCCACCCGCAAGTTTGGCGGCACCGGCATGGGCCTGGCCCTGGTCCAGCGGCTGGTGCAGGCGCACGGCGCCGAGGTGGAGGTGGAGAGCGTGGTCGGCAAGGGCACGCGCTTCTCCCTGCTCTGGCCCGCCCGCGCCGCCGCCGCCGCCAACGAGGCGCTCAACGTCGCCCGCGAGCGCGGCGACCTCGACGGCGAGCCGGCCGTGTCGCACGCCTCCTAGCCCGGGCCACCCCTGGCTCCGACCCGGAGCCGGGCGCGTACAATGCCCCTCGGTCGCGCTAGGCGGGGCTCTAGCGGTGCCCTGTACCCGCAATCCGCTACAGCGGGGCTGAATTCCCCATCGAGGGGTTGCGTTCCCGGGTCTGCTCCGATCGTGTCGACGTTGACGGCCGGGTCCTGCGCAACTCAGGCCCGTGAACCCCGTCAGGTCCGGAAGGAAGCAGCGGTAAGCGGTTCCCTGGGGGTGCCGCAGCCAACCTGGCCCGAGCCGGCCCTTCGGGTGAGCGCTGGGGGCGCGCCTCGACATGGGGTGCGCGACTACTTCACCCTCCCGAGGATCCGAGTGAGCACCGCCCTCTACCGCCGCTACCGCTCCCCCCGCTTCGCCGACCTCATCGGGCAGGAGCACGTCGCCCAGACCCTGCTCAACGAGGTGCGCAGCGGCGACCTCGCCCACGCCTACCTCTTCGCCGGCATCCGCGGCACCGGCAAGACCTCGACGGCGCGCATCCTCGCCCGCGCCGTCAACTGCCTCGACCCCCACGACGGCGAGCCCTGCAACGAGTGCGCCGCCTGCCAGGAGATCCTCAGCGGCGCCGCCGTCGACGTGCTGGAGATCGACGCGGCCAGCAACCGCGGCATCGACGAGATGCGCGACCTGCGCGACAAGGTGAAGTTCCTGCCCGCCTCGCTGCGCCGCAAGGTCTACATCATCGACGAGGCGCACATGCTCACCACCGAGGCGTGGAACGCCTTCCTCAAGACGCTGGAGGAGCCGCCGCCCCACGTGCTCTTCGTGCTGGCCACCACCGAGCCGCACAAGGTGCCCGACACCGTGCGCTCGCGCGTGCAGCGCTTCGACTTCCGCCGCGTCGACCGCGATGCCATCGCCCGCCACCTCGGCCGCATCGCCGCCGCGGAGGACGCGGTGGTGGACGCGGCCGCGCTCGACCTCGTCGCGCGCGCCGGCCAGGGCTCCGTGCGCGACGCCCTCTCGCTGCTCGACCAGTCGCTCGCCTCCGGGGAGCGCCCGGTGACGGTGGCCACCGTCCGGCGCGCGCTCGGCCTGGCCGACCCCGCCGTGGTGCGCAACCTGCTGGGAGCCCTCGCCGCGGCCGACGCCGCCGCCGCCCTGCGTGCCGTCGCCGCCGCCTTCGACGCCGGTGCCGACGCCCGCCAGCTGCTGCGGGAGTCGGCGCGCCTGGCCCGCGCCGCCGAGCTGCTCTCGATCGGCTACGCCGAGGGCGCCGACCTCGACGCCGACGACGAGCCCGTCTGCCGCGAGCTGGCCACCGTCGCCCGCGGCGGCTTCTGGGTCGACGCCCTCGACCGCTTCGCCGAGGCGGAGGCGAACCTGCGCATGCCGGTCGACGCCCGCCTCACCGTGGAGCTGTGCATCCTGCACCTCGCCCACGGCGCCCCCGCATCCGGCGGCGGCGACGTGCATGCGCTGGCCGAGCGCGTCGCCGCCCTCGAAGCCGCCCTCCGCGACCGCGGCACCGCCGTCGCCCCTCGCACCGTCGCGCCACCGCCACCCACCGCCGCTCCCCCGCGCGAGAAGAGCGTGCCGCCGGACCCTCCCGCGGCGATCGTCGCCTCTCCTCTGCAGGAGAAGGATGCGCCGCCGAAACCCGTCGCAGAGAGCGCACCAACCATCCCCAGCGCGGCGCCGGAACCCACCGCCCCACCAGAACCGGTCCGCCACGTCGACCCCCCGGACGCCCCTCCCGCCCCGGCCCTCGGCGCCGCCCCAACCGACGCCGCCGAATGGACCGCCCGCTGGCCGGCCCTCATCGACGTGGTCAACCGCAGGGACCGCATGCTCGCCGGCGTGCTGCGCGACTGCCGCGCCGTCGAGTCCACCCCCGGTCGCCTGGTCGTCGGCGTCCCCTTCGGCTTCCACGAGGAGCAGCTCCGCAACCGCCTCGCCAAGCTGGTCGAGTCCGTCTCCGAGTTCGCCGGCGCCCCGACCAGCGTCGAGATCCTCTTCGTCGGTGCCGCCAAGCAGGACGCTGCGCCCCCCGCCAACGGCGAGCCCTCCGCCCAGCCGGCCGACCCCTCACCCCCCGAGCCCGACACCACCCAGGCAGTGCTGGCCACCTTCCCCGGC
>DASRDZ010000010.1:0-120302 GCA_035652335.1 Candidatus Dormiibacterota bacterium
GCCGGCGGCGCCTCGGCGCGCCCCTTCAGGACGCATTGGAACGCGCTCGACACCGACGTCTTCCTGCGCATCGCCATCGAGCTGCACCTCAAGCGGCTGCTGGTCGGCGGCTACCGGCGCGTGTACGAGATCGGCCGGGTCTTCCGCAACGAGGGACTCTCGCCGCGGCACAACCCGGAGTTCACCATGCTGGAGGCTTACGAGGCGTTCGGCGACTACCACACCATGCGGGAGCTGACCGAGGCGATCATCGTCGACGCCGCCAACGCCGTCGGGCCGCTTCCCGCCGCGGAGGGTGGCGACGCACCATGCGACAACCCGCTGGCGCGCCGCCTGGAGGGCAGGCCGATCGACCTCACCCCGCCGTTCCGCACCGCACCGATGGCCGAGCTGATCGCCGAGCACGCGGGCTTCGACCCGGTGGCGGCGTGGGACGACGGCTCGCTGCGCACGCGCGCCGAGTCGCTCGGCGTGGTGCTGCAGCCGGGCATGGGCGACGGCGCCGTGTTCATGGAGATCTACGAGCAGAAGGTAGAGCACCGCCTGTGGGATCCGACCTTCGTGCTCGACTACCCCGCCGAGGTGTCGCCGCTGGCGCGCCGGCGCCGCGACGATCCCCGCTTCGTCGAGCGCTTCGAGCTGGTGGTGGCGGGACGCGAGCTGGCCAACGCCTTCAGCGAGCTGAACGACCCCATCGACCAGCGGCAGCGCTTCGAGGCGCAGGTGCGCAGGCGCGCCGCCGGTGACGAGGAGGCGCCGCCGCTCGACGAGGACTTCCTCGAAGCCATCGAGACGGGCATGCCGCCGGCGGGCGGCCTGGGCATCGGCGTCGACCGCCTCACCATGCTGCTCACCGACAGCCCGACAATTCGCGAGGTGCTGCTGTTCCCGCAGATGCGGCCGGAGGCGCGAACCGCCCCCGCATCCCCGCAGGATGCGCAGCCGCGGATCGAGTTCAGCGCTGACGCGTTCCCCGTTGTGCCCGAGGAGTCCGGGCAGTGATCCCGCTGCAGCGCATCCGCGACGACCCCGAGGCGATCCGGCGCGGCGCCGCCCTCAAGGGCGAGTCCGCGCCCGTCGACGAGATCCTGCAGCTCGACGCCGAGGCTCGCGGCCTGCGCGCCGAGGTGGAGCGCCTGCAGGCGGAGCGCAACGCCGCAAGCAAGCAGATCAAGGGCAAGCCCAGCGACGAGCAGCGTGAGCAGATGCAGCAGCTGCGGGCCCGCGTCCAGGAGCTGGAGTCGCGACTCGGCGAGCTCGACGCGCGCATCGACAACCTGCTCCTCTATGTCCCCAACCCGCCACACGAGTCGGTGCCGCACGGCACGTCCGACGAGGACAACGTCACGGTGCGCACCTGGGGCGAGCCGGCGCGCTTCGACTTCGCGCCCAGGCCGCACCACGACATCGGCGAGCAGCTCGGCATCTTCGACTTCGAGCGCGCGGTCAAGCTGAGCGGTGCGCGCTTCGCGCTGCTGCGCGGCGACGGCCCGCGCCTGCAGCGCGCCCTCGCGCTGTTCTTCCTCGATCGCAACACCCAGCGCGGCTACGCCGAGGTGTCGCCGCCGTACCTGGTGCGCCGCGAGGCCATGGTCGGCGCCGCGCAGCTGCCCAAGTTCGAGGAGGACGCCTACCACTCCGACGACGACACCTTCCTCATCCCCACCGCCGAGGTCCCCATCACCAACCTCTACGCCGGCGAGATCCTCGACGCCGCACAGCTGCCCATCAAGCACGTCGCCTGGACGCCCTGCTTCCGCCGCGAGGCGGGCGCGGCGGGCAAGGACACCCGCGGCTACATCCGCCTGCACCAGTTCGACAAGGTGGAGCTGGTCAAGTTCACCACGCCCGAGACCTCCCTCGACGAGCTGGAGTCGCTGGTCGCCGACGCCGAGTCTTTGCTCCAGGAGCTCGGCCTGCACTACCGGGTGCTGTCGATGTGCACCGGCGACATGGGCTTCGCGCAGTGGAAGAAGTACGACCTCGAGGTCTGGTGCCCGGGGATGGCACGCTGGCTGGAGGTGAGCTCCTGCAGCGTCTTCGCCGACTTCCAGGCGCGGCGCGCCAACATCCGCTACCGTCCCGCGCCCGGCGAGCGCCCCCGCTTCGTGCACACCCTCAACGGCAGCGCCCTGGCCCTGCCCCGCGTCCTCGACGCCGTGCTGGAGACGTACCAGGACGAGGCGGGCGCGGTCACCGTGCCCCAGGTGTTGCGGCCGTACATGGCAGGAACCGAGCGCATCACGGCGCGATGAGCGAGCTGCCCCCGGGGTCCGACGTCGACGAGTCCTGGCTCAACGACGTCTCGGAGTTCCAGCTCAACTGGGTGAGCGGGCGGCGCAACCCGCTCGGCCTGCGCCTCTGGTACCGCCTGGAGCGCGACCCCGAGCGCGGCCCGCTCGTGGTCACCGACTGGACGCCCGAGGAGGCGCACGTCGGCTTTCCCGGCGTCGCCCACGGCGGCCTGGTCGCCGCGGTGGTCGACGACATCATGGGGCGTCTCGCCGTGCTCCGCCGCCGCTGGGTGGTGACCGCCCGCATGGAGGTGCGCTACCGCAGCGCCGCGCCGCTGGGCGAGCCGCTCCGCTTCGAGGCCTGGGCGACCCGGCACCGGCGCATGTCGATGCACGCCGAGGCGCGCGCGCTGCTGCGCGACGGCACCCTGGTGGCGGAGTCGAGCGGCACCTTCCTGCCGCTCACCCCGGAGCTGGAGCGGCAGATGGTGAAGCGCTGGCCCGGGTTCGCCGAGTTCCTCGCCGGCCCTGTCGAGCGCTGACGCCTGGCTAGTGGGCGGCGGCGGCGCTGCCCTCGCTGATCGGCTCGCCGCGGTAGCTGACGTAGTGCACGTCGGTCCACTCGGGCGGCCCGGCGAGGAAGCCGAGCATCTGCCGGTACTCGCTGTCGACCTCGGGGCGGTCGGCGTTGCGCAGGTAGCTCTCGCGGTCCTTGAAGTGGATGACGGCGATGACGCCCTCGGGGTCGCCGTCCACGGCGCAGACCTCGGCCGAGAGGAATCCGGGATTGCGGTCGGCGGTGCCGCGGTCGACCATGCTGGCGATGAAGGCGTCGCGCTGGCCGGGCTTGGTGCGCGCCCGCATGATGGTCCCGTACATCGGCTGTCCCCCTGGTGGTTGGATGCTGCGCCCGCCACCATGCGCCGATGCGCGGCCGATGTCCAGACCCCGCGAACCGCTATGGTGGCGCCCGACGCGGACGACCGCCGCCCGCGCTCGACGGAGGATCCCCGGCATGGACGCATCCCGCCTCGACGCTGTGCTCCAGGAGCGGCTGCAGGGCCGCCGCCTGCTCGACCATCCCTTCTACCGGCGCTGGTCGCGCGGCGAGGTGAGCGTCGAGGAGCTGCGCGCCTACGCCGCCCAGTACCGCCACTTCGAGGCCATGCTGCCGGAGCACCTCGACGCCGTCGCCGAGGGGGCGACGACGCCCGGCCTGCGCGAGGCCGCGCGCCGCAACCGAGCCGACGAGTCGACGCACCTCGCCCTCTTCGACGCCTTCGCCGCCGCGCTCGGCGTCGCCGCGCCAGAGGCACCGAGTCCCGCCATGCAGCGCCTGCTCGACGTCTACGCCGCGGCGCGTGTGCGCGGTGGCGTCGAGGGTTTCGCCGCGCTGCTCGCCTACGAGGCGCAGTCGTCCGGCGTCGCCGCCAGCAAGGCGCAGGGCCTGCGCGAGCACGCCATCCTCGACGGCGACGGCGCGCTGCGCTTCTGGGACCTGCACGCCTGCGTCGACCGCGACCACGCCGCCTGGGCGCTGCAGGCGCTGTCCGCCAGCGGCGCGGGTGAGCAGCGCGTCGGTGACGCCGTCGAGGCGGCCGCGAGCGCATGGTGGTCGTTCCTCGACGAGCGCGAGGCCCTGCGCGCGTAGCACCCGGCACCGCGGCGCTCCGCCATACTGCGCCGGTGCAGATCGAGGGCAAGCGGGCGCTGGTCACCGGATCGTCGAGCGGCATCGGCGAGGCGGTGGCGCGCGCGCTGGCGCGGCACGGCGCGCGCGTCGCGGTCAACTCGTCGTCGAGCGTCGAGGCCGGGCGGGCGGTCGCAGCGGACCTGCCCGGCGGGATCTACGTGCAGGGCGACGTCGCCGATCCCGCCGCCGCGCGCCGTGTCGTCGAGGAGGCCGTGCAGCAGCTCGGCGGGCTCGACGTGCTGGTCAACAACGCGGGGACCACGGTGCGCATCGCGCACGACGACTTCGACGCGGTGACTCCCGAGGTGTGGCGCAGGATCCTCGACGTCAACGTCATCGGGACCTGGCTGGTCACCCAGGCGGCCATCCCGGCGCTGCGCGCCAGCGGCGACGGCTGCATCGTCAACATGGGCTCGGTGGCCGGGCTGCGTCCCGCCGGCAGCTCGGTGCCGTACGCCGCCAGCAAGGCCGCGGTGCACCACCTCACCCTGCTGCTGGCCAACGTGCTCGGCCCTGCGGTGCGCGTCAACGCCGTCGCTCCGGGGCTCATCGACACGCCGTGGACGGCCGAGTGGAACGACCTGCGCGACGCCGTGCGCGTGATGGCGCCGCTGCAGCGCAGCGGGCAGCCCGACGACGTCGCCGAGATCGTGCTGGGGCTGGTGCGCTCGGCCTACGTCACCGGGCAGGTGGTTGCCTGCGACGGAGGCCTGGCGCTGCGCTGACACTCGAGCCGGCGGACTGGGACCGTCCCGGCAGCGTCACGTCACTGACGTCGAGGTCCACCAGCCCGCGACCGGCAAGCGCGTCGGGCAGGTCGCGCAGCGACTCGACGACGAGATCCGCGCCGATGCCGAGCACGCGAGTCTGCGGGCGGCCGTGCGACACCCACGCGGTGCGCAGCCCCGCGGTGGCGGCGCCGGCCACGTCCCAGTCGTTCGCCGACACCAGCAGCACGCGGTCGGAGGACACGCCGAACGCGACCGGGGCGAGCGCGTACACCTGCGGCGACGGCTTGTAGCGCTGCACCTGGTCGGTGCCGAGCAGGTGCACGATCTGGGGCGCGATGCCCGCGTTGTCCACCAGCGCGGCGAGCGCGTCGCGACTCCCGTTGGAGAGCACCGCGAGCTGCGCGGGCGCCAACGTGTGCACCACGTCGAATGCACCGTCGGCGAGCGGCAGTCGATGCAGGCGCGACAGCAGCGCGGCGACGTCGCGATCGTGCAGCACCGCCGACCATTCGCTGGCGCAGGCGAGCAGCGCCGTGCGTGCGATCTCCTCGAACGGGCTCCAGCGTTCGCCCGCCGTCGCGTGCCAGGTCCAGGTGACCAGGCGTTGCTGGAACGCGATCCCCGCGCCGTTGCCGACCAGCGCGTCGACGTCGCGCAGCAGTGGTGAGACGTCGAAGAGGCTGCCGTACGCATCGAAGCAGATGCCGGCGAGTGCGGGAGAGTGTGCGGCGTCCAGGCTCATGTGTTGGGGGGAACGTCGATGGTACCAGCGCGTTCCCGCAGCCATCCCCGCGGCTGCGCACCACCGTGCCGTGCCCGGCGACAATGCGCGGCGATGTCGACCATGGAGCGTCTGGTGTGAGCGGCGGCACCGCGCTGCAGCTGGCGCTCGACGGGCTGGCCACCGCGGGCATCTACGCGCTGGTGGGCCTGGGCGTGCAGATCGCCTACGCGGGCTCCCGGGTTCTCCACCTCGGCCTCGGCGACGCCGCGATCTTCGCGGCCATCGTGGGCGCCGCGCTGGCCGAGGGTGGTGTCCCCGCGCCGGTCGCGGCGGTGGTGGCGCTGCTGGTGGGCGCCGCGCTCAGTGCGCTGATGGAGCGGCTGCTGGTGCGTCCCGCGGCGGGACGGGTGGCGCTGGCGGCCGCGGCGCTGGTCGCCGGCGGGACGGTGCTCCGCCAGGTGGTGTCGGGGCTCTTCACCCACGCCGCCTACGCCTTCCCGGTGCTGACGGCGACGTGGCGCGTCGGCGGTGGCGTGCTGCGCGCGTCGGATGCGTTGACGGCGGCGGTGGCCGTCGCCGGGGCGGCGGGGCTCGGGGTGGTGCTGCTGCGGACGCGCGCCGGCGCGGCGCTCCGGATCACCGCGGGCGGGGCGGCGGCGGCCGAGACGATCGGGGTGGACACCCGGCGGGTGCGGGCGGCGGCGTTCGCGGCGGCGGGGGTGCTGGCGGCACTGGCCGCCGTGCTGGCGGCGGGGCGGGTGGCGGCGACGCCGTCGGAGGGCGTCGCCATCGGGCTCAAGGGGCTCTGCGCCGCGGCCGCGGCCGGGTTCGGCTCGCCGCTGCTGGTCTGCCTCGGCGCGGCGCTCATCGGCGGCACCGAGGTGGCGGCCACCTTCGTCCTCGGCGGCGGGGGGGAGGCGGTGACGTACGTGGTGGCGCTCGGGGCGCTGGCCGCCGGGTGGAGGCGGGCGGCATGACCGCGGGGCGCGGCGGGCGCGCCTGGCTGGCGGCGGTCGCGGTGGTCGCCCTGGTCGCCGCTCTCGCGCCGGCCTGGCTCTCGGCGGGCGACCTCGGCGATGTCGCGGTGGCGGTCACCCGCGGAGCCCTGGGGGCCGCGGCCGCCGTCGCCGTGGCGGTGGGACGTCCCTCGCTGGCGGTGGCCGGGATCGCCGGGGTGGCCGGGTACGCCAGCGGCGACGCCGCCATGCACGGCTGGGCCGTCCCCCTGGCGATGCTGGCGGGGATCGGCCTCGGGGCGCTCACCAGCGTCGTGCTCGGGTTGGCCGGCGCACGGCTCGGGGCGGCCGGGTTCGTCGCGCTGACACTGGTGGCCACGCTCGCGGGTGGCGCGCTGGTCGACGCGCTGCCGGACACCCTCGGTGGCACCTCCGGGCTGCAGCCGGTGCCGGGGCTGTCCGTGCCCCTGCCGGGTGGCGACACCCTCGCCTTCGGTCCCGCCGGGACGGTGCACCTCACCCTGCTGCTGGTGGCGGCGGGGGTGATCGCCTGCGGGCTGATGCTCCGCGCTCTGCCCGGGGCGCGCTGGAGGGCCATCGGCGGCGATCCCGAGCGCGCCCTCGACGCCGGCCTGCGGCCGCTGCGGGGGACGCTCGTGGCCCTGGCGGTGAGCGGGGCGCTGGCCGGGCTCGGCGGGGTGCTGGCGGTGCACGCCACCGGGGTGGCCACGCCGTCGTCGTTCTCCGTCGACGCGGCCGTGCTGCCCCTGCTCGCCGCGATGCTGGCGGCGCGTGGCGGACCCGCGGCGGCGGCGCTGGCGGGCGCGGCGACCGGGGCCCTCGGCCTGCGCGTGCTGCCCGCGCTCGGGTGGACCGGGCCGCCCGGGGCGGAGGCGCTGGCCACGGGGGTGCTGGCCGCGGTGACGCTGGTGGCCCTGGCAGGTGGGCGGCGGGTGCGCGCGCTGTGGCCGGGGCGCGCCGTCGACGGCGGTGACGCAGCCACGGACGCGGCCGGCGAGGAGGAGGAGCCTCGGTGGCCGCCGATGCAACCCCTCGGCGGTCGGGCCGGCCTGCTGGTGCGCGGCTTCGACGTCGTTCCCGAGCGCGGCGCCGCCCCGCTCGCCCAGTTGGAGTTGGCCGTGCCGTCCGGCGCGGTGCAGGGGCTCGCCGGCGCGAACGGCGCAGGGAAGAGCACGGCCCTGCGCGGCATCGCCTCGGCGCTGCGCCGCGGCGGCGACCCGGCGGTCCGCTTCGAGCCAGCCGGTGCGCGGGCGCGCGCGGTCCTCCTGCCCCAGCAGGGCGGCGGCTGGCCCGGCTGCACGGTCGGGGAGACGCTCCGCCTCGCCGCCCGCGCGGGGCACCGCTCCGGCGCCGAGGCGCGCCAGGCGGCCGACGCCTGGGCGGCCGCCCTCGACCTCGACGGCGCCTGGGACACCCCGTGCGAGTCGCTCTCCCACGGCGTGCGCCGCCGCGTCGAGCTGGCCCGGGTGCTGCTCCTCCGTCCGGCCGTGCTGCTCTGCGACGAGCCCCTCGCCGGGCTCGACGGCGCCGACCGCGAGCGGACCCTCGACTGCCTCCGGTCCGCCGCCGGCCAGGGCGTGACCGTCGTCGTCGCCGAGCACGACCGCGCCTCGCTGGCGCGCATCGCCGCCGCCACCACCGAGCTGCGCCGCCTCGACCTCGACGGGGGTGGCGAGCCGGCGCCCGGCGCCGCGCCCGCATGAGCGGCGCCGGCCTGCAGGTGCGCGGCCTCCGCCTCGACCGCGACGGCCGCCGGCTGCTCGACGTCGACGCCCTCGACGTCCCGGCGGGCGCCTGCACGGTGCTGGCCGGCGAGGGCGATTCCGGCAAGACGCTGCTGGCCGCCGCGCTCGGCGGGATGGCGGGCGCGACGGGCGATGTCCGCCTGGGCACGCGGCGGCTCGCCGGTCCGCCGTCGCAGCGCATCCGCGCCGGTCTCGCCGCGGTGCCCAACGACCCGACCCGGCTGCGCGGCGTCAGCGTGGTGGAGGCGCTCGCCCTGGCCGCGGCGCACAGCGCGCGCGACGGGTCCGCCGTCCGCCGCGCAGTTTCAGACGTCTTCGACCGTTTCTCACTGCTCGCCGCGCGCCGCTCGCTGCGCGCGGAACGCCTCAGCGGCGGAGAGCACCAGGCGCTGCGCATCGCCTGCGCCTGGGTGGCGGCGCCCGACGTGCTCGTGCTGGACAGCCCCACCACCGGCCTGGCCGCCTCGGTCGTCGACGCGGTGCTCGCCCTCGCCCGCCACGAGGCAGCGCGCGGCGCCGCCGTGCTGTGGCTCGATCAGCCCGCCGCGCCGCTGCCCGCCGCGGCCACGCTGCGCATCGCCGGCGGACGCGTCAGTGCGCCACCGGGGTGACGAACGGCGTGGCGCTGGGGACGGGCGTGAGCAGCGAGTTGCCCAGGTTGCCGTCGAGAACCTTGAAGACGTAGCCGCCGGCCTTGGTCCAGGTCAGCTCGGCGTGCCGGTCGCCCTCACCGAAGAACACCGCGACGGTCGCCTGCTGCAGCCCCGTGTACCCCTGCGCGCGCAGCTGCTCGACGAGCTGCTGGCAGTACTGCTGCTGTCCCGCGTCGCCACGCTGCAGCAGGTCGCGCAGGGTGGGCAGCGACTCCGAGGCGATGATCACCGTCGCGTCGGTGAACCTGGCGCGCGCCGCGCTGGCGAGGGTGGGGTTGGTCTCGTCGACGTAGCCGGCCTGGGTGGGGTCGGCGCGCAGGCCCACCTCCCAGTACTGCTTCACCGCGAACAGCTGCCGCTCCATGGCGAAGGCGTCGGCGGCGGTGACCGGGTTGTTGCCGTAGCGGTGGTTGAAGCCGATCGGCGGCAGGGTGCTGAGCACGATGGGCGTGGTCGTGGGGGCGGCGGTGGCGTGCGTCACCTGCGCCTCGTCGCAGGCGGTCAGCAGCGCGGCGACGGCGGCGGCGCAGAGCGCGGCGAGTGCGCGCCGCACTCCGCGGATGGCGCGACGATCAGTGGAAGTCGGCAAGGATCTGGTCGGCGGTGGGCAGGGTGGCCGACAGCGTCTCGTCCTTCACCGGCGCGAACACCATGTCGTGGATGCGCGCGATGTAGAGGTCGTCGTCGGACACGCCCTCGTGGTTGTCGGGGTTGAAGCCGCGCGTGTCGCCGTTGGCGCTGCGCACGCTCACCTTGGTCATCAGCGGCAGCAGCGCGCTCGACGGCTGCGTGCTGCCCAGCTTCTGCGCGGCCGCCGCGACGAGGTTGACGGCGTCGTAGGGGAAGATCTCGAAGTCGGCGGGCTGGCGGATCTCCTGCCCCTCGCGGTTCTTGACGCCCGCGTCGGTGGGACCCCCCTCGGCGGCGGCGAGGCGGTGCTCGAACTGGCCGAAGCTCGACTCGTCGTCCTCGCTGGTCATCCGCGAGTCGACGAAGTCGACGCCGTCGCTGGCGTCCGGACCGGCGATGGCGCGCACCGCGGGGCTCTCGCCCGCGGGGCCGGTGAAGATGGGCAGCACCGGGTCGGCGGCGTGCGCGGCGACGATGACGTGGGCGACGAAGGTGTCGTTGCCGTCGACGATCAGCGAGTCGGCGTGGGCGTCGATCAGCGCCCGCACCTGGGCGTCGACCGCGGGCGCGTTCTGGGCCACCTCCTGCGAGCCCACGGGCTTGGCGCCCGCGGTGGGCAGGGCCTGCTGCAGCTGCGCTGCGCCGTCGCGTCCGTTGTCGCTGTCGTCGTGGATGATCCCGGGCGCCTTCGAGGACTTGGCCACGTAGGCGCTGAGCACCGAGGCCGCGGCGTCGTTGGGGATGCCGATGCGGAAGAGGCTGGGATGCGCCTTGGGGTCGACGGTCTGCGTGCTGCCGTTGGCGATGACGATCTGGGGCACGTGTGCCGCGTCGCTGGCCGTGGCCGCGGCGGCGGCCTGGTAGCCGTCGCCGATGATGGCGAAGGCGCCGTCGTGGATGGCGCTCTGCACCGCGGAGAGGGTGCGCTGGGGGTCGAGCCCGTCGTCGTAGGTGCGCAGGGCGACGTGGTGCTTGATGCCGCCGATGCTCACGCCGCCGGCGGCGTTGATCTCGCGCATGGCCAGGTCGGTGCCGCGCTGCAGCACCTGGGCGACGTAGGGGTCGGCCGTGGTCGGCGCGACGATGGCGATGAGCAGCGGAGCGTTGGGGTTGCTGGTGCTGCTGCTCGTGCCGTTGCCGCCACACGCGGTCAGTGCCACGGCGGCGACGGCCGCGGGGGCCAGGGCGCGGGGGACGATGGCGGGCACGGGACGGGTCCTCGTGTGGAGACCGCAGGCGGTCTGCGGGGGACACCCGGGAGCGGCGCGCATTCTACGCAGGCCACCCAGGGTGGAGCGGCTGCCCATCTCAGAGACGCCGGCGCGGCTGCGGCTATTGCGGTTCGTGCGCGGGCGCCCAGATCCGGCCCTCCAGCAGGTCGAGTGCATGTGGCCTCCGGGCGCGACCCGGCGCGGTGGCTCAGCGCTCGGGCAGGTTCTCGATGCGGATCGGCTCGACGGGGCCCGCGGGGTCGAAGCCGAAGATGCGCGAGTAGAACCAGAGCTCCCCGTCCTGGGCGGTGACGATGCTCTCCGCCTTGCGGAAGCCGTGGTCCTCGCCCTCGAAGGTGACCAGGGCGCAGGGAAGGCCCTTGGCGTGCACCGCCTCGAACATCGCCTCGGCCTGCTCGGGCGGGACGACACGGTCGTCGAGACCCTGGAAGAGGGCGATGGGGCGGGAGAGGCGGTCGGTGTGGTGGATGGGGGAGCGCTCGCGGTAGAGGTCGAGGCGCTGCGGGTAGGGACCGACCAGGCGGTCCAGATAGCGCGACTCGAACTTGTGGGTGTCGCGGGCGAGGAGCTCCAGGTCGGCAACGCCGAAGAAGCTGGTGCCGGCGGCGAAGCTGTCGCGGAAGGTGAGCACCGCCAGCGTCGTGTACCCGCCCGCGCTACCGCCGTCGATGGCCAGGCGCGCACCGTCGACGCGCCCCTGGCGCACCAGGTGCAGCGCGCCGTTGACGCAGTCCTCGACGTCGACGATCCCCCAGGCGCCGTCGAGGCGCTGCCGGTACTCCCGCCCGTAGCCGCTGCTGCCGCCATAGTTGACGTCGAGGACGGCGAAACCGCGCGTCGTCCAGTACTGGGTGTCGAGGGAGAGCATCGCGGGTGTGTGGGCGGTGGGCCCGCCGTGGGTGCGGACCAGCAGCGGGGGCAGCTCCCCCTCGGGGATGCTGTGCTCCGGGTTGCGCGGCGGGTAGAAGAAGGCGTAGGCGGTGCGCCCCTTCTCGGTGGGGAACTCCAGCACCTCGGGCTCCGAGATGTAGGCGCTGTCGATCGCCACCGACGCGCTGCTGCGGATCACCTCGTGCTCCCCGGTCGCCGTGTCGACGTCGACCAGCGCCAGCAGGGTGGCCGGCGAGGCGGCGGCGACGTACGCGTGCCCGTTCCGCACCGCGATCGACGGTGAGATGTGGCTGAATGGCACGGGCACGGGCGTCAGCGTGCGCGCGACCGTGTCGACGACGCCGAGGCGCGACATGCCCTCCACCACGTACGTCGCCACGATGCGCGCGGGCCCGTCGAAGGCGTAGTGGGACATGCGGAACTGCCACGACGGGCCGGCGAACTCGGCGCGCTCGGCGGTCAGCGCCTCAACGCCCGAGCCCGGCGTCCAGCGGTGGATGTTCCACCACCCGGTGCGGTCGGACACGAAGTGCAGCACGCCGTCGGGAGACCACTGCGGCTCGAGGACGGACTCGCCGTCGCCGCCGGCGACCAGCCGCACGTTCGACGGCGTGCCGGCGCCGTCCAGGTCGGCGACCCACAGCTCGGTGACGTCCCACGGCATGTGCGGATGGTTCCAGCTCAGCCAGCACAGCTGCGAGCCGTCCGGCGACAGCCGTGGCGCCGCATAGAAGTCCGCGCCCTGCGCCAGCACGGTCTGCTCGCCCGGAGCAGACGCGGGCAGCGCGACGATGGTGTTGACCGCCTCGGCGGGCCGGTCGTCCGCACCCGCAGTCCGGGACACGGCGAGATGCTCGTGGTCCTCGCGCACCGCGACGATGCGATCGCGACGCGGGTCGTACACGAAGTCCGCGTACCGCAGCGATCCCTCACGGGTGATGGCGCGCGGTGTGCCACCGCGGTCGAGCCGGTAGAGACGGCCGTCGGCGACGTTGCTGTACCACACGACTCCGTCGCGCACGGTCACCGCGCCGCCGCCGTATTCGTGCACCCGCGTGCGCACGTTGTGGGGTGCGCCGGTGACGTCGGCGACGTGGCCGGACGCGTCGCGGCGAACGAGCACGTAGCGCCCCTGGTCGGTGGGGCGAAGCTCCATCCAGTTGAGGTCGTCGCCGTCGACGGCGGCGCCGCCGATGCCGATGCTCTTCTCGGCGAGCATGTGCGCGCCGATGGGGGAGCGCCAGGAGCCGCAGGGAGACGGGGTGGGGGGCATGGCCCGCCATGATGGCACGCGGCTATGATCGGCCGGTCATGACCAGCCCGGCCGAGGCGCCCGACGACGCCGCCCTGGAGGCGTCGGTGCGCGCGGTGCTCGACGCCACCGGCATCGCCTACGAGTGGATGCCGTGCGACCCCGACTTCGCCGACACCGCCGCCTTCTGCGAGCGCTACGGCATCTCACCCGGCATCTCGGCCAACACCATCGTCGTGGCCTCGCGGCGCGGCCCCGAGGTCCACTGCGCCTGCGTCGTCCTGGCCACCACGCGACTCGACGTCAACAACACGGTGCGCCGCCTGATGGGCGTCCCCAAGGCCTCCTTCGCCGGCGCCGAGGAGACCGTCCGGCTCACCGGCATGCGCATCGGCGGCGTGACCCCGTGGGGCCTGCCCGCCGGCCTGCCGCTCTACGTCGACGCCGCGGTGCTGCAGCAGGACGAGGTGATCACCGGAGCGGGGAGCCGCAACGCCAAGGTGCGCACCTCCCCGCAGGCGCTCCTGCGACTTCCCGACGCGCAGGTGGTCGAGGGACTGGCGGCCCCGCGCGCATGAGCGACGCCGAGCGCCGGCGCCTCGGTGCGGCCGACGAAGGCGGGGAGGCCTGGCGGCGCTGGGGCCCGTACCTCGCCGAGCGGGCCTGGGGAACGGTGCGCGAGGACTACAGCGCCGGCGGCACCGCGTGGGACTCGTTCCCCCACGACCACGCGCGCTCGCGCGCCTACCGCTGGAGTGAGGACGGGCTGGGCGGCATCTGCGACGAGGACCAGGTCCTCTGCCTCGCCTTCGCCTTCTGGAACGGTCGCGACGCCATCCTCAAGGAGCGCATCTTCGGTCTCACCGGTGGGGAGGGCAACCACGGCGAGGACGCCAAGGAGTACTGGTGGTACCTGGACAGCACGCCGACGCACTCGTGGATGCGCTGGCGCTACGTCTACGCGCAGGCCGCCTTTCCCTACGACGCACTGGTCGGCGTCAACCGCTCGCGGACACGCGCCGATCCGGAGTACGAGCTCCTCGACACCGGAGTCCTCGACGACGGCTACTGGGACATCGTCGCCGAGTACGCCAAGGCGTCGCCGGAGGACGTCTGCATCCGCCTGATGGTGCGCAACGCGGGCACGGTGCGCGACACGCTGCACGTGCTGCCCACGCTGTGGTACCGCAACCAGTGGTCGTGGCACCCCGGTGCACAGCGCCCCCGCATCCAGACCGATGCGGCGCGCATGGTGGCGCAGGACGCCGCGCTGGGCCGCCGCGTGCTGAGCACCGCGCCGCAGCCGTCGCGGGTCCTCGCCTGCGAGAACGAGACCAACGCCGCGCGGCTGTGGGGGAGCACGGGCACGCCGCACCCCAAGGACGCCATCAACGACTGCGTCGTCCACGGCGTTCCCTCGGTGGCGCCGGACGGCTGCGGCAGCAAGGCCGCGTTCCACCACGTCCTCACCCTCGACCCGGGCCACTCCGCCGAGATCCGGCTGCGCCTGTCCGAAACCGACGGGGACCTCGCCGCGGACTTCGACGCCACCATGCAGGCACGCCGTGAGGAGTGCGCCGAGTTCCAGGCCTCGCTGCAGCCCGCCGGCGCCAGCGACGACGAGGCGCTGGTGATGCGGCAGGCGCACGCCGGCATGCTCTGGTGCAAGCAGTACTACCACTACAACGTCGCCCGCTGGCTGGACGGCGACCCCGGCCAGCCCGAGCCGCCGCAGCAGCGCCAGAGCGGGCGCAACAGCCGCTGGCGCCACCTCGACGCGCGGGACGTCATCTCCATGCCCGACGCCTGGGAGTACCCCTGGTTCGCCGCCTGGGACCTGGCCTTCCACTGCGTGGTGCTGGCGCGGCTCGATCCCGCCTTCGCCAAGAACCAGCTCATCACCCTCTGCCGCGAGTGGTACATGCACCCCAACGGCCAGCTCCCGGCCTACGAGTGGGCCTTCGACGACGTCAACCCCCCGGTGCACGCCTGGGCCGCGCTGCGCGTGTTCGAGATCGACCGCGACTACGAGTTCCTCGAGCGCGTCTTCCACAAGCTGCTGATCAACTTCACCTGGTGGGTCAACCGCAAGGACCCGGACGGCAGCAACGTGTTCGAGGGCGGCTTCCTCGGGCTCGACAACGTCGGCCCCTTCGACCGCTCCCGCCTCCCCCAGGGCGGCGGCCACCTCGACCAGGCCGACGCCACCGCCTGGATGGCCATGTACTGCCTCAACATGCTCGAGGTGGCGATGGTGCTCGCCAACCACGACATCACCTACGAGGACGTCGCCACCAAGTTCTTCGAGCACTTCGTGCGCATCGCCGACGCGATCAACCGCCGCGGGCTGTGGGACGAGCAGGACGGGTTCTACTACGACGTCCTGCACCGTCCGGACGGCACCACGCTGCCGGTGCGCGCGCGGTCCATGGTCGGCCTCATCCCCCTGTGCGCGACGACGACGATCGGCCACGACACGCTGCTGCGGCTGCCCGCCTTCGCCGAGCGCCTGCGCTGGTTCATCGCCAACCAGCCGGGTGGCGCCGACGCCGTGTCGCTGTCGCGCGTCGGCGAGCGCGAGTCACGGCTGCTCAGCATCGTCAGCCCCGACCGGCTGCGCCGCCTGCTGTCGCGCATGCTCGACGAGGAGGAGTTCCTCTCGCCGTACGGCCTGCGCGCGCTCTCCCGCTTCCATCGCGAGCACCCGCTGGAGATGCGGGTCGACGGCGAGGTCCTCCGCCTCGACTACGAGCCGGGCGAGTCCACCAGCGGTCTCTTCGGTGGCAACTCCAACTGGCGCGGGCCGATCTGGTTCCCGGTCAACTTCCTGCTGGTCGAGGCGCTGCGCCGGTACCACGCCTTCCTGCAGGACGGCTTCACCGTCGAGCACCCCGCGGGATCGGGGCGGCAGCGCACCCTCGCCCAGGTCGCCGACGACGTCAGCGACCGCCTCGTCGGCATCTTCCGGCGCGGCGCCGACGGGCGCCGTCCCGTCTTCGGCGGCGCGGACAGGTTCCAGGAGGACCCGGCCTTCCGCGACTGCATCCTCTTCTACGAGTATTTCCACGGCGACACCGGCATGGGCCTGGGCGCGTCGCACCAGACGGGCTGGACCGGCCTGGTCGCCGAGCTGCTGCTGCGACGCGAGACATCACCACAGTGAGGGCAGGACATGGCTGAGCACGCCGACCTCGTCGTCATCGGCATGGGACCTGGTGGGGAGGAGGTGGCCGGAGCCTGCGCCGAGGCGGGGCTCGACGTCGTCGGCGTCGACAACCGCCTGGTCGGCGGCGAGTGCCCCTACTGGGGCTGCGTCCCCACCAAGATGATGACGCGCGCCACCGACTCGCTGGCGGAGGCGCGGCGCGTGCCGCAGCTCGCCGGCAGCAGCACGGTGCAGCCCGACTGGTCGCCGGTGGCGCGGCGCATCCGCGAGGAGGCGACCGACGGCTGGGACGACCGCGTCGCCGTGGAGCGCTTCGAGAAGAAGGGAGGCCGCTTCGTGCGCGGCACCGGGCGCCTGGTCGGGCCGCGCCGCGTCGCCGTCGACGGCCGGGAGTTCGAGGCGTCGCGCGGCGTGGTGATCAACACCGGGACCTCGCCGGCCATCCCGCCCATCCCCGGCCTGCAGGGCACGCCGTACTGGACCAACCACGAGGCCGTCGAGACCGAGCGCGTGCCCGAGTCGATGGTGGTGCTCGGGGGCGGCGCCATCGGCGTCGAGCTGTCGCAGGTCTTCGCCCGCTTCGGCGCGCGGGTGACCGTCGTCGAGGGGATGGAGCGGCTCATCTCCATGGAGGAGCCGGAGGCGGGTGACATCCTCGCCGAGGTGTTCGGACGCGAGGGCATCGCCGTGCGCACCGGGGTCAAGGCGGTTTCTGTCGAGCATGGCAGCAACGGGTTCACCGTGGCCCTGGATCGCGGCGAGCCGGCGCGCGGCGAGGTGCTGCTGGTGGCGGCGGGACGCCGCGCCAACCTGCGCGACATCGGCCTCGACACCGTCGGCCTCGACCCCGAGGCGCGCACCGTCACCGTCGACGGCCGGATGCGCGCCGGCGACGGCCTCTGGGCGGTCGGCGACTGCACCGGGCACGGCGCCTTCACCCACGTCTCGATGTACCAGGCGCGCATCGCCGCCAACGACATCCTCGGCCGCCAGGGCAGCGAGGCGTCGTACCACGCGCTGCCGCGGGTGACCTTCACCGACCCCGAGGTGGGGGCGGCCGGCCTCACCGAGAAGCAGGCGCGCGAGCAGGGGATCGACGTGCGCACCGCCTCGGCGCCGATGGGCGTGTCGGCGCGCGGCTGGATCCACGGCCCCGGCAACGACGGCGTGATCAAGCTGGTCGCCGACGCAGGGCGGGGCGTCCTGGTCGGCGCCACCGCCATGGGCCCGGCCGGCGGCGAGGTGCTCGGCTTCCTCTCCCTGGCGGTGCACGCGCGCATCCCGGTTCCGGTCATGCGCGACATGATCTACGCCTACCCGACGCTGCACCGCGGCATCGAGCCGGTGCTCGGGGAGCTGGGCCTGTGAGCGCGGCCGAGCCCAGCCGGCGCCTCTGCGTGGTCACCTGCATGGACGCGCGCATCGATCCGCTCAGCGCCTTCGGCCTGCAGCTCGGCGAGGCGCACGTGCTGCGCAACGCCGGCGGCGTGGTCACCGACGACACGCTGCGCTCCCTGCTCGTCTCGCAGCGGCTGCTGGGGACGCGCGAGGTGATGCTGGTGCACCACTCGGGCTGCGGCATGCTGGCGGTGCGCGACGAGGAGCTGGCCGGCGCGGTGGAGCGGGAGACGGGCCACCGGCCGCCGCTGCCGCTCGGCGGCATGGCCAGCCTGGAGGAGTCGGTGCGCCGTTCCCTGGCGGCGGTGCGGGAGTGCCCGTGGCTGCCCCACCGCGACGCCGTGAGCGGCTTCGTCTACGAGCTGGGCTCCGGGGAGCTGCGCGAGGTCACCTGACCAGGCACCCGGGCGCAGGAGTGGCCGCCGGCCGGGCGTTTCCACTTCTGCAGTGTTCCTTCCGTACGAACGCACGTGCCTGGCGGCGCTGGCCGGCGTGGCCGTGCTCGGCCTCACCGCCTGCGACAGCGGCGCCGCGGCCCAGCCCACACCCGACACCTCCCTGCTGCTCACCGCCGGCCCGCAGGGCTACGTGCTCAACCCCAACGTGCCCGAGTCCCTCGACCTCGACGCGGCGCGGGTGGCCACCATCGCCGACCCCGACACCCTGGGCACCGCCCTGGGCCGCAACGGCTTCAGCGGTGGCGAGTCCCGGGTCTGGCAGCAGGGGCAGAGCTACGAGACCGACCTCGTCTTCACCTTCCGCACCGCGGCGCAGGCCAGGACCGTGCTCGAGGTCGAGCACCAGGCGATGACCAACGGGCTCGGCGTGGTCGCCTCGCCGGGCGGCGACATCCCCGACTCCTGGGCCTACACCATGTTCGGGAGCACCCGCCAGGGCAACGCCAGCGTCTTCTGCCAGGGGGTGTGGTTCGCCACCGGCACCCACCTCTTCGGCATCACCACCTGCGGGCCCAACCCCGGCGACGAGTCCACCGCCCTGGCCCGCGCCGACCTCCAGCTGCAGCGCGCCCAGCTCCTCGGCGGAGGCTGAGCCGGACCCCGCGATTGACTCCGGAGGTGGGTTAGGCAACAATCCTGCCTATGGTTGGGAGTGAGCGTGCCGCTGTGCCTGCGCGCGTGATCACGAGCCTGAAGGGCCGGGCCGACATCGGCCTGCTGCTGCTCATGGTGGCCGGCGTCAACCTGCTGCCCCACGGCGACCCGACGGGCATCAAGGGCCTCGGCGTGGTCCAGGGCGCCCTCTTCGCCATGCAGGCGCTGGGCATCCTGCTGGTGGTGCGCAGCTCCAGGGTGATCAACTTCGCCCAGGTCCAGATCGGCGCCCTGGTGGGGGTGGTGTTCTACGAGCTGGTCAACCACGCCCAGCTCGTCCTGCTCGTCCGCAACGTCTGCCCTGGCTGCCTGCCCAGCCTGCCCGGCGACGCCACCTACTTCCAGAGCCATCCCGCCGCCTTCACCTCCGCACTGCTGGCCGCCCACGCCGGCGGCTGGCTGGCCTTCAACTTCTGGGCCAGCCTGGTGCTTGCCCTGGTCATCGGCCCGCTGCTCTCCTTCGCGGTCTACCGCTTCGTCATCAGCCACTTCGACGACGCGCCGCGGCTGATCGCCACGGTGGCCACAATCGCCGTGGCCCAGGTGGTCGGATTCGTCACCAGCCAGCTGAGCCACTACGTCTTCCAGGACGCAGCCGGCAGCGGCGCGGGCGGGCCCATCCGGCTGCCCTTCCCCGAGGTCCACCTCCGCCTGCCCGGCGACAGCGTCATCTTCGACTTCGGCGAGGTCGCCGCGGTGGTGGCGGCGGTGCTTCTCTGCGTCGCCCTGGTCGGCTTCTTCCGCGGCAACGGCGTCGGGGTGGTCGTCCGCGCCGCCTCGGAGCTGCCGCAGCGGGCGCAGACCCTGGGCATCAAGGTCCGCACCATGTCGAGCGTCATCTGGGCGGCGTCGGGGTTCCTCGCCGGGATGGCGAGCATCCTGCTGGTCGTCGGCGAGGGCGGCAGCACCGGCCAGAACGCCGGCTTCGACGTCGCGGGCATGGCGCCGATCCTCGCCGCGGCGGTGTTCGCGCGCATGGCCAGCCTGCCGCTGGGCGTGCTCGCCGCGGTGTGCATCGGCGTGCTCCAGGAGGCGTTCTTCTGGAACACCCAGTCGTCGGTGCCCTTCGAGGGCATCCTGCTCGCGCTCATCGTCGGCGGGCTCTTCGCGCAGCGCACCGTCCTCTCGCGCGCCGAGGAGGAGGCGACGGCCGGCTACCTCGCCGCGCGCGAGGCGCGGCCCATCCCCCGCGAGCTGCGCAACCTGCCGCGCATCCAGGCGTACGTGCGCTGGTTCGGCATCGCCGTGGGCGCGCTGGTGATCGGGCTGCCCTTCCTGCTCTCGCCGGGGCAGGTGAGCCTCGCGTCGACGGTCGTGATCATGGCCATCGTCGGGGTGTCGCTGCTGGTGCTCACCGGCTGGGCCGGGCAGATCAGCCTTGGGCAGTTCGGCATCGCCGGCATCGGCGCCTTCGCCGCGGCCGGCCTGCGCGGCGCCGGTCTCGACATCGTGCCCTGCGTCATCCTCGGCGGGCTGGCCGCCGCCGTCGCCGCCGCGGTGCTCGGCCTCTCCTCGCTGCGCCTGCGCGGCCTCTACCTCGCGGTGACCACGGTCGCCTTCGCCCTGGTGGTCGCCGACATCTTCGTCAACGGCGACTTCCTCGGCGCCCACCTGCCGCCCACCGTCGACCGTCCGGTGTTCTTCGGCATCGACCTCGGTGACGAGAAGACCTTCCTCTACTTCTGCTTCGTCTGGCTGGGCCTGGCCGTCGGCGCGGTCATGGGCCTGCGCCGCAGCCGCATCGCACGCGCGCTGGTCGCGCTGCGCGACAACGAGAGCGCGGGGCAGTGCTTCGGCCTCAACCTGGTGCGAATCCGGGTCACCGCCTTCGTGCTGAGCGGCTTCATCGCCGGCACGGCGGGCGCGCTGTTCGCCTTCCACCAGCACGCCGTGCAGCGCATCGACTACCTGCCCCAGGCGAGCATCGACGTCTTCCTGATGGTGATCATCGGCGGCCTCGGCTCGGTGGCGGGACCGCTGCTCGGCGCGCTCTACCTGGCCGTGCTCACCTTCCTGGGCGGCCCGTTCACCCTGCTGGGCACCGGCGCGGGCGTGCTCGCCGTGATGCTGCTGGCGCCGGGCGGCCTCAGCTCGCTCGCCTTCCGCGTGCGCGACCAGCTGCTGCGCCGCTACGCGCTGCGCCACCGCATCGCCGTGCCCAGCCTGGGCACCGAGGACGTCAGCGCCGACGACCGGCGCGCGCCGATGGCGCCCAGGCGCGTGCACGGCCAGCCGGTCACCCCGCCGGCCCGCTACCGGCTGGCCAACACCTGGACGGCGTTCCGTCCTCCGGTGGACGTGTGATGGCCGTCGCGCCGCCCGAGCTCTCCCGCCCCCTGGTGCCGTCGCAGCGCGAGGTCGACTCCGGCCGGGTGCCGGAGTACGAGTACGTGCCGGAACCGGCAGAAACCCTGACGGGGCCGGCGCGCCCACGCCGCGACCCCCGGGCGTACCTGCGCAGCCTCGACCCGCGGATGGTGGCGCGCGAGGCGTCGCTGCTGCCCGTCGGCGTGTTCCTCGCCTCGCTGGCGTTCGTGGCCATGCAGATCGACGGCTACGGGGTCATCGCACCGCAGATCCAGGACTCCTTCGGGGTCAGCGTCGGCTTCGTGATCACCTTCCTGGGCCTGGTGCAGTTCCTCGCCATCGCCACCGGCCCGCTGTTCGGCTACCTCGCCGACCGGGTGCGGCGCATCTGGATGCTGCGCGCCTCCTTCCTCATGCTGCACGGCGCCTTCGCCCTCAGCGGCACCGCCACCAGCATCCCCGCGCTGGTGGCCACCAAGGCGGTGGCCACGGTGGGGCAGCCCGTCGCCTCCGCCGTGATGGTGCCGCTGCTCACCGACTACTACCCGCCCAAGGTGCGCGGGCGCATCTTCTCGCTGCTCTACGTGTCGACGCCGATCGGCCTGGTGCTCGGACCCGCGCTGCTCGGCGGCATCGCCGACCTCGCCGGCTGGCGCCTTGCCGTCATCGTCGTGGGCCTGCTCGGGCTGGCCGCATCCCTCGGCGTCTTCCTCCTGCGGGAGCCGGTGCGCGGCCGGCTCGACCGCATGGCCATGGGCGCCGACTCCGCGGCCGCCGCTCGCGAGCAGCGGGCGGTGAGCTGGAGCGAGGGGTGGCGCGCCGCCGGCAGCATCCGCACGCTGCGCCGGCTGTGGTGGGCGACCCCGTTCACGTATCTCGGCGCCACCCTCAACTACACCTACAGCTCCCTGCACCTCTCCAACGACTTCGGGCTCGGCCCGGGCAGCATCGGCCTGATCCTCAGCCTCACCGCCATCCCGGCGCTGCTCGGCCTGCTCCTTGCGGGACCGCTGGTCGACCACTACCTGCAGTACAAGCCGGGTCGCTACATGGCGGCGTTCGGCACCCTGGTGGCCGTCAGCGGCGTGGCATACGTCGGCTTCATCCTCTCGCCCAACCTGCCGCTGGCGCTGGTGATCCTGCCGATCCCCACCTTCGTGAGCACGCTGGTGCTGCCGGGGCTCAACACCATGACCGCGATGGTCGTGCCCGCGCGCATGCGCGGCTTCGGCCTCACCACCCTCAACGTCTTCCAGTGCCTCGGCCTGCTGCTGGCACCCGTGGTCGGCGCCATCGCCAACAGCGCAGGCCTCACCGCCGCGCTGCTGATGCAGCTTCCCCTCGGCCTCACCGCCGCGCTCATCATGGGCACCGGCGGCAAGGGCGTCGACGCGGACATCCGCGCCGCGCTGGCCGCCAGCATGGCCGACGAGGAGGCGCGGCGCGCGCGCGAATCCGGGCGCAACAAGCTGCTGATCTGCCGCGACGTCGACGTCACCTACGACGGTGCGCAGGTGCTCTTCGGCGTCGACCTCGACGTCGAGGAAGGCGAGATCGTCGCCCTGCTGGGCACCAACGGGGCGGGCAAGTCGACGCTGCTGCGCGCCGTCTGCGGCGTGCAGGAGGCGAGCAACGGCGCCGTCTTCGTCGACGGCGACGACGTCACCCACATGCCCGCCGACCAGATCGCGGAGCGCGGCGTGGTGATGATGCCCGGCGGCCGCGCCGTCTTCCCCACCCTCACGGTCGCCGAGAACCTGCGCGCCGCCGCCTGGCTGCACCGCCAGGACGAGGAGCACGTCGCCGCCAGGACGGCCGAGGTGCTCGACCTCTTCCCCGCGCTGCGCGATCGCATGCACACGCAGGCGGGCAACATGTCGGGCGGCGAGCAGCAGATGCTGGCCCTGGGCCAGGCGCTGCTGATGAAGCCGCGCCTGCTGATGATCGACGAGCTGTCGCTCGGCCTGGCACCGCAGGTGGTGGAGCGGCTGCTCGGCGTGCTGCGCCGCATCCACGCCGAGGGCACGACGATCATCGTCGTCGAGCAGTCGATCCACGTGGCGCTGAGCATCGCCGAGCGCGCTGTCTACATGGAGCGCGGCGAGATCCGCTTCGACGGGCCCACGCGCGAGCTGCTGCAGCGCGGCGACGTCGTCCACAGCGTGTTCCTCGGTGGCGCGGTGACGTCGTCGCTGGGCAACACCTCGCGCGCCTTCGGCCCGGGCGACCAGGCCGAGGACACCGTGCTCCGGGTTCGCGACCTGCACGTCCGCCAGGGCGAGGCGCACATCCTCCGCGGCGTCTCGATGCAGGTGGCGGCGCGCGAGGTGGTTGGCATCATCGGTCCCAACGGCGCCGGCAAGACGACGCTCTTCGACGCGCTCTCCGGCTTCGCCCCCGTCGCCGAGGGCAGCGTGGAGTTCACCGGGCGCGACGTCACCCAGCTGGCCCCGGATGCGCGGGCGCGGCTCGGCATGGCGCGCTCCTTCCAGAACGTGCGGCTCTTCCCCGCGCTCACCGTGCGGGAGAACATCGCGGTGGCCCTGGAGCGGCACCTGCAGTCGCGCAGCGCCGTCCTGGCCGCGGCGTGGAGCCCGCAGACGCGCAGCTCCGAGCGCCGCGTCTGGCGGCGCGTCGACAACCTCGTCGACTCCCTGGGCCTGGGCCCGCACGCGGGCAAGTTCATGAACGAGCTGAGCACCGGCACGCGGCGCATCGTCGACATCGCCTGCCTGCTCGCGGCGGGACCGAAGCTGCTCCTCCTCGACGAGCCGAGCAGCGGGCTGGCCCAGGCGGAGACCGAGATGCTGGCGCCGGTCGTCGACCGCATCGTCGCGGAGATCGGCTGCGGCATCCTCATCATCGAGCACGACCTCGGCCTCGTCGCCGCCGTCGCCGACCGCCTGATCGCGATGCGACTGGGCACGGTGATGGCGGAGGGCGCGCCGGCCGACGTGCTGGACGACCAGCAGGTGATCGAAGCGCTGCTCGGCGGCGCCTCGGACGCGGTGCTGTCACGGTCGATCCAGCTGGTGACGACGGAATCGACCACACAGAGGTGAGACGCACGTGGCCACACAAGTGAGGGACGCCGCTTTCATGCCCACCGACCACCTGACGGCGGCACTGTTCAAGGAGCGCTTCGACGCCATCGTCGCCAACATCGAGGAGGTCATCAAGGGCAAGGGCGACAAGATCCGCCTCATCGTCGCCGCCATCCTCGCCGACGGCCACGTGCTGCTCGAGGACCTGCCCGGCACCGGCAAGACCATGCTGGCCCGCAGCATCGCGCTGACGCTCAACTGCGACAGCAAGCGCGTGCAGTGCACGCCCGACCTGCTGCCCTCGGACATCACCGGCTCCTCGGTGATCGACCTCTCCACCCGGCAGTTCGTCTTCCGCGAGGGGCCGGTGTTCACCAACATCCTGCTCGCCGACGAGATCAACCGGGCCACCCCGAAGACGCAGAGCGCGCTGCTCGAAGCCATGCAGGAGCGCCGCGTGTCCGTGGACGGCGTCACCCACTCCCTGCCCAAGCCCTTCCTCATGCTGGCCACGCAGAACCCCATCGAGCTGGCCGGCACCTTCCCGCTCCCCGAGGCGCAGCTCGACCGCTTCCTCTTCAAGGTGTCCCTCGGCTATCCCGACGAGGAGGCCGAGCTGGCGGTGCTCGACGCCAACTTCGAGGGCGAGGCCATCGACGAGCTGCAGCCGCGCACCACCGTCGACGAGGTGCTCGCGCTGCAGCAGTGGTCGAGGGGCGTGAGCGTCGCTCCGGCGGTGCGCGAGTACATCGTCAAGATCTGCCAGGCGACGCGCCGCGACCCCTCGCTGCAGCTGCCCGCCTCGCCCCGCGCCTCGCTGGCGCTGATGCGCGCCTCGCGCGTCGTCGCCGCCTCGCAGGGACGCGAGGACGTGCTCCCCGACGACGTCAAGACGGTGCTCAAGCCGGTGCTCGCCCACCGCCTCGCGCTCACCCCGGACGCCGAGCTGCGCGACGACAGCATCGACAAGGTGGTCGACCGGATCATCGCCAAGGTGAAGATGCCGCTGGGCACGGCGGCGGGGGAGTAGCCAGGAGTGCTGGCGACCATCGAGCGCCGCACCGGCCTGACCGCGGCCGGGGTCGGCGTCGTCGTCTGCGCCGTGGGCGGCTGGCTGCTCGGCCGAGCCCTCGGTGGTCGCACCGTCTCCCTGCTCGCCTATTGCATGCTGGCCCTGCTGGCGGGCTCCTTCTATGCGGCGCGGCGCAAGCGTCCGGTGAGCGCGGTGCGCAGTGAGGTGGTGCGCCGGGCGCGCGAGGGGCAGGCCCTGGAGGTGGCCCTGACCCTCTCCGCGGAGCGCAGCGTGACCACCTTCGTGATGGAGGAGGCGCTGCACCCGCAGCTCGGCGGCAGCGTGCGCGTCCCGGTCAGCGCGGTGCGCCCCGGCGCCGACGTGGAGCACCACTACACGATCATGCCGCGGCTGCGGGGCGTCTACAAGGTGGGCAGGCTGACCGCCGAGTTCAGCGATCCGCTGGGCCTTGTGAAGTGGAAGCAGACGCTCGCCGACGAGGTGGAGATCGTCGTCCATCCGCGCACCGAGTCCGTCCTCGACCGCCCCCTGACGCGCGCCTTCGAGGAGCCGGAGATGCGCCCGCCCAACGCGCGCGCCTGGCCCGAGGGCTTCTCCTTCTACGGCATGCGCGACTACGTGCCCGGCGACGACTTCCGCCGCGTCGTCTGGCGCGCCTTCGCCCGCACCGAGAAGCTCATGGTGCGCGAGTTCGAGCAGGGCATCAGCGACCGCGTCGCCATCGTCGTCGACACCGACCGCGCCTGGCACAGCCCGGGCAGCCCCTCGGACACCTTCGAGACCGCCGTGCGCGTCGCCGCCTCGGTGGGCGCGCGCTTCATCCACGACGGGCTGTCGGTGCGCCTGCAGGCCAACTACGGCGAGCTGGGGCGGATCTTCCGCGGACCGCGCGCGCGCCTGCCCTTCCTCGACGAGATGGCTCGCATCCACCTCGCGCGCGAGCCGCTGCACGCCGCCGTGGAGAGGCTGGTGGCGGGCGGGCGGCGCGACGCCCACGTGCTCATCGTCACCAGCCACCTCGACGCCAAGTCGGCGGCGGCCGCCAACATGCTGGTCAGCGGCGGCGGCTCGCTGACGGTGGCGGCGCTGGTCTGGGAGGAGTCCGACCCGGTCACGGCGCCGCGCGCGCGGGAGATCGGCGCGCAGGTTGTGCAGGTCAAGCCCGGCGCGCCGCTGGCCGGCGTGTTCTCGGCGAGCCTCAGCACCAACATCCGGGCGCACGCGCGATGAGCGACGAGACCGGTGTGCTGACGCCGCCACCGCCCGCCACCGCGCCGCCTCCGGTCGACGAGGAGACCCAGCTCGACGCGGTCGACGACGAGGAGCTCGCTGCGCCGCTCCGCCCGGAGATGCCGCCGCCGGTGCTCACCGTCGTGCTGGCGGCCGCGTCGTCGGCCGCGGCGGCGGGATGGATGGTCGCGGGGCTGTTCCGCGGTGTGCTGCCCCACCTCGTCACCCTGCTGGGCGTCGCCGTCGGTGCGGGGTGCGTGGCGCTGGGGCACCGCGGGCGTTTGGGCAGCTTCGTGCAATATCTCACCCTCCCGCTGGCGGTGGTCGCCGGCGCGGTGCTGGTGGCGCCGGACGCCACCAACGGCGCCACCCTCTTCAGCCTGGTCGGCGACGCGCTGCACTCGGCAGGCCTGCTGCAGCCGCCCATCCCCTTCGACCCCGGCTGGCGATTCATCCTGGTGGTGCTCTTCGCGGTGCTCACGGCGGGAGCCGCGTCGCTGGCGCTGGCCACCAACCGGCCGCGACTCGGCGTTCTCCTCCCCGTGCCGCTCACCGCGGCGGCGGCGCTGATCCAGCCGCCGTCGGCGGAGATCAGCTCCGCCGTGGTGGCGCTGCTCTTCGTCATGGGCGCGCTGGGTCTCGCCTACGGCGCCGAGCTGCGCGGGCAGGGGCAGCTCACCGGCGCCTTCGAGATGCGCCGCATGGGACGGGCCGGGGCGGCGGCCGCGGCCCTGTCCGTGCTGCTGGTCGCACTCAACAGCCTGGGTGCGCTCTTCCCGCCGTCGAACCACGACCAGACGATCCCGCCGCAGAAGCCGCCGACGCCGCCGGCGCAGCCGGACCAGGTGCTCTTCAGCGCGCGCTACAGCGAGGCGGTGCCGCTGGTGCTCGGCGTCATCGACACCTACGACCCCGCGCAGAAGGCCTGGCTGCTGCCGCCCTACGACCCCGCCCGCCTGCAGACGGTGCCCGGCGACGGGACCATCCCCGGTGCGCACCCCTCCGGCAACGACGTGAAGGTGCAGATCACCGTCGGCACGCTGGGCGGCCACGCGCTGCCCTCGCTCGCCGGCGCGACCCGGGTGCAGGGCGCCGGCGGCACGGTGACCTACGACCCGCGCACGGGCGCGCTCGGTGTCCCCGATGCGCCGCTGCACAGCGGCATGACGTACACGGTCGACGCCGCCCCGACGCCGAGCGGCAGGGACCTGGGCACGGCGCCGCCCCCGCCCGCGTCGATGACGGACTTCCTCACCGCGCCGCCGATGCCGCAGCCGGTGCGCGAGCTGCTGGCCACCTTCACGCAGCGCGCCCTGCAGGCGCACGCGCCGGACGACGCCTTCGACCGCCTCCAGTACCTGCGCCAGCAGCTCTACACGAACGTCGTCGCCGCCGGTCCCGGCGTTCCGGTCGACGTCGACGCCAACCGGGTGGCGCAGATGCTCCAGGGTGGCTCGGCGTCGCCGTACGAGATCACCGCGGCCGAGGCGCTGCTGGCCCGCTGGGCGGGGGTGCCGTCGCGCATCGGCTTCGGCTACTACGGCGGCGACAAGCAGGCCGACGGCTCGTACGCCATGCATCCCAAGCACGGCGCCACCTTCCTCGAGGTGTGGTTCAGCGGCCACGGGTGGCTGCCCGTCGTGGGCACGCCGCCCAGGGCACGGCCCAGCACCCGCACCGGGCAGCGCAACGATCGCAACAACATCACCGCCTCCGACGACCTCGATCTCGTCGTCTACGTGCCGGTGCAGTTCCCCGACGTCACCCAGCTCTACGAGTACGTGCGCTACTGGGCGGCGGTCGGGCTGCCCATCGCCGCGGCCATCGCCCTGGTCCTCATGGGGTATCCGTGGCTGCTCAAGCTGGAGCGCACGCGGCGGCGCCGCGCCTGGGCCCGGCGGCACGGCGTCACCGGCCGCATCGCCGTTGCCTACGCGCAGTTCCGCGACGCGGCGCGCGACCTCGCCGTCGGCGTGCCCAGCGACACGCCGGTCGAGTTCCTCCAGCACCTGCAGGACGACGTCGAGCACGAGGAGCTGGCCTGGCTGACCACGCGCGCGCTGTGGGGCGACCTGCGCCGCGACCTTCGCGACGACGACGCCGCGGCTGCGGAGCGGCTCTCGCGGTCGGTGCGCGGACGCATGCTGGCGGCGCAGACGCTGCCCAACCGGGCGCTCGCCGCGGCGGCGCGCACCTCGCTGCGCGATCCGTACAGCGACGAGCTTCCCAACCTGTGGTTCGAGGTGGACGTGCTGGGCTGGAGCCGGCGGGCGCGCCGGTCGCTGCGCGACGAGCTGCGCCGGGTGCGCCGCACCTCGCGCCGCCTCGCCTTCGCGGGCGCGACCGTCGCGCTGGTCGTCGCCCTGGCAGCCTGCGGCGCGGCGACGATCGTCTCCTCGCGGCCGCTGCCGCAGGACCTGGTGCCGGCGACGATGGGACCGCTGCACTTCGACGTGGAGAAGGCGGCCGCGGTCGACTTCCGCAACCGGCCGGGATCGCTGGTGTCGAGCGGCGAGGTCTTCACGGTCCAGCACGACTCGTACATCGAGGGCTCGGTGCAGGTGTCGGTGTTCAAGCCGAGCGTCGACACCTCCGACCTCACCGACGCCAAGGCCGACTACTGCCTCGACAACCCGGACAGCTGCACCGGGCACGAGGTCTTCGCCGGCATCCAGCAGAGCTTCGGCGGCGGCCACTTCCAGCGCGTCTACTGGCACGGCGAGCGCGCCTACACGCAGCGGCTCTCCGACCAGTATGTCTACGTGTGGTTCCCGCCCGGCACCAACACCGTGGCCATGCTCATCCTGCGCAGCCAGTTCAGCGCCGCCTCCAGCGACGCGCTCTTCCACGCGCTGCTCGACTACGAGAACCATCGCACGGCGACGCCCGTGCCCATCCCCGCCCAGGAAAGCTGATGACCGCCTTGCGCCCCCGCCGCCGCTCACCCCTCGGGACCCTGCCGGTGCTCGCCGTGCTGCTCAGCGCCTGCGGCCCCAGCACGCCGCTCAAGACGGGACTCGCGCCCGTCGACCTCAACGTGCGCCTCGGCAACTACGCGACACCTGCGGCGCCGCAACCGCCGCAGCCGCCTCCGTTCGCGGAGCTGATGGCGGGGTTCCCTCAGCCCTTCGTCCCCGCGCCGGCGCCGCTGCCGACGCTCGCCGCACCGCCCTTCACGCCGGGACCGGCATGTCCCACCGCGCCACCCTTCGCCTTCCCGCTGCTCGGCGCCACCCAGGTGCCGAGCGCTCCGCCCGTCGCGGGCAGGACGTACGCCTTCCGCTACGTCGGCACGTACACCAGCGGCGGGAGGACGACGACCTATCCGGGCAGCGGCACGCGCACCATCGCCAACGTCAAGCCGAACAACGTGGGCAGCCTCAGCGCCTACCAGTTCGACGTCGTGGAGAAGTGGAACGGCTACACCACGACCACGACCTACCTCGTGATCCCCAACAGCCCCTCGCCCGAGAACGTTCCGGTGAGCAACCAGGCGCCGGCCGCGGGCATCTACCTGACGCAGCAGTCGTCGGCGATCGCGTCGGGCAGCTCCAGCCCCGACGTGTTCGACCCCTCGCCGATGCTGCAGGTGATGTCCTTCCCGGCGGCGCCGGGAGCGCCCGTCGGAGGCACCGGCTCCGACGCGCCGCACGGCGCGAGCGAGACCATCCAGCCGTCCGGGCAGGGCCCCGTCAACGAGGGCTACTCCCAGCTGCAGTCGCCCGCCGCCTCGACGCCGACGCCCGCCGCGAACGTCCCGCTGCCGCCGGCCCCCGAGGCGCCCGTCGCCGGCTCGCAGGTGCAGGGTGACGCACGCGTCGACGCCTGCGGCACGACGCTCGACTCGTGGCAGGTCGACCTGATCGGCTCCTACACCAGCGCGTCGCTCGGCACGTACTCCTTCGACGACACGTACGACTTCGCCACCGAGTACGGCGGCATCCCCATCGCCGAGCACCACCACGCGACGGGGACGCGCACCGACGGCAGCAGCTTCAGCTTCGACGTCACCGCCACCATCGACGAGGTGCCCGCCACACCCTCGTCGTGAGGTGGTGCCCGATCAGCAGTTGGCCACGATCGGGATCGGTGCCGTCGTCGCGCTCATCCCCGCCGCCGTCGTCGAGCGGATGACCACGAAGTACTTCTGCGCGCCGACGAAGTTCCAGATCACGGGGATGTTGGTGTGCACCGTCTCCTGCGTGCCGTCGCCCCCGGCCGGCCCGTAGATCGTGTTGTCCTGGACGACGTAGATGCCGGTGCTGTCGAGGACCCGCCCGTCGAGGCCGACGTAGATCTCGGTGTTGCCGGCCACCGCCGTGTCGAAGCTCACCGTCGCCGCGCAGGTGGAGAAGGGGACCTGGACCGACAGGTTGACCGAGGCGTTGGAGATGGTCGGCTGCGGGTTGCTCGACCACAGCGCGGCCAGGCCGTCGAAGGCCTGCGTGGTCACCCGGCGGGCCGAGTCGGTGGTGGCCATGGTGAGGCCCCACCATTCGAAGTTCTCGACGCCGTCGCCGAAGCCGATTCCGCTGGTCGACCCGTAGACGTCGTGGAACTCGGGGGTGGCGGGATTGAAGCCGGCCAGCGAGTACCACCAGAGGTCGCTGTACATGAAGTACGTCCCGCCGAAGGTGGCGTTGCCGGGATTGGTGTCGCTGGACAGCGCGGCGGCGATGTTGTTCCAGATCTGCACGTCCCAGCTGCGCTGGAAGGCCTGGTCCTCGCCGCTCGTGGCGTAGGCGCAGATGATGCCGTTGCCGAAGCCGCCGCCGTTGCAGTTGTAGCGGTCGGTGCCCATCTCGTCGACCAGCACGGGCTTGGGCGTGTACTGCGCCGTGCCCGGCGTGCTCAGCTCGGTGAAGTAGTTGCTCGACCCGGTTCCCGGGTCATGGGACTCGCCGTACGGGTGGATGCCCCAGAAGTCGGTGCTGGGGACGTTGGCGGTGGAGAGCTGCGCCTCCGAGCAGGCGCCGACGTCGGTGCCGACGATGTGGGTGCTGTCCAGCGACTTGGTGTACGAGATCAGGGCGTCGGCGACGCCGGCGGCGCCTCCGGCTCGGCCCATCCACACCGGCTCAGCCGCGGAGCAGGTGCCGTTGATCGAGCCGTCGAGCTCGTTGCCGATGCTGTACATGTACGTCGCCGGCCAGTCCTTGACGTCGTTCACCGCCTGCTGGATCCACGGCTCGTAGGTGCTGATGAACCCCTGCGGGTCGTTCTCCATCGTGGGCAGGGAGCCGGACGACTCGGGCGGCTGGATGAGCCAGAGGAAGCCGATGCCGTGGTTGAAGAACGACTGCGCGCACTGCTGGTAGTCGCTCAGGAAGGCGGGCGCGTTGTCGTCCCAGGACACGCGCATCAGGGTGGCGCCGGCGCCCTGGAGGAGCTGGGCGTCGTTCTCGCATTCGGTGGGATCGGCCCACGTCCCGACGTCGAGGGTGGTGCCGATCTTCGAGGGCCAGTAGAGGTAGCCCTTGCCGGTGAAGACCGAGCCGTTGACCAGCACCTCCTTGGTGCCTGGCTTCACGCTCGACGTCGAGGCCGCTGCGCGCACCGGCCGGGGGTTCGCGAGGGTCAGCGGTGCGGCGATGGTCGCCGCGATCGTGCCCGCCACCGCCAAGCGCACCAGTCTGGCTCGCCCCATGCTCCTTCCTCCTTCCTCGGTTGCTACGGACAGGCGCCGTTGGGCGGGTAGAACGGGTCTCCGCCCTTGGGCCAGGTGTCGTACGTCTGCCGCGTGCCACCGCCCACGTAGCACCAGGTCCCGGTGCCCTCGTCCTGCATCGGGCTCGGCGCGTTCGGGCTGTACCACATCTCCGCGCCGTCGAGGGTCATCGCGTGCGAGCTGCCGCCGAAGCCGACCTTGCCGGCCATGATCGGCGAGGGCGGGTTGGGGAACGTCGTGTTCCACAGTCCCGCCTGGAAGCTCTGCGCGGTGAGGTGCGGGCCGGCCATCTGGATGCCGGAGCAGATCACCAGCAGCGAGTGGTAGAGGAGGTTGTCGCGCGCCATCACGTCGAGGCTGTTGGTGAACGCGTACGAGGGGTCGACCGCGTGCACCGCCCAGACCAGCGGCAGGTCGGCGTAGGGGACCTGGATGGGGTTGAAGCTGACCCCCAGCAGCTCGTTCTGCTCCGTGGGCCAGTAGTCGTGGATCACCAGGTTGATGTCGTCGGCGCCGTAGGTCGACATGATCCACTCGGGGAAGTAGCCCTGCGACGCCGCGGCCGCCGGGTCGTTCTGCATCGAGAAGACGACGCAGAAGCAGAAGATCGAGGTCACGCCCTTGCTCTGCAGGTCGATCAGCGCGTTCTTGTGCGTGTCCGGCGTCACCGAGCTGGCCAGCGTCTCGGTGGCGGCCAGGCCGGCGCCGCACCGCTGCAGCTCGGCGTTGAGCACCGAGGTGTCCGGGGTGTGGCTGGTGATCCCGGTCTCCACCAGCGCGCCGAACCTGCGTGGCTTGCCCTGGGTCACGGGGTCGCCGGCGTGGACGGCGTTCCCGGGCACCAGGCGCTGGCACACCCAGCGGCCCAGGTTCACCATCTCCTGGTCGAGGCTCATGCTGTACTGCCACGCGTACGGCGCCTGCGCGGCCATCTGCGCATCGGTGCGGTCGGGTGAGACCGTCATGTTGATGACGCCTCGGCGGGAGAGCTCGTCGTCGTAGCAGGTCTCGCCGTCGCCGTCGGAGTCGGCCGAGGCGAAGGCCGGCATGGCGGCCACGGTGTCGGCGTCCGACCCGCGCCCGGCGCAGGTGTTGGAGGGAGAGGGACCCGTCTGCGCAACCAGCTGCCGGCCGTAGAGCTCGAAGCGCTGGTTGAAGAAGGCGACGAGGTCGGCGGTGATGCGCGGGTCGCTGTCGTAGGTCGCCACCGTGATCGTGGTTGCGGTGACGCCGTGCTTGGGGTCGGTGGCGCCGCCGTTGTCACCCTGGAAGTACGGGACGCATGGCGGCGACTGGGGGTCGTCGATCTGCCGCGGCGGGTTGCCCACGCACGGGCGCACGCGGCCGCGCTCGACGGCTGGTGTCGGCGTCGGCGTCGCGGCGAGCGCCGCCTTGCTGCCCGGCGCCGGCGTGGGCGTCGGCGTCGGCGTGGGAGTCGGCTTGAGGCCGCCCTGCGCGCCCAGCGCCTGGTTGTTGGGCGCGTTCTTGATCTGCTGCAGCGCCTGGGGGGCGAACTCGGCGATCGCGGGCGGCCCGGAGGAGGCGGCGTGCAGCGTCAGGGGGAGGATGACGGCGACGAGGACCGCCGCCATGGCGACGTGGACGGCCGCGTGGCGGCGCGCGCGGCGACGGAGATCGAGGGCTCCGACCATTCCCCTTCCAACCCTGGGGGTGACTACCCGAGGAGTATAGCAAGATTCTTGACGAACTACCAGGGCGCGGCGCACCATGGCCGGGATGCACCGTCACGCCGTGGCTCTCGCCGCCCTCGCCGGGCTCCTCGCCGCCTGCGGCGGGTCGGCCGAGCAGCACCTCCTCGACACCTCCTCGAGCGGGAACGCCGACACCTCGACGTTCCGAACCCAGGCCGCCTGGGACCTGCAGTACAGCTGGGACTGCTCCGCGGCCAGGGCTCGCCACACGCCCGATGCGGACAAGTTCAGCTTCATCGTGCTGAACGCCGACGACAACACCCTCGCCGCGCAGGAGCCGCAGACGGCACGGAGCGGCAAGGGGGGCAACGGCACGCTGCACTACACGCGTTCAGGCCCGTACTACGTGGAGGTCACCACGGTGTGCGACTGGCGCATCCAGGTGCTGACGGCGGGCTAGGCCCGCAGCAGCAGAGCGCCCGCCGCGCCGTACGCTGGCAGCTCCCCGGCGGCATGCCGCCTGCCCGCGCCGCTCAGCGCGGGGCGAGCATCATGCCGCCGAGCGTCGGGCTGGCGGCGGTGGCGGTGTACAGGGACAGCAGTCCTGAGCCGTACTTGGGCGGCGGCGGCGACCACCGCGCGCGGCGCTCGCCGAACGCGCGCTCCACGTCGTCCGGCGTGGCCTCGACGCCGTGCAGCCCGACGACCTCGAGGCTGCGCGCCTCCAGGTCGACGGCGACGAGGTCGCCCTCCTCGATGAGCGCGATGGGGCCGCCCGCCGCCGCCTCCGGCGACACGTGCCCGATGCAGGGTCCCTTCGACGCGCCGGAGAAGCGGCCGTCGGTGACCAGCACGCAGTGCTCGTTGAGGTCGTCCATCTCGGCGATCGTCGAGGTGACGTAGTACTGCTCGGGCATCCCGGAGGCTCGCGGACCCTCGTAGCGGATGACGACGACGTCACCGGGCGCGACGCGCCGGTTGGTGATGGCGTCGAGCGCCTCCTCCTGGGAGTCGAAGGGCCGCGCGGGCCCGACGCGACGCGTCGCACCGCGGACGCCCACGCGCTTGCACACCGCGCCGTCGGGCGCCAGCGAGCCGCGCAGCAGCACCAGCGACCCCACCGGAGACAGCGGCGACCGGCGCGGGCGGATGACGTCGTCGGGGTCGACGCCCATCTTTCGCAGGTGCTCGTGCCGCTCCTCCAGCCAGCCGCTCGCCATCAGCGCGTCGAGGTTCTCGCCGAGCGTGCGGCCCGTGACCGTCAGGCAGTCGAGGTGGAGGAGGTCGCGGATCCGGTCCATGATGGCCGGAACTCCGCCGGCGTGCCAGAAGAGGTTGGCCGGGTGCTTGCCGGCGGGGCGCACGTCGAGGAGGAACGGTGTGCGGTCGCTGATCGCCTGGAAGTCGTCGTGCACGAAGGGCACCCCCACCTCGTGGGCGATGGCGGGGAAGTGGAGCAGGAAGTTGGTCGAGCCGCCGACCGCGGCGTGCACCGTGTAGGCGTTCTCGAAGGCCTCGGGCGTGAGGATGTCGCGCGAGGTGATGCCCTCGCGCAGCAGGCGCACCGCCGCCGCGCCGGACTCCGCCGCGCGCTGGCGCAGGAACGCGCTGCCCGCCGGCGACGCGGCGGTGCCCGGCAGGGCGAGCCCCAGCGACTCCGACACCACCTGCGAGGTGAGCGCCGTGCCCATGAAGGCGCAGCTGCCGCACGAGGGCGCGGCGTTCATGCGCCAGGTGCTGTACTCGTCCTCGCTCAGCTCGCCGCGCCGGATCTGCAGGGCCATGCGGCCGATCTGGTCGACGGTGATGCCGCCGCGCCCCGCCGGCATCGAGCCGCCGGGGATGTGCACCGCGGGAAGCCCGAGGCGCGCCGCGGCGATGAGATGTCCCGGCACCGCCTTGTCGCACGACGACACCAGCACCACGGCGTCGAAGTGCCCGGCGCGCGCGTGCAGCTCGGCGGCGGCGGCGATGATCTCGCGCGAGGGCAGCGAGTAGTCCATCGCCGCGGTGCCCTGGGCGATGCCGTCGCACATGTCGGTGCAGGTCTGCCGGGCCACCGCCGCGTCCTCGCCGCGGGCGCCGCGGCGCACCTCCTCGGCGATGCGGTCGAGGTGCACCGAGCCGGGGTGCGACTCGCCGCCGGTCGTCTCCACCAGCACGTAGGCGCGGTCGAGGTCGGCCTCGCTCCAGCCGATGCCGACGCGCAGCGCGTCACCCTCGGGACCGAGGCGGCGCATCGCCTGGCTGTGCAGCTCGCCCATAAGGCAGGAATCATAACCAACCCGCCCGGGCAGGAGCGCTCGACGGCGGTGACGCTCCTCGACATGCCGCCGGGGCCGCTGCTAGTGTCGCTCGACGAATGCCGACGCCCGCCTGGCCATCACTGCGCAGCTACACCGGCGAGCAGCTCCGCTGTGTCGCGCTGCCGCTGGGCGGCATCGGCACCGGCACGGTGTCGCTCGGCGGTCGTGGCCAGCTCTGCGACTGGGAGATCATGAACCGCCCGGCCAAGGGGTTCGTTCCGCAGTCGACGTTCTTCGTGCTGCGCGCGCGCAGTGCCGGGCGAGAAGCCGTGATGCGCGTCCTCGAGGGCGCGCTGCTGCCTCCGTACGACGGCGCCCGGGGCTCGACGCAGCCGGCTGCGGGCCTGCCGCGCTTCCGCTCCTGCGCGTACCACACGGCGTACCCGTTCGCCGAGGTGCGGCTGCGTGACGCCGCCGTCCCGGTTCGCGTCGCGCTGCGCGCCTTCAACCCGCTGGTGCCTGGCGACGTCGATGCCAGCAGCCTGCCGGTCGCCGTGCTGCGCTTCTCCCTCAGCAACCCCACACGGCGCCGCGTCGAGGCCACCGTGTGCGGCAGCATCCAGAACATCGTCGGGTTCGACGGCGCCGCCGGCAAGCCGGATCGCAACCGCAACACGCCGCGACGGGATGCCGGCCTGTCTGGCCTGCTCCTCTCGTCGGACGGGGTGCCGCCGCAAGCCGAGCAGTGGGGCACCATCGCGCTGGCGACGACCTCGCCGGTGTCGAGCCAGCGCACCGCCTGGGCGCAGGCCGGCGGCGCCTCGAGCGGGCTGCTCGACTTCTGGGACGACCTGAGCGACGACGGCCGCCTCGACGAGAGACAGCCCGGCCCGGAGGACGCACCGATGGCCTCGCTCGCCGCGTCGGTGCGGCTCGATCCCGGCGCGACTCGCGAGCTCACGTTCCTGCTCGCCTGGCATTTCCCCAACCGCATGGCTCCCGGGCCGCGCGACGCGTCCTCGTGCGGTGGCGGCGAGTGCACGACCGAGCGCGATCGCGTGGGGAACCACTACGCCACCCGGTTCGCCGACGCCTGGCAGGTCGCGAGGCACGTCGCCGCTGAGCTCGGCACGCTGGAGCGCAGGTCGCGCCTCTTCGTCGACACGTTCCTCGCGACCGATCTTCCCGCCGCGGTCAAGGAGGCCGCGCTGTTCACGCTTCCGGCGTTGCGCTCGCAGACCTCGTTCCGCAGCGAGGAGGGTCACTTCCACGGCTTCGAGGGGTGCGACGACCGCGAGGGCTGCTGTCACGGCACCTGCACGCACGTTTGGAACTACGAGCACGCCTCGGCGCTGCTCTTCGGGTCACTGTCCCGCTCGATGCGCGAGCTCGAGTTCCTCCACGCGACGCGCGACGACGGCCGGATGAGCTTCCGCATCGACCTGCCGCTCCACCGCGCCACCGCATGGGACCTGGCCGCTGCGGACGGGCAGATGGGCTGCGTCATGAAGCTGCATCGCGACTGGCGCCTGAGCGGTGACGAGGAGATGCTTCGCTCGCTCTGGCCCCGGGCGCGCCGCGCGATGGAGTTCTGCTGGGTCCCGGGTGGCTGGGATGCCGACCGCGACGGCGTGATGGAAGGCTGCCAGCACACGACCATGGACGTCGAGTACTTCGGGCCCAACCCCGAGGTCGGCTTCTGGTATCTCGGGGCGCTGCGGGCTGCGGAGGAGATGGCGCGTCACCTCGGCGACGGCGGGTTCGCCGCGACCTGCCGTGCGCTGTACGAGAGAGGCAGTGCCTTCATGGACTCGCAGCTCTACAACGGCGAGTACTACGAGCATCGCGTGGCACCGCCACGCAGCCCGGCGGAGATCGCGGCGGGGCTGCGCGGAAGGATCCTCGAGGAGCTGGACCCGGCCAGCCCCGATCTGCAGCCCGGACGCGCATGCCTCGCCGACCAGACGGTCGGTCAGCTCATGGCCCACCTCAGCGGATTGGGTCATCTCGCCAGCCCCGCCCATCTGCGCACGACCCTCCGCACCCTGATGCGCCACAACTTCGGCAGCCTGCACGGGCATGCCAACCACATGCGCACCTACGCCCTCGGCGACGAGCGCGGCATGCTCGTCGCCACCTACCCGCGCGGCGGGCGGCCGCGGCGACCGCTCCCGTACCTCACGGAGGTGTGGACCGGCATCGAGTACACGGCGGCGGCGCACATGGCCTGCGAGGGTTTGCGCGACGCCGCCCTGCGCTGCGTCGAGGCGGCCCGCGCCCGGCACGACGGCGCGCGCCGCAATCCCTACGACGACGCCGAGTGCGGCCACCACTACGCGCGGGCGATGGCGGCCTGGGCGCTGGTGCCGGCATTCAGCGGGGTGCGATGGTCGGGCGTCGACGGCAGCTTCGAGGTGGCCGCCGGCAGGGGGCCGTCGACGCACTTCTGGAGCAACGGCGACGCCTGGGGCACGGTCGAGCAGAGCGGCGATGCACGCACGCGACGGATCACCCTGCGGGTGCTGCACGGGCGCATCGACGTGGGCAGCGTGACGGTCAGCGGCCATGGCCGCGCCGTCCTGCCGCGACGCCGCGCGGTCGCCGCCCCACGCAGCCTCAGCGTCGACGTGCCCGGCCGGGCACCCCGCGGAGCTTGAAGCTTCAGGAAGGAATCCTTACTATTCCGGGGCGATGTCCCGTCTCGCCCTCACCGTCGCCGCCCTCGCCGCCGTGGCGACCCCGCTGCTCGGCAGCTCGACGCTGGCGCCCCTGCGCACCCAGGCCGCCGGCGCCCACCCCGACCTGCTCTTCAGCGCCGCCGACGTGCCCGGCCTGCAGTCGAGGATCACCTCGGGAGTTCCGGCACAGGCCTGGACGATGCTCAAGGAGAAGGCGGACGCGTTCACCGATCCCACCAACCCGAGCTACATCGACCCCACCCTGATCAGCTCGGGCCACTCGCCGTACGACGGCTTCTTCGGCCAGAACCAGATGGGCAGCGTGCTCACCGACCTGGGCATGGCCTACACGCTGAGCGGTGACAGCAGGTACGGCAGCGCCGCGGTCGGCATCCTCCTCGCGCTCGCCACCGCGGGCTTCCCGGCCTGGGACAGCAACGCGCTCGGCCGCGGCGACCTCAGCAAGGGCATGGCGCTCGCCTTCGACGAGACCTACGCCCTGATGACGTCCTCGCAGGTGAGCAGCTTCACCGGCGCCATCGCCGCCCACGAGACCACGCTCTTCGACTGCCTGCAGCCCGGCTTCCCGCTCACCGAGAACAACTGGGCGGGCGTGTGCGGCGGTGGCGAGGGCCTGCTGCTGCTCGCCATCAGCGGCGAGAGCGGCGCGCCCGCCGACACGGCGACGCTGCTCACCACGGCGCGCAACCGCGTCTACCACTACCTGCAGATCATCTTCGGCTCCCAGGGCGACGGGCAGGAGGGGCTCAGCTACGCCGCGTACGGCCTGCACAACGCGCTGCCCTTCGCCGCGGCGTACAAGCGGATCAACGGCGAGGACCTGGTGGCCGAGACGCCGGCGCTGCAGAACGTCCCGCGCTGGCTGGCCTACGAGCAGCTCCCCGGCCAGGGGCTGCGCTTCGTGCCGCGCAACGACGGCGGCGTGTCGCTGCCGCTCTGGCAGGAGGTGCTGCCGATGTTCTTCGGCGTGCGCGCCGACGGCCTCACCTCCTGGGTGTGGGACCACACCATCGGTCCTGACGGCGACGACACCTTCGGCAACCCGCCACCCGCCTACCTCGGCACCAGCCAGACCGGTGCTCCCCTCTGCACCTCGCCGGTGATGGATCCCAATCGCCTGCTCTTCTGCTGGAACAACCGCGAGGTCTTCACCATCCTCGACTGGCAGTCGATCACCCCCGCCGATCCCTCGACGGTGACCTCCGATGCGATGCAGTACCCCGAGTTCGGCCTCGTCGACGTGCGCAGCGGCTGGTCGGGCGGCGCCGACGAGATGGTCACCACCTTCGAGGCCAAGCGCAACGCCACGTCCGAGGCCCACTTCCAGCAGGACGAGGGCCAGTTCACCATCTACGGCGAGGGCGCGCAGCTCGCCGTCGACTCGGGCTACGGGCACGACTACTCGTGCAACACGTCGGAGTACCAGGTCTACCGGGTGACCCAGGGCGGCTGCCCCACCACCTACGCCGGGAGCGCCTCCGGGCACAACGTGGTGACCGTCGACTGCGACGGGGTCAGCACCCAGTGGGGTCGCGGCGGCGCCACCACCAGCCAGACCATCCCGCTGGAGATGTCCAGCCCCGGGACCGCCTACGTGCGCAGCGATCTCAGCACCGCCTACTCGGCGACCGACCCGCCCAGCGGGGTGCCCATCGCCGCCCGCGACCTGCTGGTGAGCCACGTCGCCGGCGAGCCGTACGTCGTCGCCGTCCGCGACGCGCTGGACACCAACGGCGCGCTGCACGACTGGTGCTGGACGCTGCACACCTCGGTCGAGAACGCCGTGGCCCTCACCGGGGCGCAGACCTTCCTGGTGCGCAGCCCCGACGGCGTCTCCATGGCCGGGGCGGTGGCCAGCTCCTCGCACGGCACCGGCGGGACCACCGTGCCGCAGCTCAGCGTGCAGCCGCAGGCCAACGACTTCGACCAGCCGGTCGAGCAGTGGGTGCTCTCCAGCGAGGTGCTGCAGACCGCCGAGTACGACGGGCTCGGCGTTCTTGCCGTCAGTGGCATCAACGGCGCCGCCCCCGGCGTCTCGGTGCTCACCTCCACGGGCGGGTCGGTGATCGACGTCACCTGGAGCGGCGGCGAGATGCTGCTTGCGGGGGAGACCCACAACGCCGGCCCGGTGTCCTCGGCGCGGCTGCACTCCGACGGGCTTGTCGCCGCGGCGACGCTCGGCCGCGGCGAGGAGACGCTGGACCAGGGCACCAGCCTGGTGGTCGACGGGGTGAGCGTCGTGTCGATCACCGGCGGTCCCGGGAGCGTCACCGTCTCCGAGGGTGCCGCCACCGCCAGTGGTCCCACCGGCGCGGTCTACACCGTGTACGCGCCCGGAGGCCTCACCTCGGCGACCGTCAACGGCACCGCGGTGAACACCTGCGTGGCCGGCTCGTCGGTGCAGTTCCCCTGCTGAGGGGCTAGGCCGCCCCGGCGGTGAGCTGCGCGTGGATGCGCACCAGCGCGTCGACGTCCTCACCGTGCGCGATGACCACGATGCCGTCGGCTCCGGCCTCGCGGTAGCGCTCCGCGGTGCCGGGCTCGACCTGCGACTGCCACACCGAGGCGAGCCGCTTGAGAGTGCGCGGATCCCGGCCGGCGCGCTCGCAGGCGGCGTCGACGCGTGCGTTGAGCTGGGCGTGGTCTTCGGGGCTGCCGAAGCCGTTCCACCAGTCGGCGTGGCGTGCGGCGACCTCCAGCATGCGCGGGCCGTGGCCGCCGATGAGCACCTCGGGGCGCGGTGACTGCAGCGGGGTCGGATAGCCGGCGGCGTCGGTGATGCGCGCATGCCTCCCCGTGAAGGAGAAGCGCTCGCCCGACCACATCCGCTCCAGCACCTGGCAGGTCTCGTCGAGCCGCCGCACGCGCTCACCGCCGGACGGGTACTCGACGCCGAACGCCTCGTGCTCGGCGGCCAGGCGCGCCGCGCCCAGCCCGACGACGAGCCGGCCGTCGCTGACGTGGTCCACGGTGGTGGCGATCCGCGCCAGCAGGGCGGGCTGCCGGAAGGTGACAGCCGTGACCAGAACTCCGAGGCGCGCCCGCTGCGTCGCCTCGGCGAGCGCGGCGAGCAGCGTCCAGCCGTCGTAGTCGCCCGGCGTCGTCTCGGTGAAGTAGTGGTCCCAGGACCACAGCGCGTCGTAGCCCGCGTCCTCGAGGGCGCGCCACGTGTCGCGCACGCGGCGGTACGGAGGCCGCGGTGGCGTCTGCACGTGGATCTCGAAGCGCCGCGCGCCGGTCATCGCACGGAGAGAGTGCAGGCTGGCCGGACCCGCGGGGGTGGTTGCGGGCCGGCCGCCTGCGAGGGGGGAGAGATTTGGGCCGCGGGTTCGCGGTCACGGCCCACCGTGCGGAAGTGGTGGTGCTCCCGGCCCGCTGCCACCCGGTTGGAGGTCTGAGTGGGGTGCGAGCCGGCCACCGCGGGAGACTTTAGCAGGATCATTGCCTTAGTGCAACCGTTTGCACGGAACCTCTCTGCGACGGCGTGGCGGGCGGCCCCGGCCGGGCTCGTCAGCCGGCGAAGAGGCGCGTCTGCCGCCCGCGCACGCCCGGCTTGCAGCGGAAGACGCCGCCCTCGCCCGGCCCGTCGTGGGGCAGCCCCTCGGGGTAGGCGCCTGCGCAGGTGATGTAGAGCTCGTCGAGGTCCTCGCCGCCGAAGACGGCGCTGGTCACCGCCAGCGGCGGGATGGTGACCACCTGGAGGATGTTCCCCTCGGGGTCGTAGCGGCGCACCTCGCCGGCCCCGTGCACCGCCACCCACAGCGCGCCCTCGGCGTCGAGGGTCATCCCGTCGGGGACGGTGAGCCCCGCCGGCGAGCTGTCGTCGTTGGGGATCTCGAAGGCGACGCGGCGGTTGCCGACGGTGCCCGCCGCGGCGTCGTAGTCGAAGGCGTCGACGCGGTAGGCGAAGGAGTCGATGTAGTAGAGGGTGCGCTCGTCGTCGGTCCAGTCCAGGCCGTTGGAGATGGTGACGTCCTCCAGCACGGTGTGGACCGACCCGTCGGGATCGAGGCGGTAGAGCGTGCCGGCACCCTGGTCGTACTCGTAGGCCATGGTGCCCGCCCAGAAGCGGCCCTGCGGGTCGCACTTGCCCTCGTTCATGCGCAGGTCGGGCCGGTCGGCCAGCACGGGGGCGATCATCTCCACCGCGCCTCCGCCGGCGTCGATCAGACCGAAGCCGTCCTGCACGGCGACGACGTAGCCGCCGTCGCGGCGCGGGGCGAAGGCGCCGATGTGCTGCCCGATGCCGTCGACGGTGTGCCGGCCGCTGCGCGGGTCGAGGTGGTGCAGCTCGCCGGACATGATGTCGACGAAGTCGAGCGCGCCGGTTGCCGGGTTCCAGACGGGCCCCTCGCCGAGCTTGCAGCGGCAGTCGAGGATGCACTCCGCGGTGAGCGAGGTGATCATGGATTCTTCCCTCCACAGGCCGGCGGCTCAGGGCCGGCCGACTTCGTCAGTGATCGTAACGTAGGAGCCGGGGGCGGCCCAGCAGCCCGCTGACGCGCTGGTCCTCGGGACCGTAGATCGTCGGCACGCCACGCGCCACCAGCGGCGCCAGGGTGTTGGTCACCTCCAGCTCGATGAGGTTCTCGCCGGCACGCAGCGGGACCTCGATGCGCCAGGGGCGGCACCACAGCGCGCCGAGGTCCTCGCCGTTGACGCGCACGCCGGCGCTGCCGCGCACCTCGCCGAGGTCGAGCACCGCGTCCATGTCGCGCTCCACCCGCACCGTGGCGCGATGCAGGATGACGCCGGCGAAGGAGTCCAGGCCCTGGCGGTGCCAGGAGATGCCGGTGCGGATCACGCCGTCGCCGAGCGTCAGCACGGGGTGCTCGCGGAAGCAGGCGGCGCCGCGCCCGCCGGCCTGTGCCTGCACGCGGATCGCCACGCGCGCACCGCCGCGCAGCGGCAGCACGCCGTCGTCGATCCGCACCTCCTCGCCGTCGAGCCAGGCCTGCACCTCGCCGTCGACCGGCAGCGTCATGCTGCGCGCGCCGGGCGGCGCCAGGAAGCAGAACCACGATGGCGGGGGCGGCTCCGGGGAGTCCGACCAGCGCTGCGGCACCAGCCCGCGCACCACCTCCTCGCCCTCCAGCCAGGCGACGTCGGTGAGCGTGTGGCGGCGCTCGATCTGCTCGCGCGCTCCCCAGCCGGAGAGCGGGCTGCCCGCGCTGAGGCCGTAGGCGCCCACCCACGGTTCACCCGCGGCGCAGGTCTCCCAGCGCTCGTCGCTGCCGATCTCCAGCACCGCTCCCGAGCGCAGGCGCAGCCGCAGGCTGCAGCCGAAGCTCGGCGTGGTCATCGTCTCACCGGCGAAGGCCTCGACGACGTGCTCGCCCGCCTCCAGATGCGGCGGCACCTCGACGTGGTGCGTCGCCGCTGCGCTCGAGGACACCTCGACCTCGGCGGGCTCGCTCAGCGTGATGCGCCGCCGGAAGCGGCGCGCCTGCGGCGCGCCGCGATAGTCGGGGTGCACCATCCGTCCGCCCCAGATGCCCACGGGCGCACGGCGGTAGGGCTCGCCGAAGCACCACGACAGCGCCGTCGGCGGCGGCTTGCTGTAGCCGCGATAGGCGAGATGCGGGGCGTGCCGCGGCACCACCTCGACGGCCACCTCGTGCCAGCCGGCGTCGAGGTGCACGGGGATGGCCAGCACGCCGTTGTCGAGCGGGCCGGCGAGATGCGTGCCGTCGAGCCACACCGTGATGACGGCGTCACCCTCGATGACGAGGTGCGTGTCGCAGGCCTGCGGCACGTGGCCGTAGGAGACCAGGCGTGCGCCGTCCTCGGGCAGCACCGCCTTCCACGTCTCCACCTTGCCGCGCACGCCGAAGAGCGTCTCCAGGCAGACGTCCTCGATGCCGTAGCGCTCCGAGTACTCGAAGGGGACGCCGTCGACGGTGGCCCGAGGGCCGTACGTCGACACCACCTCGCGCCAGCCGTCGCGCAGCATCCGCTCGCGCGGAGGGACGCGCCCGTTGTCGCCGCTCATGCGCTCCTCCATGCCCAGCGAACGCATGGGATGCTCGACGTCCTCGGGCACGACGGGAGCGCTGCGCCAGGCGGGATCGTCGCCCTCGCGCCAGGCGAAGGTGCGGCGCTCCACCGGCGGTGTGCCCGGGTTGGGCGGCAGGCGCAGGTCGCCCCAGCGGTTCTCGCCCCACTCGAGGTAGCGGCACTCCCACTCCACCGCCAGGGGGATCTCCTGCGACGGTGCCGGCGTGGCGACGCGCTGCGGCTCACCGGGCGGCAGCGCGACGATGGTGAAGGGGCCGTCGAGGCGCAGCAGCAGGTCGTCGCCGTCGAGCCGCGCGTCGAGGGGGTGCACGCTGCCGTCGCGGAACTCCCAGCGCTCGGCGCTCCGCGGGCCCACGCCGCGCACGCGCAGCTCGCCCTCGCCGGTGCAGAGCAGCAGGTCGAGGTCGCCGCAGCGCCGCCACTGCACGCGCACCTCCGCGCCGGCGGCGCGCGGCGGCGGCAGGGCGGCGGGCACCTCCGCGGGCGTGGCCACCACAGTCGCCAGCGAGCGCAATCTGGCCACGTGTGTCAGGAACTCGGCGTCGCCTGAGCCGTTCTCCGCCGACCAGTCCGGCAGCGGCTCGACGATCACCACGGGAACGCCTCGCTCCGCCCGCGCGATCAGGGCGTCGACCACCGGCAGCGGCAGGCAGCGGCAGGCCGGCAGCACCACGGGCAGGTCGGGCACCCGGTCCAGCCAGTCCTCGTTCACCGCCATGCGGTCGTGGCCGGCGTCGTGCAGGAGGCTGCGCGTCGCCCACTCGTCGGGCCGGTCCCAGCGCACCGAGCCGTGGTGCCCCATGAGCTGCACGTACACCTGGTTGGCGCGCTGCGCGCTCTCGCCCCACTCCATGTGCCCGAGCGTGTCGGCCCACACCGTCGAGAGCGGGTGGAGGACGGCCACCTCCGGGTGGTGCCGCCCCGCCGCCGCGGCCATCATCACCCGCGCCATGGCCTCGGCGAAGGGCGCGTAGTGCCGCGAGAAGGGCTGGCGCCAGAGCATCTCCGGCGAGGCCCACTCCCACCACATGCCGCGCGTCGCGTAGTAGCCACCGTGTGGCAGGAACAGCGACGCGCCCTCGCGCGCCCACTCGAAGAGCGCCTCCGCCTGGTGCGCCAGCGAGAGTCCCTGCCCCTGCGAGTGGAAGCCCTCCAGCCAGACGCGCGAGGCTCCGGTGAGCGTGGCCAGGGAGAGGTGGAAGCGGATGTCGCCCATCTGGTCACTGCCCGGCGCGTTGGCCCAGGCCATGGTCCGGAAGTGGTCGACGTAGGCGAGGGCGCCGATGATCGGCGTGCCCATCCGCGACATCTGGTCGTAGCCGGCCAGCAGGCCGCGCTCGCGCACCATGCGCGCGTACGGCTCGGTGTAGGCGCGCTCGATGCGCTGCCTGGCCACGTCGCACACCTGCCAGCGCAGCGCCGGCATCCGCGGGTCGTCGGACGGCGCGAAGGGGACCGCGGGCGGGTCGAAGCCCTTGACGGCGCGGAACTCCTCGGCGAAGCCCGGCGCCCCGGTGCCGAAGCACCACATCTCGTCCTCGAAGAGCGCGACGACGGGATCGCCGTCGAGGTCGCCGGTCGACTCCGCCAGCATGCGGTTGACCGCGCCGTCCCTCGCCAGCGTCGCGACGGCGCGCACGTTGCCGAAGTCGAAGCCGTAGGGAAGCACGGTCGGCCCCGGCGCCGTCATCTCGCCGCGGAAGTCGGGATGCTCGCGCAGCAGCGCGGACATGTCGCGCATGCCGCCCGCCTGGTAGGGGCTGCCGGTGACGACGCCGAGCCCCAGCTCGCGACAGCGAAGCAGGATGCGCCGGTAGAGCGCGGTGCGCTCGGGCGTGCCCACCGGCGGGTCGTCGCCGACCGAGCCGCCGGCAGGGCCGAAGGCTGCCAGCGAGGCCGTCGCCACACCGCCGCAGCCCATCTCGACCAGGCGGTCGAGCTGCCAGCGCAGCCGCTCCTCGTCGAGCTTCTCGCCGCTCCACCACCACGCCGGGATGGGGCGCCACCTGTTCTCCGGGTTGCCCGCGAAGGCGCTGCGCAGCTCGGCGGGATCCGCGATCGCGCCGGTCCAATCCATGCGCACAGATGCCCTGGGGGCGGCGTCGTCGACGATCATCGGCAGCCGCGGAAGGGCATGTGGTCGCCGCTGCGGAAGCGCGGCGGCGTGGCGTACACGTTGCGGTGCGGCGTCCCGTCGCCGCGGAGCAGGTAGCAGATCGGCCAGGGTTGCTCGCCGCGGATGCGCGTGGTGGTGGGGATGTAACGGATGGTCAGCCCGCAGCGGCGGCGCGTCGAGCGGTTCGCGCGCGAGCCGTGCACGATGCTCGGGTGGTGCACCGAGACCCCGCCTCGCGGCACCACCACGTCGACGGCGGCGGACTCGTCGACGTCGAGCGCGATCTCGGAGCTGAGCAGGTTCTCGATCGCCGTGACCTCGCGCCGCTCGTGCACCGGCCAGTCGTGGCTGCCGGGGATGACGCGCAGGCAGCCGTTCTCCGGCAGCGAGTCGTCGACGGCGAGCCAGAGCGAGACCACCTCCATCGGCTCCAGCTGCGGCCAGTAGGCGGCGTCCTGGTGCCAGAGCACGGGCTGGCCGTCGCCGGGTGGCTTGCACACGTACTGCGAGGCGAAGAGCGCGATGCCGTCGCCGATGAACTGCGCGGCGACGTCGAGGAGGCGGTCGTCGCCGACCAGGCGCACCCAGAAGGGGTCGTCGGCGAGCAGGTCGACGCCAAGCGTCTCCGGGCGCCGCCCCGGGTTGCGCGCGGTGAGCCAGTCGACATGGGCGGCCACCTCGTCGATGAGCTCAACGTCGAGGACGTCGGGGAACACCGCGTAGCCCTGGCGGGCGTAGTGCTGCAGCGGCGACTCGGCGGTCGCGGCGGTGCTCATCGCCGGCGGCCCGGTCAGCGGCGGAGGGTCTGCACGAAGCGGCGCAGACGCGACGCTGCCGCCGCGCCCGCCGCCCCGCCGCTCGGCGCCGGGGGAGCCGGAGCAGGGATGAGGCTGCCGGCGAAGACGAGTGCGCCCAGCGCGGTGAGCAGGGTGCCGGGGAGCAGGCTGCGCAGCGGCAGCCCGGCGGCGACCGCCCGGATCGGCGTCCTGCGCAGCGGCGCCGCCCTCACCGGTGCTCGCGGCGCCGCCGGGACGACCGGTGCGGTCTCGACGGTGGGGATGGTGACCACGGCGGGCACCGGCGGCGGCGTGGGCACCAAGAGGTCGGCGGGCGGCAGTGGCGGCAGCACGGTGTTGCCGTCGTCGGTGGTGAGGATGGTGAGGATCGCCGAGGCCTGGCGGACGCACGGCGTGAGCTGGTCACCGGGATTGGGCAGCGGCACGGGCGGCGCGGCCGGCGGCGAGGGAGGAGTCACCGGAAGCGCAGGGATCGTGGCCACCGGCGACGTCAAAGGAGAGGGGCAGGCGGTTGCAGCGGGTGAGCCTGCGCCGATGTCCTGATACACGGTGACCACCGCATCGCCCGGCGGGTCGTCCTGGGGGATCTCGAAGTTGCACTGCACCGTCCCGGTGTTGCTGGCGGAGCCGACCGCGCACTTCTGCGCCGGCGCGCCCGGCGCGCAGGCGGGTGCCGGGCAGACCGTCAGCGTGTACCCGACGGAGGGGGCGAACCCCTGCCCGGAGACGCTGATGGTGGCGCCGGGCAGGCCGCTGGCCGGCGCGACCTGGACGGCCGTCGAGGCCGTCGGCGGGGGCGGCTGGGTCGCGGCGGCCGGGTGCGCGTCGAGCAGCGAGAGCACGCCGGCCAGCGCCATGGCGGCGGCGACCGCCCTGGCGGCGCGACGGGGAGCTGTGCCCATTCCCAACCAACCTCTTCTTCCCGCCCTCCGGGCGACCCTTCGGCGGCCCGGCGGCGACTCTAGCATTGACCACCTCGTATGATTAGGTAAAAATTCTAACAATGCAAGGTGGAGGAGGAAGGAAGGCCGTGCCTGCGCGGTCCGCTGCCCGCGGCGCACGCCTGGCCGCGCTGGCCGGGGCGCTCGCCGCGGCCGTCACCCTGAGCGGCTGCGGCGTCCGGCTGCAGGCCAACCACCTGGTGGTGCGCATCGACGCCGCCGGCATGCACCTCGTCAGGGTCAACGGCAGCGCGGCCCGCGCCGGCACGGCCATCCCCTCGGGAGAAACCGTCATCGACGTCATCAACGCCGACCCGCAGCTCGCCCACACGGTGAGCCTGGTGCAGGGCGTCGCCACGCCGGGCGCTCTCCCCGAGCGCGTGCGCGCCGCCCGCCTGGTCAGCGACGACCCCGACCAGATCCTCGACATGACCGACTCGCTCGACCGCGACCAGGTCAAGGTCAGCGCCAGCGGCGGCATCATCGACGACCCCCAGACTGCGCAGTTCCACGAGTACCTCGCGCCCGGCCAGGCCTACCTCATCGTCGACGTGGCCCACGCGAGCCGCGACTGGCTCGCCATCACCCCGAGCGGCGCCGCATGAACGCTCCACGGACCGCCACGCCGCAGGGCGTCCGTCCCACCGGGACGGCGGCCGCGCTTGGGCTGCGCCTGCGGGCGAGCTGGCGAGCCATGGCGGCGGCGCTGGCGTCGGAGGCGCGCCTCTGGGCGCCCGCCGCGGTGTGGGCGCGGCTGCGCGCCCTGCCGCTGCGGCGGAGGGTCGCCATCGCCGGCTGGATCGGCCTGGTGGTTGCCGTCATGATCGCCGGCAACCTGCCCTTCGGCAGCGACCACGGCATCCTCCTGCCGCGCAAGATCCCGCTCGGACTGGTGCTCCAGGGCGTGATCTTCGGTGCGGTGTACTCGCTGGTGGCCATCGGGCTGGTGCTGGTCTACCGCGCCGGCCGCTACATCAACTTCGCCCAGGGCGGCGCCGGCGCGGTGGGCGTGGTGCTCACCGCCAAGCTCATCCAGATCACCGGGATGAACTTCTTCCTCGCCGCGATCGTCGGCGTGGCGGCAGCCGGGCTGCTGGCGATGCTGGTGGAGGTGCTGGTCTTCCAGGGCCTGCGCATCTTCAGCTCGCCGCGCCTGGTCGCCACCGTGGCCACCCTCGGCGTGATGCAGCTCTTCGGCTTCGTCGAGTACATGGTGCGCGGCATCGAGGCGGACCACTACTACAACCTGCTGCCCATTCCCAAGGCGCCGCTCAACCTCTCGTTCAGCATCGGCATCGTCGACTTCAACGGCGCCCACGTCCTGGTGCTGCTGGTGGTGCCGGTGGTGGTGCTGGCGCTGACGCTGTTCCTGCGCCTCACCGACTTCGGCGCCGCCATCCAGGCCGCCGCTGAGAATGCGGACCGCGCCCGGCTGGTGGGCATCACGGTGCGCCGCATGCACACCTACGTGTGGGCGATCGCGGGCGTGCTCAGCGGGCTCACCGCCATCCTCGCCGCGCCCTTCTTCAACTTCTCCAACGGCGTCAGCTCAGGACCGTCGCTCTTCCTGCTCGCCCTGGCACCCGCGGTGCTGGGTGGCATGAACAGCCTGGCGCAGACCTTCTTCGCCTCCCTCGGGCTCGGCGTGATGGAGTCCGTGGTGGGCTGGAACTACAACGTGGCGACGCTGGAGATGGTGCTCCTCGGCGTGCTGCTCGTCGGCCTGCTGCTGCGCCGCCGGTTGACCAGCCGCACCACCGAGGGCGAGGAGCGCTCCTTCGCGGTGGCCTCGCGGGTGCGCCAGTTCCCACGCGAGCTGGCCAGGTTGCCGCTGGTGCGCGCCTGGCGCGGGGGCTTCCGCGCTCTGCTGCTCGGGATGGCCGTCCTGCTGCCGCTCGGCTTCGACCTGCAGCACCAGGTGGAGGCCGAGAACGTCCTCGTGTTCATCATCGCCGGCGTCTCGCTGGTCCTGCTCACCGGCTTCTCGGGGCAGATCTCCTTCGGGCAGTTCGGCATCGTCGGCTTCGGTGCGCTCTTCGGCGGCTGGCTGCTCACCAACGCGGGCCTCGACTACTGGACCTCGATGCTCGTCGTCACCGTCGCGGGCGGCATGGTGGCGGCGGTCATCGGCATCCCCGCACTGCGCATCCGCGGCCTCTTCCTCGGGGCGGTGACGCTCGCCTTCGCGCTCGCCTGCACCGACTACTTCTTCTCCGACAGCGGCCACTTCCCCATCTTCACGCCGAGCGGGCCCGTGCACCGTCCCAGCCTGCCCTTCGGCTGGGACCTGGGCACCCAGCTCGACAAGGCGGGCGACGAGCTGCACCTCTACTGGTTCTGCCTCGGCGTGCTGGTGCTGGTGATGCTGATGGTCCGCGCGCTGCGCAACAGCCGCTGGGGGCGCGCCTTCCAGGCGGTGCGCGACAACGAGCGCGCCGCCAACGCCTACGGCGTGGGCTCGATGCAGACCAAGCTGCTCGCCTTCGCCGCCTCGGGGATGATCGCCGCGCTGGCCGGCTACCTCTACATCACCGTGCAGCAGCAGGTGGCCCCGACGTCGTTCCCGGTGACCACCTCGCTGGTGCTCTTCAGCGCGGTCGTCATCGGCGGGCTCGGCTCGCTCTCCGGCGCGGTCATCGGCGGCCTCTTCTTCGAGGGCGTGCAGTACTTCATCAAGGTGGACGCCATCCAGCTGCTGACCACGAGCCTCGGCTTGCTGGTGGTGCTGGCGTTCTTCCCGGGAGGGCTGGGCTCGCTGTTCTTCAACGTGCGCGACGCGCTGCTCCGCCGCTACGCGCTGCGCCGCCGCATCGTGGTGCCGTCGCTGCTCGCCGACCGTCGGGTCGAGGACGGCACGGCGCCGGATGCCGAGGCTGCGCTGGTGGGCAACGCGGTCACCGCCGCAGCACCGGTCGGCGTCGGCGTGGGAGGAGGACAGTGAAGCTCCGCATCGCCATGCCCAAGCGGCGCCGCACGCGCGTCCTGCTCGCCGGCGCCCCGCTGTACCCGATCATCGCGCTGGCCCTGGTCAGCGCCCTCGACCAGCTCGACCTCGCCGTCTTCGGCGTCGTCTTCCCGGAGATGAAGGCCGACCTGCACTTCTCGCTGCAGGACGTCTTCTGGATCGGCTTCCCGGCGTCGCTGCTCGGCTGGTGCGGCATCTTCGTGATCGGCGCCCTCGGTGACCGACTCCGCCGGGTGACGCTGTCCTGGATCCTGGCGGCCGTCTTCGGGCTCAGCTCGTTCCTCACCGGAGCGGTGATCAGCTGGCCGCAGCTGGTCCTGCTGCGCACCTTCAGCGTGCTGCCCAACTCCTACACGTCGCTGCACCACAGCCTGATCGCCGACATCTACCCTCCCGAGGGTCGCGGCTTCGCGATGGGCCTGTGGACCGCGCTGCGACCCGCCGGCTTCGTCGCCGGCAGCCTGCTCGCCGGCGTGCTGGCGGCGGTGGCCAACTGGCGGCTGGCCTTCCTGGCGCTGTCCATCCCCGTCATCGCCGCGGTGGCGATGCTGTTCCGGGTGCGGGAACCCGCGCGCGGCGCGCAGGAGTTCGAGGCCTCCACCGCCGCATTCGCCAGCCAGGTTCACCTCGGCCCCATCCAGAGCGTCAAGCTGCTGCTCAACATCCGGTCGTACCGGCGGCTGATGTGGGCATACGGCGTGATCGGCATGGGCGTGGGATCGCTGGTCCCCCTCTCCGCCTTCGTGTACCAGGGCGTGTTCGGCGTGGGACCGTTCGGACGGGGCCTCATCAACGCCGTCACGCAGCTCATGGTCTTCCTCAGCAGCGTGGCGGCGGGAGCCCTGCTGCAGCGCTTCTCGCCGCGCTTCATCACCCTCGCCAACGGCCTCCTCGTCTCGGCGGCCGGGCTCTCCTACCTGTTCCTCGCCCTCGCGCCGACCGCGGGACTCGCCGTCGCGTCGCAGCTCATCGGCAGCGCCGCCTTCGGCATCTTCTCGGTCGGCACCTTCCTGCAGGTGGCGGCGACGACTCCGGCCAACATCCGGACCATGGCCTTCGCCGCGGCGGGCATCTTCATGATCCTCGGCAACCTCTGGGGTCCGATCGCCCTGGGCATCGGCGCCAGCCAGGGCTACCGGGTGGCCCTGCTCGCCTCCTTCTGGTGGTACATCGTCGGCGGCCTGGTGGTCGCCGACGGCGCACGGTTCGTGAAGCGTGACCAGGAGCGCGCCAACACGGTGCTGCGGGCCGAGGCGGAGGCGCGCCGCCGCCGCGCCGCCGGCGAGAAGCTCGCCCTGCTCGACGTGCGCCACCTCGACGTGGCCTACGGCAACGTGCAGGTGCTCTTCGACGTCTCGATGCAGGTCACCGAGGGCGAGATCGTCGCCCTGCTGGGCACCAACGGCGCCGGCAAGTCGACGCTGCTGCGCACCGTCTCCGGCTTGATCCGTCCCACCGAGGGCGTGGTGCTCTTCGAGGGCTCGGACATCACCGGCCTCGACGCGGAGCTGATCACCAAGCGCGGCGTCATCCACGTGCCCGGTGGGCGCGGCGTGTTCCCCGGGCTCACGGTGCGCCGCAACCTGCGGCTCGGCACCTACCTCTACCGCTCCGACCCGCTCTTCCGCGAGGAGCGCATGGAGTACGCCCTGTCCTTCTTCCCGCGGCTCGGCGAGCGGCTCGACCAGGCCGCAGGCAGCCTGAGCGGTGGCGAGCAGCAGATGCTCAACCTGGCCCAGGCGATGATGGTGCAGCCACGCCTCCTGCTCATCGACGAGCTGTCGCTGGGCCTGGCGCCGCGCATCGTGGAGGAGATCCTCCAGGTCGTCGAGAGCATCGCCGCCAGCGGCGTCACCATCGTGCTCGTCGAGCAGTCGGTGAACATCGCGCTCAGTCTCGCCTCGCGCGCCTACTTCATGGAGAAGGGCGAGGTGCGCTTCGAGGGCCGCAGCGCCGACCTCGCCGACCGCGACGACCTGGTCCGCTCCGTGTTCCTGGCGGGGGCGCGCTGATGGCCAGGCCGGTCGCGCTCGAGATCCGCGACGTGCTGGTGCAGTTCGGCGGCGTGCGCGCGGTCGACGTCGAGCACATGGCCATCAGGCGCGGGCGCATCGCCGGCCTGATCGGGCAGAACGGCGCCGGCAAGACCACCCTCTTCGACGTCATCAGCGGCTTCGTGCCGCAGCGCCGCGGCTCGGTCGTCCTCGACGGCGAGCACGAGCTGACCGGCCTCTCGCCGGTGCAGCGCGCCCACCTCGGCCTGGGACGCAGCTTCCAGGCCGCCACCCTCTTCGAGTCGCTGACCGTCGCCGAGTCGCTGATGGTCGCCTTCCACACGCGCATGGAGAGCAGCGGTCCGCTGTCGTCGGCGCTGCAGCTTCCCTGGGCGCGGCGCGAGGAGCGCGCGGTGCGGGTGCGCGTCGACGAGCTGATCGACCTGATGGGCCTGGGCGCGTTCCACGACAAGTTCATCAGCGAGCTGTCCACCGGGACGCGGCGCATCGTCGACCTGGCCGGCGTGCTCGCCCTGCAGCCCAGCGTGCTGCTGCTCGACGAGCCGTCGAGCGGCATCGCCCAGCGCGAGGTGGAGCAGCTCGGCGCGCTGCTCCGCGAGGTGCGCGAGGCGCTCGACTGCACCATGGTGGTGGTCGAGCACGACATCCCCCTGGTGCGCACGCTCTGCGACGAGCTGTATGCGATGGAGACCGGGCGCGTCATCGCCCACGGCACCTGCGACGAGGTGCTGTCCGACGACAAGGTTGTGGAGTCCTACCTGGGCGGCGGCAGCCGCGCGGTGGAACGGAGCGGCGCCGCCACGGCGCCGGTCCCGGTTGCGATGGGAGGAACGCTGTGAGCAGCACGACGATCAGCCGCGTCTCGAACCTGGGACGCGGTGTCAGCGCACTGGGACCGAAGCTGAAGCGCTTCGGCTCGCGGGCCGCGTCCGCGTCGGGGACGTGGCGGCGCTACGCCACCCCGCTCGGCCTCGCCGCCGTGGCCGGCGGCTTCGTCCTGCTCATCGAGAGCTGGTGGGACGGCAGCGGAACGCCGGACGCACGCGTCGAGCTCCAGGACGTCATCTCGGCGATCGGCGCGGGCGCGCTGGTCATCGCCGGCATGCTGCTCATCGTCGGCGAGCTCTTCATGTCGATGCGGCGCAGCGGCGAGCGGCAGTCGGAGCGGATGATCGCCGCGCTGCAGCAGATCGCCGCCGGCACCGCCGCGCAGCAGGAGACGGGCGGCGCCGCGGCAGTCAGCCCGTCGTCGGTGGTTCTGGCCAGCCATGCCTCATACCACACGCCCACCTGTGACCTCGTCCTGGGACGCGAGGGGGTCACCGTGACCACGCTGAGCGAGGCACACGCCAAGGGGTTGACCCCCTGCCGCGCCTGCCTCGGTGGAGGAGACCGCTGATGCACAGCACGCGCCGAGCCCGTCACGTCCGTCTGCTGGTGATGCTGGGGCTGGCGGGGATCCTGGCCGGCTGCTCGCGCACACCTCCGGGCGGGATCATCGCGGGCGGCGGTCTTGGTGGCGCAGCGGGGGCGGCGGACGCGCAGACGCAGACGAGCGCGGACTCCTCGGCGACGGCCGGCAGCGGTGCGGGTGCGGGCGCGGGCGCCGCGGGCGTCAACGGCGCAGTGGCCGGCGCGGCGGGCGCGGCCGGTGCCACGGGCGGCTCCGCGGTCGCGGCGGCGGCCGCCTCCGGCCCCACGGGTGAGAAGCCGATCGCGTCGTGGCCCGGTGTGACGCCGACCACCATCGACATCGCCATCGCCGCCAAGCTGCACAACTGCAGCGAGTCGAACAACCCGCAGGAGTCGAGCGCCGGCACCTGGACGCAGAAGTACGCCGACCTGGTCTCCGCCTACGTCGACTACGTCAACAAGTACATCCCCCTCCCCGGCGGCCGGAAGCTGAAGCTGGTCGGCAACGACAACACCTTCGGCATCCCGCTCGTCGACGACGGCGGCCAGTTCTGCCCGACGCAGCAGGCTGCCGCCGGCCGCTACGTGGTCAACTCGCTCAAGCCCTTCGCCGCCCTGTACTCGCAGCCGACGCCCTCGGGCCCGGTGTTCGACGAGACCGTGGCCAACGGGCACGTCCTCGACATCGGCCAGGGCTGGCCGACGGTGCAGTCGATGACCAGCCGCTGGCCCTACGCCATCGGGGTGGCGGTGGTCGGCGAGCCGCTCGACCAGCACATGGGCTACCTCGCCGACTACGTGCACAAGCGCCTGCAGAGCACGCAGTACACGCCGCCGGCCGGGCCGTCGCAGCCGCGCAGCTACGGCGCGATGATCTACGACGACCCGTTCTACAACGGGCTGGCCAGCGAGACGCAGCAGCTCTTCGGACAGTTCGGCATCAGCGTCAAGATCTACCGGATCAGCAGCAACACCGCCACCGCCGCGCAGCAGGCCAACCAGGTGGCCCTGCAGATGAAGCAGGACGGGGTGAACACGATGATCTGGGGAGTGGTCGGCCAGCCCGGCATCGTCATGGCCAACGCCTTCGACTCCGAGGCCTACTACCCGGACAACCTGCAGGCCTACAGCGGCGTCGCCTTCTGGGACACCGACTACTCGCACACGCAGTGGTCCCGCGCCTTCGGCATCGGCACCCCGTCGATCATCGCCGAGCGCAACGACACCACCCACTACACCACCGCCTTCGAGGGTGGTGACGCCTACGACGAGGTGTGGGCCAAGTCGACCCAGTACGACGGCAACACCGCGCAGAACGGTGCCGACGGCTACGGCATCTGGAACAACCTGATGACCCTGACGGCGGGCCTCGAGCGCTCGCCGGTCAACTTCACACCGACCTCGTTCGCCGACGGGCTGGACTCCTCGGCGACGCAGTACCGCTGCGTCGAGGAGCGCTTCTGGGGAACCGACCACCCGCAGCTCTTCCGGGTGGCCTGGTACAAGGACAACCCCGCAGGCGCAGAGGGGTACACGACCCTCTACTGGGTCAACAAGCAGTCGTCGTTCGGCACCCCGGGCTACTACGAGTCGTACGACGGGTACTACACCTACTTCGGGCTCAACGACCTGCCCAACTCACCCTCCGACGACACGGCCAACCAGTCGGTGCCGCCCATCAAGCAGATCCCGCACATCGGCGTCGACCCCTTCAAGTCGTGCCCCAGCATCGGGCTGCAGGGTGGCCTCTACGAGCACTGAGCGATGCGGCGCGGTCCCGTCCCAGGGCGGGACCGCTTCTCACCGCGCCAGGCTGAAGGTCTCGGTGAAGAAGGCGCGCGTGACCTCGTTCTCGAAGTGGCCGTGCAGCGTGGCGCGGTGGATGGTGGGGATGTAATGCCCGAGGTGCAGCGCCGAGTCGCGGTACACGGCCACGTCGCCCGCGGACAGCGCGACCATCCGCGCGCCAGGCATGGAGCGGCGGTAGCGCGAGGCGGCGACCACGTACTCCTCCTCGCTCACCCCGTCGCGGCTGGGCGGCCCGGCGGCGAGGACCCGCGCCTCCTCGGGGGTGTCGTCGCGCACGTGGCTGCCGGGGACGACCCACAGCGACATGTCGTCGTAGAGGGCGGCGTTGAACTGGTTGAAGAAGCGGAGGTCGGGGACCAGGGTGCGCCAGCGCTCCACGTCGGCCTGGGGGACGTTGTCCCGGTAGTCGCGGTGCCAGCGCTGGCACCACGACCCGGTGCTGCGCTGGAAGAGGACCGTGAAGGCCTCGGCGTCGAGGGCGAAGTCGGTGCCGAGCAGGCGGTCGACGACGCGGCGCAGGCGGGGCAGCTCGGCGAGCGCCGCGAAGGGCGCGGTGTCGATGCGCTCGCCGTAGTCGAGCAGCACCCTGCCGCCCACCGTGCCACCCGGCGGGCGCGTCGCGTCGGGGCCCAGCGTGGACCGCGTGTGGGCGCGAAGCACCTCGACCTGCTCGCGCATCCGCGCCAGCAGCGGCCCGGGGATGGCGTCGGTGACGACGGTGAGGCCGTCCCGCGCGTATTCCTCGGCGTGGCGGTCGAGCTCGGCGGCCTGCATGGCTGCTCGCATTGTAGAGGCCGCGCCGCCGACTTCGGTAGGATTCCGAAATAATGCTGCAGACCGTCGACCGCGTCCTCGACGTGGCCCGCGAGTTCGTCGAGAGGGGCTGGGATCGCGGCATCGCCGTGGCGGTGCTGCGAGACGGAGCCTGCGTCGTCGACGCCGTCACCGGCACCGACCTCGACGGGTGCCCGCTCGACACCGGCACGCGCTTCCTCTGGTTCTCGGCCAGCAAGCCGCTGACGGCGTTCTGCGTGGTGATGCTCGCCGACCGCGGGCTGCTCGGCTACGACGACCCGCTGGTGCGCTGGATCCCCGAGATCGGCGGGGGCGAGCGGGCGCGCATCACCGTCGACCATCTGCTCACCCACCGCGCCGGCATCCCCGACTTCTTCTGCACGGGGGTCACGGTCGAGGACTGGTACGACTGGGATCGCGCGGTGCGGCTCACCGCCGCCCTCCCGCTGGAGTACGCACCGGGCAGCCAGACCGCTTACCACGCGCTGAGCTTCGGGCTGCTCGGCGAGCTGGTGCGGCGGGTCGACGGCCGGCCCTTCGCGCGGTTCTTCGCCGAGGAGGTGGCCCGGCCGCTCGGCCTCGACACGGTGACCTGGGGACTTCCGGACAGGTCTGTCCCCTACACGCGCACCGGCGTCGAGGGCCAGGCGGAGGCCGCCAACGTGCACCGCTTCCAGACCGGCGCGGCGCTCGACGCCGTGGTGCCCGCCGGCAACGCCTGGGGGACGGCGCGCGACCTGGCGCGCTTCCATCAGATGCTCGGCGACGGCGGCGAGGGTCTCGTCTCGCCGCACTCAGCGGCCGAGATGGTGCGTGCGCGCGTCGACGGCCACCAGGGCATGCTCGGCCGCGGGGTCGAGGTCGGACGCCGTCCCGGCGGCTGCACCGGCGACCTCGCCGGCCCGCGCGTCTTCGGGCACCCCGGCATCCGCTCGACGGTCGGCTGGCACGACCCCGACACGGGAGTGTCCTGCGCCATCCTCTGCAACGGAACGCCCGGCCCTGAGGAGGGCGAGCGCCGGCTGTCTGCCATCAGCGACGCGGTGATCACGGCGACGCGCGCGTGACCCGCAGCGGCGTGGTGCACCGGCCCGACGGTGCGCGCATCCCCTGGGAGCTGCTCGGCGACGGCGGCGGTCCGCGCATGGTGTTCGGCCACAGCCTGATGGGCCGCGGCCTCGGCGCGGAGCCGATCTACCGCCCGCTCCTCGACGGCGGCTGGGCGATGCTCACCATGGACCAGCGCGGGCACGGTGAGGCCTCGCCGCCACCGGGCGGCGACTTCGCCGTGGAGACGCTGGCCGGCGACATGCTGGCGGTGCTCGACGAGGTGGGGTGGGACACCGCCTGGCTGGGCGGCGGTTCGATGGGCGCCGCCGTCGCCACCGCCGCCGCCGCGCTGACGCCGCATCGCGTCGAGGGCCTGGCCCTGCTGGCGCCCGCCGTCGGCGGCGCACCCAATCCTGCGCTGCAGCCGTTCGCCGCGCTCGGCGACGTCTTCGGGCGTGACGGCCTCGACGCCGGCATCGCCGCGTACTCCGCCATGGCACGCGAGAACGGCGCGGACGAGGCCCTCCTCGCCCTGCGCGCCGAGCAGTTCCGCATGCAGCCTGCGGAGAGCTGGGTCGCCGCGCTGCGCGGCATCGCGCGCTGGAACCTGGCGGAGGCGCTCGACGCGGTGCAGGAGCTCGACGTCCCAACCGCCGTCGTCGCCTGGACCGGCGACGACGTGCACCCGTTGAGCGTCGCCGAGGACCTGGTGCGGCGCCTGCGCGACGCGCGACTGCACGTGCTGCAGGAGTGGAACGGCGACCCCGCGCACCTCTTCCGCGTCATGCTCGACATGACGCAGGCCGTCAGCGCCGCCCGCCCACGCTGAGCAGTCGCGACGGCGGGGTGCGCCGCTCGCTGACGATGTCGAAGCGCTGCACCACGCGCATCGGCCGCGGCGGCTCGATCCACTGCGCCGTCGACCAGCCACGAGTCAGCTCGTCCCAGTCGGGGATGAGCGGGAAGTAGTGCGGCCTGAGGCCGAAGTCGACGACGGCGTCGTCGCTGCGCTGGTAGCGGAAGTCGACGGAGAGACGCAGGCGATCGGTCGTGTTGGGCACCGAGCCGTGCACGGTGAGGCTGTGGAAGAGCAGCACGTCGCCGGCCCGGAAGTCGGTGGCCACCCATCGCGGGTCGTCATGGCGCACGCGCACGCCGACGCCGCCGGTGCCGACCATGCCGTGCACGCGGCGGAAGCCGTGCCGGTGCGAGCCGCGCAGGACGCGCAGGCCGCCCATCGCGGCCGGCACGTCGCCGAGCGGGATCCACATGGTCAGAACGTCGACCGTGCCCTGGATCAGGGGGAAGTCCTGGTGCGGGGGGGTGATGAAGCCGGGATCCTGGGGCAGGCCGGCGCGGAGGATCTTCAGCGGGTAGACGAGCAGCTCGCCGTCGCCGTGCGCGTCGAGCACCGCCGACGCCAGCGCGCGCAGGTGGGGGTGGAAGGCGAAGCGATGGAAGCTCTCCATCGCTTGCACGGCGGCGTACATGTCGGGGAAGGTCTCGCCGCCCTCGCGGCAGGCGCGCGGACCGGGATGCGCCTCGGCGGGATCGCCGCCCGCTGCGATCCACCCCTTGTCCTGCAGCGCTGTGGCGATCTGGGCGCGGATGTCCAGAACGTCGGCGCGGGGGAGGAGGCCGCGCAGCAGCAGGTGGCTGTCGCGGTCGAGCCGCCGGCGCAGCGCCTCGCCCTCGCCGAGCAGCGCCGTGGAGTCGACCATGGCCGGCGCGGCGGCGGTGCTCCTCATGCGCCCGCGTCGACGATGAGCGCGCCCGCGGTGTGCGGCGGCAGCGTGAGCGTGGCCGTGCCCGTGCCGTCGACCTCGACCGCGACGTCGCGGAAGTGGACGGCGTCGGGATGGTCCTCGTCGTTGCGGGTGAAGGGGCCCGCTCCGGCGAGGTGGCGCAGGCGCCCGCGCCGTCCCGGCGGCAGGCCGTGCACCTCGACGCCGAGCGGCTCGTCGAAGAGGCGGTTGGCGAGGAACACCGTGGTGCCCGAGGCGTCGGCGGTGGCGGCGGCGTCGAGCGCGGCGGCGCGGCGCTCACCGGTCATCGGCGGGTCCTGCACCTGCACGTCGCGGAAGGGCGGCGCGGTGATCTGCTCCGCCTCGACCTGCACCGGCACGGTGCCGGCGCGCGCAGCACGGCGGTAGAGCATCGCCACCAGGTAGGCGCTGGTCACGAAGCTGCGCTCACCCCGCGTCTGGATGGGCGCCATGCAGTTGACCAGGTGGCTGATGTGGGCCATCTGCACCCGCGAGGCGCGCTCGATCATGCGGTTGAAGCAGCCGGCGAAGAACACCGACCAGCTGAGCGGGTGGTTGGTGGTGATGAGGTCGCGCCACTGGTACCACAGGTTCCACTCGTCGAGCGAGATGGGGATGGCGCGCGAGCCGCCGGCGCTGTCGAACTCCGCCATGTTGCGGTCGAGCATGATGCCGAGCTCGTCGCTGCCGGTGGCCACCTGCAGGTAGTCCTCGACGTCGTCGCGCAGGTCGCGGCTCAGCACCGGCCCCGGGAAGTAGAAGTGCACCGACAGCGCGTCGATGTGCTCGCCGGCGATCTCCACCAGGCCGCGGTTCCACTCGGCGCTGCCGCCCTCGGGTCCGAGCCCACCGCAGCCCACGGCGACGATGCGGATGCCCGGGTCGACCGCGCGCATCGCGGTGGAGAACTCGACGAAGCGGCGCGCGTACTCGCCGACCGAGCAGTGGCCGATCTCCCAGTCGCCGTACGTCTCGTTGCCGACGGCCCACCACGTCACCGGACGCGGTGCCTCGCCGCGGTTGCAGTACCGCACCCACTCCGCGGCCTCCTCGGGCGTGCCGCTGCCGAAGTTGGCCACGAGCATCGGCTCGACGTCGGTGTCCAGGCAGTAGCGGAGGAACTCGTCGGTGCCCACCTGGTTGGTCTCCACCGGGCCGAACTCGCGGGCCCACTCCGGCGGGAAGGCGTCGCCGAAGCTGAAGTCGGTCCAGAACTGGCGGTCGTGGGTCGGCCGCTTCGACTTGGGCCCGACGCCGTCGCGCCAGTGGTACCAGTCGGAGAAGCAGCCGCCCGGGTAGCGGAACATGGTGGGCTGCAGCGCGCGCACGGCGTTGAGGACGTCGCTGCGCGGGGCGTCGCGCTCGGTCGACCAGATGCCGCCGTACATGCCGCGGCCGAAATGCTCGGTGAGCGCGCCGAACACGAATGGGGAGAGCGGCACGGGTCCTGCACCGGCCGCGCCCACCCGGATCGCGGCGCGCGCCGAGGTGCTCGCTGGCATTCGTTCGAGATCCTAATAAACGTGGTAGAGTGTGTCAACCATGGCCGAGACGCCCCCCACCTGGATCGAGGCCCTGCGCTCGCTCGACCCCGACGCCGAGGCCGCGCCCGGCTTCCGCGCCGCCGACTTCCTCGCCCTGCACGACCACCTCGACGCGCCGCCCGGCGCGGTGCGCATGGACGCGGTGGAGTACGCCCGGGTCGACGGGCAGCCGCTGGTGCTGGACGTCTACGCGCGCGCCGGCGCGTCGGAGCGGCGCCCCGCGGTGCTCTTCGTCCACGGCGGGGGATGGGCGGGCGGCTGCCGCACCTTCCACTCGCGGCACTGCGCAGCGCTGGCCGAGCTGGGCTACGTCGCCGCCACCGCGGACTACCGCCTGGTGCCGCAGGTGCGCTGGCCCGAGCCGCTGCTCGACGCCAAGCGGGCGCTGCGCTGGCTGCGCGCCAACGCCGCGCGCCTCGGCGCCGACCCCGACCGCATCGTCATCGCGGGCGGCTCGGCGGGTGGCCATCTGGCTGCGATGGTCGCATTGACCCCGGGGCGCTTCGAGCCCGCCGGCGCGCCGGACGTGCCGAGCACCGTCTCGGGCGCGGTGATCTGGTATCCGTGCGCCGACATGGAGTCGCTGCTGGCGCATCCCGACGGTGGTCCCATGGTGGAGGCGTTCCTCGGCTCGCGCGACGCCGAGACCCTGCGCGAGGCGTCGCCGCTGTGGCAGGTCGCCGCCGGCGCGCCGCCGTTCCTCACCATGACCGGCTCCGCCGACCAGCTGACCACCGAAGCCGACATCCGCCGCCTGCACGCGGCCTTCGACGCCTGCGGCGTGCGCAACCGGCTGCGCGTCTTCGACGGCGCCGACCACGCGTTCGACCTGGCCCCGGGCGGCTGGGAGCCCTGCTTCGCGGAGATGTGCGTCTTCCTCGACGAGGTGGTGGGCGCGGCCGTTCCCGCCGGGTAGGCGCTTCCGCGCGTGGCCACGACGGAGGTGCTGCTCGACGAGGGCACGGTGCTCGCGCACCTGCGCTCGCGCGGTGTGCTTGGTGATGACGAGGCGGCGGTTGCGCAGGTGCTCGGTGGCGGCGTGTCCAACACCGTCATCCTCGTCGAGGCCGGCCCGCGCCGCGTCGTCGTCAAGCAGGCGCTGCCGCGGCTGCGCGTCGCGCGGGAGTGGCTCGCCGACCCGTCGCGCACGGTGACCGAGGGCCGTGCCCTGCGGGTGGCCGCGACGCTGCAGGAGGATGCGGTGCCCGCGGTGGTCGACCTCGACGAGGAGCGCAACGTGCTGGTGGTGGCCGCGGCGCCGGCCGGCACCGGCGACTGGAAGCAGCGGCTGCTGCACGGCGACGTGTCGGAGGACGACGTGCGCGTCGGCGAGTCCGTCGGAGCGCTGCTGGGGCGATTGCACGCGCGCACCGCGACCGACGCGTCGCTGCGCGCCGACTTCGACGCCTGGGCGGCCTTCGAGCAGCTGCGGGTGGCCCCCTACTTCCGGTCGATGGTGGCCGATACTCCGGAGCTGGGCGACATCGTGCTGCCCCACGTGGAGGCGATGGCGCGGCGGCGCGTCTGCCTCGTGCACGGTGACGTCTCGCCGAAGAACGTCCTCGCCGGCGAGGGCCTGCCCTGGCTGATCGACTTCGAGGTCGCCTGCTGGGGCGATCCCGCCTTCGACGTCGCCTTCCTGCTCACCCACCTCGCCATGAAGGCGGTGCACCGCCCCGCGCAGGCGCCGGCGCTCGCGCGAGTCGCGAGGGCGTTCCTGGCGGCGTACCGCGCCGAGGCGGGCGCGCTGCTCGACGAGGCGCACGCCGCCGCGCTGCTCGGCTGCCTGCTCATGGCGCGCGTCGACGGCAGGTCGCCGGCGGAGTACCTCGACGGCGCGTCGCGCCAGGTGGTGCGCGGGCTCGGCCTGCGCGTGGCCACGGCTCCGCCGCGTACCCTCGACGCCGCAGTGCAGGAGGCCATGCAGTCCAGATGAGCGACGCCGCCACGCGCATCGCGCGCGTCGACGCCTGGGAGGCGCTCGACTCGCGCGGGCGTCCCACCGTCGCCTGCCGGCTGCTGCTGCAGGGCGGTGCCGAGGGGGAGGCGCTGGCGCCGAGCGGGGCGTCGACCGGCCGGCACGAGGCCGTCGAGCTGCGGGACGGCGGCGAGCGCTACGGCGGGCGCGGCGTGCGCACGGCGGTGGGCAATGTCCACGCCCTGATCGGCCCGGCGCTGGCGGGCATGGACGCGGCCGACCAGGCGTCGGTGGACGCGCGGATGCGAGAGCTCGACGGGACGCCGCAGCTCGCCCGTCTCGGCGCCAACGCGGTGCTCGCCGTGTCGCTGGCCTGCGCGCGCGCCGCCGCCGCCGCGACGGGCATCCCGCCGTGGCGCGCGCTCGCCGGGGACGGCGCCGGCGAGCCGCTGCTGCCCATGCCCATGGTCAACATCCTGAGCGGCGGCGCGCATGCCGGCCGCATGGTCGACGTCCAGGACTACCTCGTCATCCCGCTCGGCGCGGAGTCGTTCGCGCAGGCGATGGAGTGGGTGTGGCGCGTGCGCGAGGCGGCGGCCGCCGTTGTGGCCGATCGTGGCGGCAACCCGCATCTCGTCGCCGACGAGGGCGGCCTGGCCATGCAGCTGCACGACAACAGCGAGGGGCTCCGCCTGCTCTGCGAGGCGATCGAGCGCAGCGGGCTGCGGCCGTTGGACGACGTCGGCATCGCCCTCGACGTCGCCGCCACCCAGCTCTGGGCGGACGGCGCCTACACGCTCGCGGCCGAGCACCGCTCCCTCGACACGGCGGAGATGGTCGGCATGGTGGCCGGGTGGTCTCGCGAGTTCCCCCTGGTGTCGATCGAGGACCCGCTCGCCGAGGACGACTGGGAGGGCTGGCGGGCGGCCACGGCGCTGCTCGGCGAGCGCCAGCTCATCGGCGACGACCTCTTCGCCACCAACGTGGCGCGCCTCCGCCGCGGGATCGGCGACCGCGCCGGCAATGCCGTTCTGGTCAAGGTCAACCAGAACGGCACGCTCAGCGGCACCGCCGAGGTGATGCGCCTCGCCCGCGACGCCGGCTACGCCACGGTGGTGTCGGCGCGCAGCGGTGAGACCGAGGACGCCTTCATCGCCGACCTCGCCGTCGCCTGGAGCGCCGGACAGATCAAGGTGGGCTCGCTGACACGTTCCGAGCGCACCGCCAAGTGGAACCGCCTGCTCGCCATCGAGGCGCAGGCCGGATCGAAGGCGACCTTCGCCGGGCGCGGCTGCCTCGCCGGCGGGGTCGCGGGAGGGATCACCTGATGCGCCTCAGCACCATCCGCACCGACCGCGGGCCGCGCCTCGCCCTGCTCGACGGCGGCCTGGCCGTCGACCTCGCCGGCGCGCTCGACGCCACCGGGGAGCGCATCGCCGCGCTCGACGCGCCGGCCGGCGCCGGCGACCCGGCGAACGTCCTCGCACTGCTGCGCGCCTGGGACGACGCCCTTCCGGCACTGGAGCGCGCCGGTGCGCAGGTCGGTGCGCTGGTGCGCAGCGGCAGCCTGCAGCCGAGCGACGCGCAGCTCGGACCCTGCGTCCCGCGACCGGGGAAGATCGTCTGCGTCGGCCTCAACTACGCCGACCACGCGCGCGAGACCGGACAGCCGGTGCCGAAGAGCCCCGTCCTCTTCAGCAAGTGGGCCTCCTGCGTCGTCGGCCCCACCGACGACGTGGTCCGCCCGCTCGGCTGCACCGACCTCGACTATGAAGCGGAGCTGGGCGTCGTCATCGGCCGCACCGCGCGACACGTCCCCGTCGAGTCGGCGCTCGGCGTGGTGGCCGGCTACTGCTGCGCCAACGACGTCTCCGCCCGCGGCGCGCAGCTCGGCGACGGGCAGTGGGTGCGCGGCAAGTCCTTCGACACCTTCTGTCCCCTGGGCCCGCTGGTCAGCGCCGGCGAGGTTCCCGACCCGCAGGCCCTCGGCATCGGCTGCCGCGTCGACGGCGAGGTGCGCCAGGACTCCAGCACCGCCCAGATGGTCTTCGGCGTCGCCGAGCTGATCGCCTTCTGCTCGCGCAGCTTCACCCTCGAACCGGGCGACGTCATCCTCACCGGCACCCCGCCCGGCGTCGCCCTCGGCCACGACCCCGCCCCCTGGCTCCAGCCCGGCCAGCTCTGCGAGGTCTGGATCGACGGCCTCGGTACGCTGGGCAACCGCATCGTCGACGAGTCCGCCGTCCGCGCCTGATCCCGCGCCGCGGCAGAGCGCGAGCGCGTCCTCCTTCTACGGCTCGACGATGATCTTGAGGTGCCGCATGGGCTCGTCGATGAGCGGGGTGAACCCGTCCTCGACGACGCGGCGCAGCGGGATGCGGTCGGTGATCAGCGGGTCGAGCTGGACGGCGCCCGCGTCGATCATGCGCACCGCCTCGACGAAGTCCTCGGCGAAGGTGTGCGACAGCGACGCCACCACCTCGCGCTCGCCCATCAGCATGTCGAGCATCGAGAGCGGGACGACGTCGTCGTAGACGCCGAGCAGGACGCTGCGCCCGCCGCGGCGCGCCAGCGAGATCGCCGCCATGGCGGCGCGGCTGTTGCCCGCGGCCTCGACGGTCACGTCGAGCCCGACGCCGCCGGTCAGGTCCAGCGCAGCCTGCGACGCCTCCTCGGGAGTCACCGCCGCCGCGGCGCCGAGCTGCGACGCCAGCGCGCGCCGCGACTCCACGCGATCGACCACCACCACCTGTGACGCGCCTCGTCGCAGCGCGACCTGCAGCAGCAACAGCCCAACGGTGCCGCCGCCGACGATGCCGACCGTCGACCCGGCGAGGACGCCGCCGCGACGCGCTGCGCGCACCGCGACGGAGAGCGGCTCCGCCAGCGCGCCGTGCGCCGCGGGAACGGAGTCGGAGAGCGGCGCGCACATCGAGGCCGGCGCCAGCATCAGCTCGGCGAGCGCGCCGTCGCCCATCAGCCCCAGGGAGGCGAGCTGGGTGCAGAGCTGCGTGTCGCCGCGACGGCACCACCAGCACTCGCCGCAGTGCAGGTTGGTCTCGACAGCGACGCGGGTCCCGGGCCGGAGCGCGACGCCGTCGCCGACCGCCTCGACCGTCGCCGAGGGCTCGTGGCCCAGGGTGAGGGGGGCGGAGCGGTGGGAGAGGGGATGGGGAGCGGTGGGGACGAGGACGGGCCCGAGCTGGTACTCCTCGACGTCGGTGCCGCAGATGCCGCAGGCGTCGACGCGCAGCCGCACCCAGCCGGGCGGGGGAGCGCCGGGCTCGGCGATCTCCTCCACGCGGACGTCGCGCCGCGCGTGCCACCGTGCCGCCAGCATCTCGTCCCTCCTTGAGTAAGTAAGGACAGTTTACCAAACCCGAAGGGCCCGCGCCAGTGTCTCACTCCACGTCGCGGTCGACCAGCTCCTCCATGAGCTGCAGGGCCACCCCGGCGGTCCAGGTATAGCGCCCGGTGCCCAGGCCGCAGCCGTCCTCGTGGGAGAGGTGCTCGAAGGCGTCGCCGCCCGCAGCGTACGCCGTCGCCACCGCGTCGCAGAAGGCGCGCGCGATCGCCGTGGCCAGCTCGACCTCGCCGTAGCGCATCAGCGCCTGGCAGGTGTGCAGCTGGTGGGGGCCCCAGATCGTGCCCGACCAGAACTCCGTCGGCGCGCCCGGCGCGGGATGCTTGCCGTCGAGCGGATGGTTGCTCTTGATGCCGTACGGCGAGAGCAGCCCCTTGTGCTCCACGCGGAACCAGCGCAGCTCCACCTCCTCGACGTCACACCCGGGTGCGTCGAGACGCAGCTCGCGGATCCCCGGGATCCAGTGTGGCCCGTCGCCGGGGAGGTGCGCCATGGTGTCGTGGCCCGCTCGTCCCTCGACGGCTCCCGGTTGCACCGCGTCCAGCGCGAGGAACGGATGCACCTCGCCGTTCCTGTCGGTCATGGTGAGTCGCAGCGACGCGCCGGCCTGGGCGCGCGCGACGCGCACCGACGCCTCCATCCGCGGGAACGCCGCGGCCGCCGGTCCGCGATCCGCGCCGAAGCGCGCGACGAAGCCACTCGGCGCCAGCTCCACTCCGCCCGCCGCCGCGCCCGCGCCGCGCGAGGGATGCAATCCGTCGGTGACGACCTGGTAGCCGTTGTACAGCTGCGAGCCCAGCCGCACCGTCATCGCGCCGTCCCACTGCGGGTAGCCGCGCCGCCGGCCGCGAAGCGTCTCCACGATGGCCCGCGCCTGCTCCTCGCTGGCGAAGCCGGCCCACATCGGCATCAGCATCGCCGGCGTGTGCCGGTACACGCGAGGCTGCGCGGCGCAGAGATCGCGGCGAACGACGGGGAAGAATCCACCGACGTCGCCGTCCCACATCGCCTCGTTCATCCGCGCGGCGAGAGCGTCGCGCCGCGCCAGCCACGCGGGCGTCGAACCGGCGTCGACACGCGACGCCATGCGCACCAGGGCGTCGAGCTCCATCCAGAGACAGGAGTTGAGGAACACGTCGGCGATGGGCTCGTGCACCAGTCCGTCGTCGCTGACCGGGGTTGGCTCTCCCATCACCAGGTCGCGCTCCGGCGAGTAGTCGTGCCCGGACTCGTAGGCGACGAAGGTCGTCGTCGAGCCGCCGTATTCGGACAGGCCGTCGCCGTCGTGGTCACGCCGCGGCGACTGCCACCAGTCGACGTGCATCGCCAGCTTGGGGTATACGCGAGCCAGGAAGGCGTCGTCGGGCTCGCAGGCGTCGACCTCCATGGCCAGCCAGGCGAGCATGGGCACCTGGGACCCGTCCTGCCCCGCCATGTGCCCGTCGCGATGCATGTGGCGCGCCACCATTCCGCGGTCGGGGCCGTCCTGCTCCTGGAAGTCGAGCATGTTCTCGACGAAGCCCCTGGCCAGGTCGGGACGCCGGCCGACGGTGGCGACGCCACGCGCGGAGTAGGGGATGTCCCAGGTGAACTGCAGCCCGAAGCGCTCGTAGAAGGGCGCGACGCGCAGCGCCGTCCGCTTGTACACGCCGCCCGCGGGCACGATGTTGTCGCCGAGGCTCAGCCGGTACAGCGCGCGCCGCAGCGACGGCGGGTAGCGATCCATCTACAGCAGCGCGGAGATCAGCGGGCGGGTTGCGGTGTCGCGGATGGCATCCTCGATCTGCTCGGCGCTGAGCGGTGTGAAGGCGCGCACCGCTTCGAGGACGGTGGGCATGATGCGCAGGTCGCCGACGGTCGGGATGCCCGTCACCGGCAGCGACAGCGTGAAGTTCACCGCGTCCTGGATGGCGTTGCGCTGGTCGAGCGGCTCGTACCAGGTGTTGTAGCGCCGCGCGGAGGGATCGTTCCACGGCCCCTTGGCGATGGCCTTGATGGCCATGATCCCGAGGTCGCGCTCCGCGGCGGTGGCGAAGAGCTTCTCCAGCTCGGTGCGGTACTCGGGCACGCCCATCATCGAGGCGTTCACGGGAAGCATGATGGTGTCGAGGTCGAGCGCGTCCAGGGCGCGGTTGGCGACGCGCGCCACGTGCTCGAGATGCCCGGTCAGCCCGATCCAGCGCGTCAGGCCCTGCTCGCGCGCCTCCAGCAGCGCCTCGGCCGCGCCGCCGGGTGCGAGGATGGCGTCGAGGTCGTCGTCGTTGCAGACGGCGTGGAACTGGTGCAGGTCGACGCGGTCGACGTGCAGCGTCCGCAGCGAGTTCTCCAGCTCGCGCCAGAAGCCGTCGCGGGTGCGCTCGCCACTCTTGCAGCCGAGGAACACGCGATCGCGGAACGACGGAAGGGTGCGGCCGAGCTGCTCCTGGGCCATGCCGTACTGCGGCGCGACGTCGACGTGGTTGACGCCGCCGTCGAGCGCGAAGCGGATCGCCGCGTCACCCGAGTCGGGATCGTCGACCTGCCAGAAGGCGGCCATGCCCAGGATGGCCATGCTCGACATGTGGCCGGTGCGGCCGAGGCGGCGCCGGCCCAGCTCCGCCTGGGCAGACTCGGGCATGGGGGGGAATGGTAGCGATCTTTACGATCGTCCGCCAGCGGGAGGCGAGCCTCAGCCGAGCAGGGCCTGGTCGACGACCCGGAAGGACGGCGTGGCCTGCCCCATGGCCAGCTGGATGGCTCCGAGGAGCGGTGCGTCGGGACCGATCGCGGTGGTCTCCACCGCCACCGCCTCGGCCGGCAGGCAGTGTCGCGCGGCCGAGGCCTGGGCCGCCTCGACGTAGGCCTCGCTGGCCACCAGCGGACCGCCGAGGACGACGATCGAGGGCGAGAGCACGTTGACCAGGTAGGCGATGCCGCGTCCCAGCTGGTCGCCCGCCTCGCGCACAGCGCGCAATGCGACGGCGTCGCCGTCACGGGCCAGCTCGACGACCATGTCGGCGGTCAGCCGCCGGCGGCCGCGCTGCAGCCTGGAGGACTCTCCTCCGCTCTTGAGCAGCTCACCGGCATGGCGCACGATCGCCTGGCTGCTGGCCACCGTCTCCAGGCAGCCGCGGTTGCCGCAGCTGCAGCGCACGCCGTTCTCCACCACCGGCGAGTGGCCGACCTCGCCGGCATAGCCGGTGGCGCCGCTGAAGAGCGTGCCGTCGAGCACGACGCCTGCGCCGATGCCGCTGCCCGCGTACACCCAGACCAGGACGCGATGCTCCTCGCCGCGCAGCCGCGACTCCGCGATCGCCGCCGCGTGCGTCGAGTTGGCCACCACCGTGGGTGCACCGACCGCCGCCTGCACGCGCTGGCGGATGGGCACGTCGTGCCAGTCGAGGTTGGGCGCGATGGCGCAGACGCCGCTGCTCGGGTCGACCAGCCCCGGCACCGCCACGCCGGCGCCGCGCACCTGCTCGCGCTTGACGCCGCTGCGGCTGATGGCCTGGCGCAGCGCCTTCTGCGCGTCACGGACCGACTGGTCGACATCGCCGTGCACGGCGGGCGTGGTCGCGGTGCTGACCAGGTTGCCCAGCCCGTCGGTGACCGCGACGTGGGTGGTGTTGACGCCGAACTGGATGCCGGCGAAGGCGACGGCGCGCTCGTTGTAGACGAGCAGCGAGGGCGGCCGTCCGGTGCGATGCGTGGCCGGGTCGGCCCCCGTCTCGCGGACGAGGCCGGCGCCGACCAGGTCCTCGACGATGGAGGAGACCGTCGGCTTGCTCAGCCGGGTGCGCCGGGCCAGCTCGACGCGGGAGACCGGCTGCCCCTCGCGGAGGATGTCGAGCACGATGCTGCGATTGACCTCGCGCATCATGCCGTGGGCGACCTTGGTGCCCGTCGCCCGCCTCGAGGCCGTGCGGTCGCTGCTCACGGGCCGCATCCTAGCACCGGCCTAGTTAGTACAAATTATTTCCTTTCTGGGCCCGATTGGGGTAGAATCCCAGGCCATGCGCATCACCGGGATCTCCACCGCCGTGCTCGAGGCCAACTTCGACTGGACCCTGATCAGGGTTGACACCGACGCCGGTGTGAGCGGGCTCGGCGAGGCCTTCTTCGCCCCGGGCCTGACCGCCATGGTCCGCGAGTTCGCCACCATCCTGGAGGGCGAGAACCCGCTCGACGTCGACCGCCTCTACCAGAAGATGCGCTGGGCGGGCTCGGCGGGCGCCATCGCGGGCTACGTGTACAACGCCATCAGCGGCATCGAGTCGGCGCTCTGGGACCTCAAGGGCCGAGCCCTGGGCGTGCCCATCTGGCAGCTCCTCGGCGGGCGCTTCCGCGACGCGGTGCGCATCTACGCCGACTGCCACGGCGGCAGCGCTCTGGAGTCGCTGGGACCGCTGCTGCAGCGCCGCCGCCCGTCGTGGGTGGAGGACGAGCACGCGCCCGCCACCGGCGGCTACTTCGACACCCTGGCCGGTGACGAGGAGTGCTTCACCCCCGAGGCCTACGCGCAGACCGCGCGCGACGCGGTGGCGATGGGCTTCGACGCCATCAAGTTCGACCTCGACGTCCCGGTGATGGGCACGCGCCCGCCCGACGCGTACGCGCGCAACCTCTCGCCCGCGCAGCTCGACCACATGGTGCGACTCGTGGCGGCGGCATGCGAGGCGGCGGGGCCACATGTCGAGGTCGCCTTCGACTGCCACTGGCGCTTCACCGTGCAGGACGCCGTGCGACTCGCGCGCCGCATCGAGGGGTATCCCGTCGCCTGGCTGGAGGATCCCACGCCGCCGGAGAACGCCGCCACGCTGGCGCGCGTCACCGCCAAGACCTCGACGCCGATCGGCTGCGGCGAGAACTGGTTCGGCCGCGAGGGCTTCCGCGAGCCGCTGGCGCTCGGCGCCATCGACGTCGCCCTGCCCGACCTGCAGAAGTGCGGCGGTCTCGGTGAGGGCAGGCGCATCGCCGACCTCGCCGACATGCACGACATCCCCCTCTCGCCGCACAACATCTCCAGCCCCATCGGGACCATGGCCTCGGCGCACCTCTGCGCCGCCATCCCCAACTTCCGCTCGCTGGAGTGGCACGCCATGAGCGTGCCGTTCTTCGACTCGCTCGTGCTCGGCGGCACCAGGATCATCCAGGACGGGCACGTCGTGCTCCCGGAGTCTCCCGGTCTCGGCATCGAGCTCGACTACGACGAGGCGCGGCGCTGGGCCAAGGCCGGCGAGCCGTTCTTCGACGAGGCGCCGACCGTGCTCGCGGGTGAGCGCGCCGCGACGGCTGCGGAGCCGGTGCCGGCGAGCTAGAAGCGCCCGGCCTCCTTGAAGAGCGACAGGGCGCGCTCGCGACGCGCCAGGCGCTCGCGGATCGCCGACTCCTCGGCGCAGCACACCTCGGCCGCCTCGACGATCTCCGCCAGGCGGTCGCGCGGCACCACCACCACACCGTCCAGGTCGGCGACCAGGTAATCGCCAAGGGCGACCCGAACTCCCTCGATCTCGACGGGCTCGCCGACCGCGGTGATGCGGTAGCGACCGACCACGTCGATCGGGGTGCGGTAGCGGTACCAGACGGGGAAGCCGGTGGCGGCGACCAGCGCCCCGTCGCGCAGACCCCCGTCGATGATCGCGCCGCGCAGCCCGCCGACCTTGCAGGAGTTGGCGCTCAGCTCGCCGAAGTGCGCCGCCCAGGGTGGGTTGACGCCGGCGTTGGCCAGCAGCACCGAGCCGGCCGGCGCCGCCTCGTAGGCCTCGAGGATCTCGGAGATGATCACGTCGCGGTCGCGGATGGGCGTGACCTCGAAGCGATAGGGGAAGGCGGGACCGGCGACGCGCTGCGCCTCGTCGATGGCGACGAAGCCCGGTGGCAGCGCCTGGTGCCACATGTCGCGCTCCTCCATCACGTCGAGGATGGCGGGCGCGTAGAGGGCCTCCAGCCGCTCGGCCCAGGGATCCTGCGGCAGCGCGCCGTTCTCAGCCACGGCAGTCGACCAGGATCTTGAGATGTGGCTGGGGATCGTCGATGAGCCGCTGGAAGCCCTGCTCGACGACGCCGTCGAGCGGGATGCAGTCACTCACCACCGGCTCCCAGTCGATCTCGTGCGCGGCGAGCAGCTCCATGGCGGGGCGGTAGTCGTCGTCGAGGGTGTGCGAGAGCGAGGCGACGATGCTGCGCTCCTCGAGCACCAGCGCGCAGAGGTCGAGCGGCTGCGGCGCGGGATGCACGCCGACGACGACCGTCACGCCGCTCTTCGCGGTGGCCTCGACGGCCTCGGCGAAGCCGGTCGGCTGCCCGCTGCACTCGAAGACGACCTGCGCTCGCGGCGCGGCGGTCTCGGGCGCATCGGACTCGAAGCCGAGCTGCCGGGCGACGGCGCGGCGCGACGGATGCGGCTCGCGCACCAGCACCGCGCGGGCTCCTCGTGCGCGTGCCACCTGCGCGGTGAACAGCCCCACAGGCCCGGCGCCGAACACCTGGACCGTCTGCCCGCGCAGGTCGCCGGCCCGGCGCACCGCGCGGACGGCGACGCTGAGCGGCTCGGCGATGGCGCCGATCTCGTCCGGAACTCCGTCGGGGATGGGCACGCACATCGAGGCGGGGACGTTGACCGCCTCGGCAAGCGCCCCGTCCAGCATCAGGCCGATGGCGGCCATGCGCTCGCAGAGCTGGGGCATGCGGGCGCGGCAGCGCTCGCAGGTGGTGCAGCCGACGCTGTTCTCCATGCCGACGCGGGTGCCGGCGTCGATCCCGGCGCCGTCACCGGCGGCGACGACGACGCCCATGCCCTCGTGGCCCAGCACCAGGGGAAGCTGCCTGCCGGTCAGCGGGTGCGGCTCGGTGGGGATGAGCACAGGCCCGTGGAGGATCTCGTCGACGTCGGTGCCGCAGATGCCGCAGAAGCCGACCGCGACGGTGACCCACCCGGGCGGCGGCGCGGGCGGGCTGGGCCAGTCCTGGGTGCGGACGTCGTGGCGGCCCTGGTAGACGGTCGCGAGCATCTCCCTCAACTCTACCAGGTTTCGTTCGAAAATCTTACAAATCAGCCCGCCGCGATGCCGCCGTCGAGCACCAAGGCGGTGCCGGTGGCGAAGGCCGCGGCGTCGCTGGCCAGGTAGCAGACGGCCTCGGCCACCTCGGCGGGCGTGCCCAGGCGTCCCAGCGGCTGCCGGCCGACCAGCTGGCGGCGCGCCTCGGCGGCGTCGGGCGCGGCGTCGAGCAGCCGTCCCACCCAGGGTGAGTCCACCGTGCCGGGGCATACGCAGTTGCAGCGCACGCCGCGCGTCGCGTACTGCACCGCGACCTGCTTGGTGAGGGTGATCACCGCGCCCTTGCTGGCGCAGTAGGCGGCGCGGTCGCGCAGGCCGATCATCCCCGCCACCGACGCGGTGTTGACGATCACGCCGCCGCCGTCCTGGGCGAGCATCTGCTTCGCCGCATGCTTGCAGCCGAGGAAGACGCCCCGCACGTTGACGGCGAACACCCTGTCCCACTCCTCGACGCTGCACTCCACGACGTCGACGGTGGAGCCGATGCCGGCGTTGTTGCACATGATGTCGAGCCGTCCCCGCCGGGCGACCGCGGCGGCGACCAGGGCTGCGACGTCGCTCTCGCTGCTGACGTCCGCCTGCATCGGCGTGGCCCGCTCCGGCACGCCGCCCGTGTCGCGGTCGGCTCCGATCACCCAGGCGCCCTCGTCGAGGAGGATGCGGGTGATCTCCCTGCCGATGCCGGAGCCCGCGCCGGTGACGATGGCGGTGCGGCCCTGGAAGCGCGGTCCGCTCACTGTGCTCTCCTCATCGCGGCATTAGTATGCATAATTGCCGAACCCGGCCGAGGGCCCACCATGGTGCCGCGGCGGCCGGGACGGAAGGAGCCAGCCGGTGAAGGTCGACGCCGTCGAGACGGTACGCCTCGACGACCACCACGAGCACCTCTGGGTGCGCCTGCACACCGACGCGGGCATCGTCGGCACGGGTGAGACGACGCCGCGGGTGGGCAGCGTCGAGCGCATCGTCCACGAGGTGCTGGCGCCGCTGCTGCTCGGCGCCGAGGTGGCCCCGGAGCGCAACTGGCAGGCGATGTTCCGCGCGGTCGCCTACCACGGCTACGCCGGTGCGGAGCTGCGCGCCGTCTCCGCGCTGGACATGGCGCTGTGGGACGCGCTGGGACAGCAGGCGGGACTGCCCGTGCACCGGCTGCTGGGCGGCCCCTGCCGCGACGTGGTGCCGGTCTACAACACCTGCGTGTCGCACGGTCCGCTGCGCGACCACGAGCGCTTCATGGCCGACCCCGGCGGCCTCGCCCGCGACCTGGTCGACGAGGGCTACCGGGCGATGAAGATCTGGCCGTTCGACGAGCTCTCGCCCGCATCACTCGGGCATGACGTCGACCGCCGCGAGCTGCGCGCGGTCGCGCGCGTCTTCGCCGCCATCCGCGAGGCGGTGGGCGACCGCATCGAGGTTGCCCTGGAAGGCCATTCCTGCTGGGGTCTCCCCGCCGCGCTGCGCATCGCGCGCGAGGTGGAGGAGTTCGACCTGATGTGGCTGGAGGACATGCTGCACGCCGGCGATCCCGACGCCTGGCGGGCGCTTCGGGAGTCGACGCGCACCCCCATCTGCGGCAGCGAGCGGCTCTTCACCCGCTACGGGATGGCGCCCTTCCTGCAGTGCGTCGACGTCGTCAAGCAGGACGTGTGCTGGACGGGCGGCTTCACCGAGTTCGTCAAGGTGGCCGCCCTCTGCGGCGCGCACGAGCTGCCGGTGGCGCCGCACAACTGCCACGGGCCGGTGGGCGCCATGGCGACGCTGCACGCCAGCGCGGCCATCCCCAACCTGCGCGTCATGGAGTCGGTGCGCGCCTTCACGCGCGGGTTCTTCGCCGACCTTGTCGACGAGCCGCCCGTGATCCGCGGCGAGGGCGCGGTCATCCCCGAGCGTCCGGGCCTGGGGCTGCGCCTGCGCGACGACGTGCTGGCGCGGGCGCGGCGCACCGTCAGCGAGCGTGGTGACGCCGTCGCCGCCGGCGGCTGGGGGGACGGCGATCCCTGGAAGGGCGGGCTGGGCGACCGCGTCTGATCGCTTCGCGCTGGGAGCGCCTGCGCGTCAGAGCCCGGTGACGGCGGGCAGCTCGATCCAGGACGGCGTGGCGCCCCCGTGCAGCACCGTCTGCTGCGCGGGCTGGAGCGACGTCGCGGTGTTGGCGTCCTCGCCGGTCGAGGGATTGCGGTCGAGGCGTGGGAAGTTCGAGGACGACACCTCGACGCGCAGGCGGTGTCCGGCGAGGAAGGCCATCGCCGTCGAGCCCACCTCGACGTCGACGCCGGCCGGCTCACCTGGGGTCAGGCGCGCCCGCCGCACCGAGTCCACGACGTTGTAGGCGCGCCCGTCGGGGTGGACGTCGACCAGCTTCACCGTGACGTCCGCCGAGGGGGCTGACGACGCCACCACGACGTGGGCGCGGACCATGCCCATCACCGTGAGCGGCTGCTGCAGCGGCTCGGAGGTGTAGACGAGCACGTCGGGACGCTCCTCGACGCTGCGCTGGTCGCATGGTCCCGGCATGGGCAGATGGGGGCCGCAGCTCCGTCCGCCGCGCGAGGGGACCGGATCGCGCGGGTCGTAGCGGTACGTGTCGCTGCGCTGCTCCGGCGGGTTGGCGGAGGCCAGGCGCCCGTCGCCGCCCAGGCTGTTGGCGTGGCCGTCGGAGTCGAGGAAGAGCCGCTCCGGCTGCGACGGCGGCGGCCACGTGGCCATGTCGACCCAGCGGTTCTCGCCCATCACGAAGATGCGCGCGCCGCTCTCGACCTCCTCGCCGCGCACCGCGCGGGCCAGCCAGCCGAGCATGTCCGCGGCGACGGTGGCGCCGAGGGCCGTGGCCCCGAAGTCCACCTCCGGCGACATGCGCTGGAAGATGTTGAAGTGCGTCCAGGGGCCGACGACGATGCGCTGCCCGCGCCGGGCGCGCTCGGTGGCGGCGGTCTGCTGCAGCCCGCTGAAGTTGCGCAGCGAGCCCTCGCAGAAGATGTCGTACCAGCCGGCGACGTGGTACGCGGGCACGGTGATCTCGGCGTGGCGCCGCTCGACGTCGACGGGTGCCCAGTGGTCCGCGTCCTCGGGGCGCAGCCAGCCGGGCAGCTCGTCGAAGATCCTCTGGATGCGCGGCGATCCCAGCGGCAGCGCGTACGCGTCCGCGTGGTCGTCGACGATGGCCTGGGCGGCGCTGCGCAGCTCAGGGTCGCTGCGCGGTGAGGTCGCCACGAATCCCGCGCCCCACTGCTCGGTGAAGCCGAGCTGCATGGCGCCGCCCTCGTAGAGCCAGCCCTCGGTGTAGCGGTTGGCGGTGCACACGGGGGAGATGGCGCGCAGCGCGGGCGGCGCCGACACCGCGCAGAGCATCTGGGTGGCGCCGACGTAGGAGCCGCCCCACATGGCGACGTCACCCGTGCACCACGGTTGCGCCGCGCACCATTGCACGGCGTCGTAGCCGTCGTCCACCTCCTGGTGGAAGGGGCGGAAGTCCCCGTCGCTGTCGAAGCGTCCGCGCGCGTCCTGGATCACGACGGCCCAGCCGGCTCGGGCCATCGAGACGGCGTCGGTGGTGAGCCGCGAGCCCGCCCGCGAATACGGCGTGCGCATCAGCAGCGCGGGACGCGGCGTGCCGTCGTCGAGGCGCACCACGTCGGTGGCGAGGCGCACGCCGTCGCGCATCGGCACGCGCTCGTCGTCGACGGCGATCCTCGCCGAGGCCGGCGGGGTCACCACGGCTCGTGCCCTTCGCGCACCAGCAGCGGGAGGCGATCGAGCGGCACGCCGTCGTGACGCACCCACGCCGGACCCTGGAAGCGCTCGCCGGTGAAGTGGTCCGTCCACGAGCCGGGCGGCACGTACACGTCGACGCGTCCCCCGGGCTGCAGCACCGGCGCGACGAGCAGGGAGGGGCCGAGGAGGTACTCGGTGTCGACGCCGTGCGCGCCGCGGTCGCCGGGGAACTCCAGCGCGACGGGGCGCATCACCGGCACGCCGGTGTCCGCGGCCTCCTGCGCGCAGCGGAGGAGGTACGGGCGCAGCCGGGTGCGCAGCGCGATGAAGTCGCGCGCGATGCGCACCGCGTCGTCGCCGTAGAGCCAGGGCTCGCGGCCGAGGATGCCGTGGAAGCGGCAGTGGCTGCAGAGCAGCCCGTACTGCATCCAGCGGATGAAGAGCTCCGGCTCCGGCCTCTCGATGCCGAAGCCCTCGTCCTCGGCGCGGTCGAGGTCGCGCACGTAGAAGCCGCCGATATCGTTGGCCCAGAAGGCGAAGCCGCTCCAGGCGGCGCTCAGCGCGCCGCGCAGGTTGCCAGCCATGCCGGCCCACGTCGACTGCGAGTCGCCAGGCCAGTGCGCCGGGTAGCGCTGGCTGCCCGCCGTGCCGGAGCGCGTGTAGAGGAAGGGCGCGCCGGCGCGGTGGGCGGTGATCGAGCCGAGCAGGCCGTAGAGGTTGTGGACCTCGCGGCCGCTGCGGCCGTCGGCGTACTCGGCGGTGATCGGCGCCAGCTCGCCGTAGTCCAGCTTGAAGGCGTCGACGCCGGCGTCGAGGAGGCGGCGCATCTCGGTGATCCACCACGCGGCGCCGCCGCCGGTGAAGTCGACGAAGGCGCGCACGGGGAACTGCGTCTCGCGGGCGCGGCCCCTGCCGACGAGGTTGTCCGGAACGTAGCCGGCCTCGTCCTCGACGACGTTGGGGTTGACCCACAGGCAGAGCTTCTTCCCCCTGCCGTGCAGCCAGTCCACGAACTCCTGCATGGGGCCGAAGTCCTTCTCGTTCCAGACGAAGTCGCAGAAGTCGTAGGCGCGGCCCGGACGGTTGGCCAGCCAGAGCGGATCGAGCCCGACCACGTCGACGGGGATCTCCAGCCTCTCCGCGGTGTCGAGCACCTCCTCGACCTCGGCGCGGCTCGCGTACATGCACTTCGACATCCAGACGCCGAAGCTCCACTCCGGCGGCACGGGCGCGCGACCGGTCAGCGCGGTGTAGCGCTGCAGCACCTGCTTGGGCTCGCCGAGCAGGACGAAGAGGTCGAGGTGGTGGCTCTCGACGCACACGCTCGCCGACGCCGTGGAGGTCGCGCCGACGTCGAACACCGCGCGCTCGCCGTGATGCACGAAGACCCCGTAGCCCTCGCTCGACACCACCAGCGGCACGCTCTTGTAGACGCGGTCGGTGGTGTTGGTCCCGCCCGGCTCGCAGATGAAGTGCGAGAGCCGGCGCCCGACCAGGCTCGGTCCCAGGAAGCGCTCGCCAAGCCCCCAGAGCTGCTCGCCGGGACGCAGCCGGAAGGTCTCGTACGCCTGCACGCGATCGCCCGTGCGCAGCTCGTCGGCCCAGCCGCCCGGCTCGTTGACGTTCTCCAGCAGCGAGGTGTCGGTGCGCTCCGTCGCAAAGGGGCCGAAGTCGACGCGATAGGGCTTGCGCCGCAGCACCAGCGCGGTGCCGCCGGCGTCGATGCGCACCTCGGTCGCCGTCTCCTCGACGTGGAGCGGCAGGCAGCGTGGCGGCGCGGCCAGCATCTCGGTGAGGTGCTCGTCAGGATCGCCGGCCATCGACCACTGCAGGCGCGCCACCTCCGGGTCGGGGAAGGTGATCCGCCCCTTGACGGGCTTGCCGCCGCGCGTCACCAGGGTGAGGTGGACGCACGCGGGCTCGGCGCGCAGGCCGGCCAGCTCGTCGATGGGATGGAACGCCCAGGCGCCGCGGTCGAAGATCGGCCGCGCCGTCTCGTAGGTGCCGATGTGCCAGTCCACCGGGGCTGCATCCTCCCAACCGACCCCCTGCGCCGAATTAGTCTAGAATCATAACGAACCCGGCGGAGGGCGGTCGAAGGAGCGTACCCGGGAGCGAATGAGCACGTCGGAGGTCCCCACCCGCGCCGGCGCGGGGGAGCGGGTTGTGTGGCGGATCGGCCGGCTCGACGGGGGCGCCGAGCAGTTCGCAGCGGGGCCGCGTTTCGACGCGGGCTGCGACGAGCTGCGCTTCCGGGTCGGGGTCGACGACGAGAGCAGCGCCTGGCCGTCGTACCAGCCCGGGCCGCTGATGGCCTGGACCGGCTACCGCTCGAAGCGCGTCGCCGTCGACTTCCATCTCGACGCGCCGCCGTCCACCGCGTGCGAGCTGCGCCTGCGCCTGCTCACCGTCACCGGGCCGCCGCCGGACGTCGACGTCTCCGTCAACGGCCGCCGCGGGCGCTGGTTCCTCGACCCGGTGCGGCGCGACCGCACCGACCTGTCCAGCCCCTCGCACATCGGCGGCTGGGACCTGCTGCGCGTGCCGGTCGACTCGGCGTGGCTGCAGCGCGGAGAGAACCGCATCGTCGTCGCCACCGTGCAGGACGACGCCGTCGATCCCGCCGAGCTGGGGCCGATGCATCCCGAGTACCCGTACTTCTGGGGCAGCGTGCTGCGCCACGGCGGCGTCGAGCTGGTGGAGACGGGCGAGGCCATGCCGGCGCGGTCCGTGCGCGTGTCACCGACACCGCTCTTCGTGCGGCGCGACGGAGCGTTCTGCGAGCTGGTCGACGTCGTCGTCACCGCGCCCGCTGGAGTCGCGGCCGGGGCGGTGTCACTCACGGTGGCGGGAGCGGCGCCGGTGTCCGCCGCACTCGATCCCGCCGGACGCGACACCGGCCAGGTGCGCGTGCGCCTCGCCGTGCCCGACCTCGGGGACACGCCATGCGATGCCGAGATCAGCGTCGCGCTCGACGGCGCCCCGATCCGCGAGCAGATCACCCTGCGCCCCTGCCGCAAATGGACGGTGCACCTGCTGCCCCACGTCCACCTCGACGTCGGCTACACCGACGTGCAGGCCAAGGTCTTCGAGGTGCACAGCCGCAACCTCGACCGCGTCCTCTCCATCCTCGGCGACGTTCCCGAGTACCGCTACTCCGTCGACGGCGGCTTCGTCCTCGAGCAGTTCGCCCGGTCGCGCAGCGCCGAGTCGCGCGAGTCCGTCCTCGCCGCGCTGCGCGACGGGTCGCTGAGCGTCAACGCCTTCATGGCGCTGTTCCTCACCGGCATCGCCTCGCTGGAGGAGTGCTACCGCGCCGGCTACGGAACCGCTGCGCTCCGCCGTGAGCACGGCGTGCCCGTCGACTACGCGAACCTCACCGACGTCCCGTCGTACAGCTCCGCGATGCCGTCGGTGCTCCGCGCGATGGGCGTCGACGCCTTCGCCGGCATCCAGAACCACGGCCGCGCCGCCACCGAGGACGGCGACGTGCTCCATCTGGTCTCGCCGTTCCTCTGGGAGGGACCTGACGGCGCGCAGGTGCTCAGCTTCTTCGCCGACTGCTACGCGCAGCTCCGCTACATCTGCGGCCATCCCACCACGGTGACGGGCAGCGCGCTGAGCCTCACCCGCCTGCTCGGCCGCTACGAGCGCGACGACTACCTGCCCCACGACTTCCCCCTGGTGGGCATCTACAGCGACAACGAGGACCTCGGCGACGGCGAGGCCGGCTTCGTGGCGCGCTGGAACGCCGCCTACGAGTACCCGCGGCTGCGCTACAGCACCCTGCGCGACTACTTCGCCGCGGTGCGTCCGCTGCGCGACCGCCTTCCCGTGGTGCGCGGCGACGGGGGCAGCTTCTGGGAGGACGGCGTCGGCTCCTCGGCCTCGCTGACGGCGGCGTACCGCCGCGCCCAGGCGCTGCTGCCCGTGGCCGAGGCGTGCAGCGCATTGGTGCAGACCGTCGACCCCTCGCTGCGCGCGGCCGTCGACGATCTCGACCGCGCCTGGCAGGGCCTGCTGATCGGATGCGAGCACACCTGGACCTGGATGCACGCGCACGAGCATCCGCACGGCGAGCAGACCGACGACCAGCTCGGCTGGAAGCGCGCCCAGGTCGACACGGCGCTGCGCGTCGCCGTCGACGAGACGCGCCGCGCCATGAGCCAGCTCGGCGAGCTGGTGCAGACGGACGGTCCCTCGCTGCTGCTCTTCAACGCCCTGGGATGGCGGCGCGACGGCGTCGTCGAGGTGGAGCTTCCCCGGCGGCTGCACGTGATCGGCGAGGATGGCGCGCCGGTGCCGTCCGAGGTGACGTGGTGCGACACCGGCCTCCAGCGGGTGCGCCTGCGCAGCACCGTCCCCGGCCTCGGCTACCGCCGCCTCACTCTCGCCGAGCAGCCGGATCCCGACGGCGTCTCCACGGCGGGGCTGGCGCCACTCGACGGCGACCTGGTCGAGACGCGACGCCATCGCCTGCGCGTCGACCGCGGCACCGGACGCATCGTCTCGCTCTGGTCCACGACGCTGCAGCGCGAGCTGCTCGACTGCGAGGCCACCGGCGTCGCCCTCGCCGAGGTGCTCTACGTGCGCAGCGAGAACGCCGCGCGCGACAGCATTCACGAGTTCTCGCGGCACCTTCCTGCGCCGTCGCTCACCGTCACGCCCGCCGCGATGCGCGTTGCCGGCGTGCGCCGCACGCCCTGGGGCGCGGTGGTCGCGCTCCGCGGTGAGGCGCCGAGCCTGCCGCGGGTCGAGGTGGACGTCGAGCTGCACGACGACGAGGAGCGCGTCGACGTCACCGTGCGCCTCGACAAGGAGGCGGTGCACGCCACCGAATCGGTCTACGTCGCCTTCCCCTTCGCCGTCCCGGACGCGACGCTGCGCTACGACCGCCAGCAGGGCTGGGTCGATCCCGCCGCCGACCACGCGCCGGGCGCCTGCAACGAGTGGTTCACCACGCAGCACGCGGTGGGCCTCGACGGCGGCGGCGCCGCGGTGACGTGGTGCTCGGCGGACGCGCCGCTCTTCACCGTGGGCGACGTGGTGCGCGGTCGCTGGCCGCGCCATCACCAGCCCGGATCCTCGACCCTGCTCTCCTGGGTGATGAACAACCACTGGTGGACCAACTACGCACCCGCGCAGTCCGGTGAGGTGACGCTGCGCTACTCCTTCACCGCCGCGCAGCGCTGGGACGCCGCCGCGGCCGCGCGTTTCGGGCGCGAGGCGCGCACGCCGCTCGCCGTCTCGACGGTCACCTGGCTCGACAAGATGGACACCGGCCCGCGCCGGCTCAGCCAGGCCGCGGCGTCGCTCCTCGACGTCGAGGCGCCGCCCAATCTCACCGTCACCGTCGCCCAGGCGCGCGCCGGGGACGGCCTGCTGCTGCGCCTCCAGGAGACCGCCGGCATCGCAGCGTCCGCCTCCGTCCGCCACCCCTTCGCGACACGCACCACCCCGCGCGTCGAGCGCTGCACCGCGCTGGAGGACGGCCTCGCCCCGCTCGACGTCGTCGACGGCCGGGTGCGCGTCGAGGTCGCGCCGTACGAGATCGTCAGCATGAGGATGTCCCGATGAGCCGCACCAACCGTCCGCCCAACATCGTCCTGGTGCTCCTCGACCAGCTGCGCGCCGACGTCTGCGGCACCTACGGCAGCGCCATCTGCCGCACGCCGCACCTCGACCGCATCGCCGCCCAGGGGATCCGCTTCGACCGCGCCTACACCCCGATCGGCATCTGCAGCCCGGCGCGCGCCTCGATGCTGAGCGGCACGTACCCGCACCGCCACGGTGTGCTCAACAACGTGCACGGGCCCGATGCGTTGCAGGTCGACCTCCGCCCGGGAACGCCGGTCTACCCCGCGCTGCTGCGCGACGCGGGCTACGCCACCTCGTACACCGGCAAGTGGCACGTCGACATCGAGGACGGCCCGGCCAGCAAGGGCTTCACCCATGTCGGGGCGTGCGACGACTACATGCCCGCGCTCGCCGAGCAGCGCCGGCGGCTTGGCCTGCCGCACACCGATCCCATCGCCTTCGATCGCAGCACGACGTACCCGCCGCTGTCCGCGCGCGCCACGCGCACGGTGCCCGGCTTCCCGCTGGAGGGTCGCGAGACGCAGCCCGTCGAGGGCACGCCGCAGGGCCTGTTCCTGGAGAACGCCCTCGACGCCATGGAGGCGATGCGCCGCGGGGACGCGCCGTTCCTGCTGGTGCTCTCCTTCCTCGGGCCGCACTGGCCCTACTCCGTCCCCGAGCCGTGGTGGTCGATGTACGACCCGGCCGCGATCCCGCCCTGGCCCAACTGGGAGGACGACTTCACCGGCAAGCCCGGCGCCAACCGTCGCGGCCTGCAGCACTTCGGCGTCGAGGGCTGGACCTGGCAGGACTGGGCCCCCACCGTCGCCGCCTACCTCGGCTCGGTGACGATGCACGACGAGCTGATCGGCCGCCTCGTCGCCGCGCTCGACGCCGGCGGCGCCGCCGAGGACACGCTGCTCATCGTCACCGCCGACCACGGCGACCTCTGCGGCAGCCACCGCCAGTTCAACAAGGGCCCGCTGATGTACGAGGAGGTCTACCGCATCCCCCTGGTGGCGCGCTGGCCCGGCGTCATCGCGCCGCAGTCGGCGAGCGACGCCTACGCCAGCTCACTCGACCTCTTCGCCACCATGCTCGACGCCGCCGGCGTGGCATTGCCCGACGCGCCGCTCGACTCCCGCAGCCTGCTCCCGCTGTTGCGCGGTGAGACCCCGCAGGGCTGGCGCGACTCCTGGGTCTCCGAGTTCCACGGGGACGAGTTCGGTCTGTATTCGCAGCGCATGCTGGTGCATGGGCGCCACAAGCTCGTCTACAACCCGCACGACGTCGACGAGCTCTACGACCTGGTCGCCGATCCCCACGAGCTGCGCAACCTCAGCGCCGAGCCGTCCCTGGCCGCGCTGCGCGACGACCTCGAGTCGCGCCTCGCCCAGTGGATGGACGCCACCGGCGACCCGCTGGGCAAGTACGCCTACAACCTCCTCGGCTGAGCCGGCGTCAGGCGGTCGCCGCGGCGGCCTGCCGCGGCGCGCCGTCGCGCGCAGCCAGCGCCTCGCGGTACGCCGACATGTCGAGCTTCGGGTAGCGCGCCTGCACGCCGTCGACGGTGCGCTGCGTCCAGTACGGGTGTCCCGGCTTGGGGAAGCCGATCACGGTGAGCTGCTCGACGCCGGCCTGCTCGACGAACTGCCGCATCTCAGCGCTCAACCCCTCGTGCGGCCAGGCGCGCCAACCCATCCACTCCAGGCCCGCGCCGCGGAAGACGTTGTGGAAGGTGAGCCGGATGCCATGGGTGGCGAGCAGCCGCGAGCCGCGGTGGAAGGTCTGCATGTCGTAGAGCATGATCGTGCCGGCTTCGACCGCAACCGCCTGCTCCGCCTCGTACATCTCCGGCACGTCCTCGCGCGGCGGCGCCACCGGCACCAGCGGCCGCTCACGCGTCACCGTGCGCGACACCACCTTGGTCGGCCCCAGCTCGACGGTGACGTCCTCCAGGTAGAGGATCGAGGGCATCTGCCGGAAGCCGTCCTCGTCACTGGGGTAGAGGAGGCTGTTGTTCTGGTAGTCGACGTGGTGCGGCTGCTCCCAGTCGCCCCTCCCGGCGTACTTCGCCCAGAGCAGCGACTGGGTGAGGAAGACGTCCTCGGTGCCGACGATGCGGCGCGCCGCGTCGACGAGGTCGGGGCCGGTGCTGATGTTGTTGAGGGCGTCGTCCCTGAAGGGGAACTCCCAGTGGATGGGGAGGTTCTGGTAGCGGTGCGGCGCCGCGTAGTACTCCTCGGCGGTGGGGTAGTAGCGGTAGGCCACCTCGCGTGCCGCGGCCAGCTCGTCGGGGCTGAGGAAGCCCGGGATGAGCACGTAGCCGTGCTCCCGCCAGTGGGCGACCTGCTCGTCGGTGATGCGCACGCCGTGGTCTCCTTGCCTGCCCGCGGGGGGCCGTCTCGCCAATTGGTAAGAATTATGAACCATTAGCGGCGCTGGAGGAAGGTGCAGCCGGCGAGGGGCCTGCGGCAGGCTCGCACCCAGCGCGGGAAGGGAGCGCGCGGCGGCGTCCCCCGGCGGGCCCGTCCGTGCTCGCCGAGGTCGGCCGGCGCGAGACGACGCTGCGGTCATTGCGTTGACACCTAACGGAGGCGCCCCTACACTCCCGCGACGGGGGTGACACACACAATGCCGTCGCGGGTGGGCAGCATCAGGGGCAGGTGGCGCCTGCGCGGTCTCGGCGTTCTCGCCGGTGCGGTGCTCGCGATCCTGCTCGGCGTGCAGGGCGCGGTGACGGCGCTCGCCGACTGCGGCAACCTCCACGCGGCGGCGATCCAGGGCAGCTGGCAGATCCGCGTCACCTTCGACGGGTTCACCGGGTCGGCCGCGCCCGGGGTCGCGCGCCAGCCGGGGAACGTCGCCGTCGACGACGTCACCTTCCAGCCGGGCTGCGCGTCGAACGGCACCTGCGGCGTGCAGATGCAGGGCACGCAGGGATCGCTGAGCTTCTTCAGCAACACCAGCGGCCTGGAGGGCCCGGATCCCGACCACCCGCTGGTCGAGCAGGCCGACGGCACCTGGACCACCCAGTTCCGGCCGGGTGGCATCGGCGGCCGCAACCTGCCCCCCTGCTCGCCGCCGCCGCTGACGCGCACCCTCGTCCTCGCGGTGCAGCAGGCGGTCCCCTCGTCGTCGGCGAGCACGGGATGGAACGCCGTGGTGATGACCGGCACCGAGACGATCGTCTCCTACTGGACGTGCAACGGCAGCACCGGCGTGCCCTCGTCGGTCGAGAACTACACGCTGCTGGCGGTCCCCGCCGGCGCGCCGTTCCCCGCGTCGTCGCGGCTCGCCTGCGGCACGACGCTGAGCGCACCGGCCGCGCCCGCGGTGACCGTCACGGGGTCGGGCGCCGTGGCCCAGTCGTCGTTCAGCAGCGCGCTGGCGACGCCGTCACAGAGCTTCGGCTCGGCGGGCACCACCATCGTCAACCTGGTGGTGACCATCGGGCTGGTGCTGTTCATCACCTTCCCCGCCCAGCTCTTCAACCGCACGCTGGAGGAGAACTACGACGACATCCGCGACATCCTCAGCCGGCGCTTCGGCTGGGTGCGGCGGATGCGCCGCGAGGTGGCCGCGGAGTCCACCCGCGAGACGCGGCTCGGCGTCTTCGCGGCCGTGGTGCTGGGCGGCGCGCTGCTGGGGTCGCTCAACGACCCGGGCTTCGGCTTCAACGCCAGCTCGGTGCTCACCTATCTCGGCGTGGTCGCCTCGATGCTGACCGGGCTGACGGCGGGCACCATGGCGGCGAAGCTCTACCGCCGCGCGCGCGGCGAGGACGCCAGCGGCAGGCTGCACGCACTGCCCGCCGGGCTGCTCGTCGCCGGCGCCTGCGTGCTGCTCTCGCGCTCGACGCACTTCACCCCTGGCTACCTGTACGGCGTGATCTTCGGCGTCGCCTTCACCGCCAAGCTGAGCCGCTCGCGCGAGGGGGCCGGCATCGTCGTGGGCACGGCGACGACGCTGGCGCTGGCGGTGCTGGCCTGGATCCTCTGGGTGCCGGTGCACGACCGCAGCGGCGGAGTTTCTGCCAACGCCGGCCTCATCCTGGTGGCCGACTTCCTCGCCCCGCTGGTGGTCGGCGGTTTCGTGGGCAGCGTCATCGGGCTGTTCCCGCTGCGCTTCCTCTCCGGGGGCACGCTCTTCGGCTGGGATCGGCGCGTCTGGGCGGCGACCTTCGGCGTGGCGCTCTTCGGCCTGGTCCAGGTGCTGCTCCACCCCGGCGCCTCTCCGGCGCACAGCGGCAACGCGCCGATGGTCACCGCCATCGTGCTGTTCCTCTGCTTCGGCCTTCTCTCGCTGGGCTTCAACGCGTACTTCGAGCGGCGCAAGAAGCGGCGGCAGGCGGCCGCGGTCACAGCGGGTCACGCGTAGGCGCGGCACGGCGGCCTACACTGTGCGGCCCATGGCATCCACGGCCCCGAACCACGCCGCCGCCGCACGTCGGTTCGCCTTTCCCGCCGAGGAGCGCGACGCCGTGTACCGCGCCATCCACCAGCGGCGCGACGTGCGCCTGTTCCGCGACGACCCCGTCGACGACGCGCTGCTCGCCCGCCTGCTCGCCGCGGGGCACCACGCACCCTCGGTGGGCTTCATGCAGCCGTGGAGCTTCATGGTCATCCGCTCCGCCGAGACACGGGCGCGCGTCAAGGAGCTCTACCTGCGCGAGCGGCAGAGCGCCGCCTGCTTCTTCGACGAGCCGCGCCGCTCCCAGTACCTGGCCATGAAGCTGGAGGGGATCTGCGAAGCGCCGGTCAACCTCTGCGTCACCTGCGATCCCACGCGTGGTGGCACCCAGGTGCTCGGCCGCAACAGCCAGCCGGAGACCGACGTCTACAGCACCTGCCTGGCGGTGCAGAACATCTGGCTCGCCGCCCGTGCCGAGGGCCTCGGCGCCGGGTGGGTCAGCATCCTCAAGACGGGCGAGCTGCGCGAGATCCTCGGCATCCCGCCGCACATCGTCCCGGTGGCGTATCTGTGCATCGGCTGGCCGGTCGACCTTCCGCCGCGGCCGATGCTGCAGGAGGTCGGCTGGAGAGATCGCATGCCGTTGCGCGACGTCATCCGCGGGGAGCGCTTCGACGCGGCCCCGCCGCTCGGCGACGACGTGATCGGGGCGGCGGAGGGGGCTGCGGGCTAGCGCTGCTCGCATGGCGCCGTGGGCCCTGTGCCCACGCGAGGGCAAACCCGGTCGTGCCCTGAGCCTCTTGACATCGGCGCGGCAGGGCGTGAGACTTCACGGTGGCTCTGATGCGTGCGACGTTCCCGCCGCATCGGACGGCTAGGGGCCTCGCGGACGTGTGAGGTCGTGACCGGGTCGGGTGCCCACCGGACGGAGACGTCAGGCAGGCACCCGGCGCTGTTTAACGGGCCGCAAGGCCGTCCGTCGATCCTCTGACCGATCGGTACGGTGGCGGACACAAGCCGTTCGCCGGACCGGTTGCACGTCGCCCGGTGCTACGGTGATGTGGCCATCCGCATCGCCTTCACCTCGTCGAGCATCCCGCGTCGCTGCGGCATCGCCACGTTCACGGCGGACCTGATGGCCGCCATCAGGACCGCGGCGCCGGACACCCGGTGCAGCGTCGCGGCCATCGACGAGGCCAACGTGGTGCGGCCCTACGGACCTGAGGTGCGCTGGCGCATCCGGCAGGGCGAGCCCGAGAGCTACCGCACGGCGGCGCTCGCCATCAACGCGTCCAACGCCGACGTCGTCAACGTGCAGCACGAGTTCGGCCTCTACGGCACGTGGCGCGAGCCCGGCTACCGTGACGGTCGCTGGGTGGAGACCGGCTACGAGGACCACCTTCGCGAGTTCCTCGACACCATCCGAAAGCCGGTGATCACCACCCTGCACACCGTGCTTCCCGACCCGCCACGATCGGTGCGCGACGCGGTCCGCTCCATCGCCGAGCGCAGCGACGAGGTCGTCGTCATGGCGAGCACCGCCATCGACGTCCTCGCCGCCGACTACGGGGTCACCCATGCGCCGGTGGTCATCCCTCACGGCATGCCGGCGATCGAGCCGCACGGTCGCGTGCGACTCAAGGCCAAGCTCGGCGTCGAGGGACGCACCATCATCTCGACGTTCGGCCTGGTCGATCCTCGCAAGGGGTTGGAGTACATGGTCGAGGCGATGCCCGCGGTGGTGACGCGCCATCCGCGAGCGCTGTACCTGATCGCCGGGCAGACCCATCCCGAGCTGCTCAGGGCGCAGGGCGAGGCGTATCGCAACGGCCTGGTCGACGACGTGCGCCGGCTCGGCATGCAGAGCCACGTCGCCTTCATCGACCAGTACATGTCGCAGCGCGACATCGTCGAGCTCCTGCTGGCCAGCGACGTGTACGTGACGCCGTACCTCGACCCCAACCAGATCACCAGCGGGACTCTCTCGTACGCGCTGGGGGCCGGCAAGGCGGTGGTGTCGACGCCCTACCTGCACGCGGCCGAGGCGCTCGCGGACGGCCGCGGCCTGCTCGTCCCGTTCCGCGACGGCGATGCACTGGCGATCGCCGTGCTGTCGATCCTCGACGATCCCCGACGCAAGGAGACCCTGGAGCGCGGCGCCTACGCGTACGCGAAGGATTCGGCGTGGCCGCGCGCCGCGGCGCGATTCGTCGAGCTGGCGCACGCCGTCGACAGTGCGCGGCGGGTGCGACATGCCGAGCGGCGCGCCGCTTCCCGCCACGCGGAGGCCGGCCTGGGGCAGCGCGTTGCGGGCAACCCGATCATCACGCCCGCCGACGTCCCACCCTCGCGCCCCGGGCTCGAGGTCGTCTCGGTGTTCAACGCGGCCGCGGCGCGGGTGGACGGCGAGGTCATCCTGCTGCTGCGCGTCGGTGAGCGCCCGCGCACCGACGTCGATCCCCCCGAGGGCTCGATGACGTTCGACCTGAACGGTCCCGAGCCCCGCCTCTCGCCGCTGGCCCCAGGCATCCCTCGTGACCAGCTCGTCGGCGTCGCCTTCCTGGACACGACGCCGCAGCCGCCGCAGGTCGTCGACGTGTACCTGCCAAGGGACATGCCGGGGCTCGACCTCAGCGACTCACGGACCATCCGCTACCGCGGGTCGACGGGCGGCTTCACGGCCGCGGCCGACGACGTCACCGACCTCCTCACCCAGATGTCCCACCTGCGCGTGGCGCGCAGCGCCGACGGCGAGCACTTCCACGTCGACGACGCTCCCGCGCTCGCACCGGTGGACCGTCTCGAGGAGTACGGCTGCGAGGATCCGCGCGCCACCTGGCTCGACGGTGCGTGGGAGATCACCTACGTCTCGGTCAGCCGGCTCGGCATCACCACCAGCCGCGCCACCACCACCGACTTCCGCGCGTTCGAGCGCAGGGGGGTGATGTTCCTGCCCGACCACAAGGACGTGGTGCTCTTCCCCGAGCGCATCGGTGGGCGGTACGTGGCGCTCACGCGCCCGATGCCGCAATCGTTCGGGCGCGTGCTCGGCATCTGGATCGCCTTCTCCGACGACCTGCAGCAGTGGGGCGATCACCGGCCGCTGGCGCTGCCGCGCTGGGGAACGTGGGACGAGCTGCGCACCGGGGCGGGCACCGTTCCCTTCCGCGTCGCCGAGGGCTGGCTGGAGCTCTACCACGGCGTCGACCGCGATCAGCGCTACGCGATGGGTGCGCTGCTCCTCGACGCGGACGATCCCACGCGCGTGCTTGCCCGATCGCGCCGCCCCGTCCTGGTGCCCAGCGAGCCCTTCGAGCGGGTGGGCGTCTTCGGCAACGTCGTCTTCTCCTGCGGGCACGTGCCCCTCGACGACGACGGTGCGCGCATCCGCCTCTACTACGGCGCCGCGGACACCTGCCTGGGAGCCGCCGACTTCGCGGTCCGCGACATCGTGGACGACCTCGAGCCATGCTGAGGCAGCTCGCCCGCCTCACCCGCGCCGTGCCGGCGGCAGGGCCCGCCGCCGTCGCACTCGCGGTGTACGCCGATGCCGACGATGCGCTGGTCCCCGCGCGAGAATCGGGAGTCGAAGGCGTCGCCTGCGTCGACGACGCCGCCCGCGCGATCCTGCTGCTCTGCGCTGTGTGGGAGGACACCCGGCTGCCCTGGGTGCGCACGTGGTGCGAGGGGCTCCTCGACTTCCTGGCCTGGATGCAGAACCCGGACGGGCAGTGGGTGAACTTCGTCAGCGACTGGGACGGGACGCGCAACCGCGGAGGCAGCAGCTCCGTCGCCGGCGGCGCCTTCTGGCAGGCGCGTGCGCTCCAGGCCGCGGCGCGCGCGGCCATCGTCCTGGATGACGCGCGCGCCGATGCGATGCTGGACCGGGGCATCGTCTGGATGCGCGCGCCCGCGACGCCGGACGTGCGCGCCCTGCACGTCATGACCGCGGTGGACCTGTTGCGAGCGGGCCGGTTCCCGCGGTTGCGCGACCACCTCACCGGTTGGATCGACCAGATGCTGACCTGCACGCGTGACGGGATGCTGATGAACGCGCCGAACGAGACCGGCTCTCCCCACCTGTGGGGGCACGTCGAGGAGGCTGCGCTGGCCGACGGCGGCGCGCTGCTCGGCCGCGACGGCGTGGTCGACGTCGCCCGGCGCAGTGGAGAGCTGCTCTTCCGCGACGTCATCGGCGCCGGCTTCGACCTGCCTCACGTGCAACCGTACGACGTGGCCTCGGCGATCCTGGTCATGGACCGCCTCCATGCCGTCACCGGCGCGGCGGAGTACGCCGCGCTCGCCCAGACCGCCCGCCGGTGGTTCGACGGGCGCAACCCGGCTCGCCGTCCGGTCTACGACACGAGCAGGGGGCGTGTCGCCGACGGCATCGACCAGGGACGGCTCAGCCGCAACTCCGGGGCCGAGTCCAACATCGTCGGCGCGCACGCGCTCCTGGATCGCACCGTGGAGCAGGCGCGGCGGCTCGGCGCCAATGCGGCGCTTCCCTGGCGAGATGCCGCGATGCCGCGCCGGGCCGTCGACGCCGCGCGGCCGGAGGCCTGACGGCACCGGGATCCGACGCCCGCCACGCCGGACCCACTCGTCAGCGCCTGCCGCGATCGGCGCAACCTGCCCCGCCGCCGACTCGCCGCAGCCTCGACGGTCGACGATCGTATGCGGCGGGAAGCACGGCGGTCGGTCCGCCGCCGTACGAACAATGCAACGCCTTGCGGTGTGCGGTGGACGGCTACGTCGCGGAATCCCGGTCGGGTTGCGCGATCGCGTCGTCGAGCTCGCGCTTGATGACGCTGTAGCACTCGCACGCGACGCCTTCCAGGCCCGGCCGGTCGATGATCGACACGTGGCCGCGGTGGTAGCGGATCAGGCCGGCGGCCTGGAGGATGCCGGCAGAGAGCGTCACCGTCGCCCGGCGGGAGCCCAGCATCTGGCCGAGGAACTCGTGGGTGATGGCGAACTCGTCGACGCCGACGCGGTCGTGGCTCATCAGGAGCCAGCGGCTGAGACGTTCCTCGTTGGAGTGGAGCCGGTTGCACGCCGCCGCCTGGGCGATCTGGCCGAACAGCGCGCTGGTGTACCGCTGCACCACCTCGTAGAGCGCGCCGCGCCGCTCCATCTCGCCGAGGAACGGCGACGCCTCCATGCGCAGCGCCCGTCCCGGCACCTGCGAGATGGCGCGCACCGCCAGCGACCCGCCGGGGACCAGCGGGACGCCGACCACGCCCTCGTTGCCCACCGTGGCCACCTCGACGATGGCGCCGTCCTCGAGCGGCGTCACCAGCGAGACGACCCCGTCGAGCGGGAAGTGCACGGCGTCGATGCGCTCGCCCGGCTCGAAGAGGACGGTCTTGATCTCCAGCGAGACCGGAGTCAGCAGGGATGCCAGGCGTTGCGCCTCGGCCGCGGGGACCGCTGCGAGAACGTGGTTCCGGTTCTGATGGTTGTCTGGGTTGGCTGGTCCCATGCGCGAGCCTCTATTGGATTCTGGCCGGTGATGCGGTGCGCCGTGCCGGCGGCTGCGGAGCGAGAGGGATTCGAACCCCCGAGGGCTTGTCGGCCCTTGTGGTTTTCAAGACCACTCCGATCAACCACTCCGGCATCGCTCCGCCGCGCAGTGTACCTCCGCCGCGACGGGCCGGCGGGGCGCTCAGTTCGGCGCCGGCGCGCCGACATCGCCGTCCTGCGGCCGGAAGTGGACCAGCGCGAGCGCCGCCGGCACGGCGATCGATCCCAGCCCGCGCGAGACGGCGACGTCGCGCATCTCCCAGCGCGGCGCGAACTTGTCCTTGAACCGCGCCAGGGAGCGGTAGTCGTACCCGAACGTGCCGTGGCGGAACAGCCAGTGCCGCAGCGAGCGCGCCAGCCGTCCGTCGGGCGCGTCGCCGTCATGCGTCGAGTCGCGGAAGGGCGCGACTCCGAGCGACGCCACGCGCAGGCCGCGGGCGCGCGCCGCGTCGAGCGCCGCCGCGATGCACAGGTCCATCGCCCCCGCGGGTGCGACGGGTGAGCGCCGGAACATGTCGAGCGCGATGCCGTGCCCACCGAGGCGCAGCCACGTGGTGAACGCCTGCGCGCGCCCGTCCGCACCGCGGACGACGCTGACCGTCGCGTCCGCGTCGAGGATCTCCCCGAAGCGCCCCACCGAGAATCCCAGCTCGCGCCAGGGCCGCCGCGCCAGCCAGGCGTCCGACACCCCGCGCAGCTCCTCCCACGTCGCGCCGTCGACGTCGTCCGCCCGCAGCACCGACGCCGACATCCCGGCGCGGCGGGCCCGCGACAGCTCGTGCCGCAGATTGGCGCGCCGCGGCGACGACGGGCAGAACGACTCCAGGTCGACCACCGCCTCCTCGCCGAATGCGTACACCCGCAATCCTGCGGCACGGTACGCCGGTCGCAGCGACGGATGCGTCTGCATGAAGCACACCGGCAGGCGCGCCGTGCGGCAGATGGCGACGAACTCGTCGACGGCGCGCCGCTGCAGCTCGGGCGCCACCAGCGGATCGCCCGCCGCGACGACCACCCCCGCGGCGACCCGGAACCCGACGACGGCACCGCAGTGCAGCCGCAGCTGCTGCTTGTCCCGCGAGCCTGCCAGGCAGCTCAGCTGCGATGCGGCGTGGCGCCGGCGGGCCGCCTCGACCTCGGCTGCGTCCGCCCGCAGCAGCTCCAGGGCTGCCGTCCTTCCCATGGCGCCGAAGCCTACCCTCCCGGGACCGCCGAGGGCGGTCGCGGGACGGTGCCCTGGGTATACTCGACACCCTCCGCGGGGAGGTGGCTGAGTGGCCGAAAGCGCCCGCCTGCTAAGCGGGTGAGGGGTATTAAACGCTCCTCCGAGGGTTCGAATCCCTCCCTTCCCGCCAGGGCTGCTTCGTGCTCCGTCTTGGGGTTGGTTCCGTTTGGTGCGAACCCCGGACACAACGAAGCCCCGCGGGCTCGGCGTCGGGGCGGCGCACGCTCCCGTCGGAGTTGCCTTTACCTGCTTTGACAATCGTGAACGCGGGCAAGGTCGCGTCGCGGTGCGCAGCGGTGGAGCATCGCCAGCGCAGGCCCCGAAGGCCGTGCAGCCGGGAGTCCCGCCATGTCCCACAGGCGAGGCAGCGCCATGCGATGGAGCGTCGGGGTCGTCGTGGTGACGGCTGCGATGGTCGCGTTTCCCGTCGCCCTGGTCGCCGCCCAGCCCGGGCTGGCCACGCCGCCCGCCCCGCCGCCTGCCGCGCCCCGCCTGCCCCCGCTGCCCGCCTCGCAGCCGGGTGCGGCGGCGACGCTCGACGCGGTGGTCGCCCACGGACCGTTCCTCGCCACGGGCTTCCCCGACCTCCCCTCCGAGGACGCCGCCACGGAGGTCGCGGCCCTCGACCCCCGCGACGGGGCCGCCGCCCAGCGCGCCTTCCTCGACGCCTGGGACGCCATGCCCGCCGCCGACCCGCAGCTCTCCGAGCAGTTCGCCGCCGCATTGATGGCCGGCCCGCTGGCCATGAACCAGGACCCGCCCAGCCCCGCCGACCAGGCCTTCGAGGGCTTCACCGGCGACCCCGACAACGCCGCCCGGCTGGCCAACGCGGCGGTGGCCCTGTTCACCCTCGGCGTGGCGCAGATGGACGGCGCTGCGGTGACCGACCAGTCGGTCGGCAAGGGCGACGACGTCGAGGACAACGCCGCCCAGCTCCTCCAGCTCGGCTACCGGGCGTTCTCGGCCGACGCCCCGCAGGCCGTGGAGACGCTGAGCCTCGACCTCGGCTTCCTCACCCCGCTGGTCGGCGAGTTCAACTCCTCCGCGGTCGACGCGCTGGAGGCGTGGCTGCGCACGCATCCCGCCGACGCGACGGCGCGCTACCTGCTGGGCACCCTGCTGGGCGCGGGGTTCACCAGGGCCGCCGTGGTCGGCCAGGTGTCGCCGACCCCGCCGCCTCCGCTGGCCGCGGCGATGCAGGTGCTCGCACCCCTGGAGCACGACGCGCGCACCGCCGCGCTGGGCTACTCCGCCGTCGGCGACGCCGAGATGCGCGAGGCGCAGCGGGCCGTGGCGGAGAGGCCCTACGCCGCGCGGCAGGACGCCCGCGACGCGCTCGACGCCTACGACGCCGCCATCCGGCTCAACCGCGACCCCGGCCTGCTGGCCGGCCGCGCCGTCGCCCTCGACTTCCTCGGCGACGAGGCCGGCGCCGTCGCCGCCCAGCAGCGCGCCGTTGCCGCGGCGCCGCGGTCGGCGGCCGGGCTGGTCGAGTTGGCGGCGCTGCAGCAGAAGCTGTGCGACTCGCGGTCGCCGTGCGACGAGTCGGCGGTCGAGGGCACCGCGCGGTCGGCGATGGGCCTGCTGGAGTCGGCATGGCAGCCGCGCGTCGACACGTCGCGCTTCCCGCGGTGGACGGAGCCCTGCCTCTCGGAGTGGAGCGGCGAGGTCGTCGCCGCCACCGACCCCGGCGACGATCGCGGCTACGCCGGCTACTCCTTCGGCAGCCTCGACGACGCCGTCCCGGTGATGCGCACCCCGGAGGGCTGCGGTGCCGGCGGAGCCGTCTTCCTCAGCTACACGCTGGTCCCCACCAGCGACGACACCGGCGTCGACGCCCGCCACGCCGACGGCGCCATGCTCGACACCGCCGCGTCGATCGCCATGCAGGCCGCGGCGCTCCGCGGCACCGCCGGCGACGCCGACACCGCGTACCGAGCCTGGCGCGCCGACGTCGCCGACGCCCGCCTCGGCGCCACCGCGGGCACGGCGGTGTGGACGGGACGCCGCCATCTCATGGCGTCGTACGACGAGGCGGCGCACCTCGTCGTCGCACCCGCGCCGGCGACGCCCGACGCCGGCCCCCAGCAGTGGCCGGAGTCGCTCTTCGTCGCCGACTCGATCCTGCGCCACGCCGGCCGCTTCAGCCAGGCGGCGCGGGTCTGCCAGGCGTCGGTGTCCGCCCTGGCGGGCACCACCTACCCGCTCCGGTGCGAGGGGGAGGACGACTTCCTCGCCGGCGACGCCGCCGCGGCGCAGCGGCTCCTGCAGCCGCTCGACGGCAGGCTGCGGACCCCCGCCGACAGGGACTGGCTGAGCGACGACCTGCTCGCCGCCGACATCCGCCTGCACCGGGATGCCGCCGCGCGCAGCATCGTCGCCGCCGCCACCGACGACGACGTCAGCAGGGAGAAGCTCGGCGAGGTGGCCATGGACGCCGGCGACCTGCGCACCGCCGAGGCGGAGTTCGCCAGGGTGGTGCAGTCACAGCCGCAGGGACGCCCGCCCTCGCTGGTCGCCGAGGCCGCCTTCTCGGACCACGGCATCGTCCTGCTGCGCGAGATCCAGCCCGCCGCCGACGCCACCCCCGACTGCACGACGCACCGCGCGGACTGCGAGACGGCGCGCGCCGACTTCCTCGCCGCGTCGGCGATGGACCCGCGGAACCCGGTCTTCCTGCTCAACCTCGCCTGGGCCGACCGCCTCCTCGACTTTCCGCCGGCAGTGACCGAAACCGTGCTGCGGCGCGCCGTCGCGGAGGACCCCACCCTGTTCCCCGCCTACAACGACCTCGGCGTCCTCGAAGCCGGGCAGGGCGACACCGACGCCGCCCGCCAGGACCTGGAGCGGGCGCTCGCCGTCGCGCCCCAGTACGACCTGGCCACGTGGAACCTCGGCGTCCTCGACATGCGCACGGTCGGCGGCATCCCCGCCGGGCAGGCGCTGCTGGCGGCGGCGACGTCGCGCAACCCCGTGCTGCGCGGCGAGTCGACGGTCGAGCTGCGCACCGACGAGCGCGTCTACGACGTGGCCCTGGGCCGGGGCGCGCTCCAGCCGTTCGACCGCACCTACGGGGTGGCCGCGGCGGCGCTCGGCGGCGTCAGCCTGGGCGCCCTGGCGGTGGGCACCCTCGTCGACCTGGGCAAGGAGCGCGGCCTGGAGACCGTCCTCGACCAGCTCGGCGAGCGGGCGCGGCGCTTCACCGCCGCCGTGGAGCGGCGCCTGGGCCGGGCGCTGCGCGGCATGCGGGCGCGGCCGTGGATGGTCACCGCACCGATCCTGGTGGCGCTGACCGCGACGGTGACGGTGTGGACGGGGCAGGGGAGCGGCCTCCCGTCGGTGCTGATCGCCGCCTATGCGGCGCTGCTCGGCCTGCTGGTGCACGAGACCGGGCACCTCGTCGCCGCCGCGGCGCTGCGCCGGCGGGTGCGCCCGGTGCAGTCGCCGCTGCTCCTCGGCGTCGCCGTCCTCATGCTGCCGCTGCGCCTGCTCGGCGGCCCCTGCGTCGGCCACGAGGTGGTCGCCCGCGAGGGCGAGGCGGCGGGCGCGGCGCCGCGCCGCGACCTGGTCGTCTACTGGGCCGGTCCCGCCGCCAACCTGCTCGTCGCCCTCGCCGCCGGGCTCGCCGCCGTGGCGCGGCCGCTGCCCATGCTGCGCGTCATCCTGCTGGTGCAGCTCGGCATGGTGGCGTTCAGCTTCCTGCCCGTCGAGCCCATGGAGGGTTCGCGGCTGGGCCGGGTGCACAGGCGGCCGCTCGCCGTGTTCCTGCTCGCCCTCGTGGTGGTCGCCATCCTCTTCTCGGAAGGCGTGCTGTGACGCCCCATCGCGCCCGGCGGATTTGACGCGCACGCGTCATTGCCCCAGACTCCGGCGGCATAGGAAGGCGGACGTCCGGGAGGCGGCACGCAGTTCGCGGCGTGGGCGCACGTCCGCCGGCACAAGGAAGGGAGAGAGCCGTGGAAACCTCGATCCGAGCGCGCGCCGGCGCGCGCCCATCACGCCGGGCACTGGGAGTGCTCGGCGCCGCCGCCATCGCCGCGGCGGCCATCGCCGCGGGGCCGCAGGTCGCCGTCCGCGCCCAGGCCGGCTGCCCGAACGGCACGTCGCAGAACGGCGGCACGATCTCGCCGAGCGGCGGCGTGCCGTTCATCCTCTGCAGCGGGATGATCGCCAGCTTCGACGGCACGCCGCTCGACGTCGACGTCTCCATCCCGGCGTCGGCGAGCGGCGCGCTGCCACTGATGGTGATGATGCACGGCTGGGGCAACAGCAAGACCGAGTTCGAGTCGACCACCCTCGCCGGCGACGGTGCGCATTCGTACGACTGGAACAACGCCTGGTTCACCGCCCAGGGGTATGCGGTTCTCACCTACACCGCACGAGGCTTCCATCAATCCTGCGGCAGGGAGAACTTCGTCCCTGTGGTGAACGCCGCCTGCGCCGGCAAGGCGAGCTGGACGCACCTCGCCGACCGCCGCTGGGAGGTGCACGACACGCAGTACCTCGCCGGCCTGCTCGTCGACGACGGTGTCGCCGACGCCAGCCACATCGCGGTCACCGGCGACTCCTACGGCGGTGGGCAGAGCTGGCTGCTCGCCCTGTCGCAGGACGAGGTGATGGCCACCGACGGCTCGACCTCGAGCTGGACGTCGCCCAACGGCACCGCGCTGCACGTCTTCGCCGCCGTGCCGCAGTACACCTGGAGCGACCTGCTGGAGGCGCTGACCGACAACGGCGGCGCGTCCGACGGCGCCAACGGCGCGCCCGCCCAGGCCGACCACACGTCGCCGATCGGCGTCGAGAAGGCGAGCTACGTCGACGGCCTCTTCGCGCTCGGCGAGCAGACCGCGCAGTTCGCGCCGCCACAGGTCGATCCCACCGCCGACCTGGTGTCGTGGTTCGCCGGCCTCAGCGCGGGCGAGCCGTACGAGGTCAACCCGCAGGTGGCCAACGCGATCACCCAGGTGACCCAGTTCCGCTCGCCCTACTACATGGCCGTGCCGCCGGCGGGCCACGAGGTCCCCGTGCTGGCGCTGCAGGGCGTCACCGATCCGCTCTTCCCCGCCATCCAGGCGGAGCAGGAGATCCAGAAGCTGACCGCAGCAGACGCCGCCTACCCGGTGTGGTCGATCTACGGCGACATCGGCCACTCCTACGCCGCCAACCCGGGCGCGGTCTGGCAGACGCTCAACGGTGACGCCAACACCTGGCTCAGCACCATCCTCGCCGGTGGCACGCCCACGCTGGCGCGTGCCACCGTGGCGACCGTCGTCTGCAACTCGTCGCAGAGCACGACGTACCTCACCGGCGGCAGCCTCAGCGCCATCGCCACCTCGACGGTGACCCTCAGTGCGAGCGCCACCGCGACGACGAGCAGCGCCACCCCGCCGGGCCAGGAGGCCGAGCGTGCCGACCCCATCGTCAACGGCGGCGCACCGGGAACCACGCCTGGTTGCGTCACCATGCAATCGCAGACCGACCAGGGCGTGGCCGCATGGACGTTCAGCCCGAGCACGCCGATCACCGTGGTGGGCAGCCCGGTGGTCGACGTCAGCGCCACCCTGCTCGGCACCAACGCCGTGGTGGCGACCCGGCTGTGGGACCTCGACCCGCAGTCCGGCCGGCAGACGCTGATCACCCGCAACGTGTACCGCCTGGCCGGCACGCCGGGCTCGACCGTCCCGCTCAGCTACGAGCTCTGGCCCACCGGCTGGCAGCTCGTCTCCGGGCACCAGCTCAAGCTCGAGATCACCCAGGACGACGCGCCCACCTGGCGCGCCGACAACCTGCCCTCGGCGCTGCTGCTCAGCGGCGTCAGCCTCACGCTGCCCACGGCGTAGGGGACCCCTGGAGCCGGTCGCCGCCCGGGCGCGGCGACCGGCCCATCGCCCGGCGGGCTAGGATCACGCCATGGCCGACCCCCGACTCGCGCTCCGCGGCCGCCGGGTGCTCATCACCGGCGCCGCCGGCGGGATCGGCGGTGCCACAGCAGCGGCGATGCGCCACCTCGGCGCCACCGTGGTGGGCGTCGACCTGCAGGCGTCGCCGCCCGAGATCCTAGCCGCCGACGTGCGCGACGCCGAGGCCGTGCAGCACGCCGTCGACGAGGCGGCTGAGCGCATGGGCGGAATCGACGTGCTGGTCAACGCCGCCGGGATCGGCATCGCCAACGACGCGGGCGCCTTTCCCGACGCCGCCGCCCGGCGGGTGCTCGACGTCAACCTGCTGGGCACCTGGACGGCCACCGCCGCGGCGCTGCCCCATCTGCTCCGCGCCCACGGGCACGTCGTCAACATCGCCAGCGGGCTGGCCTACGTCACCGTTCCCTTCGCCGTCGCGTACACGGCGAGCAAGCGCGCCGTCACCGCCTACTCCGACACGCTGCGCATGGAGTACCGCGGGCGCATCTCGGTGAGCACCGTGTACCCGGGCTACGTGCGCACCCCCATCCACGACGCGCCGGCGGCGCAGGGCGTGTCGCTGGAGGGAGCGGTTCCTGCCGAACCTGTCGAATACACGGTGGGCGCCATCATCCGCTCCTGCGTGACCCGCAAGCGCGACCTGGCCACCGGCCGCGGCACGGCGGTGGGCATCTTCCTGGGGCGGCACGCGCCCTCCCTGCTCGACGCGCTGGTGGCGCGGCGCTTCGAACGGCGCTTCGCCGGCCGGGAGCGGCCCGCCTTCCTGCGCAGCTTCGACAGCGAGACGCCGGACGCGCTGAGCGCTCCGCGCAGCGCGCCGCCGGCCGGCAGCCAGCGCTAGGCGGTTCCCACCAGCCCGTCGAGCTGCGCCGCGTGCTGCTCGAGGTGGCCGACCATGAACTCGTCGACGATGCGCGGCAGCGGCATGACGCCGAGGGTGGAATGGAGGCCGCGGGCGGCCCAACCGGCGTCGGGGACGTCGCGGAGGAACGCCCGCGTCGCGCCGATGCCGTCGCGTGTGCGCTGCCACAGGGACCGCACCGCCTGGTTGCGGTCGCGCTCGATGGCGGAGATGCGGCCTGCGTCCGCCTTGGTGCGTCCGAAGGGCACGGGCTCGCCGTGGTACGCGGCGATCACCTCGCGCGCCTGGGCCAGCCAGTAGGGCAGGAACTCGGCGAGGTGGGCCCACACCTGCCCCCACTCCCAGGTCTCGCCGGTGGGCGGGTCGGGGTCGGTGCGGCGGCCGCCCGCGCTGCCGGCGTCGCGCTGCGCGTGCTCCGCGAGGCGCCGCTCCACGGCGTCGAGACGCTGCAGGAAGTCCGGCGCCGGCGGCGCGTCGCTCATCGCGCCACGACGCGGTTGCGCAGCACTCCGAGCCGGTCCACCTCCAGCTCGACGACGTCGCCCGGCCGCAGCCAGGGATACCTCTCACCGCCGTGCACCAGCGAGAGCTCGAGGATGCATCCCGTGCCGCACGTCCCCGAGCCGATGACGTCGCCCGGCTCGACGCGCGTGCCGCGTGACGCCCACGCCAGCATCTCCCCGAATCCGTAGTGGATCGTCGCCAGCGACGAGCGTGACCACTCCTCGCCGTTGACACGCGCGACCATCTGCAGGTCGAACGCCCTGTTGCTGCGGAGGGGCTCCAGCTCGTCCGGCGTCACCAGCATCGGGCCCAGCGAGGTGGCGAAGTCCTTGCCCTTGACGGGGCCCATCGACAGCTTCATCTCGCGCCGCTGGATGTCGCGGGCACTCCAGTCGTTCATCACCATGTAGCCGGCGATGTGCTGCTCCGCGGTGGAGGCGTCGAGGTCGGCTCCGGCCCTGCCGACGACGGCGGCGACCTCCAGCTCGTAGTCCATCTCGGCCGTGCCGGGCGGCATGGCCACGTCGACGTCGGGCCCGACGGTGGCGTAGGGATTGCTGAAGTAGAAGACCGGGAACTCGTACCACTCGGGGATCATCTCCAGCCCGCGGCGCTGACGCGCGGTGCGGACGTGCTCCTCGAAGGCGTAGAAGTCGCGGATGGTCGGCGGCCTGGGCAGCGGGGCGCGCAGCTGCACGTCGCTCAGCGCGACCACCTCCGCCGGCTCGCGCAGTGCCATCGCACCCATGCTGTGCAGGCGGTCGCCGTCGTCGCCGAGGAGGTCGACGAGCGCGGTGCCCTGCGGCATGGCGTGCACGTCGTCGCCGTGCAGCACGCCGCAGCGGTCGTGCTGCGTCTCGGGATGGCGGTAGGTGACGAACCTCACGCCGTCAGCTCGACGGCGCTGAGCTCGGCGATCCGCGCCATCGCCGTCTCCACCGCCTCGCGGCGCGCCGTGAAGCAGAGGCGGAAGCGATCCGGCATCCCGAACGCGATGCCGGGCGCGACGATGACGAGCTTCTCGGTGAGCGCCTGGGCGAAGGAGAGCGCGTCCTCCCAGGGGCTGCGCATCCAGAGGTAGAGGCCGCCCTGCGGCGCCGCGACGTCGAGGCCCGCGTCCTGCGCGCATCGCACCGCATGGTCGCGGCGCTCGCGGAACGGCTGCAGGTCGACGTCCCAGGAGTCGAGGTGGAGCAGCATGCGCTGCATCGTGGCGGGCGCGTTGACGAAGCCGAGCGCGCGCTGGCACAGCTCCAGGCCCCGCTGCACCTCGACGTCCGCCAGCTCGGGATGCACCGCGAGATAGCCGATGCGCTCGCCGGCGAGCCCGAGGTCCTTGGAGAAGGAGCGGGCCAGCACCGTGGCGCCGTAGAACTCCATGGCGTTGAGACTCTGGTGCGGCGGGTACACCAACCGCCGGTAGACCGCGTCGACGATGAGGACGACGCGCCGCCCGCTGCGCCGGCGATGCTCCTCCAGGAGCGACGCCAGGGCACGCAGCTCGCCGGCGGTGACGACGTGGCCGCTCGGGTTGTTGGGCGTGTTGAGGATGAGCGCGGCCGTGCGCGGGCTCAGCGCGGACTCGATGCCGCCGAGGTCGAGCGACATGTCCTCGCGCGAGGGCACCGGCACGAAGCGCGCACCGGCGGCCGCGCAGTAGGCGCGGTACTCGCCGAAATAGGGCACGACGCCGATCACCTCGTCGCCGGTGTCGACGAAGGCGCGCAGCGCCAGCGACATCGCGGCCCCGGCGCCGCCGGTCATGGCGACGCACTCGCGAGTCACGCCGGGGAGCTCGACGTCGAGCGCCGCCCGCTCACGCACCTCGGGGTAGCCGAGGTTGGGCATGTAGCCGAAGCGCTCCCGGCCGCGCTCGGCGGCGGCGCGCTGCAGTGCCTCGCGCACCTGCGGCGAGGGCTCGCCGAGGGGCTGTCCGAGGGCCAGGTCGCTCACGGCCTCGTCGCCGTGCAGCGCACGCAGGCGCTGTCCCTCGGCGAACATGCGCCGCACCCAGGAGCCGGCCTCGACCTGGGCCGCCGCCCAGCGCGACAGCGTCGACTCGTCGCCGACGGGCCGGCCCGCGACGTCGCGTGGCGCGTCGCTCACCGCTCTCTCCAGGAGTACGGGTAGGTCGTGTCCAGAACGCTGCGCGCCGCCGAGGTGCGGTGCAGCGGGCGGAACGTGTCGACCATGACGGCGACCTCGTCCGTCTCTCGCGGCCGGTCGAACGACGCCTCCAGCGCGCCGGGCTGCGGTCCGTGCGGCACGCCGCCGACGTGGTGGGTGATCGAGCCCTCGCTGATCCCCCGGCGCGCGGCGTACGTGCCGCCGGCGTAGTAGAGCACCTCGTCGGAGTCGAGGTTGCTGTGGTGGTAGGGGAGGATCACCGCCTCGGGATCCCAGTCGACCTTGCGCGGCACGAAGGAGCAGATCACCACGTTGCGTGCCTGGAAGGTCTGGTGCATCGGCGGCGGGACGTGGAAGCGCCCGGCGCGCGGCTCGAAGTCGTGGATGGAGAAGGCGACGGGGTACACCGTGCCGTCCCAGCCCACGACGTCGAAGGGATGGTGGTCGAGGCAGTAGCGGGTGATCCGTCCACCGCGCTTCAGCCACACCTCGGCCGGGCCCTCTCCCTGCTCCAGCTCCTCGGGAGCGCGGAAGTCGCGCTCGCTGTAGGGCGCCATCTCGGTCAGCTGCCCGTTGCGCGCCCGGTAGCGGTCCGGCGAGTCGACCAGCCCGCTGCACTCGATCACCAGGATGCGCGAGGTGCGCACGTCGTCCAGGGAGAGGCGGTAGACGGTGCCGCGCGGCACCACCACGTAGTCGCCCTCGTGCACCGGCAGGCGGCCGAACTGCGAGAGCAGCACGCCGCTGCCCTTGTGCAGGTAGAGCACCTCGTCGGCGCTGCCGTTGACGTAGAGCGTCTCCTGCTGGTGCGCCGGGACGGCCAGCCCGATGCGCACGTCGTCGTTGACCAGCAGGAACTGGCGCCCGCTGATGACGTCGCCGTCCGCTCCCAGCCGCCAGGCCTCGAGGTGCGCGTGGTCGTGGACGGGCTGCTCCTGCAGCGACTCCATGTCGGTCGGCCCTGGCGCGACCTCGCTGGCGCCCTCGGGCATGAAGCGGTGGTAGATCAGCGACGACGGGCCGCTGAAGCCCTCGCGGCCGAAGAGCTCCTCGAAGATCGGCCGGCCGTCGCGCTCCATGCGCGTGTGCCGCTTGCGCGGCACGTCGCCGACGCTGCGGTACGGACGCATCAGAGGTTGCCCCGCGCAGCCTGCTCGCGCTCGATGGCCTCGAAGAGCGCCTTGAAGTTGCCCTTGCCGAAGCCGCGCGCGCCCTTCCGTTGGATCACCTCGTAGAACAGGGTGGGCCGGTCGGCGACGGGCCTGGTGAAGATCTGCAGGAGGTAGCCCTGCTCCTCGAAGTCGACCAGGATGTGGTTGCGGCGCAGCGCCTCGACGTCCTCGCTGACGCCGTGCTCCTGGGTGCGCGCGGCGATGTCCTCGTAGTACGTGTCGGGGGTGGAGAGGAACTCGACGCCGCGATCGCGCATCGCTGCCACGGTGCTGACGATGTCGTCGGTGTGGAGGGCGATGTGCTGCACGCCCGGGCCGTGGTGGAAGTCGAGGTACTCCTGGATCTGCGACGCCTTCAGCCCCTGCGCGGGCTCGTTGATGGGGAAGGTGATCATCGTCTGCGGGTCGCGCACCACCTTGCTGCGCAGGGCGCTGTACCGGGTGGCGATGTCGTGCTCGTCGAACTCCTGGAAGACGTCGAAGTCGAAGACCGAGTGGTACCACTCCACCCAGGTGTCCATGCGGCCGAGCTCGACGTTGCCGACGCTGTGGTCGATGTGGCGGAGCCCCACGCCCCCACCGGAGACGCGCTGGGCGCGGTAGCCGGGAAGGTGCGGCCCGTCGTACTCGTCGCGCTCGACGAAGCGGTGCACGGTGTCGCCGAAGGTGCGGATGGCGGCGATGCGCACGGCGCCGCGCTCGTCGCTGACGACGTGCGGCTCCTCGACGCCGGTCGCGCCGCGCCGCACCGCGGCCTGGTAGGCCTCGCCCGCGTCGTGCACACGCAGGGCGATCGACTTCACGCCGTCGCCGTGCAGCCGCACGTGCTCGGCGACCTCGCCGTCCGGCGTCAGCGGCGCGGTGAGCACCAGGCGCACCCTGCCCTGCTCCAGGACGTAGGAGGCGCGGTCGCGCACGCCCGTCTCGGGACCGGAATAGGCGACCACGTCGAACCCGAAGGCGCTGCGGTAGAACTGCGCCGCCTGGCGCGCATTGCCGACGTAGAGCTCGACGTGGTCGGTGCCCAGCAGCACCGGGACGTCGGTGCGTGCCGGCCGCTGCAGGACGTCAGCCACGCGCCGCCGCCTTCTCGCGCGTCCCCAGTGCGCGGCGGGTGGCGTCCAGCCCGTCCCAGAACGCCTTGACGCCGTCGAGCATCTCGGCCGCGCCCTCGAGGAACTTCTCCTCGTCGAAGCCGGGACGGCGGTAGGCGTCGAGCAGCTCGGTCATGGTGTGCGCCGCGTGCTGCGACTCGACGCGGTCGTGCCAGGTGAAGAAGGCGAGCCGAAGGTCGGGGCACTCGCGGTCGCGATACGCGTCGAGGCCCCGGATGAGCTGCTTCCAGAAGCCGGCGGCGGCCCAGTGCTCGACGGCGAAGGAGGCGCCCTCGGCGATGTCGGGATCCTCGCTGCCGTAGAGGCGGGACAGCTCGTCGCAGAAGAACACCGTGCTCGGCGTGCCATGCTTGCGCTTGCCCAGCTCGTCGAAGCTCAGGCCCAGCGGCCTGGCGAACTGCAGCAGCCACTCGAAGTGGGCCGCGGTGAACTTGTAGGTGCCGCCGTCGACGGTGCCCTCGGTGCTGACCAGCTCGGGATCGCCCATGCGGTCGATGGCGTCGGCGTCGACGGGCCGCTCCTGCACCGGCGAGGTGCGCCCGCTGCGGAACACCACGCCCAGCTCGTTGGCGAGGATCTCCTTCGACTCGCGCGCCTGCTCCAGCGTCGGCGCGTTGATCGTCTTGAGCAGCTGGGCGACGATGAAGAGGTTGCTGAAGACGGAGAACTGCTGGCACAGGTCGCGCACCTGCTCGCGCGTGGCCTCACCCTTCTCGAACCAGTCGCAGTAGGCGTTGCGGGTCACCACGGGGTGCTCGAAGACGGCCTTCTTCACCCGCGCGTAGAACCGCTGCCACTCCGGGGTCTGGGGCAGGGCGGGCTGCGCATGCGTCACGGCTGTGGCCATGGGCTTGTGGCCTCCGGGAGGTTGTGGCAAGGCTCGGATCGGCGAGATGATCCGAGGCCAATTGTCCGCTCTGTGAACATCTCTGTCCAGCAGAAGTAGCAATTCGTGGACTGATTGTGCTTGAATTGCCGCCGGCGGCCGACGGAGTGTCCGCCACGCGGCGGGGCTCGAGGCTCCGGCTGGACGGACTGCTGCGCGTGGCAGGCGTACGGAGGCAGGCGATCGCGATGAGCCGTCAGGACCCCACCGACGAGGAGGAGCTCGAGGTCGAGGCGGATGCGGCCGAGGACACCGTCCCCGCGCGGCGCCGGCGCCCGGCCGGACCCGACGCCGAGGTGGCGGGCCGCGGGCCCGTGCCGGTCGACCGCATCGACCGCCGCATCCTCGAGCTGCTTCGCGACGACGGCCGCATGCCGGTGGCGGCGCTGGCCGAACGCGCCGGGATCTCGCGCGCCAACGCCTACACGCGCCTCGAGCGCCTGCGCGGCGAGGCGGTGATCCGCGGGTTCACGGCGCAGGTCGACTCGGGCCGCCTCGGCCTCGGCATCGCGGCGCTGGTGCTCATCTCCGGCCGGCAGCCCGCCTGGCGGGCGCTGCGCGAGCAGCTCCTCCACATGCCGGAGATCGAGTACTGCGCCTTCACCACCGGCGAGTACGACGCGCTGGTGCTGGTGCGCGTGCCCGACGTCGAGACCCTGCGCGACGTCATCCTGGAGCGCCTGCAGTCGTCGCCCGCCGTGCGCGCGACGCAGACCATCTTCGTCCTCGACGAGGTGGTGCGCCGGCCGTTCGTGCTGCCGTAGCACTCGCTACGCTTGCCCGCATGGCCCGACCCGTCAGCGCCGCGCCGGCGGTGGAGGTGCCCACCGCGCCGCGGCTGATCGGCGCGCGACGGCTCAGCGCCGTGGTGTTCGTCTCCGGCGCCGGGTCGCTGGCCATCGAGATCTGCGCCTCGCGGCTGCTGGCACCCTACTTCGGCAGCTCGACGGTGGTCTGGGCCAACGTCATCGGGCTCATCCTCATCTACCTCTCGGTGGGCTACTGGGTGGGCGGCCGCATCGCCGACCGCCACGCCTCGCCGCGACTGCTCGGGCGGCTGCTGCTCGTCGCCGCTGCGGTGATCGCGGTGCTGCCCTTCGTCGCCAGGCCGGTGCTGGACGTCGCGGTGCGCGGCTTCGACGCCGTGTCGGTGGGCGCGGTGGTGGGGTCGTTCTTCGCCACGGTGGCGCTGTTCTCGGTGCCGGTGACGCTGCTCGGCATGGTCTCGCCGTTCGCCATCCGCCTGGCGCTGCGCGACGTCGGCGAGGCGGGCACGGTGTCGGGGCAGCTGTACGCGCTCTCCACGGCGGGCAGCATCGCCGGCACCTTCGCGCCGGCCCTGGTCACCATCCCCACGGTGGGGACGCAGCGGACCATGCTCGGCGCGGCGGTGCTGCTCGGCGTCGCGGGGGCGGCGTTGCGCGGCTGGCGATCGCTCGTCGTCGCCGCGGTGGCCTTCGGGCTGCTGTTCGTGCCGCCGGGCGCGATCAAGGGAGACACCGGGCTGCTCTTCGAGACGGAGTCGCCCTACCAGTACGTGCGCGTCGTGCAGAACGCCGACGGCAAGCGCGAGCTGGAGCTGAACGAGGGCGTCAGCCAGCAGTCGGTGTGGCGTCCCAACACGGTGCTGACCGGCGGGGAGTGGGACATGTTCCTCGTCGTGCCCCCGCTGCTCACCCACCCGGTGCGCAACGTGCTGGTGATCGGCAGCGCCGGCGGCACCATCCCGCGCGCCTACGCGCAGTTCTACCCGGACGCGCACGTCGACGGCGTCGAGATCGATCCCGCGGTGACGCTCGCGGCCCGGCGCTTCATGGGGCTCGACGACATCCCCAACCTGCACGTCCACAGCGAGGACGGGCGCGGCTACCTGCGCTCCACGTCGCAGCAGTACGACGTGATCGTCGTCGACGCCTACCGCGAGGAGTACGTGCCCTTCTACCTGGCCACGCAGGAGTTCTTCCGGCTGGTGCAGTCGCACCTGCGCCCGGGCGGCGCGGTGGCGCTCAACGTGGCCCAGGTTCCGGAGGACCACCGCCTCCCCGACGCGGTGGCGGGGACGCTGGCGACGGTGTTCCCGCAGGTGTGGCAGTGGCCGGCGCTGCGCTTCAACCAGCTCGTCGTGGGACTGACGTCGCCGTCGGCGCTGCCGGCGATGCAGCAGCGGCTGACCGCGCGGCTGGCGCCGCCGATCGCGTCGCTGGGGCCGCTGTTCTCGACGCAGGCGTTCCGCACCGCGCCGTCGTCCGACCCCATGACCGACGACCGCGCGCCCATCGAGTGGATCACCGACCGCATGATCATCGAGCACATCTCCCGCGGCGAGGGTCTCGACGAGTCGCTGCTGCCGACGGCGCCATGAGCGAGGTGATGTGGCGACGCGAGGACGGCGGCGTCGAGCACGTCGTCGTGTCTGTCGCCGCGGGCGGGGGTGTCGACGTCGACGGCGTGGTGGTGTGGCCCGGCGACCGCGGCGAGGCGCACCGGGTGCGCTACACGCTGCGCTGCGACAGCGCCTGGCGGGTGCGCGAGCTGCGCGCCGAGGCGCCGGAGGACGGCACCATGCTGCACGTGCACGCCGACGGCGAGGGTTCGTGGCGCTCCTTCGACAGCGTCGGGCTGCCGCATCTCGACGGCTGCGTCGACGTCGACCTCTACGCGGTGGTGTTCACCAACACGCTGCCGGTGCGGCGGCTGGGGCTGGAGGTGGGCGAGTCGCGCGCCATCGACGTCGCCTACGTGCGGCTCCCCTCGATGGCCGTGGAGCGGATGCAGCAGCGCTACACGCGAGTTGCTGCCGATGTGTACCGATACCAGTCGGTCGCCAGCGGCTTCACCGCCGACCTGCGCGTCGACGCCGGCGGGCTGGTGGTCGACTACCCCGGGCTGGCGCGCCGCATGTGGGCGCGCTGAGGCGGCTCAGTAGTCCTGCAGGTACTCGGCGTTGTCGGGGAAGCTGAGCGGCTCGAAGCCGAACTGGCGCGACACCGCGCGGGGGTGCGTGGTGTTGCGCCGCTGCAGCATCTGCAGCTGCACCGGCGTGACCGGCGGGTTGGGCAGCAGCTTGTCCATGATCACCGCGGGCGGCAGCAGGGCCATCACGGGGACGTGGACGCTGGGACGCCGCGTGCCCATCACGCCCTTGATGACGTCGATGATCTGGTCGAGGGTGAGCCACTCGGGGCCGCCCACCTCGGCGACCAGCTTGCGCGGCCCGCGCTCGATGCACTGGGCGACGATGCGGGCCAGGTCGGCGACGGCGAAGGGCTGGAAGGTGGCGGTGCCGTCGCCGGGCACCGGCACCACGGGGTTCCAGCGGATCAGCTTGACCAGCTTGGTGAAGAAGCCGTCGCCGGTGCCGAACATGAGGCTCGGGCGCAGCACGTCGACGGGGACGCCGCTGGCCAGCATCGCCTCCTCGCCGGCCCACTTGCTGGCCAGATAGGGGTAGGTGGGATCGGGGTCGACGCCGAGTGCGCTGAGGTGCACGACGTGCCTGACGCCCGCCTCGCGGGCGGCCTTGCCGACGTTCTCCGCGCCCTGCCGGTTGACGGCGTCGAAGGTCTGCGACCCGCGGGCGCGGATGACCGCGGTGAGGTGCACCACGGCGTCGCAGCCTTCGAGCGCCTCGCGCAGGCCGGCGCCGCTCACCACGTCGGCGCGCACCCACCGCCCGTTCGACGGCCGCACCACCCCGCTCCGCCCGCGCGAGATGAGCCGCAGGTCGTGCCCGGCGTCGCTCAGCGCCCGGGCCGTGTGGAGCCCGACGAAGCCGGTGCCTCCGGTGATGGCGATGCGGGCCACGGGTCGTCTCCTGTGCAGGGCGGGGCGGCGGAAGGCGCCGCACAGGGTACGGAATCGCGTCGCCGCAGCGCCGCCCGGGGGTGGTGCCGCGCATGGCCCGGGGCATTGCCCATCGAACACCTGTTCGCTACAATGTGGCTCCAGCCTCGAGCTCTCCCGTCGATCCCAACCCCGAGGCCGGACGTGGACAAGTCGACAGGACCGCCGCGGCCGCGCGGGTGACGACGCGGGTGGCGGGAGAGATGAATGGCTACCTCCAGCGACCTTGCGGAGGCGATCTCCGCACTTCAGCGACGCTACGGGTCGGCCGCGGTGCGACGGGGTGGCGACCCGACCCCGGCGGGCGTGTGGCCCACCGGGCTGCCGGTGCTCGACCGGCTGCTCCCCGGCGGGCTGCCGCTGGGGCGGATCACCGTGGTGGCGGGGCGCCCGGCGGCCGAGGCGCCCGCCGCCACCGGCCGGCTCACCCTGCTCCAGGCGCTGCTGGCCGGGGCGAGCCGCTCCATGCAGGTGGCCTATGTCGACCTGCCGGGCAGCCTCGACCTCGGCTACTTCGCCGACCTCGGCGCCGACCTGCACTCCTGCCTGGTCCTCCGTCCACCCCGGGCGGCGCTCGGCCCTGGCCTGGCCATGGCGCGCACGCTGGTCCGCGCCGGGGTGCCCTGGGTGGGCGTCGCCCTGGGGGCGCGCCTCCCCGGGCCGGGCGCCTGGGAGCACCCGCTCACCGCGCTCGGCGAGGCGGCCTGGTCACGCGGCGCCGTGGTCTGCTTCTCCGCGCCCTCGCCGCTGCCCGCGCCGCTCGCCTACGCCTCGTCGCTGACCCTGGGCTGCACCCCGCTGGCCTGGCAGGAGGCGCACGGCGACATGGTCGGCCTGCGGGTGCGGCTCGACGTGCTCAAGAGCAAGGTGGGCGCGCCGGGGGCGAGCGGGGCGGCGCTGCTCCGCTACCCGCGGCCGCACGCGGTGGGCGACGTGGTCGGCCTGCCCACGCTGCTGCCGGGGCACGGCGAGATCGAGCCGGCGGCGCAGCCGCAGCCGGGCCGCGGCGGCGCACCGGCCGACCTCCCGGCCCTGGCCGGATAGGCGCCGGCGAGGCGACGACGGCATGTCCCGCATCCTCTGCGCCCGCTTCCCCCACCTCGGCCTGCTGGCCGCCTGGCGCACCCATCCCGAGCTGCGCGCCGAGCCCGTGGTGGTCGGCGGCGCGCCGGAGCTGCGCCTCCCCGTGGTCGCCGCCTCCGCCGCGGCCGAGGCGTCCGGCGTGCGACCCGGGCAGCCGCTTCGCGAGGCGCAGCAGCGCTGCCCGGCGGCGGTCTTCGTCGCCCTCGACGAGCCGGAGGTGGACCGCCTGCGCGAGGGCGCCGTCAGCGCCCTCTGCACCGTCTCGCCCGCGGTGGAGGTGGGCGACGACGAGGCCTTCGCCGACCTCAGCGGCAGCCACGCCGCGCATCCCACCGAGCCCGCCTGGGCCGTCGCCGTCGCCCGCGCCCTGGCCGCCGCGCTGGGGCTGACCCCCGCGGTCGGCGTCGCCGGGTCGCGCTTCGTCGCCCGCACCGCCGCGCGCACCGGCGCCCCCGGCCACGTCCGCCGCGTCAGGCCGGGCGAGGAGGCGGCATTCCTGGCGCCGCTGCCCCTCCACCTGCTCCCCGGCGACCGCGCCGTGCTCGCCCGCCTGGCCCTGCTCGGCCTCGACTGCGCCGGCGCCGTGGCCAGCCTCGCCCTCGCCGACATGCAGCGCCAGTTCGGCCCAGCAGGGCTGGCCGTCCACCGCCTGGCGCGCGGCGACGACGGCGAGGGCGTGCACGCCTGGACGCCGCCGCGGACCATGGCCGAGCGCGCCGCCCTCGACGGCGCCGCCGTGGCCGACCTGGAGGCGCTGCGCCAGGGCGCCCGCGGGCTGGCCGGCGCGCTCGGCGCCCGGCTCCAGGCGGGGGCGCTGGCGGCCGGCCGGCTCGCCCTGCACCTGGAGGAGGAGGGGGGAGGTGAGGTCACGGCGGCGCGGGTGCTCCCGGCGCCGGCGGGGAACGCCGAGGAGCTCTGGCCCGCGGTGCTCGGCATGCTCGGCGAGGCGCGGCCCCAGGCACCGGTCAGCGCCGTCCGGCTGGTCGCCGGCCAGCTCGCCTCGGGCGGGGGGCGCCAGGTCGACATGTGGCGCGGCGGCGACGCCCGGCGGGACGCCGTGCTCCGCGACACCATGCGCCTGCAGGACCGCTTCGGCCGCGAGACGGTGTTCGCGCCGCGGCTGGCCGTCGACCCCGGCGACCTGCCGGAGCGCCGCGGGGTGTGGGACGTGGCGGGTGGCCGGCAGCCGGCGACCACCCGGCGTGGCGCGGCGGTCCGGCGGTGACCGAGCTCTTCGACCTCCCCGTGGAGGTGCGGACGGACGAGGGCGGGAGGGTCGAGGCCCTGCGGCTGCCCGAGGGCTGGCGGGTGGCGGCCCGCACCCTGAACCGCTGGCTGGTCGAGATCGACTGGTGGCGCGAGCCGGTGCGCCGCGACTACCGCCGATGCCTCCTGCGCAGCGGCGACTGCGTCGAGCTGTACCACGACCTGGCCACGGGGGCGTGGCACCTGGCCCGCCGCTATGACTGAGCCGAGGAGGCGCGCCGCCCCCGCCGTGAGCCGCCGGGGTGCTCCTCCGCCATGGGAGGGGACCGGCGGAGGTCCGGCGGCCGGGTCGGGGACGGCGCTGGGAAGGATGGGAGGGTCCTCGTCAGTGCTGGCTATCTGCAATGGCTGATACGCACGAAAGACTACTACACAACGCAGTGGTGATGTCAAGCGCCTGGGCCGAGCTGGCCGCCCGGTCGCACTACTCCTTCCTGGAGGGCGCCTCATCCCCGGCCGAGCTGGTCGAGGTCGCCGCCGCCCTGGGCATGCCCGCGCTGGGCCTCTGCGACCGCAACGGCCTCTACGGCGCGGTCGAGCTGGTCCACGCCGCCGGGCGCGCCGGCATCCATCCCGTCATCGGCGCCGAGCTCGACCTGCCCGGCGGCGACCGCCTCCGCCTGCTCGCCGCCGACGGCGAGGGCTACCGCAACCTCTCCCGCGCCATCAGCGCCGCCCAGCTCGCCGGCGAGAAGGGGCACCCGCTGCTCGACCTCTTCGGAGATGCAGACAACCCTGACCAGAACCTGCAGGCCCCGCACCGTCGCAAGCAGCTCGCGCCGCCGCCCGCGCGCCCGCTCTCGCTGCGCCCCAGCGCGGGGCCGTTCCCCGAGGGCTGGCCCTCGCTGCCGTCGACCAGGGAGCTCCCCGCGGGACCGCCTGCGCGCGTCGATCCAGGAGACCTGCGGGGCTGCTTCGTCCTCGCCGGGGGACGCCAGAGCACCATCACCGACGCGTTGCTCGCCGGCGACGACCGGGTCGCGCGGCGCCACCTCGACCGCCTGCGCGAGGCGTTCGGCGCCGACCGCGTCGGCCTGCTGCTCAGCCATCACCTCCATCCCGCCGACACCTGGCTGGCCGGCGAGACCGCGCTGCTGGCTGAGCGCTGCCGGGTGCGTCCGGTGGCCAGCAACCTGCCGGTTCATGCCACACCTGGCAGCAAGCCGCTGCTCGACGTGCTCACCGCCATCCGCCACCGCACCACGCTCGACCGCGCCGCGGCGCACGGCCTGCTGCTGCCCAACCGGCAGCACCACCTCAAGCCCGAGGCGGAGCTCCGCGCCCTGCTCGACCTCTATCCACACGCCTTCGAGGGCGCCGCCGAGATCGCCTCACGCTGCAGGGTCGCGCTCGACTTCCGCGACGTGCGCTTCCCCGGCTTCCCCGTGCCCGAGGGCGAGACGCCCTTCAGCGTGCTCTACAAGCTCTGCCACGACGCGGTGCCGCGCAGGTACCACCCGGTCACCCGCGAGGTGGCGGCGCGATTGCAGCGCGAGCTGGACGTGATCGAGAAGACCGGCCTCGCCGAGTTCTTCCTGATCACCTGGGACATCATGCGCTACGCCCGCGAGAACGGCCTGCCGGGACAGGGGCGCGGCAGCGCCGCCGACAGCATCGTCGCCTACCTGCTCGGCATCACCCGGGTCGACCCCGTCGAGCACAACCTGCTCTTCGAGCGCTTCCTCCACGAGGAGTACACCGGCACCCCCGACATCGACATCGACTTCTCCACCGACCACCGCGAGCAGGTGCTGCGCTACGTCTACGAGAAGTACGGCGAGGAGCGCACCGGCATGGTCGCCAACGTGGTCACCTACCGCCCGCGCATGGCCATCCGCCAGGTGGGCGCGGCGATGGGCTTCCCGGAGACGATCGTCGACCGCCTCGCCAAGTCGGTGAACGGCTGGTACGAGGGCACCGTCGACGACGCGCTCGACGCCGCCGGCCTCGACCGCGCCGCGCACCGCGACGCGCTGCCCTGGGAGCAGTTCAAGGACGTGCTGCACCGCATCGAGCGCGTCCCCCGCCATCTCGGCATCCACGTCGGCGGCATGCTGGTCACCGGACGCCCGCTGGTCGAGGTGGCGCCGGTGGAGCGCGCCACCATGCCCGGGCGCGTCGTGGTGCAGTTCGACAAGGACGACGTCGAGGACCTCGGCCTCATCAAGATGGACCTGCTCGGCCTGCGCACCCTCAGCGTGATCCACGAGTGCCTGCAGCTCGTCGAGCAGACCCACGGCGTGCGTCCCGACCTCGACGCCCTGCCCCTGGACGACCAGCGCGTCTACGACATGATCTGCAGGCCGGACACCATCGGCATGTTCCAGATCGAGTCGCGCGCCCAGCAGCAGTCGCTGTACCAGTCGCAGCCGCGCGAGTTCAACGACCTCATCGTCCAGGTGGCCATCATCCGGCCCGGGCCGATCCAGGGCAACGCGGTGCACCCCTACCTGCGCCGCCGGCAGGGACTGGAGCCGGTCACCTACGCGCATCCCTCGTTGGAGCCGATCCTGGCGGAAACGCGCGGGGTGATCCTCTACCAGGAGCAGATCCTGCGCATCGTCATGGAGGTGGCCGGCTACTCGCCGGGCGAGGCGGACGGCTTCCGGCGGGCCATGAACCGGCACCGCTCGCGGGTGGAGATGGAGTCGCTGCACGACGAGTTCGTGCGCCGCTGCCAGGCGCGCGGGCTCGACGCGGCGACCTCGGAGCAGATCTTCAGCGCGGCGGCGGGGTTCGCCCAGTTCGGGTTCTGCAAGTCGCATGCGGCGGCGTTCGCGCGCACGGCGTACGAGACGGCGTGGTTGAAGCTGGAGCATCCGGCGCACTGGTTGTGTGCGCTGCTCAACGCGCAGCCGATGGGGTTCTACCATCCCTCCGTGCTGGTCGAGGACGGCAAGCGGCACGGGGTGCGGGTGCTGCCGGTCGACGTGGCGCGGAGCGTGGAGCGGTGCGCGATGGAAGGGCTCGGCGACGGCGCCTGGGGGGTGAGGCTGGGATTCAACTACGTGCGGCGGCTGGGGCCGGCGGGGCGTGCGGTGTGCGGGGAGGCGGTGCGTGCGGGGCGCAACACGTCGGTGCGGGAGTTCTGGGAGGCGACGCGGTTGCAGCGGCCGGCGATGGAGAACCTGGTGATGCTGGGGGCGTTCGATTCCGTGGCGCACGGGAAGGCGAGGCGTGAGCTGCTGTGGGAGTTGCGGGAGAGCGAGGATTCGCTTGGGCCGAGGGCTGTTCCAACCGAGCCCTCGTCGGCGGGGGAACGTCGCGCAAGTTCGCGCGAAGGGAAGAAGGTCGCACCGCCGCGCGGTCGCGGACTGGCCACGCGGCGCGCGCGCCCGCTGCCCGAGAAGCTGCAGCCCACCCTGCTCGACGCCCCAGCCCCCGCACCGCCGCTTCCCGACCTCACAGAACGCGAGCGCGTCGCCGCCGAGTACCGGCTCAGCGAGGTGAGCACCGGCCCGCACCTGATGAGCTTCCTGCGCAAGCAGCTCGACTCCCTCGGCTGCACTCCGCTCGCGGGGGCCCACACCATCGCGGACAGGCAGCGCGCCCGCGTCGCCGGCCTGGTCATCGTCCGGCAGGCGCCGTCGTCGGCGAGCGGCTTCCGCTTCTTCACCCTCGCCGACGAGACCGGCCACCTCGACCTCGTGCTGCGTCCCCGGGTCTACCAGCGGGTGCGCAACGTGGCCAACTTCCACCCGCTGCTGCTCGTCGACGGCGTGATCGAAGCCGAGAACGGCCGGCTCAACCTGCTGGTGGAGCAGGTGCGCGCCCTGGACGGCAACGGCCGGGTGATCCCCGACGCCAGGGCCCGCCACGGCGGCGGCGCCAGCCGGGATGCTCCGCGCCAGCAGCACGGCCACATCACGCCGCCGGCGGACGAGCTGCCCAGCTCACACGACTACCGCTGACTGCGCAGCACCGCCACCACGACGAGCACCGCCAGCGCGGCCGTCGCCACCGCCGTCAGGACCACGCCGACGCCCGCCAGTCTCTCGCTGCCCCAGGTCCGCATGCCCACAGCCTAGGCAGCGGAGATGTTAGGAAGCCACCGGAAGGTCGTACGGTTCGCCCCCGGTCCGCACACGGTCCGGTCACGACCCCCGGGCCGCCCGAGGGCTACGATGCCGGCAGATGCCCGAGCAGCCCACCGACCTCGCCGAGCGCGTCCGGGCCCTCACCGACCGCCGCCGCATCGCGGTCGTCCCTCTGCGCGGCGTCATCGGCGGTGCGGTGAAGACCACCGACCTGGTGAGGACGCTCGACCGCGCCAGGTCGAGCGACCAGGTCCGCGCCGTCGTCCTCGACATCGCCTCGCCCGGCGGCGACGCCGTGGCCAGCGAGACCCTCTACCGCGCCGTCCGCCGCGTCGCCGAGCGCAAGCCGGTGGTCGCCTGGATCCGCAGCGTCGGCGCCAGCGGGAGCTACTACGCCGCCTGCGGCGCCACCCGCATCGTCGCCTTCCCCGCGGCCATCGTCGGCAGCATCGGCGTCATCTCCGTCCGTCCCGTGCTCACCGGGCTGCTCCGCCGCGTCGGCGCCCAGGTGCTGATCACCAAGACCGGGCGCTTCAAGGACCTCGGCGCCCCCTGGCGCGAGGCCACCGAGGAGGACCGGGCGAAGGAGCGCGAGCTGGTCGACGCCATGTTCCGCCACTTCACCGACGCCGTCCGCGAGGCCCGCCGCTACGACGACGAGGCCCTGGCCCGGGTGACCACCGGCGAGGTCTGGCTTGCCGACCGGGCCATGGAGCTCGGCCTGGTCGACGCGCTTGCCGACGAGGACGAGGCGATCCAGGAAGCCCAGCAGCTGGCCGGCCTGCCGCGACGCAGAGTGGTCCGGCTGCAGCCGAGGCGCAGCGTCCTGCAGCGGCTCGGCGTGCCCGCCGCCGGGATGGGTCCGCCCGGCGAGCGCTGGCTCGTCGAGCTGGAGGGACAGGCCCGGCTGCCCCGCCTCTACACCTGAGGTGCGGGCGCGGCCAGCATCACCTCGGTGTCGGCCACCAGGCGGTCGGCGAGGGCGTCGACCACCCGGGTCGCCGTCTCCAGCGCCTCCGCCGGGAAGCCGCGCGGCGCCAGCCGCGAGCAGACCACCACTGCCACCACCTCGCCGTCGCGGACGGCGGGCAGCAGCAGCAGCGAGGTCGACTCGATGTTGGTCCGCCGCTGGGGGCGGTGCGAGGGCGCCTCGGTCCAGGCCACCGGCCGGGCCAGCCGCACCACCCGGTCGACCAGCTCCGCCGGCACGCCCGCCGGCTCGGCGCCGCGGCGCTCGGCGGGCAGCAGGTAGGCGCGGTCGGCCCCGACCTGCTCGGCCAGCCGGGCGAGCGAGGCCTGCACGCCGCGGTCCATGGCCAGCCGTCCCCAGACCGCCGGGGCGGTGCGCACGCTCGCATTGTTGACGGCGAAGTTGACCACCATGCCCAGCAGCGTGGCCAGCACCGCGGCGACCATCTCGTGCAGCCCGCGGCTCAGCAGCGCGAAGGCGGCGAAGACGACGAGGCCGGAGAGCACGGTGCCCCGCAGGTACCGCCATGGCCCCTCGCCGACCGCCCGGCGCCGCTGGTCGGCGAAGGTCCACACCCGGTTGAGGGTGGTGTTCCAGGCCACCGAGAGGACGAAGGCCGGCACGAAGGCGAGCAGGGGGGCCAGGCCCGCCCAGGCGGTGAGCGCCCAGAGCACGGGCAGGAACACGGCCATCCCGCTCAGCCCCACCAGGGCGAACTTCCAGAGCCGCGCCGACCCCCGCACGTCGAAGAAGAGGGAGCGCAGGTGCCGTAGATAGAGGAGTCCCTGCTTCATCGACGCCTTGCTGACGCCGGCCTCGCGGGGCTGGAAGCGCAGCGGCACGTCGCGCACCTCGATGCCCGGCACGCAGACGAGCAGCTCCAGCAGGATCTTGAACCCCACCGGGCGGAACTCGATGCCGTCGAGCAGCGCCCGGCGGCAGAGGAAGAAGCCCGAGAGGGGATCGGCCGTCTGCCGCGCCTCGCTGAAGAGGAGCCGGGCCACCCGGGAGGCGCCGCGTGACACCGCCCGCCGGGTGAAGCCGTCGAGGCCGCCCGTCGAGCCGCCGGGGACGTAGCGTGAGGCGACCACCAGGTCGGCGCCGCGCTGGGCCTCGGCGAGCATGGCCCGGATCGTCTCCGGAGGGTGCTGCAGGTCGGCGTCCATGACGCAGACGAAGCGCCCGCCGGCCATGCGCAGGCCGGCCACCACCGCCGTGCTCAGCCCGCCCGTCCGCTCGGCGCCGCTGCGGAAGAGGCAGCGCACCCGCCCGGGCCGCTCGGCCATGAGGCGCTCGAGAAGCGACGGGGTCTCGTCGTCGCTGTCGTCGACGAAGCAGATCTCGGCGTCGACGCCCTCCAGCACCCCCAGCAGGCGCTCGACCAGGGGGGCGACGTTGCCCGCCTCGTTCCGCGTCGGGACGACCACGCTGAGCAGGACGGGATCAGGCATCGCCGAACAAGGATACGGGAGGCCCAGGCGCCGCTCGAACCGCCTCGGTGCCTCCCCGTTGACGACCCTGTGACGCTCGGGATTGACGACCTTGTGACGCGATTGACCCGTTTGTCGGCAAGTGGCGGTATAACCTTCCCTGACCCCGGCGACCTATACTCCGTGCCCCGGGCCGGGCACCGGGGCCCTGCAAGATTTGTTGCGATCCGGTCGTCTACTGGGGTGAGACGGGGGCGGGGTGTCCCTCCCAACCTCGCCGGGGCCCGCGGAGCCTGTTCGTCACCAGCTTGAGCCCACTGTCGCGGTGGTGGGTGGTTGGAGGAGAAAGCGGAGCAGTGGTAGCCCGTGCACGACGCGGCCTCACCACGCTGGGCGACCAGTCGATCCTGTTCGCCGCGGCCGCACGCGGCATCTTCTCCCGCCCCTTCTACCTCGCCGAGTTCCTCGAGCAGTGCCGGTTCATCATGACCGCCTGCTTCGTCCCCCTCCTGCTCACCGGCCTGGGCTGGGGGACCATCGTCGCCCTCGAGGCGGGCAACTTCTTCAAGCTGGCCTCGGCCGAGTGGCGCATCGGCGGCTTCATGGTGCTGGCGAACGTCCGCGAGTTCGCCCCCGTGGCCACCGGGCTGATGGTCGCCGCCGTGGCCGGCACCGCGGTCACCGCCGACCTCGGCGCCCGCAAGGTGCGCGACGAGCTGGAGGCCCTGAGCGTCATGGGCATCAGCAACATCCTCTTCATCGTGGTGCC
>DASRDZ010000011.1:0-46840 GCA_035652335.1 Candidatus Dormiibacterota bacterium
TGATGATGCGCGCTTGCACTGCATTCCGCTGGTCCCGATCGGCGCGGGTGCATCCGCTGCGCACGGCCCGCCCGTACACTCCGGTGCGATGTCGAGCGACTACCACTTCGTCACCCGCTGGCGGGTGGAGGGCACGTGCGAGGAGGTGGCTCGCGTGCTGAGCGACGCGGCGCAGCTGCCGCGCTGGTGGCCCTCGGTGTACCTCGACGTGCGCGTCCTCGACGAGGGCGGGCCGGACGGCGTGGGTCGCGTCGTCGACCTCTGGACCAAGGGCTGGCTGCCCTACACCCTGCGCTGGCGCTTCACCACCACCGAGAACCGCCACGCCGACGGCCTGGCCCTGCGAGCGGAGGGCGACTTCGCGGGCACGGGTCGCTGGACCTTCGTGCAGGACGGCGACACGGTCGAGGCGACCTACGACTGGCGCATCAGCGCCGAGAAGCCCTTGCTGCGGCGCCTCACCTGGCTGCTGCGCCCGGCCTTCAGCGCCAACCACCGCTGGGCGATGGCGCGCGGTGAGGAGAGCCTGGCGCTGGAGCTGCGGCGCCGCCGCCTCCCCGCGGGGCAGGCGATCAGCGTGCCCGCACCGCCCGGGCCCACCTTCAGGCGGCTGCTGCGGAGGCCCGCGGCGTAGCGCGTCGCTCGGGCGAGCGTCCGGCGCGGCTAGAATCGCCCGCCGCATGACGAGCACACAGCGCAGCATGCGCCGGCCGCGCCGGCTTCCCGGGTGGCTTGCCGTCGACGCCGTCGCGGTCCTGGGAGTGCTCGCGCTGGCGTACCACGAGCAGGCGGCGCGCTTCCGGGTCGGGCAGTACCTCGACCTCGGCACTCCCGGCGACTGGATCGCCCATGCCTACCGCAGCAGGCTGGCCGCGACGTACGGCTTCACCTCGTGGGACCCGGCGTGGGACCGCGGCTACCCCAATACCGACGGCTGGCAGGAGCTGCCCAACTGGATCACCGGCATGGTGTCGCGCGTCACCCACGTCGGCATCCCGCGCACCATGGTCATCCTCACCCTGCTCTGCCTGCTGGCCTACCCGGTGGCCGGATACGTCGGGCTGCGGCTGCTCCGCTGCGGCCCGCTGGCGGCGCTGCTCGGCGGCGCGCTGCTCATCGACAACCCAGCCCTCTACGCCTTCGTCAACGACTACGCGGGCGTCTTCGGGCTCGCGGCGCTCCCCATCGCCGTGTGGATCGTCCTCGACCTGTTCGGCAGGCGCGCGGGATGGGTGGGAGCCATCGGCGTCGGGCTGCTCATCGAGCTGCACCCCTTCGCCTTCGTGGCGGCCGCGGCGCTGATCGCCGCCCGACTCGCTCACGACCGCGGACGCGAATGGCGTCGCGTCGTCGCCCAGGCGGCGGTGGCCGCGGCGGTGGCGGCGCCGTATTGGGTGACGCTGCTGTGGAACAACCGCCCGCGCGCCGCCGACACAGGTGGTGAGGCGTCGACCTTCTTCGCCGACTCGCACTTCTACTTCCGCGTCGGCCTCGCCGAGCTGTCACTGGGCATGGTGCTGCTGCTCGGCGCCGCGATCGTGGCGCTGGTTCTGCGCCGGATGCCGCACCGAAGGCTGTCGATCTGCTGCCTGTCGGCAGCGGCCTTGATGGGCGCGGGTGTGGTCCTCTCCTACAAGACCTGGCTGCCGAAGTTCCTCATGGACGCGCAGCTCACCCGCAGCACGCCGTTCATCGTCGTCCTGCTGGCCATGGGGCTGGCGCCCCTCGCCGAGCTCGTCGCACCGGCGGTCGCCGCGGCGGCACGGCGCATCCGCAGCCCGCGCATCGACGCGCGCGCAGCGCATGTGGTCGCGTGCGGCGCCGTGGTCGTCGTCGCCATCGCGCTCGCCGAGGACGGCGGACGCTGGACGCACGAGTACCTGCCGCCGGTGACACAGGACGCCTACCAGGACGGCCACGACGTCGCCGATTGGCTGAGCGCGCATCCGGACATCCCGCGGCCCGCCGTGTTCTACGCGGCCTACGACGTCGCGGCCGCGGCCAGCTACGACGCCTTCGGCGAGGTCGAGTTCACCAGCGACTACACGGCGCGCAGCTGGTCGGTCGCCAACACCGCCATCGGCGAACGGCTCAGCGCCAACTTCCCCTTCGCCGCCGTGGCGCCGCTGCTGCACGCCGAGGGTGTGCAGTACATCTACGCGGAGAACGGCTCCCCGGACGCCACCACCGTGGACGCCTGGCTGCGGAGCGGCGACGTCGTCCTCCTGCAGACGGACCTGGCGGGACGCATCGTCGGCCTCACCACGCCCGCGCCCGCCGCGTTCAGCGCACCGGCGGCCGCAGTGCGCGGCGCCACCATCCCCGACCTCGCCTTCTACACGGACGCCGCCGCCACCGCTCGGCTCGATCCCGACATGCAGCGATGGGACGCGGTCGTCACCGCCGCGACGTCACGCCCCGCCACGGTCAGCGTGCAGTCGCCGTCGGTGCGCACCCTCCGCGTCGACGGCCACAGCGGCGACATCCTCGTCGCCGGCCAGCGCTGGGACTCCTCGTGGCAGGCGACGAGCGGCGGCCGCAGCCTCAGCACCGAGCGCGTCGGCCCCGACCTCCTCGGCGTCGTCCTCAGCGGCGACGGCGCGCAGACGGTGACCATCACCCACGGAGTCAGCCCGAGCGAGAAGCTCGGCCTTCTGCTGCTCCTGCTCGGCGTGCTGGCAGCGGTCGCGGCAACGGCGATCGACCGCCGGGCCGGCTGGCGGACAGCCCCTCCGAGCTGACCGCCAGCGCAGCCCTCACCCATCCTGGGGATGGTCGACGGTCAGCCGCAGGCGCCTCCCCCGATGGCGGCCTCGGCGGCGTTGATGAGGGTGTCGAAGAAGCCGCCGGGATCGTCGAGATGCAGGATCCCGTGGCCGTTCTCGGGCAGCGTCTTGTCGGAGCGGCTGACGACGACGAGTGGGAAGCCCGCCGCGGTCATCGCCGCGTCGACCTGGTCGATGGCGGCCTGGCAGGCCCCGGCCCCGACGAGGAGCGCGTTGACGTCGAGCAGCACCCACTGCGAGGAGTGAGCCGCGCCGTACGCCCCCTGCACCGCCCGGTTGACGACGAAGCAGTCCATGGCCGACACCGAGGTGGCGCCGATCCCCAAGGTCGCGAGAGCCGCGCCGGCGGCCACGACGATCCGGCGGCGTCGAGTGAGCATGAGCCTGTCCCCCTGTCAGAAGCTGATCCGTCGATACTGCGCTGTCGCCCCGCGTCGGCGATACCCGGCGGGCCTCACCGCCCGGGGTGGTGCCAGCACCCCTGTGCCCCGGCTCAATCGTCGAGGATCGACTCGCGCGAGTTGCGCGCCTGGGCCTGGATGCCGTCGTAGGTGGTGGAGCGGAGCAGCTTCACCATCGTGGACTCCGCCCCCTGCCGGACGTCGCGCCACCGCACCGCAAGATCGTCGGCTGCGTCCTTGAGCGTGGCCAGCTTCTCTGTGACGGGTTGCAGCACCGTCGACGGCGTGCCGGTGAGGCGGCGGGCGGTGCTCACCTCCTGGGGCACGCGCTCCAGGTACCCCTGCTCCACCGCGTCGTCGATGGCGAAGCGGATGACGTGCCCATTGGGGTCCCTGCCGTTGCGGCAGACCATGTTGGCCGCGTCCCAGGCGCTGACGCCGGCGTCGCGCGACTTCTTCCAGGACGCCACGGTGTGCAGCACCGCCTTCTCCACTCCGCCCACCTCGGGGATGCCCAGCAGGGTGATGCGCACGCCGTTGGTGGAGATGAGGCCCAGCTTCTTGGTGTGGTACTCCTCCAGCGTCACGGCGCCCATCTCGCGGAGCTGCCACAGCGCGATGGCCACCAGCCCGGCGGCCAGCTCGTCGGTGGCCACCACGGCGCCGGTGCCGAAGGCCTTCATCCCCTTGGTGCCGGGCTTGGCGGTGAGGACGAAGCGGTCGGCGAAGAGGTAGGCGACCGTGCTCGGTGCTGTCATGTCAGCGGATCACGATAGCGGTTCTCCGCCGTCTCCATTCGGGCGAGGCGCTCGTCCGCGGGCGCCGGCGCGAGAATGCGCAGCGGCGCAACCGTCTCGGTGGCCTGCTCGGCGCTGAGCCCACCGGCGAGGAGCACCGCATACACGGCGTCGAGGCCCTCACCGGTGACGCCGTCGCGCTCCAGCGCGTGCCAGGCGGCGAGCACGGCGTCGGTGTCGTCGAGCCGCTGCACCACCGCGGGGACGCTCGCCTGGGCGGTGTCCTGCGCAGCGCGAAGGCGGCGCAGGCCGCTCACCACCTCGAACCCGTCACCGCAGGGGCGCAGCAGCAGCGGCCGCAGCACCCCACTGGAACGCACGCTGACGCGCAGTGCGACGTACACGCGGTCGGCGGCGTCGATGGGCGCCCGCCAGCGCGGAACGCTGATCGCTGCGACCGGCACCTGCACCACCTCCGCGACCGCCGTGTCGCCGGAGGCGTGGAGCCCCTGCGCCCGAGGCAGCGTCGCGGTGGTGAAGGCCGGCTCGCCGAGGTCGGTGGGGTCACTGATCCCGTCGAGCACCGCCGCACAGTGTGACAGCGGCCCGGCGGCCTGCCTGTGAAGGTTTGTTGAGATGTCGTCGGGGCTGTGAAGCAGCCGTTTGCAAGCCCGCGAACGTCTAGGGGAAGGCGGCGCGGCGAAGCTCACCGAACAGCTCGACGAGCTCGGCGAGCTGGTAGCGCGCCTGCAGTCCCGAGGGGTTGGGCAGCAGCCAGATGCGTGAGTCGCAGAGGCGCTCGGGCTGCAGTCCCAGCGCGGCACCGCGCCGGCCCGTGGCGGTGCGGTAGGCGAGCATGCCGAGGAAGGCGACGTAGTCGGGCGCGTGCTCGCAGGCGAGCCGCTCCACCCGTGCCACGCCCTCGCGCAGCTCCGCCGGGCTCAGCTCGCTGGCGGCCGCCGTGGTGCGCGGGACCAGGTTGGTGATGCCCACGCCGGCGTCGAGCAGGCGGCGCTCCTCGAACGGTGAGAGCTGGCGATCGGTGAAGCCTGCCAGGTGGATCAGCTTCCAGAAGCGGTTGCCGGGACGGCCGAAGTGGTGTCCGATGGCGGCGGTGTACAGCCCGGGGTTGATGCCGCAGAAGACCACGCGCAGGCCGGGCGCCACCAGGTCGGGGACGGTGAGGCCGCGCGCCGCCTCGAGCTGCGCCGGCGTCGGCTTCCACGGCGTGGTGCTCCCCGGCGTGCCGGGCGGCGGGTTGTTCACGGGCGCAATGCTGACAGGACCGCACATCCGTGCGTCGCAACCGATCCGTGACACCCGAATTTCGCGAGGCCCCTGACAATTGGGCAAATCATGGGGCAGGGGTTGCAGCTGGTGCGCACTCGTCTCCGCGCCGTCCTGGCGTGGCGGGACACGCGCATGCTCTGCCTGATCTTCCTGATCAGCCAGCTGCTCGACGTGGTCACCACCCAGAGCGCCTTCCTCACCAACCGCTTCCAGGAGGGGAACCCCTGGCTGGCCGACATGACCAACCAGCACCCATTCCTCGTCTACGGCGCCAAGCTGGTCGTCGCCTGCGCCGTGCTCTGCGGGCTGCTCCTGCTGCGGCTGCGCTGGCGGCTCCGGCTGGCCGTGCTCACCGTCTTCACCCTGGCCAGCCTGGTGGCGCCGCTGACCAACGCGATGCGCATCAACGGCTGGATCTAAACTGCGCGTCCATGGTGACGCAGGAGCGGCGCCGCAGCGCGCAGCTGGTCCCCACCCCTCGTCCCCCGGCGCCTGGGCGCGACAGCCTCCTCGACCGCGCGTCGCGCGCCGCCGCCCTGGCGCTGCTGCGCCGCATGCGCAGCGGCGAGCTGACCCTCGTCGACGGTGCGCAGACGCACCGCTTCGGCGGCGGCGGCGGCCCCGAGCCGCTGCGCGCCACCGTCACCGTGCACCGGCCCGGCTTCTACCGCGCCCTGCTCCGTGGCGGGAGCCGCGCCCTGGCGCTCAGCCACATCGACGGCGACTGGGACTGCGACGACGCCGTGGCCCTCACCCGCCTGGCCATTCGCAACCTCGAGTTCCTCGACTCGCTGCAGGCGCTGGCTGCGCCCCTGGCCACGCCGCTGCAGCGCGGCCTGCGCTGGTTCGACCGCAACACGCCGGCGCGCAGCGTGCGCCGGGTCCGCCAGCACTACGACCTGGGCAACGACTTCTACACGCTGATGCTCGACCCGACGATGATGTACTCCTGCGGCATCTTCGGCGACGCCGAGACGTCCCTGCACGAGGCGCAGACCGCCAAGCTGGAGCGCGTGTGCCGCTGGCTGCGGCTCACGCCCGACGACCACGTCCTCGAGATCGGCACCGGCTGGGGCGGATTCGCCATCCACGCGGCCTCGCGCCACGGCTGCCGGGTCACCACCACGACGATCTCACGCGAGCAGCACGCCCATGCGGTGCAGCGCGTCGCCGAGGCGGGCCTGCGCGGGCGGGTCACCGTCCTCCTGGAGGACTACCGCGACCTGCGCGGCAGCTACGACAAGCTGGCCAGCATCGAGATGATCGAGGCGGTCGGCTCGCAGTACTTCGACAGCTTCTTCGCCGCCTGCTCGCGGCTGCTGGAACCCGACGGGCTGATGTTCCTGCAGGCCATCGTCACCTCGCACCGGATCTACCGCAGCACCCGCTACGGTCGCGGCTTCACCAACGACGTCATCTTTCCGGGGGGCTGCCTGCCCTCCAACACGGCCATGCTCGACTCCGTCGGCCGGGTCACCGACCTGCGCCTCGTCGACTTCGAGGACATCACCCCCGGCTACCCGCGCACGCTGCTCGCCTGGCGTGACAACGTCGACGCCCACCTCGACAGCATCCGCGCCATGGGATTCGACGAGCGCTTCCTGCGGATGTGGCGGCTCTACCTGTCCTTCTGCGCCGGCGCCTTCACGGAGCGGCGCATCAACGACGTGCAGCTGCTCCTCGCCAAGCCCTGGTTCCGGGACGAACGGGTGCGAGCCCGCGCCTAGAGCGAGGCGGTCACCCCTGGGACGTTGAACTCGCGCTTCAGCTCGTTGCGCGCGATCGACATCTTGTGCACCTCGTCGGGACCGTCCGCGAGGCGCAGCGTGCGCGCGCCGGCGTACATCGCGGCGAGCGGGGTGTCCTGCGACACGCCCGCAGCGCCGTGCGCCTGGATGGCCCGGTCGATCACCGCCAGGGCGACGCGCGGCGCCACCACCTTGATGGCGCTGATCTCGAAGCGCGCGCCGTCCTTGCCCACCGTGTCCATGAGCCAGGCCGCCTTCAGCGTCAGCAGCCGCGCCTGCTCGATCTCCAGCCGCGACTCGGCGATCCAGTCCTGGATCACCCCCTGCTCGGCGAGCGGCCTCCCGAAGGCGACACGCGACTTCACCCGCTGCACCATCGACTCGTAGGCGCGCTCCGCCATGCCGATGGCGCGCATGCAGTGGTGGATGCGCCCGGGACCGAGCCTCGCCTGGGCGATGAGGAAGCCGCTGCCCTCCTCGCCGAGCAGGTTGCTCGCCGGCACGCGCACGTTGTCGTACACGACCTCCATGTGCCCGTGCCCCTCGTCGTAGCCGAACACCGAGAGGGTGCGCACGCGCGTGACCCCGGGCGTGTCGACCGGGACGAGGATCATCGACTGCTGCATGTAGCGATGGGCGTCGGGATTGGTCTTGCCCATCACGATGAGGATGCGGCAGCGCGGGTCGGCGGCTCCGCTGGTCCACCACTTGCGGCCGTTGACGACGTAGGAGTCGCCGTCGCGGGTGATCGAGCAGCGGATGTTGGTGGCGTCGCTGCTGGCCACGTCGGGCTCGGTCATCGAGAACGCCGAGCGGATCTCGCCGTCGAGCAGCGGCACCAGCCACTTCTCCTGCTGCTCCGGCGTGCCGAACTGGGCGAGGATCTCCATGTTGCCGGTGTCCGGCGCGGCGCAGTTGAGCGCCTCGGGGGCGATGAAGCTGCGTCCGGTGATCTCGGCGAGCGGCGCGTACTCCAGGTTGCTCAGGCCGGCGCCCCAGCGCTCGTCGGGGAGGAAGAGGTTCCACAGGCCCCGCCTGCGCGCCTCGCGCTTCAGGTCCTCCATCACCGGCGGGGAGGTGTGCGCGTCGCCGCCGGCGTGGACCTGCTCGACGTAGACCCGTTCGGCGGGATAGACGTGGCTGTCCATGAAGTCGAGCAGCTTCGACTTCAGCTCCCGGACCTTCGCGCTCTCCTCGAACTCCACGTCGCTCCTCCTCCGCTGCCCACCCGCACCTCCGGCATTCTGCCCCAGCGCCCCGCCGGCCCGCCCGAGTGACCATGGTCACCCCCGCCGGGGACCGACGCCTCTGGCCGGATCGCGGCCGGCAAGCGAACCATCGTGGTGGAGCTTCATGACCACGATCCCCGCAGTGCTCACCCCCGGCCACCTCGGCGTGCTCGTCGACCTGCTCCGCGGGCGGGGCTGGACGGTGATCGCACCGACCGTGCGCGACGGCGCCGTGGTGCTGGCGGAGGTCGCCTCGGCTGCTGAGCTGCCCCGCGGCGCCGGCGCCGAGCAGGGGCCCGGGCGCTACCGGCTGCAGGACCGCGCTGACGGTGCCTGGTTCGCCCATGCCGCCACGGCCAATTCCCTGAAGGCTTTCCTCCACCCGGCGACGGCGGTGGAGATGACCGTGCGCCGGTCGGAGCGGGCAGGGGTCGCGGTCGCCGCGGAGGACGAGTGGGCCTCACCGGCACCGCGCCAGGCGTTCCTCGGCGTGCGCGGGTGTGACCTCGCCGCGATCGCGGTGCAGGACCGCGTCCTGCGCGACGGAGCGGTCGCCGATCCGGCGTACGCGGCGCGGCGCGACGCCACGCTCATCGTGGCCGTGAGCTGCGGCGAGCCGTCGGCGGTGTGCTTCTGCGACTCGATGGACACGGGGCCGCGGCCGCGCGGGGGGTACGACCTCCTGCTCACCGAGCTCGACGCGGGCGGCGAGAGGCATCGGTTCCTCGCGGAGGCGGGCACGGAGCGCGGCGCGGACCTGCTCGACGCGCTGGGAGCAGCGGCGGCCGATGCCACCGACGTCTCCGCGGCGGACGCGGTCGTCGCCGGTGCGGTGTCGCGCATGGGGCGCAGGCTCGACCCCGTGCAGGCGCGGGAGGTGCTGCCGCACAGCCGCGAGCATCCGCAGTGGGCCGACGTCGCCTCGCGCTGCCTTGCCTGCGGCAACTGCACCATGGCCTGCCCCACCTGCTTCTGCACCGACGTCGTCGACGGCGACGACGCGAGCGGGGCGGTGGCGCGTCGCGAGCGGCAGTGGGCGTCCTGCTTCGCACTCGACTTCTCCTACATCCACGGCGGCAGCGTGCGCACCTCGGTGGAGTCGCGATATCGCCAGTGGCTGACCCACAAGCTCTCCTCGTGGTGGGACCAGTTCGGCACCGCCGGCTGCGTCGGCTGCGGGCGCTGCATCGCCTGGTGCCCCGCCGGCATCGACCTCACCGCCGAGGTGGCCGCCATCGCAGGACAGGAGGCAGAGACGTGAGGACCATCGCCGACCTGCTGTCGGAGCACCGCTTCTTCGCCGACCTCGACGCCGCCGACCGCGACGTTCTCGCCGGATGTGGCCGCAACGTCACCGTCGAGCCGGGCACGGTGATGATGCGCGAGGGCCAGCACGCCGACGTCTTCTGGGCCATTCGCTCCGGCCGGGTGCGGGTGGGGATCACCCACCCGACCCGCGGGCTGCTCGACCTGGAGACGCTGGAGGACGGCGACATCCTCGGCTGGTCCTGGCTGCTGCCGCCCCACCGCTGGCACTTCGACGCCGTCACCGACTCGCCCGTGCACGCCGTCGCCTTCGACGCCACCTGCCTGCGCGCCAAGTGCCAGCTCGACCCGCGGCTCGGCTTCGCGCTCGTGCAGCGCTTCGCCCGCGTCCTCGACGAGCGCCTGGTGGCCGCCCGCCTCCGCCTCCTGGATCTGTATGGCGATCCCGTCCACCGCTGATCCCCGCGTCGCGGCACTGCTCCCGCTGTCGCAGCGCGTCGTGTGGCGACGCGACGAGGCGCCCGGCGTGGTGTCGTTCGCGCTCGACGGCGACGCCCTGGAGCGCCCGCCGCAGCCGGGGCAGTTCGACATGCTCTACGCCTTCGCCGTCGGGGAGATCCCCGTGTCGGTGAGCGGCACGCCCGACGACGGCGGCCTGCTGGTGCACACGGTGCGCGACGTCGGCGCGGTGAGCCGCGCGCTGTGCTCCCTGCACCGCGGGGATGCGGTCGGTGTGCGCGGACCGTACGGCGTGGGATGGGACGTGGAGAGCGCGCGCGGGCAGGACGTGGTCGTGGTGGGTGGGGGCATCGGGTTGGCGCCGCTGCGGCCGGTGATCCTCCAGGTGCTGCGCAGGCGCGCGGAGTTCGGGCGGCTCTGCGTCGTCGTCGGAGCGCGCACGCCGCAGGACCTGCTCTTCGGCGACGAGGTGCCGGCCTGGCGGCGGGACGGCGCCGAGGTGCGGCGCACCGTCGACCGCGGATCGACCGGTTGGGACGAGGGCGTCGGCGTGGTGACGCAGGAGCTGGGGCGCGTCGCGGTCGACGGCCCGCACACGGTGGCGATGATCTGCGGACCCGAGGTGATGATGCGCGCCACCGCCACCGCGCTGCTCGACCGCGGCGTGGCGGCGTCGCGGATTCGCGTGTCGCTGGAGCGCAACATGCAGTGCGGCGTCGGGCTCTGCGGGCACTGCCAGGTCGGGCCGTACCTCGTGTGCCGCGACGGCCCGGTGCTGAGCTGGGACGTCGCCGAGCCCCTGTTGCGAGTGCGCGAGCTGTGACCGCCGCCGGCACCACCCCCGCGCGGCTGCCCTCGCTGGCGGTGTGGAAGTTCTCCTCGTGCGACGGCTGCCAGCTCACCCTGCTCGACTGCGAGGACGAGCTGCTGGCGCTGGCCGGACGGGTGCGCATCGCGCAGTTCCTCGAAGCCTCGCGCGCGGTCGAGCCGGGCCCGTACGACGTCTCGCTGGTGGAGGGCTCGATCACCACGGCGGACGACGTCGAGCGCATCCGCCACGTGCGCGAGGTGTCGAAGGTGGTGGTGGCGATCGGCGCCTGCGCCACGGCGGGCGGGATCCAGGCGCTGCGCAACTCGGCGGACGTCGGCGAGTACGTGTCGATCGTCTACGCGCACCCCGAGTACATCGCCACCCTCGCCCAGTCGACGCCGCCGTCGGCGCACATCACCGTCGACCATGAGCTGCACGGCTGTCCCGTCGATCGCGGCCAGCTGCTCGAAGTGCTCGGAGCACTCCTCGCCGGACGCCGTCCCCGCATCGCGGCGCACAGCGTCTGCGTTGAGTGCAAGCGCCGCGGGACGGTGTGCGTGATGGTGGCGCATGGCACCCCGTGCCTCGGCCCCGTCACCCACGCGGGATGCGGTGCGCTCTGCCCCGCATACGCGCGCGGCTGCTTCGGCTGCTTCGGCCCCGCGGACACGGTGAACCTCGGCTCGCTGCGCGGAGCGCTGCGGGAGAACGGCGCGAGCCCGCGCGACGTGAGCCGCCTGCTGCGCACCTTCAACGTCGGCGCCCCGGCGTTCGGGGAGGGGGGCGAATGACGCACGGCACCACGTCCCGCACGCTGTCCGTGGGGGCGCTGGCCCGCATCGAGGGCGAGGCCGCCATGCACGTGTCGGTCCGCGACGGGGTGGTCGAGGACGTGGCGCTGCGGATCTACGAGCCGCCGCGCTTCTTCGAGGCCTTCCTGCGCGGGCGCGGGCACACCGAGCCGCCCGACATCACGGCGCGCATCTGCGGAATCTGTCCCGTCGCCTACCAGATGAGCGCCTGCCAGGCGATCGAGGACGCCTGCGGCGTCCGCGTCGAGGGCGCGCTGCGCGACCTGCGGCGGCTGCTCTACTGCGGCGAGTGGATCGAGAGCCACGCGCTGCACATCTACATGCTGCACGCGCCCGACTTCCTCGGCTATCCCAGCGCCGTGCACATGGCGCGCGACCATCGCGCCGTGGTCGAGCGGGGGCTCGACATCAAGAAGACGGGCAACGAGATCCTCACCGTCGTCGGCGGCCGCGCCATCCACCCCGTCAACGTGCGGGTCGGCGGCTTCCACCGCGCGCCGTCGCCTGCGGAGCTGCGGCCGCTGCGGGAGCGGCTGCTGCGAGCGCGCGACGCCGCGCTCGACACCGTGCGCTGGGTCGCCTCCTTCGACTTCCCGGACGTGCAGGGCGGCTGGGAGATGCTCGCGCTGCGCCATCCCACCGAGTACCCGATGCTGGAGGGGCGCCTGGTGTCGTCCGGCGGGCTGGACGCGCCGGTGCACGACTTCGAGCGCCATGTCGTGGAATCGCACGTGCGGCACTCCACGGCGCTGCACGGCTCGCTGGCCGGCGGCGCGCACCACATCACGGGACCGCTGGCGCGGTACTCGCTGAACTTCGACCGCCTGCCCGCCCTCGCCCGCACCGCCGCGCTCGCCGCGGGCCTCGGCGAGGTCTGCCGCAACCCGTTCCAGAGCATCGTGGTCCGCGCGGTCGAGCTGCTCGTCGCCTGCGACGAGGCTCTGCACATCGTCGAGACCTACGAGCCACCGGCGCGGCCGTTCGTCGACGTGCCCGCACGTGCGGGCCGCGGATGCGCCGCCACGGAGGCGCCGCGGGGCACGCTGTACCACCGCTACGACCTCGACGCCGAGGGGACGATCACCTCCGCGGTCATCGTGCCGCCGACCGCGCAGAACCAGGCCGCCATCGAGGACGACCTGCGCGGCTTCGTGGCGCCGCGGCTGCACCTCGACGACGCGGAGCTGACCCGCCAGTGCGAGATGGCCATCCGCAACCACGACCCCTGCATCTCGTGCGCGACGCACTTCCTCGACCTCACGGTGGAACGGCGATGAACGACGGCGTGGTGGTGATCGGCATCGGCAACCCCTACCGGCGCGACGACGGCGTCGCCCTCGAGGTGCTGCGCGGCGTGGAGGCGCTGCGCCTTCCCGGCGTGCGCTGCCTGGAGAGCGACGGCGAGTCGACCGCCCTGTGCGATGCCTGGACGGGCGCGCAGCTCGCCGTGGTGATCGACGCCATGCGCAGCGGCGCGGCCGCGGGCACGCTCCACGTCGGCACCATGGGCGCGGATGCGCTGGCGGTGCACACGCCGAGCGGCGGCAGCCACGCGCTCAGCCTCGCCGACGCACTGGCGCTGGGTGAGGTGCTCGAACGGCTGCCTGCGCGGCTCCTCGTGGTGGGTGTCGAGGTGGGCGAGGTCGGCGACGGGCCGGGGTTGAGCGAGGCGGTGGCGGCGGCGGTCGCGCCGGCGGTGCGGGCGGTGCGCGAGGCGTGCACGGAGGTGGCGTGATGTGTGTGGAGATGGTCGCGCGGGTGGTGTCGCTGGACGGCGACGCGCATACCGCGGTGGTGGACGACGGCATGCGCCGGCATCGCATCTCGACCGCCCTGCTGGCGCTCGAAGGCGTCCGGGTCGTCGCCGGCGACCACGTGGCGGTGCACACGGGGATCGCCGTGCGACGCGTCTCACCCGTCGAGGCCGCGGCCCGGAGGAGCGTCGCATGATCCGCCTGCCGTCGCTGCGGATCCCCATGACGCGCGGCGCCGGGATCGCGCTCGCCCTCACCACCGCGGGCATCAGCGGTGTGGCGGTGTTCGTCAACGGCTACGCGGTGCAGCAGGTGCCGAGCGCCTCGGTGTACACGACGGCGAAGAACCTCGTCGCCGCGATGCTGCTCTGTGCCGGACTGCTCGCGGTGAGTCGCCGCACCCTGCGCCCGGCGCTGCGAGCGCTCGACCGGCGCGCGGCCCTCGCGCTGCTCGCCGTCGGCGTCTTCGGCGGCGGCCTGGCCTTCATCCTCTTCTTCGAGGGGCTGCGCCACGCCGGCTCGACGCAGGCCGGCTTCCTGCAGAAGACCCTCGTGCTGTGGGTGGCGCTGCTGGCGGTGCCGCTGCTGCGCGAGCGCATCGGCGTGCGCCACGTCGCCGCCGTCGCCGCGCTGCTGCTCGGGCAGGTGGCGCTGAGCGGCGACCTGACGGCGCTGCGCCATTCCACCACCGGTGAATGGATGGTCCTCGCCGCCACCCTGATCTGGGCGGGTGAGGTGATCGTGGTGCGCGCATTGCTGCGCAGCATCCCCTCGCAGGTCGTCGGCGTGGCACGCATCGGCGTCGGCGTGGTGGTGCTGCTCGCCTACCTGGCGGTGAGCGGCAACCTCACCGGCCTGCTGCACCTGGGCGGTGCGGGGTGGGCCGTGGCGCTGCTCACCGGCGCCGTCCTCGCGGGCTACGTCACCACCTGGTTCGCGGCACTGGCCCGCGCGTCCGCCGTCGACGTCACCGCGGTGCTCGTCCTCGGCGCCTTCGTCACCGCGCTTCTCGACGCCGCGGCGCACCACACCACCCTGGCGCCGCATCTGGCCGGGCTGCTGCTCATCCTCGCCGGTGCTGCGCTTGCCGCCCTGCCGCTCGCCCGGCGCACCCGTGCCGTGCTCACCACATGACGGCCGCCGTCCTCCCCGGTCCGCTGCTGTTCGCGCACTTCGCCTACCCGCCCAACGCGCTCGGCTACTGCGGCCCCGGTGACTCGCAGGCCCTGCTCGACCACGCCACCGCCGCCGTCGCCGACCCCGGCCTGCGCGAGCTCGCCCGAGGTTTCGAGGGCGCGTGGCCGTACCTGCAGCTCATCGCCGCCGCCAACCGCATCGCCGACCCGCTCGACCGTCGCGTCGTCGAGGCCTACTGGCTGGGCAACCCCCTGCTCGACCGCGTCCCACCGTCACTGCTCGCGCGCACGCTCGACGACCGCTTCCGGCGCGTGGCAGCGGGCGACACCGAGCAGCTCGCCGACGCCGCCCACCACGGTGCCGTGCCGCACCACAACTTCCACGTCTTCTCCGTGTACCCGTGGGTCGGAATGCTCCGCCAGGGCCACGTCGACGCCCCGCTGCACGTCCTCGACCGCTGCCGCATCCGCTGGGGACACGTCGACGCCGTCTGCGGCGATCGCCTCCTGGTGCGCTCCCGGCCCCTTGCCTGGCGCGACCACGCGCTGGTGCTCGACCCGCCCCGCGTCGAGCAGGTCGCCTGGCGCGGCCTCCTCGACTCCCCGCAACCCGGCGACGCCGTCGCGCTGCACTGGGACTGGGCCTGCCTCCGCCTCGACGGGCGCCGGTTGCAGACACTCCAGGCCGAAACCGCCCGCCAGCTCGCCCTCGCCAACGGGCTGCGCATCCCGCCGCCGGCCACCGTCCTCAGCTAGCCAGCCAGAACGAACGCAAAAGGGGGCCGGAGGATCGGCTCCGGCCCCCTTCCTGACGACCGACGACTACGCGTCGTAGTAGAGGAAGAACTCGTACGGGTGCGGCCGCAGGGCGACGGGATCGACCTCGCGCTCGCGCTTGTAGGCGATCCAGGTGTAGATGAGGTCCTCGGTGAAGACGCCGCCCTTCTGCAGGAAGTCGTTGTCCGACTCCAGGGCGTCGAGCACCTCGGAGAGCGAGCCCGGCAGGTTCTTCACCTGCGCCGACATCTCGGGGTCGAGCTCGTAGAGGTCGGCCTCGATCGGCTTGGGCGGCTCGGTCTTGTTGGCGATGCCGTCCAGACCCGCCATCAGCATCGCCGGGAAGGCGAGGTAGGGGTTGCAGGTCGGGTCGGGCGAGCGGAACTCCAGGCGGCGCGCCTTGGGCGAGTCGCTGTAGGTGGGGATGCGCACGCAGGCGGAGCGGTTGCGCGCCGAGTAGGCCAGCTTGATCGGGGCCTCGTAGCCGGGCACCAGGCGACGGTACGAGTTGGTGGTGGGAGCGGCGAAGGCGAGCAGCGCGGGCGCGTGCTTGAGCAGGCCGCCGATGTACCAGCGCGCCAGGTCGGAGAGCAGCGCGTAGCCGTCCTTGTCGTAGAAGAGGTTGACGCCGTCCTTCCAGAGCGACTGGTGGGTGTGCATGCCCGACCCGTTGTCACCGAAGAGCGGCTTGGGCATGAAGGTCGCGGTGTAGCCGTTCTGGTAGCAGACGTTCTTGACGATGTACTTGTACTGCAGGACCTTGTCGGCCATCGTCGTCATGGTGTCGAAGCGCATGTCGATCTCGGTCTGGCCCGCGGTGCCGACCTCGTGGTGATGCACCTCGACGTCCACGCCGGCGTCGATCAGCGCCAGGGTGATGCGGCTGCGCAGGTCCTGCAGCTTGTCGACCGGCGGGACGGGGAAGTACCCCTCCTTGTAGCGCGGGCGGAAGCCGAGGTTGGGCAGGCCGTTCTGGCCGCTGTTCCAGATGCCCTCGATGGAGTCGACGTGGTAGTAGCCCTCGTGCGCGTTCTGGTCGTAGCGCACCGAGTTGAAGATGTAGAACTCGGCCTCGGGGCCCCAGTACGAGGTGTCGGCGACGCCGGACTCGCGCAGGTAGGCCTCCGCCTTGCGGCTCACGTAGCGCGGGTCGCGCGAGTAGGGCATGCGCCGGATGGGGTCCTTGATGTCGCAGACGATCTGCAGGGTGGGGACCTCGAGGCAGGGATCGACCAGCGCGGTGTCGGGATCCGGGAAGAGCAGCATGTCGCTCTCGTGGATCTTCTGGAAGCCGCGGATGCTCGACCCGTCGAAGCCGATGCCCTCGGTGAAGAGGTCCTCGGTCATCTCCCCGACGGGGATGCTGAAGTGCTGCCAGGTGCCGGGCAGGTCCGTGAACCGCAGGTCCACGATCTTCACGCCCTGCTCCTTGGCCCGCGAGATCACCTCCTTGGGAGAGGTCTTCGGGGCCACGATGGACTCGTCGATCGCCATGCGCTCCTCCTGTCGCCTGTGTGTGCGCGCCCCCCGGGTGCAGGTCGGGCGATGAGCGCGCGTGGTCGCGGTCGTCCCGGCAAGCGTAGGGACCGGCGGGGTCGACCTGCCAGGGTCAGCGCGCCCGAAGCGGGATGGCGCGATCTTGTGCGTGGCGCACAAGATCAGGCGGCCTGCCCTAGGTGGAGACCGGCTTCAGCTCCAGGAGGCGCTGCCGCGTCCCCTCCTTGTCCTTGAAGTAGTCCCGGTTGATGGCCGTGTACTCCGTCCACTGCTCCGGGACGTCCTCCTCGGCGAAGATGGCGTCCACCGGGCAGGGGTCGACACAGGCCCCGCAGTCGATGCACTCGTCGGGGTCGATGAAGAGCATCCGGTCCTCATCCTCGCCGATGATGCAGTCGACCGGGCAGACCTCGACGCAGGACTTGTCCTTGACGTCGACACAGGTCTCAGCGATCACGTAGGTCATGGTGCGGGCGAGTCTAGCAAGGGGGCGAGCGGACTCGGCGGAGCCGGGGCTCCCGCCGGAGCGGGCGGAGGGGCCGCGAACGGCCCCCCCGCCGGGGGTCAGTGTCCCCAGTGCTCGGGCACCCGGTGCATGACGATGTCCTCGCCCTTCTCACCGGTGCGGATGCGGATGGCCTGGTCGACCGGCAGGACGAAGATCTTCCCGTCGCCGACCTCGCCGGTGCGCGCCGCGCTGACGATGGCGTCGACCACCGGGTCCACCCGCGTCTCCTGGACCACGGCCTCGACCTTCACCTTGCGCTGCAGGGAGATGTTGGCCCGCGCCCCGCGGTAGACCTCGGTGTAGCCGCGCTGCGCGCCGCAGCCGACCACCTCGGTCACGGTCAGCCCGGAGATGCCGAGCTGGTCGAGCGCGTCCTGCACCATCTGCAGGCGGTCGGGACGGATGATCGCCTCGACCTTCTTCATGCGTGTCCCTCCACGGGCTTGGTGGTGGCCATCACCCGGGCCGGCTCGGCGACGGCGTCAGGATGAATGTACGCGCCGCCGGGCACCGGCATGAACGTCTCGGGGTAGCCCCACATGCCGTGCTCGCTGATGTCGAGCCCGTCGATCTCGTGGCGTTCGCTGACCCGCAGCCCCACCGTCTTCTTGATCACCCAGAAGAGGCCGAAGGAGAGGATGAACACGGTGCTGAAGGACATGAACACCGAGAAGGCCTGCACGCCGAGCTGGTGGAAGCCCTTGCCGTAGAACAGGCCGCCCTGGCCGACCGCGTTGAACTTGGCCAGCACGGGATCGGTGAAGAGGCCGCAGGACAGCGTGCCCCAGATGCCGGCCAGGCCGTGCGCGCTCAGCGCACCGACCGGGTCGTCGAGCAGCTTGTCGATGAGGATGACGCCGTACACCACGATCAGGCCGGCGACGGCACCGATGACGATGGCGGCCCACGGCTCGACGTAGCCCGAGGGCGCGGTGATGGCGACGAGCGCGGCGATGGCGCCGTTGCCGATCATGCCCACGTCCAGCGTCCGCTGCGCGAACCAGATGGCGCCCATGGCGGCGATGGCGCCGGCCGCAGCCGCCAGGTTGGTGGTGACGACGATGTCGGCGAAGTGGAGGTTGGTGGCGTTCAGCGTCGAGCCGGGGTTGAAGCCGAACCAGCCGAACCACAGGATGATCACGCCGAGCTGGGCCAGTGGCATGCTGTGCCCGGGAATGGCGTTGGGCTTCCCGTCCCTGCCGTACTTGCCGATTCTCGGCCCCAGCAGGAGCAGGCCGGCGAAGCCCGCGGTGGCGCCGGTGAGGTGGACGACGGTGCTGCCCGCGAAGTCCTGGCCTCCCAGCTGCATCAGCCAGCCACCGCCGAACAGCCAGTGGCTGATCATCGGGTAGATGAAGCCGGCGAAGGGCACCGCGAAGAGGATGTAGACGATGAACTTCGTCCGCTCCAGCATCGTGCCCCAGACGATGGCCAGCGAGACCGCGCAGAAGACGAACTCGAAGAACCACTGGGCGGCGCCGGGGACGGTGCCGCTGTTGAGGAAGGAGCCCTGCACGGTGGTGCCGGGATGGAAGGTGGGGAAGAACCCCGAGTGCCCGAGCACCTGGCCGATCCAGCCGGTGGCGCTGCCGAACGCGACGGCGAAGCCGACCATCCAGTAGATGACCGACGAGATGCTGAGGTTGACGATGACCTTGGCCACCACCGTGCCAACGTTCTTCATGCGGCTGAAGCCGACCTCGAGCATCGCGAAGCCGGCCTGCATGAAGAGCACGAAGCAGGCTGCGACGATGGTCCAGACCGTGTCGGCGCCGATCCCCGCCGCCTGGGTCGCCGTCTTGTCCGCCGTCTGGGCGAGGGCGGTGAGCGGAAGGGTCGCAGCCCCCGCTCCCAGGAGCAATGCGAGCCTGAGTCGATGTTTGCCTGCCACGGTCACCTCCATGCACGGGTCCTGCTGCGTGGCGCACAGGCCACTCCTCTCGTGCACGGGTCCACGCAGCGTGGTGGGAGTCTCGCGCCCGGCGGGCTCGGAAACCTTCCCCGTGGCCGCACGAATTGGGCGCGACCGATCTTGTGCGTGACGCCTAAAGCGAGGCGGCGCGCTGGGGCGGTCGCGGGGTCTTGGGCGCCGGCTGGCGCACGGTGTGGCCGTTGCGCGGCGCCCCGTCCGCCTCGCCGGCGGCCTGCAGCACCTCGCGCACCCGCAGGCAGAGGTGGAGGTTGAGGCGCACCTCGGGGTCGTCGAGGCGGAGGCGGCCGATCTCCTCGATGCGGCGCAGCCGGTAGAGGACGGTGTTGCGGTGGAGGTGGAGGAGGCCGGCCATCTCTGTCGGCGAGCCGTGGCAGCGGAAGAAGGCCTCCAGGGTGAGCATCAGCCCGGCTCCTGTGCGGCGGTCGTAGTCGAGCAGCGTGCGCACCTGGTCGTCGTAGAACTCGCGCAGCTCGGCGTGGCCCTGCAGGGCGTAGAGCAGGCGGTAGAGGCCGAGGTCGCCGAAGCCGATCACCCGGCCGGGGCCGAAGAGGCGGACCCCCATGGCGAGCGCCTGCTCCGCCTCGCGGTAGGAGGCGCGCACACCGGCGATCCCCGGCTTGGGCCGGCCCACGCCCACCGACACCTCCTCGCCGCCCACCGCGCCGGCGCACTCCATGCGCAGGTCGGCCGCCAGGCGCCGGAGCGCCGGCGACTCGAGCGGCTCCACGTGCGGGACCACGGCGGCGAGCGCACCGCCGCGCACTGTGCACAGCGCACCGGGAGCGCGGCGCTTGATCCAGCCATGCCCGGCCAGGACCAGCTGGTGGCGGATGCGCTGCGACGCGTCGGCGCCGCCCTCGCCGGCGCGGGCGAGCAGCACCACGGTGCCGCGGTCGAGGTCGAAGCCGAGACGCTCGGCGCGCTCGCGGACGACGTCCTCCGAGGAGTACGTCCCGGCCAGCAGCGACTCGACGAACTCGCCCTCCAGCTCGTCGCGCGCGGTGCGCACGGCACGCTCGCGGTCGAGCTCGATGGCGCAGGCGCTGGCGGCGCGGGCGACGGCGAGGCGGGCCACCTGGTCGAGCCCCGCCTCGGGCGCGATGACCGAGACCAGGCCGCCGATGCCGTCGCGCACGGGGACCGGGCTGGTGAGTCGCGCGAGCCCGGTGGCGCCGAGGCTGAACTCGTGCACCGGCGGATCGGAGGCGAGCAGGGTCACGCTCTCCGCCCAGCGGCGCACCGCGGCGTGGTCCTTCTCCAGCGACTCCAGCACCGCGTCCACCTGGGCGCCGGCGCTGGCGTGGCGCACCGTGCCGTCGAGGTTCTGCCAGGCGACGGCGTGGCCGGTGATCTCGGCGAGGCGCTCGACGATGGCGGGCATGCCGGCACCGGCGAGGGCCAGCTCCATGAGCTGGGTGTGCAGCTCCTGCTGGCGCTCGTGCAGCAGGGTGCGCTGCTCGAGGATGAAGCGGACCACCCGCTGCTGCACGTCGCCGGCGTGGGCGCTGGCGGGGAGGCGCAGGAGCGGCATGAGCAGCGCGTCGGCGAGGGCGATGCTGCTGGCGGGGACGTCGCCGATCACCGCCATGGCGACGCCGCCGTGGTCGGCGAAGCTCTGCATCACCTGGCCGAGGTCGAGGCGCTCGTCGAGCAGCTTGATCGACTTCACCGGGACGAAGGCCATCTCGCCGCCCTTGACCGACTCGAAGGCGGGCGGCCTGGTGCGCAGGGCGGTGGCCCACTCGACGCGGCGCTCCAGGCCGGCGCCGCCGCCGAGCAGCTCGGTGGCGGGGGGCATGGCGCCGCGCCAGATGTCTTTGACGGTGATCATGTCTTCTGTCCGCGCGGTGCGCGCGGACGGGGGGGGCACCCCCCCACGCCAGCATTTGGCCGCTGGAGTGCGGCCCAAATGCCAGCGTTGCCCCCCGCGGCGCGACTCCGCGCCGGCTCGGCGTGCGCCTCGCGAGTCATATGGGGACGGCCGTCCTGAGGGCGGCGAGGGGCAGGCGCGGCGCGGACACAGCTGCTCATGCCCTCTCCAGGTACTGCTCGACCTCCCAGGGGGTCACCTGCTGGCGGTATTCGCGCCACTCCACCAGCTTGGCTTCGAGGAAGCGTTCGGCGAGGTGGTCGCCGAGGGCGTCGAGGACGACGTCGTCGGCGCGGAAGGCCTCGATGGCGTCCTTGAGGTTGTCGGGGAGCAGGCCGACGTTGCGGCGTTCCAGCTCGACGTCGTCGAAGCCGTAGAGGGCCTCCTCGACGGGGGGCGGGAGGGGGAGGCGGCGCTCGATGCCGTCGAGGCCACAGCGGAGCATCACGGCGTAGGCGAGGTAGGGGTTGCAGCTCGGGTCGGGGCTGCGCAGCTCGATGCGCGTCGCCTCGGCTCGGCCGACGTGGGGGACGCGGACCAGCGCGCCGCGGTTGGTGCGCGCCCAGCTGACGAAGACGGGCGCTTCGAAGCCGCGGACCAGGCGCTTGTAGGAGTTCACCAGGGGGGCGAGGACGAGGCACATGCCGGCGGCGTGATGCAGCTGTCCTGCGATGAAGTGCTTGGCCACGTCGCTGAGGCCGTACTCGTCGTGGGGATCGGCGAAGGCGTTGCCGGCGCCGTCGATCTCGGCGAGGCTCTGGTGGACGTGCATGCCGCTGCCGTTGACGTCGCGGAAGGGCTTGGGCATGAAGCTGGCCAGCAGATCGGCCTGCTGCGCCACGGCCTTGAGGGTGTAGCGGAAGGTGACGACGTCGTCGGCCGACTTGAGGGCGGGCGCGGCGGAGAAGTCGATCTCGTGCTGGCCGCCGGCCACCTCGTGGTGCACGGTGTTGACCTCGATGCCCAGCGCCTGCAGGGCGCTGACCATGGCCTGGCGGACGGTGACCGACTGGTCGGTCGAGAAGTCGAAGTAGCCGGCGCGGTCCTGGGGCAGCGGCTCGACGGCGCCGCGCTCGCCGCGGCGCAGCAGGAAGAACTCGATCTCGGGACCTGCGCGGTACTCGAAGCCCAGCGCCCGGGCCTGCTCGACGGCGCGGCGCAGGGCGCCGCGGGGGTCGCCGGGGTAGGGCTCGCCGTCCGGGGTCTGGGCCCAGCAGATGATCCGCGCCGTCGGGGGCGTGCCCGCCCAGGGGAGGAGGCGGAAGGTGGTGAGGTCGGGCACCAGGTACATGTCGGACTCGGCGGTCCTGGCCACCGACTCCACGCTGCTGCCGTCGAACCAGGTGCCGTGCTCGATGGTGGCGGGCAGGTCCTCGGCGGGGATGGTCACCGTCTTGACCGCGCCCATGACGTCGGTGAACTGCAGGTCGACGTAGCGCACGCCCGCCTGCTGGGCGCGCTGCAGCAGGTCGGCGGCGAGGCTCTGCTCGATGCGGCTGGCCATGAGGTCGCTCCTGTCGTCAGCGCCGCACGGGCTGCGTGCGTGGTGCACAAAGTATGACGTTGGGCCATGGTACGGCGGCCGTGCCGGCGGCGCTCTCGGGCGAGGTGCGCAAGTTTGGGCGGCATTCCCTGGTGCGCCGCGCCCAAGCTGGGCGGAGGTCTACGACCGGGCGCTGCGCTTGGGGAACTGGCCGGGACGGCGCCCGGGGCCGGGCGGGCCGGCGAAGGCCTGGGCGATGGACATCCACTCGCGGGCCAGCTCGCCCTCGACGCGGAGGTCGGTGTCGGCGAGGTGGCGACGCTGGGTGGTGACCAGGCAGAACTCCTCGGCGTCGCCGCTCACCCGGTCGGGCGCGCCCTCGGGGCCCCACGTCCAGGTGCTCCGGTCCGGCGCATTGAGCTCGACCCGCACCTCGCGGGCCGGTGGCTCCTTGCCGTGCTGGGCGTAGTTGAAGGCGCGCGCCCGGACGGCGATGTGGGCGACGTGGCGCAGCCGCGCGGTCGGCCGCCGCTCCACGTGCAGGGCGTCGGCAACGTCCTGGCCGTGGATCCACGTCTCCATCAGGCGGGCGCTGAGAAACGAGAGGGTGCTCATGGGCGGCCCGTACCAGGGGATGCGCGCCCTGGGATCGACGCCGGCGGCGGCGTCCAGCAGCTGCGCGTGGCCCGCGCGCCAGAGAGCCAGCAGCTCGTGCGGTTGGAGGACGCGCCCCTCCTCCACCGTGCGCGCCATCCACCCCTCGGGGTCCGCCAGCAGCGCCGCCAGCCCCGCGGTGAACCCCTCCGGGTCGGTCAGCGCGCGCACCGCCTCGCGGTCGAAGAAGGTGAGGTGGGCCACCTGGTCGCGGACGTCCCACCCCTCGGCCGGCGTGGGCGTGCGCCACCCGGCGTCGTCGAGCGGGGCGACGATGGCTTCCAGGTCACCGAACTCCGCGTGGAGGTCGGCGAGAATGGAGTCGAGGTCCGGCGCGGCCACGGCGGGGATGATGGCGCAGCGCCGGGGCGCGCCGTCAGACGGGCGGCCGGCGCAGGGAGCGGACGAGCCAGGCGCCGAGCGGCGCTCCGAGGATGACGAGCGCCGCCAGCACCCCCAGGACCAGCGGGCTGGGTCCGCCGCCGGAGGAGCCCGACCCGCCGGGAACAGCGCTCGCGGGTCCACCCGCGACCCCGGGGTCCGCTGGGGCCGCGGCCTGTCCTGTGCCCGGGGACGGCGAGCCCGTCGCGGGCGCCGCGCTCGCCGAGGCGGCTGCCGCCCCCGGGCGCGCCGCGCCGCCGCCCGCCTGCCCGGCCGGGGCTCCCGCCACGCCGCCTCCGCTTCGCGTGCCACCTGCACCGCCGGATTGCGCGGCGGTGCAGGCGCCGAGCGCCGCCGGCGCGTCGACCGCGGGCCGTCCTCCGACGGTCGACGCCGTGTTGAGGATCTGCTGGCGCGCCTGGTCCGAGCTGTCGCCGTGGGCCATGAGCAGTGCCAGCACGGCGGCGGTGTAGGGCGTGGCGAACGAGGTCCCGTCGTACGCGGCGTAGCCGGGTGCGACGTTCTCGCTGAGAGGCTGGTTGGCGGCGGGCAGCGGGTAGGTCGGGAACGTCGAAATGATGTCGCTGCCGGGATCCCCACCGGGCCCGTCACCGCCGGGCGCGTAGATGTTCACCCCCGTCCCGCTCTGCGAGTACGAGGCGCGCGCCCCGCTCGGTCCCAGCGCGCCGACGACGAGCGCGTACTTCTGCATGCCGAGGTAGTCCGCCGCGGGGATGTACGTGTTCCCCGCGGCGATGGCCACCGCGACGCCGTTCTGCGCCGCCCACTGCACGGTCTGCGGGATGGTGTCGCCCAGCGCGGAGCTGACCACCGGGACGCTCGGTCCGAGGCTCAGGTTCACCACGCGCGCACCGTGCTGCGCCGCCCAGACGACCGCCGAGGAGACGTCGCTGTCGTAGGCGTCGTACGTCGTCTGCCCGGTGCTGGAGTTGGTGTGCTGGCCGAAGACCTTCATCACCAGGGCTCGCGCACCCGGCGCGGCGCCGGCGATGCCGGTGCCGTTCCCCGCACCGGCCACCATCAGCCCGGTGGTCATGGTGCCGTGGCCGTAGTCGTCCATCACCGCGCCCTGCCCGACCGCGTCGGGCGTGGGGCTGCTCGGGTTGCTGCTGCCGCTGGTGAACGCGGCGCCCGCGACGAGGTGGCCGCCGAGGTCGGGATGGCCGAAGTCGACGCCGGTGTCGATGTCGGCGACGAGGATGCCGGCGCCCGTCGACGCGCACCATGCCTGGTTTGCGTTGGTGCTCGCCGGTGAGCCGTGCAGGCCCCATTGCACACCGAAATAGGGATCGTTCGGCGTGGCGCTGACGGCGAGGGCGCCTGCGGGGATCACCGCCGCGGCCACGGCCATGACGACGGCGGCGGCACGACGCGTGCAGGTCATCGGGATCGCCGGCGGCGCCGCACGAGCTGTGCCGTCCACATGGCCATCGGTGCCAGGACCACGACGGCGCCCAGCGCTGAGAGCAACGGCAGCCCGATTCCCGCGCCCGCCCGATGCGCCGGCGGCGTGGCGACGAACACCCGCGGCGACGGCACCGCAGCGAGCGGGACCGACTCAGGAGTCGGCGATTGCGAGGCAGGCGTCGAATCCGCCGCCGGTGTCGCGGTTGCGGGCGCCTGTGCCGTCGCTGCCGGGACGGCGGTGTGCGCCACCGGCTGGACCGGCGCGCTCCCCCCGCGCGGCGTCCCGCCCGCGCGCACCGTGGACGGCGGCGGCGCACCCGGCGTCGTCGGCGAGCCGCAGCGTTGCGAGTCCGGCACGCCGAGCGCGGCGGCGGCGTCGAGATCGGGGAGGCCGTTGCGCGTCACCGCACTGCCGGTCACCGCCGACATCGCCTGCTTGCTGCTCATCCCGCGCGCCATCAGCAGGGCGAGCGTTCCCGACACCATCGGCGCCGACAGCGAGGTCCCGTCGGCGACGGCGTACTGCCCGCCGGCGTACGTCGACACCACCGAGTTCTGCACCGTCATCTGCGAGGGATCGGTGACCGAGCCGCCCGGCGCGTAGATGCTCACGTCGCCGCCGTGGTTGGAGTACGACGACATCGTCGCCTGCGGGGTGAGCGCACCGGCGTCGAGGGCGATCCCGCCGAGGTTGGGATACACCGCCTGCGACTGGTCACTGTTGCCAGCGGCCAGCACCACGGCAACGCCCTTGTTCGCCGCATACGCGGCCGCCGAGGGGATGGTCAGGTCCGGGAGGTTGACGCCCTGCGCGCTGATCTGCTCAGGGCCGATGCTGAGGTTGATGACGTTGGCGCCGTGGTCGGCAGCCCAGCGCATGCCGAGGGCGACGTCGCTCTCGTAGCCCCTGCCGTCGCTTCCCAGCACCTTGACGATGAGGGCGCGCGCGTCCGGCGCCACTGCGGCGACGCCGATGCCGTTGCCCGTGTCGGCGGCGATCACGCCGGTGGTCATCGTGCCGTGGCCGTTGTCGTCGGTGACCGCCGCCTGCCCGCTGCCCGTGGGGCTGGTCTCCGACGACGACGTGCCGCCGAGGAAGGCGACGCCGGCGATCAGCTTGCCGGCGAGGTCGGGATGGCTGAAGTCGGCACCGGTGTCGACGTCGGCGACGACCACGCCCGCGCCGGTGCTCGCGCACCACGCAGCCGGCGCGTCGATCGACGCGGGCGCGCCGGTGAGCGCCCACTGGCCGCCGCTGGCGAAGAAGTAGTCGTCGGGGTAGGAGCTGGCCGCCAGGGCGGTGGCCGGCGCCAGCAGCGCGGCCGCGGCGGCGGCGAGCAGGGTCGCCGTTCGCTTCACATAGGGATGGACGACCGCCCGGCGGTCAGTCTTGCGTGCGCAGGCGCGCGGGGATGCCGCCGGTGCGGCAGATCTCCTCGTAGACGGCGGCGCTCGGCTTGGGGCAGCGCTCCAGGGTGTCGGGGTCGACGGCGGCGAGGCCGAAGCGCTGCGAGAAACCCTCGGCCCACTCGAAGTTGTCCCATGCGGTCCAGTGCATGTAGCCGCGGACGTCGACGCCCTCGGCGACGGCGCGATGGACCGCGGCGAGGTGCTCGACGATGTAGCGCGGGCGCAATTCGTCGTGCGCATCGGCGACGCCGTTCTCGGTGATGATCACCGGCAGCCCGCCGGACTCGCGGGACACGAGATGCAGGGCGTTGCGCAGACCCTCCGGGTCGATCGCCCAGCCGAAGCTGCTCAGCGGCCGCCCCGGCGCCGGTCGCTGCCTGGCGAAGAGCTCGCCCGGGCGGGTGAGGTCGAAGGCGAGCACGTCGTCGCAGTAGTAGTTGAGCCCGACGAAGTCGAGCGATCCGGCCAGGCCCGGGACGCGCTCGCCGAGGCCGACCGGCGGCTGCAGCACCCCGCTGCGACAGACGCGCAGCCACCAGCGGTTGAACACGAAGTCGGGCAGCGCTGCGACGGCGCGGTCGAGCGGCGACGCCGGATCGGCGGGAAGCAGGCCGCGCACGTGATGCGCCACCGACACGCGCGCCTCGCGACCGTGCACCGCCGCGACATGGCGCAGAGCGAGCGACGCCGCGGCATGCATCCGCGCCAGGCCCCGCAGCGCCGCGAAGCTGCGCAGCAGCGAGATCTCGCCCGGCGGCCACTCGCCCCGCAGGTGGCCGATGGTGGCCAGCACCACCGGCTCGTTGACCGTGATCCACCAGCGCACGTCCGCGCCGAACGCCTCGGCGCAGGCCGCCGCGAAGCGGGCGAAGCGCAGCGGGGCGGCGGCGGCGCGAGCACCTCCCTGGTCGGCCAGCCACAGGGGAAAGGTGAAGTGGTGCAGCGTCACCAGCGGCTCCATGCCCAGCGAGCGACACACCCGCACCACGTCGGCGTAGTGGGCCAGCGCGTCGCGGTCGAACACGCCCTCGCGCGGCTCGACGCGCGACCACTCCACCGAGAACCGGTGCGCATTCTGGCCGCGCGCGGCCAGCTCGGCGAGATCATCGCGATAGCGCGACCAGTGGTCGACGGCGACGCGCGCCGTGGAGCCGTCCTTGATGCGCCCGGGCTGCTGCTCCCACCGCGACCAGTCGTTGTGGTTGCCGCCCTCGACCTGGTGCGCCGCGGTGGCGCAGCCGAAGAGGAAGCCGTCGGGAAAGCGCAGGTCCCCCGCTGGCGGAGCGGTCAAGCGCCTACGCGAAGGTCTGCATCAGCGCGTCCCACCCCTCACGGTCGACGCGCAGCTCGTCCTCGCCCATCTGCACCAGCGGCTTCTCGGCCATGCGCTCGCGCGCGCACAGGTCGGAGGCCGACGGGTTGACGTAGAGCAGACCGGTGACCAGCTCGCCGCGCGTGCGGCCCTCGCGGATGACCCGCATCGCGTCCATCGTGTCGGTGGCGTCGTAGTCCTCCGCGAGCTTGCGCAGCAGGATGTGCGAGCCGTCCTGCAGCTCGACGTCCTGCACCGTGCCAGGCTCGTAGTCGACGACGACCTCCTCGTACCGCGGGATGAAGTCGGGGGTGTGCAGCAGGAAGTCGTGCTCCTTGACGTAGGCGTACGACTTGGTCGACCCCTCGTGGTCGTTGAAGGTGACGCACGGCGAGATGACGTCGAGCACGGCGGTGCCCCGATGCGCGTAGGCCGCCTCCAGCAGGGGCACGAGCTGCTTGCCGTCACCGGAGAAGGAGCGGGCCACGAAGGTCGCGCCCAGCTCGATGGCCAGGCCGCAGACGTCGATGGTCTCGAACTCGTTGACCTGCCCCTTCTTCAACTTGGAGCCGAGGTCCGCGGTCGCGGAGAACTGGCCCTTGGTCAGGCCGTAGCAGCCGTTGTCCTCGACGATGTACGTGCAGTCCAGGTTGCGCCGCACCAGGTGGCAGAACTGCCCGAGCCCGATCGACGCCGTGTCGCCGTCGCCGCTGACGCCGAGCACCACCAGGTCGCGGTTGGCCAGCTTGGCGCCGGTCGCCAGCGAGGGCATGCGCCCGTGCACGCCGTTGAAGCCGTGCGCCCGCTCCACGAAGTACGCGGGCGTCTTCGAGGAGCAGCCGATGCCGCTCATCTTGGCCAGCATGTGCGGCTCCACGCCGTAGTCGTAGAGCGACTTGATCAGATGGTTGGTGATCGAGTTGTGCCCGCAGCCGGCGCACAGCGTGGTCGGCGCGCCCTTGTAGATCTCGCGGGTGAGCCCGAGGCGGTTGGTGTTCGGCGCTGGGGAGGCGACTGCCATGGCGTTATGCGGACCTCTGGACACTCACCGCGGCCGGGCGCTCGGCGTCGAGCACCGGATCGGTGATGGCGTGGGCGTCGATCGGGACGCCGTTGTAGTGGCGGACGGAGACGAGCCGGTCGCAGAGGCGTCCTGGCAGCTCCTGCCGGAGCAGGCCGTGCATCTGCCCGTCGCGATTCTGCTCGACGACGTAGACGCGGTCGTGGCGCTCGACGAAGCGGGCCACCTCCGGCGAGAACGGCAGTGCGCGCAGGCGCATGTAGTCGACCTCGACGCCCGCGTCGCGCAGCTGCTCGCGCGCCTCGACGACGGCGAAGTGCGTCGACCCGAAGGCGAGCAGCCCGGCGCGGTTGCCGCTCTCGTCGAGCACCGGCGCGGGCACCCATTCGCGCGCGGTCTCGTGCTTGCGGGCCAGGCGGTCGAGGACTCGCTGGTACACCTCGGGGCGCTCGCTGTAGCGCGCGTCCTCGTCGTGGCCCGAGCCGCGGGTGAAGTAGCCCGCCTCGCTGTTGGGCGTGCCCGGGAGGGTGCGCCAGGGGATGCCGTCGCCGTCGGAGTCGCGGTAGCGGCCCCAGCGCTCCACGCCCTCCAGCGCCGCCGCGTCGAGCACCTTGCCGCGGTCGAACGCCTTCTCCGGGTAGGGAAGCGGGTCGGCCATCCAGAGGTTCATGCCCAGGTCGAGGTCGGTGAGCACGAACACCGGGGTCTGGAAGCGGTCGGCGAGGTCGAACGCCTCCATGGCCATCTCGTAGTTCTCCTCGGCGCTGCCCGGCAGCAGCACGATGTGCCGCGTGTCGCCGTGCGACAGCGTGTAGGCGAAGGAGACGTCGCCCTGCATCGTCCGTGTCGGCAGGCCGGTCGAGGGACCGACGCGCTGCACGTCGAAGATCACGCCCGGGAGCTCCGCGTAGTAGCCGAGCCCGGCGAACTCCGCCATCAGCGACAGGCCGGGACCGCTCGTCGAGGTGAACGCGCGCGCCCCCGCCCAGGTGGCGCCGAACATCATGCCGACGGCGGCCAGCTCGTCCTCCGCCTGGACCACCGCGTACCGCTTCTCGCCGGTCGAGGTGTCGACGCGGAAGCGCTCGCAGTAGGAGATGAAGTTCTCGCAGAGCGACGACGACGGCGTGATCGGGTACCAAGCCGCCACCGTCGCCCCGCCCATCAGCGCGCCCAGCGCCGACGCCTGGTTGCCCTCCATGAGGATGCGGCCCTCGGTCCTGCCGGTCATGCGCTCCAGCACGTATGGGTCAGCCTTGACCAATTCCGCTGCGGCGTAGTCGTGGCCGACCATCACCGCCTGCATGTTGGTGTCGACCGCCGAGGGCTTGCGGCGGAACTGGTCCTTGAGGGCGCTCTCGATCGCCGAGAGCTCGATGCCCAGGAGCTGGGCCAGCACGCCGACGTAGATCATGTTGGTGAGGTACTTGCGCAGGCCCTCGGCGGTGATCTTCTCCTTGGCCAGCTGGGCGAAGGGCACCGCGTAGTAGGTGAGGTCGTCGCGCAGGGTCGGCCCCGCCACCGGGTACTTGGCCTCGTGGATGACCACCCCGCCGCTCTTCACGGTGGCCACGTCGGTGTTCCAGGTGCCGAGGTTGAGGGCCACCAGGATGTCGACGTCGCGCGAGCGGCACTGGTACCCCTGCGGCGAGACGCGGACGTCGAACCAGGTGGGCAGCCCCTCGATGTTGGAGGGGAAGACGTTCTTGGGCGCGACCGGGATCCCCATCCGGAAGATCGCCTTGGTCAGCACCAGGTTGGAGGACTGGCTCCCCGAGCCGTTGACGGTTGCTGCCTGGATGGTGAGGTCGTTCACCACCAGGCCTGTTGCGGACATGAGCTGGTGCTTCTCCCCCGGGCCGGCCCGGCGGCGCGCGGACGGGCGCCCAGTGGTCGCGGGCAACCGTGGCGGGAGTCCGGCTGCAAACACGGGGCGCCGCCCGAGCCCGGAACCGGCCCGGTTGGCGTGATTCTGAGCACGAGTCTACGCGCTTCCCGGCCGCACTCCGCGGATCGGCCCCAGGCGGACGCCGGCACCCGCCCTTCCGCGGCGGCCCGCATACACTGCCCTCTCCGGCGGAGCGGAGAAGATGACGGACCATCCCGAGCACAGGCCCGAGTACAAGCCGGGCGACGACGAGGACTTCAACCTCCTCTATCGCGCCTCGCACGCCCGCATCCTGCGCACCCTGGTGGCGATGCTCGGCGACGTGGCCGCCGCCGAGGACTGCGTCCAGGACGCCTTCGTCAAGGCCTACCGCGCCTGGCCGCGCTGGACGCCCGACGCCCCCGCCGAGGCCTGGCTGCACCGCATCGCCATCCGGGTGGCCATCTCCCACCGCCGCCGGGAGCGGCTGCGCGACGCCGGGGCGCTGATCCTCAGGCTGGGACGGTCGAGCGACGACCCCGCCGAGGGCGTGGACAGCCAGGACCTGCTCGCCGCCCTCCGCCGCCTCCCCTCCGACCAGGCCGCCGCCGTCGTCCTGCGCCACCACCACGGCTACAGCAACCGGGAGATCGCCACCGCCCTCGGCGTGCCCGAGAGCACCGTCTCGGCCCGGCTGGTCGCCGCCAAGCGCAAGCTCCGCGACGCGCTCGGCGACGCCGCTCCCGAGCTCGAGCCGGAGCCGATGTGAGACGCGACTCGTTACTTCGCCGCCTTCGTGCGTTCTCCATGCAGACGGACCACCACCGGAGCTGTGAGGACATGGGCGAATTCGACCGCTGGCTGGAGCGCGAGCTGAGCCATCACCTGGCCCAGATCGACCCCGGCTACGTCGCGCCCCGCTACCTGGAGACCAAGGCTCCCCGCCGCGGTCCTCTGGGTCGCCTCCTCTACGGCGTCCCGGCGCTCGCCGGCGCCAAGCTGGCCACGGCGGGCATCCTCCTCGCGGCGGCGGCGAGCACCGGCGTTGCCGTCGACACCGTCGCCACCGGGCAGACCACCAACTGGGGCCAGCACGTCGTCCAGCAGGTGGAGAAGTGCAAGCAGGAGCTGGGCAGCGACCAGCACGGCATCGGCCAGTGCGTCAGCCAGCTCGCCAAGCAGCACGGCGACGACACCAGCGACCAGAACGGCCAGGGCTCGCCGACACCGGGGAACGGCGGCACCGACAACGGCAACGGCAACGGCGGCAGGCCGTCGTCGCTCCCCACCCCGCAGGGGCAGAGCGACAGCCATCCGACGCCGCAGGGGCAGGCCCAGGGCCAGTCGGGGAGCCATCCCACCCCGCCGCCCCACCCCACGCCGAACGCCAACGCGAACGGGAACGCGGGCAGCGGCAGCAACAACGCCGGCGGGAACGGCAAGCCGTGAACGAGAGGGTGGGGGTGAAAGGGGCGTGCAGCAGCGACTGACCTGAGGAGTGCACGCGGCTGCCCCTGCCGTGCACGACCGACGGAAGGCCGTTGTCTGCCCGCCCCTCTCACTCCCATCCCACTCCCTTCTCTCCTCAGGTCACCGCGCGCCCTGCAGCCAGTGCCGCCGCCATGGTGAGGGGCACCAGCACCAGGCCCACGGCGCTGTAGCGCAGGGCGGACGGACGCGCCCCCACCGAGCGTGCCGCCTGCCACCAGATCAGCGCCGAGAGCGAGCCGCTCACCGCCAGGTTGGGTCCCGCGTCGAGCCCGATGAGGAGCGCGCGCGGATGCGCCGGGGCGCGCGAGCCGAGCAGCACCGCCGCCGGCAGGTTGTTGACGAGAACGGCCGCAACGGCGCCGAGCACCGCCGAGGCGAGCGCGCCGGCGTCCCGCATCACCCGGCCGGGGAGCGACCACACCCGCGCCACGGTGCCGAGGGCCACGGCGACCAGGAAGACGCCGGCCAGGACGGCGACGTCGACGGTGCGCGCCACCTCTGCCGGGCGCAGCCGCCGCTGCAGGATGCGGACGCCGGCCAGGAGCAGGCCGGCGCCGAGGACGGGCAGCGCCGGGTCGGCGAGCGCCAGGGTGAGGGCCACGGCGGAGGCGATCCCCAACCATCCCAGCCGGCCGCGGACTCCGGCTGGGCCAGACGCGTCACGGACCGGCGGCGCCGTGCCGTCGCGCACGGCGAGCGCCACCACCACCGCGGTGACCGCCACCGCCGCCAGCCAGGGAAAGGCCATGCGCGCGAGGAACACGGAGCCGCTGACGTGCTCCCCTGAGAGCACCAGCAGGTTGGTGAGGTTGCTCCCCGGCAGCAGCAGCGAGGCCGCGTTCGACATGAAGACGCAGCCGTAGAGCAGCCGCGCCTCGCCGCGCCCGCGGCGCCGCGCCGCGTGCACCAGGACCGGGGTGAGAAAGGCCACCGAGGTGTCGAGGTTGAGCACGGCGGTGACCAGCGCGACCAGGGCCATGGCGGCGACGTACAGGACGCCGTCACCGCCCGGCAGCCGGTCGAGCCCGGCGGCGGCGACCTCGAAGACGCCGTCGTGCGCGGCCACCACCCCGATGAGCAGGAGGCCCGTGACCAGCACGAAGGGTGGCCAGGTCTGCGCCGCGGCGTCGCCGAGGCCACCGGGCGAGAAGGCGGCCGCGGCCCCGGCGGCGAGCGTGCCGGCGCACAGCAGGGCGAGTCTCGGCCGCATCGCGGCACATGGTGCCGGGCCGGTCAGGAGGCCTGCTGACCCCGCCGATCACAGCCCGATGGGACGCCGGCCACGAGGCTGCAACGCGCCTCTGGGAGCGGGGCCGCGGCGGCTACCCTCGGTGTCGCCATGCTGTCTGCCCTCCACGGACACACCGAGTACGCGATCGTGGCCCTGGTGGGCTGGATCATCCTCTACCTCGCCTACAAGTTCGCCTGGCGGCGCGACTTCGGCCTCCCCGTGCGCCGCCGCCTGCTCGCCCGCCGCCTCGTCGTCGAGCGCGACCAGGTGGCCTTCGTCCCCTTCTGGTGGACCGACCTGCAGGTGCAGCGCGCGGTCAACGGCTACTGGAAGCGCACCCTCAAGCGCAGCTTCGAGAAGCCGCTCCTCTCCCGCGAGGCGTAGACCACGCCGCCTCCGCGTGGCGCGGAACGCGCCCGTATCATGCGGCGATGATCGTCGAGAACGCGTTCACGGTCGCCGCGCCGATGGACGACGTGTTCGACACGCTGCGCGACGTGCGCACCATGCTCCCCTGCCTCGACGCGCGCGTCACCGAGGTGGTCGACGGCCACACCGCGCGCGGCGAGCTGACCATCCCGATGGGCGACCACACCATGGTGTTCCGCGGCACGCTCCGCGTCGGCGAGGCGGACCGCGAGGCGGGTGCCATCACCTACGAGGTGGCGGGGCGCGGTGCCGGCAGCGCCAGCGCGCGGGGGACGCTGGCCGTGCGGCTGCGCGAATCCGCCGGCACCACCACGGTGGCGATGCAGGCCGACCTCGACGTCCTCGACGCCCCCCTGCGGCTGGGCGGCGACGGCGCCTCCGCCGCCGCCGAGGGACTCTTCGCGCGCCTCGGCGACCAGGTCACCCGCCGCGTCGGCAGCCGGCCACCCACGGTGCGCGGCACGGTGCGCCTGATGGCGCCGCCGGTGCCCTCGCCGGCCGGCGGCCCCGCCAACCTGCCCGGTGCCGTGGCCATGGGCATCCGGCGCCGCCCGTGGGTCGTGCCCGCCGCGCTGCTCGGCGCCGCGGCCCTGGCCGCCGTGGTCCGCAGCCGCCGCGCTGCGCGCTGACGCCTCAGCCGGCGTCTCAGGCGCCCAGTGCGGCGAGCAGCCGGTCGGTCTCCTCGATGCCGCCCACGGTGATGCGCAACCTGTCCGCGGGGACGGCAAAGCGCCGCACCAGGATGTGCTGTGAGCGCAGGTGCTCCTGCACGCCCTCGGCGTCGCCGTCCGGCGGTCGCGCGAAGACGAAGTTGGCGCCGGAGTCCGGCACGTCCCACCCCGCGGCGCGCAGGCGCGCGCTGAGCCGCTCGCGTTCGGCGACGACCGTCTCGACGATGGCGGTGTGGTGTCGCTCGTCCTCCAGCGCGGCCAGCGCGCCGGCGATGGCGCAGCGGTCGAGCGGGTAGGAGTCCTTCACCGCGGCGAGGTCCTCGATGAGCGACGCGGGGCCGAGCGCATAGCCGACGCGCAGGCCTGCGAGCGCGTGCGACTTCGAGAAGGTGCGCAGCACCAGGATGTTGTCGTGGCGGGCGAGCAGCGGGATGCAGGACTCCGGCGCGAAGTCGCAGTACGCCTCGTCGACGACGGCGACTCCCGGCGTGTGCGCGAGCAACGCCTCGACGCGCTGCGGCGCGGTCCAGACCCCGGTCGGCGAGTTGGGGTTGACCACGAAGCGCAGCCGTCCCGGCGCCGTGCCCACCGCCGCCGGCAGCGCGAAGTCGTCCTCGAGCGGCAGCTCGACGGCGCCGACGCCGAAGACGCGCGCGAGCACCGGGAACAGCGAGTACGTCGGCGACGGGTAGACCACGGTGTCGCCCGGCTCGCAGAAGGCGCGGAAGCAGCAGTCGATGGCCTGGTCGGCGCCGTTGACCACCAGCACCTGCTCGGGCTGCAGGCCGTGGTACCGGGCCAGCGCGCTGCGCAGCGGCTCGGCGAAGGGGTCGGGGTAGCGGCGCAGTCCAGCAGCCGCCTCCATCACCGCGGCGGCCACGTCCGGCGACGGCGGCAGCGGGGACTCGTTGGTGTTGAGCTTCAGCCAGGTGCCGTCGTCGGGCGGCTGCTCACCCGGGACGTAGCCGAAGTCGGGGCCGAGGGACGCCCGGCGGAACCGGCTCAAGAAGCATCACCGCTCTCTGGCGAAGCGCCCGCATCACCGCCCTCGGCGCCGCCACCCGGCTCACCGCCCGTCGCGGCGCCGCCCCCGCGCCGGCGCCTGCGTCGCTTGCCCGCGCCGGCCGCCGACCCGGCGCGCGCCCCCGCCAGGGCGAGGTCCTCCCGCGCCAGCTGGGCGGCGGGGACCGCCTGCATGGTGCCGAGGTCCGGCATCCACACCATCACCTGCTCCTTGGGCACGTTGATCTCGCGCACCACGCCCTCGCCCTCGGGCAGCTCGACCGTGGCGCCCACCTTGGGCAGGAGCTTCTTCACCTCGACGTACTGCTCGTTCTCGTAGACGAGGCAGCACTTGAGCTTGCCGCACATGCCGTTGAGCCGCGAGGGGTTGAGCGGCAGCCCCTGCTCCTTGGCGTGCTTGATGGAGACGGGCACGAACTCCTTGAGCCACGACGAGCAGCAGAGCCGCCGGCCGCAGGGTCCGTAGCCGTCCTGGAGGCGCGCCTCGTCGCGCGGGTAGATCTGGCGCATCTCGACGCGGCAATGGAAGACGCCGGCCAGGTCCTTGGCCAGCTCGCGGAAGTCGACGCGCCCGTCGGCGGAGAAGTCGAAGAGGATGCGCTGCCCGTCGAACGAGGGCGTGGCGTTGACCACCTTCATCTCCAGGCTGCGCTGCTCGGCGTGCTCCTTGGCGATGCGCACCTGCTCGGGCACCTTCGCCTCCAGCTCCCGCTTGCGCTGCAGGTCCTCGCCGGTGACCAGGCGCTCCACCGGCCTGAGGTCGGCGGGCAGGAGGTTGGCGGCGATCTCGCTGGCCTCCAGCACCACCGTGCCGATCTCCGGGCCGCGCCCCGTCTCGGCGACGACCTGCGTGCCCATCGGCAGCGGCGCGTCGGGGTCGGCGTTGTAGTAGTTGAGAGGACCGTTGCGACGGAACTTGACGCCGATGACCAGGGGCATGTCGGTTCCCGAATGTCAACCGCGGCGCGACGGGGCGCGCCGGCGGGGGGTTGCTGTTCGCGGCTGTGCGACCGGGCCGAGGGCGGCGGGGTCGCGCTGCGCCGCGGCGACGTGCGGCGGCGCGGGGTCGGTGGCGAAGACGTCGAGGAAGAGGACCTCGTAGGTCAGCCGGGGGATAGAGTACGCCGCCAGCTGGTCGGCGGCCTCGACGCAGCGGCCGAGGATGGCGGCGATGCGCGCCTGGGGCAGCGCTTCGGCCCAGCGCTCGGCGGCCTCGCGATGGTCCTGCCAGACCAGCAGCTCGGGCGCGCCCCCTGCCAGGCAGGCGACGTCGCGGACGAAGCTGGCCCAGGCGCTGACGTGGCGCATGGCCACCTCGCGCCCCTCCGCCCCCTGGTTGGGAGCGAGCGCGGCCGCCGCCCTCAGCGCCCCCCCGCGCCCGCTGCCGCCGGCGGCCACGAAGGCGTCGACGGCGTCGACCTCGGCGCGCAGGGCGCCGGGCTCGGTGGCCAGGCTGAGGGCGCGTCCCGGTCGGCCGCCGCTCAGCGCGGCGACCGTCGACGCGAGAGCGGGATCGACCCCGTGCGCCGCCTCAAGCCAGCCGGCGATCTCCCGCGCGATGAGCGGCGCCAGGGAGAGCTGCTGGCAGCGGCTCAGGATGGTGGCCGGCATCCGCTCGGGATGGGCGGCGCAGAGGATGAGATGGGTGCCGGGCGGGGGCTCCTCCAGCGTCTTCAGCACGGCGTTGGCGGCCTGCTCGGTGAGGCGGTCGGCGCGAGCCATCACCGCGACCCGGGCGCCGCCGGCGTAGGCCCGGAAGGTGAGGAAGTCCTGCAGGCTGGGACCCTCCTCGGCATTCCCGCCGCCGGCGCGGACGCGGTCGATGCCGATGCGCTCGGCGCCGGAGTCCTCCAGCCAGTGGTCGGGATGGGCCGGCAGGCCGCCCGGCCACGCTCCGGCGTCGAGCGCGACGGCGGCGAGGGCCTCGGCGAGGGTGGTCTTGCCCACGCCCTCGGGCCCGACGAGGAGCGTGGCGTGCGGCAGGACGCCGTCCCGCAGCGCCCGCTCCAGCTGGGCGGCGACGGGCGCGTGCCCCACCACCCCGGGCAGCGACGGCATGGCGCAGGAGTCTGGCACAGGATCGCGGGGTTCCCGCGCGTCATACCGAGCAGCAGGGGAGACGGCTGGGGATCGGAAGGGGAGCATGGGACGGGGACCCCGGGGGAGACGCCTGGCGTGTGCCGGCGCGGCGGCGTGTGCGGCCCTGTGGGGCGGCGGGCTCTCGGCGTCCGCCTTCGCCGGCGGGCCCACCAGCGCCCCCGACGACCCCGCCTTCCGCGCCCATGAGCAGTGGGGTCTCGCCCAGGCCGGGTTCCCCTCGGCGTGGTGCCGCTCGACCGGTGCGGGGGCGCTGATCGTGGTGATCGACACCGGCATCTGGGCGGGGCATCCGGACCTGGCGGGCAAGGTGGCAGGCGAGGCGGCGGTGCACGACGGGGCGATCACCACGGGGCCGGCCGCGGCCCTCGACGACTCCGGCCACGGCACCCACGTGGCGGGGATCGCCGCGGCCGCCACGGGCAACGCCACCGGCATCGCCGGGGCGGCGCCGGACGCCAGGGTCTTCGCCATCAAGGTGCTCTGGCCGTCGGGAGGCTCTGAGGAGCAGGGGACGCGGTCCGACCTCGTCCAGGCCATCGACTACGCGACGACCGCAGTGGCGCCGGCCTGGCCGGGGCCGGTCGTCCTCAACGTCAGCATCGGGGCCGCGGACGCGCCGGGGTCGTCGTCGGACGCGCTGTCCGGAGCCGACGGCGACGTCGACGGGGCGATCGAGCGGGCTGCCGCCGCGGGACTGGGCGTGGCGCTGGCCGCCGGCAACACCGGGACCACCGGGATCGGCGGGGCCGCCGTGGCGCAGGGCGCGGCGCTGTCGGTGGGGGCCCTGGCGGCGGACGGGTCGGTGGCGCCGTACAGCCCGACCTCCGGCGTCAGCATCTTCGCCCCGGGCGGGTCCGCCGGTGGCGACGGCCGCTACACGGGGACGGGAATCCTCTCGACCTGGCTCGACTCCTCCTCGGGCGAGTACGCCTGGATGGCGGGGACCTCGATGGCGGCGCCGCACGTCGCGGCGGCCCTGGCGCTGCTGATGAGCGGCGGGCTGAGCAACCGGGACGCGGACGCGCGGCTCTTGTCCACCGCCGACTCGACGCGCCGGATGCACGTCGACGCCGCGGTGGGAAGCACCGGCCCCTGCGGCCTTCCCGCGGCGGCGCCCGCGTCCACCGGACGCCGAGGGGTCCCCGTGGTGGCGCCGGTGCCCGCCGCCCAGACGCAGGTGCGCGCCGTCGTCGTGGCCCCGCCTCCTGTCGCCAGCCCTTGGCCGTCCCCGGTCGCGGTTCTCCCCGCCACCGGCGCTCCGCGCGTCACCCCGGCGGCCGCTCACGTCTCGGGCGGCGGGCACCCCCTGCTGCGCAGCGCCGTGCTGGCGCTCGCGGCCACGGTGCTGCTCTGGCTGCTTCTCCCCCGCCGCCTGCTCCGCCGACGCGACCGGGTGAAGCCCTAGAGCGTGCCGCGGATGATGCCGCCGTCGACGGGGATGGTGGCGCCGGTGACGTAGGCGGCGGCGGGAGAGGCGACGAAGACCGCGACGCGGGCGAACTCCTCGGGGGTCCCGTAGCGCCGGAGGGGGATCTGCTTGGCGGAGCCGGTCATGACGGCGCCGGCGGTCTGGTCGAGCGCGGCGCCGCGCGCTTCGGCGAGCTGGAGCGAGCGGCCGGTGGCGATGAAGCCGGGCATGAGGGTGTTGACCCGGATGGCCGGGGCCAGCTCGACAGCCAGCGACTTGGCCAGGCCGGCGACGCTCATGCGGACGGCGTTGCTCAGCACCAGGCCCGGGATCGGCTGGCGGATCGAGTACGACGACACGAAGGTGATGCTGGCGGCGTCGGACGCGCGCAGATGCGGCAGCGACTCGCGCACGAGATGGATGGCGCTCATCAGGGTCAGGTCGTGGGCGTGGCGCCAGTCGTCGTCGTCGAGGGTCTCGAAGGTTCCGGGTGGCGGGCCGCCCGCGTTGACGACGAGCATGTCGAGCCGCCCCAGCTCTGCGGCGGCGCGCGCGACGGCGTCGCGCACCGACGCTGCGACGCTGAGGTCCGCCGGGATCGCCACCACGCGCGTGCCGTGGGCGCGCACCGATTCCGCGGCGGCGCCGAGATCCGGCTCGGTGCGCGCGCACATGCCGACACCGGCGCCCTCGGCGGCGAAGGCGTCCGCGATGGCCAGCCCCATGCCCCTGCTCGACGCGGCGACGAAGGCGGTGCGGCCGCGCAGTCCCAGGTCCATGCGCGTCAGTGCTGCCGGTTGAGCGCGATGATCGTGGTCACCGCATACGCCAGCACCAGCAGCAGCGTCACTCGCCGCAGCAGCCGGTCGCGCGGCGACCCCGCGGGTCCGCTGAAGCCGAGCGGCACGGCGAGACTGGCGAGCGCGAACGACATCGTCGGCTGCCACGCACCGGGGTCGTCGCGCCGGATGCGGTAGAGCGCGCGGTAATGCCGCAGCATTCCCGCCCCCACGAAGAACAGGACGCAGAACCCGCCGACGATGCCGGCCACCTGCAGCGCGAGCGGTGGGTTGGTGCGCGTCGACAGGCCCTGCGAGATCGACAGCAGCAACAGGCCGGCCGCCAGCAGCATGCGCGCCGCAAGTCCAGGGCTGGCCAGCGCGCGGTAGCGGGCCATGCCGTCGACCGCTTCGCGCTGCTTCTTCGACGCCGCCACCGGACGCTGCGGGCGCGGAGCCTCGCCCCGCTCGCGCGCCGAGCGCTGCCGTTGCGAGCGCGTCCTGCGGCTCATGCCGGCGACGCCGAGGACGCCGTCGAGGGTCGCTCGAGGAAGAGTCGCTTGCGCCACACCAGGTAGGCCATGATGGCGATGTTGACGAGGAGGGCGACCGCCTTGAGCGGGGTGGGATGGCGGGCCAGCTCGTCGACCTCCACCGGCAGGAAGGCGGAGGTCGAGACCAGGACCAGGTACTCCGCCCAGCGCCGTCGCATCAGCAATCCCATGCCCTCCAGCAGCTCCAGCAGGCCGTAGAGGATCGCGCCGGCGCCGAGCGCGTCGCGCACCTTCGCCGAGGCGTGGCCGAAGCGCACCAGCGTCTGCTCGTAGAGCCGCTGCCAGATGTGCTGCCCCGGGTTGAGGTTGAGCTCGGTCTGCGCACGGGTCACCCAGTCCTGGAAGGTGTTGCTGCCGCTGAAGGCGATCAGGGCGATGCCGGCCAGCACCAGGATCGTCCCCTTGACGAAGCGCTCGACGGTGATGAAGCGGATGGCCGGCGTCACCTCCAGCTCGCGGTGCATCTCCCATCTCCACCAGCGCCGCAGCGCCTGCATCGCCACCGCCTAGTCGGCGGGCGCGGTCTGGCGCGACTGCCGCCACACGAACCAGATGCGCTGCACCGCCGTGAGGTTGGTGAGCAGGGCGAGGATCCAGAGCACGGGCAGGAGCAGCTGGCCGGCGAAGAGCAGCCCGATGACGGTGAGCACCACGCGCTCCGGCCGCGCCAGCAGGCCGCCGTCGCAGACGAAGCCCAGCGACTGCGCCCGCGCCCGGACGTAGGAGACGAGCAGCGAGCCGTTCAGCGCGGCGATCACCAGCATGGGCTCGACGCGCCCGTGGCCGCCGGCCACGTAGTAGTAGAGCAGCGCGATGTAGGTGAAGCCCTCGGCGTAGCGGTCGGTTGTGGAGTCGAGGAAGGCGCCGTACCGGTACACCTTGCCGGTGACGCGCGCCACGGCGCCGTCGAGGATGTCGAACAGCGCTGCGAAGATCAGCACCACACCGCCCGCGATGAAGTGTCCTGCGGCGATCAGCACCGCGGAGGCCGCGGTGATGAGCAGCCCGATCATCGTCAGCATGTTGGGGGTGAGGCCGAAGACGCGCAGCAGGGGGACCAGCCTGCGCGCCTGCGCCCTAACCCAGTCCTGGAACCTGCTCGTGAACACCCGCAGCCACCAGGTGATGGCGCGCGCGGTGGCGCGCCTCGCTGTAGACGTCAAGGACCATGTCGACGATGCGTGACCAGTCGTAGCGCTGCGCATGCCGCAGCCCGGCCGCCGCCAGCCGCTGGCGCTCCGGCGCGTCGGAGAGGATGCGCTCCAGAGCAACCGTCCAGGCGGTGGAGTCGCCGGTGGCGACGAGCTGTCCCGTCTGACCGTGGGTGACCACCTGGGAGAACCCCTGGATCGCCGAGGCCAGCACGGGGACGCCGGAGGCCATCGCCTCCAGCAGGACGATGCCGAAGGACTCCCGCCCCACCGCGGGCGCGCAGAACACGTCGGCCGATGCGTAGCAGCGCGGCAGCAGCGCCGCGTCGACGTGGCCCATGAAGAGCACGTCCGGGATCGCCTCCGACTCCACGAACTTCTCGTATCCCCAGCGGCCAGGGCCGTCGCCGACGACGACGAGGCGCACGTTGGGACGGCGGCGGCGCAGCTCCGCATAGGCCTCCAGCAGCGTCGGCAGACCCTTGCGCTGCTCCAGACGGCCGACGAAGAGCAGCGTGTGCCATCCCGGCGTGCGCAGCTCGGGGATGGGCTCGCCGCCCGGGCGGAAGCGCGCGGTGTCGATGCCGTTGGGGACGATGTGGTAGTCGCCGGGGAAGTACCGGGCCACGAAGTCGCGCGCCGGCACGCTCACCGCGATGCAGGAGTGCAGCCGCTTGAAGTAGCGCTTCAGGAAGGGGCGCGCGTAGTAGTAGCCGAGGTTGCGCCGCGCGTAGGCGTGGAAGGTGCCCACGTTGGCGCCGCGATGGAAGCGCAGCGTGGTGATGGGCAGCGCCGGTGAGAGCGGCTCGTGGTAGTGCACGACGTCGAAGGCGTGCTCGTCGAGGATGCCGCGCACCCGCCGCGCCAGGTGGAACGACAGGGCGATGCGGGCCACCGAGCCGTTGCCCGGCACCGGGACGCTGCGGCCGATGCGGATGTAGTCGGGGATGCCGTTGTCGTCGTCGAGCTCGGTCGAGGGCGCCATCACGAAGACGCGGTGGTCGCGGTCGCGCAGCTCGCCGGCGAGGTGGCGGACGTGCTCGCTGACTCCCCCGGGATGCGAGTAGTCGTACGGGGAGACGAGGCAGATCTTCATGCGGGGGGAGGCGGGCTTGGCCAGATGGGGTCGAGCACGTGCCACTGGTCGGGATGGTCGCGGATGATGGTCTCGAAGAGGCGCAGCGCCTCCTCCGCGACGCGGCGCACCTCGGCCTGCCGCGGCGCGGCGGCATCGTAGGTGATCTCCGGGTACACCTGCGCGTCGACCCGGTGGCCGTTGCGGTAGAGCATGATCGGGACCAGCGCGGCGCCGGTGCGGATGGCCAGCTCCACCGTCCCCACCGGGATCCGCGCCGGCGCGCCGAAGAAGTCCATGGGCTCGCCGTTGCCGGCGATGTCGCGGTCCATGGCGATGGCGACGCAGCCGTTGGCCTTGAGCAGCTTGTAGACGTCGCGCAGCGCCGAGGCGCCGAGCATCCGCGCGGTGCGCTGGTCGCTGCTGCGCATGCCGGCGAGGTCGATGGGGATGACCTGCACGCCCAGGGCCGCGCGCGCCTTGGCGATGCGCTCGAACAGCTCCGGCGGGTCGAGCGCCTCGGCCAGCAGCGCCATCCTGCCGTGGGCGTGGTTGTAGGCGGCGATGCCGTGCTCCCAGGAGCCGAGATGCAGCGAGACGACGATGGCGCCACGCCCTCGGGCCAGCGCGCCGACGAGGTGGTCGTAGCCGCTGATGTCGAGGCGCGACACCATCAGCCTCGCCTTGTGGCGCATCTCCAGCACGTCGATCCAGGCGCGCACCAGGTTGCGCACGTTGCGGCGCGTCACCCGCTCGACGGCCCGCTCGTCACCGGGCGGCAGGACGTGGCGGAGGTTGCTGCGCAGGCCCTCGAAGCGCTGCGGCTGGGTGCGCACCACGAGGTCCGCGGCGAGGTCGCCGACGCGGTAGGCGAGGCGGTGGGGCACCACCTTCACCATCGCCTCGGCGGCGCGGAAGGAGTAATAGGGGAGCATCGCGCCGCGGCGGCGGCGCTGCTGCGGGGCGCTGCGGGCCGGGAGCGATTCCCGGCCCGCCTCGATCACCTGCTGCTCCTCCCCGTCCGCTCAGCCCGCGGTGGGTGGAGCGGGAGCCGGCGCGGGCTCGGTGGGGAGCTGCTGAGCGCTGCGACCGTTGGTGGCCGCCGCGGGGCCGGAGCCGTTGCTGCCGACGCCGGCGATGAAGTCCTCGGTGAGCTGGCGGGCCACCGAGTCGGACACCTGGCGCGGCGGCGACTTCATGAAGTAGGAGCTGGGACCCTCCAGCGAGCCGCTGATGCCGCGGTCGAGGCCCAGCTTGCAGCAGCGCACCGCGTCGATGACGATGCCGGCGCTGTTCGGCGAGTCGACCACCTCGAGCTTCAGCTCGACGTTGAGCGGCACGTCGCCAAAGCTGCGGCCCTCCAGGCGGATGTACGCCCACTTGCGGTCCTTCAGCCAGGGCACGTAGTCGGAGGGACCGATGTGCACGCTGTCCTTGGCGATCTCGTAGTCGAGCTGGGAGACCACGCTGTTGGTCTTGCTGATCTTCTTGCTGATCAGGCGCTCGCGCTCCAGCATGTTGAGGAAGTCGGTGTTGCCGCCGAAGTTGAGCTGGTAGGTGTTCTCCAGCTTCACCCCGCGCTCGCGGAAGAGCCGGGTGAGCACCCGGTGGATGATGGTGGCGCCCACCTGTGACTTGATGTCGTCGCCGATGATGGGCACGCCGGCCTGCACGAAGCGCTGGTGCCAGTACTGCTCACGGGCGATGAACACCGGCATGCAGTTGACCATGGCGCAGCCGGCGCTGAGGATCTGCTCGGTGTACCACTTGGTGGCCTCCTCGCTGCCCACCGGCAGGTAGTTGACCACCACGTCGGTGCCGGTGTCCTTGAGGATGCTGACGATGTCGACGGTGCTACCCGGCGCCTTGGTGATCACCTCGCTGAGGTACTTGCCCAGGCCGTCGTGGGTCATGCCGCGCTGCACCGGCACGTTGTGGTGCGGCACGTCGGAGAACTTCACGGTGTTGTTGTTGCTGCGGAAGATCGCCTCGGAGAGGTCGTAGCCCACCTTCTCCTTGTCGATGTCGAAGGCGGCGCTGAACTCGATGTCGCTGATGTGGTAGCCGCCGAGGTCGACGTGCATCAGGCCCGGGACGAAGTCCTGCGGGTCGGCGTCCTTGTAGTACTCCACACCCTGGACGAACGAGGACGCGCAGTTGCCCACGCCGACGATCGCCACCCGAACCTTCTTGCTCACTGTGCCACCTCGCTGATCAGGGTCTGTGTCTCCACGGCATCGGCCCCGCCGGCGCTCCCCGCCACCATCCGCATGAAGCTGCGCATCTGGGCCGCGATGGCGTCGCGGTCGAGACGGCAGAACACCTCGCGACCGTTGCGTCGCGTGCGGATGATCTGAGCGCGCTTGAGGATGCGCAGGTGCCAGCTCATGCGGGGCTGGGAGACCTTGCAGAACTCGGCCAGCTCGCTCACCCGGACCTCGGCGGCGGCGGCGAGCCGCTCGACGATCTTGAGGCGGGTGGGGTTGGCCAGGCCCTCGAAGTGGAGGCTCAGGTCGGCGGCGGTGGGCACCGTGGGACGTGTCTCCGGAGCGGTCGGCTCCGACCCGTCGCGGCCTGGGGGAGGCCTGAACTCATAACGGATCGTTTGATAAAGCCTTCTTTATGCATCCTAGCCCAGGCGCGGGCTCGGGTGCAAGTCGAGCGGGGGTCCCGCCGTCAGGCGGAGGGCGGCTGCGGCGCGCTGAGGAGCTGGTGGACCCGCTGGTGGGAGAGGCCGAGGATGCGGCCGATGCCGCGGATGCTCAGGCCGTGGCGCTGCGCGAGCTTGCCGGCCACGGCTCGGGCGGCGCTGGTGGCCTCGCACTGGTAGCGGTCGGCCGTCTGGCGCGGCTCGCGGGCGGCATCGACCTCGGTGGCCAGCTCCGCCGGGAGATGGGCGACGACGAGGTCGAAGGAGTCCTCCTCCAGCATCAACGAGATGGCATCGCGCGCCATGGCCTCCGCGCCCGCCAGGCGGCGCGCCTGGGTGGAGACGCCCGGTGCCGCGGGCACCTCGATCGGCCACCGGTCTCCAGAGCGCTCGCACACCGCCGTGTACGTTCTCCTCGTCATGGCCACCATCTCTCCCCGAGCTCCTGTTCCAACCGTCTTGAAGCTGCCTCGCGCGGTTCCTTCGCTGATCTCGCGACGCCGTGGGACGCTCACCCACGTGCCGCCACAGCAGCAGGCCTCATGGCCGCCACCCTCGCGGCCGAGAGCCCACGACCTTCCCGCCAAGCGGGCGCGGATTGTCGCCGAGTGCTCCATTCGATCGCCGCGACAAGCACCAACAGCTCAAGGTCGCGCTCTCTCCGCCCGAGGCAGTGCAACTCCTTCCGGCTTTCACCCATTCGAGGATATCGGCGGCTCACTCCTTGTAGCCGGAGCCATACGGAATGGGACGCTGGCACATCTTGAAGAAGCTCTCGAAGAAGTAGGGCTCTTGTGCCGCCTCTTGCAGCGTCGCGCAGAGGTATGCGGAAAAGGGCTTCGCTCCCGCGGAGCATCGCATGGCTGCCGCCATCAACAACCGCTCCAACGGTTCCTCGTCAACCGCCTCCGAGATCCGTCCCCAGGTGAGGAAGTAGCGCCTCTCTCCGCCTTCCAGGTCCACACGGGATCGCGACGATATCCGCCGTCAGAATGCGGAGATCGGAGCGAGGCTCGCGCCTCCCGTCTCCAGAGCAGCGGCAACTGGGCCTCCATCGCCCAGGGATCCAATTACACAGAATCGGGCAAGCTGGTTAGCCGCTTCGGCGCCAGTAAGTCGGACGCCAGTAGTACAACCCCGTGCGATCCCGAGGCCACTCCGCCTGTTGACCGGGCTGAAAATCATCTCGCACGTCATCCCTCGATGAATCGATGGGACGCCAAGCTGGATCCAGGACATAGTGAAGGTTGCCGTCTACCGCTGTTCGTCCGAACTCCCGCTGAGCCTCGATCAAGGACGTGCTATTCGCCCCCCCGGCCAAAGCCGGCCATCTGAGTTGGGTGTCGTCGTCCTCCCACCGGCAAACCGGGCAGATCGCGAACGTGCCGGGTGGCCCGTCAAAGACCAAATACCCACAGACCGGGCAAGGGAACTCGTGGTCTGCGCCGCGAGTGCCTATGCCACTAGAGGTCATCATCGTGTCCAGCACATCATTCTTCTGTGGCGGCGGGACCCGAGACAATTCGCGGGCTCACAGACGGGGGTGGCGGATAGAGATCCAGATGCACGGTCCAGGGAATCGACGCCAGGTCGCCCAACAGCTCCGGGGTGAGCGAGACCCCGGCTTGTCCGCTGTCTGCCCCGAAGCCGACGAATAGGTCGACAGGGCCTTCCTTCGCGAGTTCTCTCAGCACGTCCTTACGGGACG
>DASRDZ010000012.1:0-5810 GCA_035652335.1 Candidatus Dormiibacterota bacterium
CACCAGCGCGGCGTCGAGCTGCGAGTTGGGGTACAGCGTGGCCCGGGCGAAGATGGGCACGTCGACGAGCGCCGCCATCAGCGCCGCGCCGACGCCGAGGTTGACGAGCAGCGACCCGAAGGCGGCCCGGTCGCCGAATGCCGCGAGCGGCACCAGGGGGTCGCGCGCCCGGCGTTCGCGCAGCACGAAGAGCAGCGCCAGCACCGCGCCGGCCGGCAGCAGCACGACGGCGGCCGCGCCGAGGACCTCCTTCGACGTATCCGCGGTCGAGAAGCTGAGCACGATGCAACCGAGCACGCAGCCGAGCAGCGCCGCACCGGCCCAGTCGGCCGCATGCAGCACCGCGCGGATCCGCCGCAGTGGCAGGAGCGGCACGGCGACGAGCAGCAGCGCGAAGGTGACGAGGCTGATCGGCATGGTCAGCGCGCTCGCCCCGCCGAGCGGCGCGAAGAGCTGCCCCCACGTCGCATCCGACGCCAGGGCGGACGGCTGCACCAGCGCCAGCGCCCCGCAGCCCGCCGCGAGCAGCAGCATCGCCGCCGCCGCGACCCGGCGCCAGTCGCGCCGCCGCTTCTGCGGGCTGTCGCCGTGCCGCTCCGGCAGCATCACGAAGGCCAGCCCCAGCAGGAAGGACACCGGCAGGTTGATCCAGAAGATCGTCCGCCAGCCGCTGTGCTCGACGATGACCGCGCCGTACAGCGGGCCCAGCACGCTTCCCATCTCCTGCACCGCGCCCACCGCTCCCAGCGGGAGTCCGCGCCGTCCCACCGGCCAGCCGTCGGCGACGAGGGCCAGCGTCACCGGCACCAGCCCGCCGCCGCCCAGGCCCTGGATGGTCCGCCCCGCCACCACCATGGCCAGGCTCTCCGCCGAGGCGGTGAGCACCGAGCCCACCGCGAAGGTGACCAGGCAGGCGACGAACACGGGCCTCCGTCCGTAGAGGTCGGAGAGGCGTCCCAGCAGGGGCAGCATGGCCACGTAGCCGAGCAGGAAGCCGCTGACGATGGGGGCCGCCTGGGAGAGCTTGTCGATGCTCAGCCCGACGTCGTTCATGATCGAGGGCAGGGCCAGCACCACGACGTAGGTGTCGGCCGCCGCCAGCATCACCGCCGCCGCGGCGAACACCAGGCGCCGGCGCGCGCCGCGCGCGACGGGAGGCGCCTCGGTCTCGCTCACCGTGGCTCAGGCCGGCGGCGTGATCGAGACGTTCTCGCCATACTTGTCAAGAATCAGGGTGTAGGTGCTCTTGTTGTGCGCGTCGAAGAACGGCCCGGTCAGCACCACCCGCCGGATCTGGTGGGTGTCGACGTCGACGCCGATGACGCCGCTCACCGCCTGCGTCTTGTCGGCGCTGGTGAGCAGCGCGGCCACCTTGTCGCCGGGCAGGGTGACGTCGACCTCGTAGAGCTGCTCGCCGTTGAGCAGGTCGCGGTTCGCCATCGTGGCGCTCAACGCCGAGGTGAGCAGGCTGCTCAGGCCCTGGTTGGGGTCGAGCAGGGTGGCGGGATTGCCGAAGCCGTACTTGCTGGGATCCGTGGGCTGGTAGCTGGAGGTGAAGGGCAGCTGCACGTAGAAGTAGCCCTGCGCCGAGATGATGTGCACGGTGACGTTGAAGCCGCTCTGCACCACCGTCAGGGTGCCGCGGAAGCCGTCGGGGCGGTGCGCGTCGCCGTCGGCGCCGGTGATCAGCGTGCCGCTCCCGGTCGCGTTGCTGCTGCTCAGGGCGAAGTGCACCGCCGGTGCGTTGTCGAGGACGCGCTTGCCTTCCAGCAGGACCGCGCGCGGATCGGTCTCGAACTGGCGGCTGCTGCCGCACCCGGCCACGGCCGCGGTGGCCACGAGCGCGACGAGCAGGCTGGCGCGACGATGTGGGGTGATGGCGGCGTCCTCCGTGGCCGGGCGTTCCGGTGTGCGGCGAGTATAGGCGCGCGCCGATATACTTTCGCTCCGCCGTGGCCGAGCATTTCGCGTCTCCGCTGTTCGACTCTGCGCCACTCCACCTGGGCGAGGTCATGCTCGGTCTTGGCGACAGCATCGCCGCCGGCATCGGCGCCGGGTGTGTCGACGAGGGCTGCATGCGCCTGCTCGCCGGTCGCCTGCGCGCGCTCAACCCCGAGCTGGAGCTGGCCCACCTGGCCATCCCCAGCGAGTCCAGCGCCTCGATGCTCGCCCCCGGCGGCCAGCTGGAGCGCGCCGAGCAGGCCGTCGCCGAGGCGGTGCGGCGCGGGTGCAGCGTCGGCCCCGTGGCGCTGAGCATCGGCGGCAACGACGTGATGGAGGCGGCGCTGGTCGGCGACGACGAGGCGCTGCGCACCCTGGAGGAGAACCTCGCCGCCATCCTCCGCCGCCTCGACGCGGCGCTGCGCCCCGGCGGCCAGCGGCTCGCCGAGGTGGCCGCGGTGCAGACGGTCTACAACCCCTTCGAGGCGCTCCCCGCCGACGACTGCGACCTCATGGCCCCGCGCCGCGCCTCGCGCGGCGGCTTCAACGCCGCCATCCGGCGCGTCGCCCAGAACATGGGCGTGCGCATCGTGGACGTCTCCTCGCTGTTCCGCGGTCGCAGCCTGGAGCTGACCTGGGTGCGCACCGGCGACATGCATCCCACCGGCGAGGGGCACGAGCTGATCGCCGAGGAGTACCTGCGGGTGGGCGGCTGGTCGCTCCCGTGACGGGCGCGCGGTAGCGTGCCGGAGGAGCACGCCGCGCTGCCGCCCGTCGACCCGGCGCAGTTCTTCGCGGTCGACATCCGCGTCGGACGGGTGCTGCGCTGCGAGCCGTTCCCCGAGGCGCGCACTCCCGCCTACAAGCTGCTCGTCGACTTCGGGCCGCTGGGCACGCGGCGCTCCTCGGCTCGGCTCACCGACCTCTACCGCCCCGAGGACCTGGAGGGGTCGCTGGTCTGCGCCGTGGTGAACTTTCCGCCGCGCCAGGTGGGCCCGGTGCGCAGCGAGGTGCTGGTGCTGGGGACGTACGTGCAGGGCAGCCAGGTGGTCGGCCTGCTGCGTCCCGACGGCGACGTGCAGCCCGGCGACCGCATCGGCTAGCGCGGGCCGACCACCGCACCCTCGGGTGGGATGACCGGCTCCAGCCCGGCCAGGGCGCGCAGCCGGTTGACGTTGACCAGGTCCGGCCCCTGCTTCAGCTCGCCGGGCACCTCCAGGACCCAGGGCAGGTGGCGCAGGCGCCTGTCGTTGAGCAGCAGGCCGAACGCGTCCGAGCCGATGTAGCCGTCGCCGATGTTGGCGTGGCGGTCGACGTTGCTCTGGAACTCGGCGCGCGAGTCGTTGGCGTGGACCAGGCAGAGGCGGTCGAGGCCGACCGTCTCGTCGAAGCGGCTGATCGCGGCGTCGATGCCCTCGGCGGTGCGCAGGTCGTAGCCGTTGGCGAAGGCGTGCGCGGTGTCGAGGCAGACGCCGACGCGGTCGGACTGCACGGCGTCGACGATGGCGGCGACCTCGTCGAAGGTGCAGCCGACGCAGCCGCCCTGGCCGGCGCTGTTCTCCACCACCAGCCTGGCCGGCGAGTCGGTGCGCCTCAGCACCTCGCGCATGGCGCCGGCGATGGCCGGCAGCATCGCCTCGAAGCCCGCGCCCTTGTGCGACCCGGGATGGAAGACCACCCCGTCGGCGCCGATCCGCCCGGCCAGGTCCATGTAGTAGACCAGCGAGCCGATCGACTGCTTGAGCAGGAGATCGCTGGTTGTGGCCAGATTCAGCAGATACACGGCGTGGAACCAGTGCTGCCGCAGGCCTGCGGCAGCGGCCTTGGCGCGGTAGCTCGCCACCATGCCGTCGTCGACGGTGAGCTTCCGCCAGGTCTGCGGCGGCGAGGGGTGGGTCTGGATCACCTCGGCGCCGATGGCTACGGCGTTGCCGACCGCCTTGTCGATGCCGCCGCGGGTGGAGACGTGTCCGCCGATGAGCATGTCGGCGGACATTGTCGCAACCCGGTGGCGCCGCCCCGCCGCGGGCTCGCTGGGGTCGCGGAGGGCGGTAGACTCGCTCGCGAACGCCTGTGCGACAGGCGCGCCGGGAGGGTTTCGTCGCGGTGGAGACCGATCAGCCGGGGTCGGGCGCCGACCAGGGCGGGACGCCAGCGGGCGGTGAGCCGCCGAATCCTGCGCAGCCGTGGCATCGCAGGCCCGTCGAGCCGGAGGGACCGCCGCCGTGGACGTCGTCGGGCGGCGGGCCTCCCGAGCGCGCCGCGCCGGAGCCTGAGCCTCCCGTCGTCCCGCCGCCACCGGAGCCGGTCGAAGCCGGCGCGGCGCCCGGGTTCGCCGCGGCAGGGCGCACCTCCACGCCGATCGCGCCTCCGCCTCCTCCGGAGTCGCCGGTGCCTCCACCGCCTGCCGTACCCCCGGCGGCCGCCGGCGGCGCTCCGCCCCCAGGCGCCCGCAGCGGCGACTCGTTCGCGCGCGGGGTCTTCCTCTACCTCGGCGGCACCTCCCTGCTCGGCGGCGTGGTCGCCGTGGTCGGCGCCGCCAGGATCGGCAGCGGCGCGGCCGCCGCCATCTTCGGCGTCGCCTTCGCGGTCCTGTTCTTCACCGCGATGATGCTGCGCCCGGGCCGGGGCCTCGACCCCGTGCGGGCGACCCTCGGCGTCGTCTCGGTGCTCTTCCTCGTCGCCTGCTTCGCTCTCGTCGTGGGCGTCGCCGACCAGGGGCAGGTCGACACCTCCACCCAGCTGGTCCGCGCCGCGGTGGCCGCCGGGCTCCTCACCTTCGGCATGGCAGGGATCGGCGTGCTCGTCCCCTCCGCGGTGGGCGCCGGGCTGTCGCTTGCCGGCCTGGTGGCCACCGTCGTCCTCGCCGCCGCCGCCGCCGGCGCCACCGGCATCGGCCTCGCCGTCGCCGGCCTGGTGAGCGGCGCGGCCACCCTGGAGGTCGCCTTCCACGTGCCGCGGCTGCGGGCGCACCCCGCGGCGACGGCCTGGATGGTCAACCTGGCCGCCCTCCTCACCGGCGTCGCGGCGACCATCCTCGGCGCGGCCTTCCAGGGCACTGCCATGGCGGCCGTGGCGCTCACCGGCGCGGCGCTCGTGCTGGTCGCCTGGCGCTGGCGCTCCGTCGTCGCCGCGGTCGCCGCCGTGGGCCCGCTCACCCTGTTCGAGGGCTACGCCATCGTCGAGGCGGTCGGCGGCGACGCCACGGCGGAGGGCGTGGTCTTCCTCCTGGTCGGGCTGGTGCTGCTCATGGTCGTCGCCCTGGTCGGCAACCGCGCCCGCGCCACCGGCGGGGACCGCCGCCGCGCCATGGTCGTCGACGAGGGGCTGCTCGTCGCCGCCGTGGTGGTGGCGCTGATCTCCCTCACCCAGTCGGGGGGAGGCCTGAGTCCCTTCCAGCGCTCGCCGTTCGTGAACCCGGGCGGCATCCCGCTGATCACACCATCCGTGACGCCCCCGCCGTTCCCGACCTTCCCGACCGGCTGAGCACGCGCCGTTCTCTGCGGTGGTGCAGCCGGGTTAAACTGCCGCGAACGCGCGTGCGTCGTTCCCGGCGCCCCGCGGGAGGGACTGAGCATGGAATCGACCGGCAACCCGCCGTCCCCCGGGGACCGGCGCGAGGATGACCCGGCGCTGCCCTCCTGGTACAAGCCGCCGGAGAAGCCGCCGTCGGACCCGGCTGCCAGCCAGCCCGATGAGACGGGGCCGTCCAGACCGGTCGACCCCGGCTGGGCTCCGCCCCCGGCGCCGCCGGGCCCCGGCACGCCGCCGCCGGAGGCGGAGGACGTCCCCAGCACCCCGGTCGCCGAGCCGCCCGCCGGCGACATGGCGCCGCTGGCCGCTGAGGGTGCGGCGGCCGCCGCCGAGGA